>JAJDOG010000090.1 GCA_022340285.1 Betaproteobacteria bacterium
TTTCGGCGCCGCCGAGCTGGGGCATGTTCTCGTACGGATCGGCGTCAGCCAGCGCGAGCGGGGCAACACCAATCAGGGCAACACCGACGATCAGACCGGAAAGCTTTTTCATTTTGAGACTCCTTGTGGATTGAGTTGAACAATCTAAGTTCAGCGCTGCGCCTCTTGCGGATCGCGCCAGCGCAGCGCTGATGTCCCTTAGTACGGTCGACCCACCGATTCATTAGCCCGCCCTTCGGCAATGGATTGTTTACGCGCTGAAGCGAATCCGGCCCGGGTGCAGGCACGTAGCGGAGCAGCCGCGCCACGCAGGCACGGCCTGCTCTTAGCAGCAAGGAGCGTAACGGGAGGGAACCTGCGGGTTCCCTCCTGTTCTTTTACGTCGTGGCGCGATGACCGGGAGTTCACTCCCACAAATCAAAAAGGGCGGGAATATCCCGCCCTTGCGTGACGATGCCGGCCGCGCTACGCGGGGATGCGCAGCACCTGCCCCGGATAGATCTTGTCGGGGTGCTTGAGCATCGGCTGATTGGCCTCGAAGATCTTCATGTACTTGTTGGCGTTGCCGTAGAAGTCCTTCGAGATCTTCGACAGGGTGTCACCCTTCACGACCGTGTAGAACTTTGCCTCCGGCTCCGGCTTGTCCACGGCGAGATTGTCGTGCACCGACTCGACCCCCGCCGTGTTGCCGACCGTGAGGATCACCTTTTCGCGAATGTCCTGCGCGGCAACCGTCCCCATGACATACGCAGTGCCACCGTTATAGGTGATGTCCAGGTCTTTCACCGGAAGTCCCAGCGCAGTGACCTTTGCCATGAGCGCCTTGGCGACCTCCTCGTCGGTCGGTTTCGCTGCGTCGGCCGGCTTCACTGCCGCCTGCGCAGCGCCGCTGCCGAAAAGCTTCTCTCCTATATCCTTGACAAAACTAAACATGCCCATGTTGTCTCCTTGATGACCGTGTCCCGACCGGGATTCACGCCGGCCCGTCCGTGATAGCGCCTTTGCTCGCGGTGGAAACGAGCTGCGTGTACTTTCCGAGTAGTCCCTTGGTGTAGCGCGGCTTGGGCTGTTTCCACTTCTTGCGCCGCGCCGCAAGCTCCTTGGCCGTGACGTTGAGCTGGATAAGACGCTTCTTCGCGTCGATCGTGATGGAGTCGCCCTCCTTCACCAGCCCGATGGGACCGCCGACGAACGCCTCTGGAGCGACGTGCCCCACCACCATGCCCCACGTGCCGCCGGAGAAACGCCCGTCGGTCAGCAGACCGACCGACTCGCCCAGGCCCTGGCCGATGAGCGCGGAGGTCGGTGCAAGCATCTCCTGCATTCCCGGACCGCCCTTGGGTCCTTCGTAGCGGATCACGATCACGTCGCCGGGCTTGATCTTCTTCGCCATGATCGCTTTCATGCATGCCGGTTCGGAATCGAAGACCCGTGCCGGCCCGGTGATGGTCAGCTTCTTGAGCCCGGTGATCTTCGCTACACAGCCCTCCGGCGCGAGATTGCCCTTGAGGATCGCGAGATGGCCGTCAGCGTACATGGGCTTGTTCCAGGGCCGGATCACATCCTGATCGGCGCGCGGTTCGTCAGGAACGTTGGTCAACTCCTCTGCAAGCGTTCGACCGGTGATTGTCCGACACTCGCCATGGACGAGCCCATGGTTGAGCAGCATCTTGAGGACCTGCGGCACGCCGCCCGCGCGGTGGAAATCCGTCGCGACATACTGGCCCGAAGGCTTGAGATTGCACAGAACGGGGACCTTGCGCCGCACGCGCTCGAAGTCGTCGATGGTCCACTTCACGCCGGCTGCGGCGGCAATCGCGAGGTAATGCAGCACCGCATTGGTCGATCCGCCTGCCGCCATGACCAGCGCAATGGCGTTCTCGATGGATTTCCGCGTGATGACGTCGCGCGGCCGGATGTTGTTGTGAACGGCGCTCACCAGCACGCGCGCAGACTCGGCAGCCGAATCGGCCTTCTCCGGGTCGGGACAGGCCATCTGCGACGAGCCGAGCAGACTCATGCCGAGCGCCTCGAATGACGAGCTCATCGTGTTCGCGGTGTACATGCCGCCGCAGGCACCGGTGGACGGGCACGCATTCTTTTCGATCCCGACGAAATCCTCCTCGCTCATCTTGCCCGCGCTGAATGCGCCAACGGCTTCGAATGCCGAGACGATGGTGAGGTCCTGCCCTTTCCACTTGCCAGGCTTGATCGTTCCGGCATAAACGAAAATCCCCGGCACGTTCATGCGTGCCAGCGCCATCATCGCGCCGGGCATGTTCTTGTCGCAGCCGCCGACGACCAGCGCGCCGTCCATCGCCTGACCGTTTACCGAGGTCTCGATGGCGTCCGCGATCACCTCGCGCGAGACGAGCGAGTACTTCATTGCCTCGGTCCCCATCCCGATTCCGTCGGTCACGGTCGGAATGCCGAACATCTGCGGCATGGCGCCCGCTGTCCGCAGCGCGTCGATCGCGCGGTCCACCAGCGGCTGGATTCCGGCGTTGCAGGGATTCATCGTCGAATGGCCGTTCGCGACACCGACGATCGGCTTCTCGAAGTCGCCGTTGCCGAACCCGACGGCGCGCAACATGGCGCGATTAGGAGAGCGGGCGATTCCCGCTGTGATTAGTCGGCTGCGAGAGTTGTCGGCCATGGAGTCCTCCGTACGGCGTTGTGAAACGCGGGGTAAGGCGAAAGTCTAGCTTAGCGGGGCGCTGTCATACCGTCCAATTCAATCATGGCTGATTTATGATACCTTTCAAGTATCACAACTCGAGCTCTTCGGGGGAAGTCGCCGAGCATGGAGCTGCGCCATCTCCGCTATTTCGTAGCGGTGGCCGAATCGCTCAACTTCGGGCGTGCGGCCCGCCGGCTTGCGATCTCGCAGCCCCCTTTGTCGCGGCAGATTCGCACACTCGAAGAAGAGCTCGGCACGACGCTTTTTGTGCGTACTCGTCGGACGGTTGCACTGACCGCCGCGGGCAGCGCGCTCCTGCCCGATGCGCGCCGGCTGCTGCGCGAAGCCGATGCATTGAAAGACGGCGCGCATCGTCTTGCCGCCGGCGAGGCCGGAACCGTCGCAGTCGGTTTCATCAGCGTCGCCGCCTACAACATCCTCCCCGCCCTGGTGCCCGAGTTTCGCAAGCGTCACCCCGGACTCAAGCTTGCACTGCAGGAAGGAGTGACCGATGCGCTACTCCCCGCCCTGGCGCAAGGCGAGATCGACGTGGGCATGATTCTCCCTCCGGTCGCCGATTCGCGGCTGATCTATCGGCCGCTCGTTCACGACCGTCTGATGGTGGCATTGCCGGCGCGCAGCCGCCGCCGCTTCCCACACGGGCCGCTAGCGCTCGCCGCACTGGCCGAGGAACCATTCATTCTGTTCCCGCGTAAGGTGGGTCCGAGCCTGTACGACCTCATCGTCGGCTGCTGCCAGCGCGCTGGCTTCTTGCCGCGAATCGATCAGGAAGCCATCCAGATGCAGACCATCGTGAGTTTGGTGGCCGCCGGCATGGGCGTTTCAATCGTGCCGACTTCGCTCAAGCACCTGCGCCGGACCGGCGTCGAATACCGGCCGCTGAAGGACAAGACCCCTCCGGTCGAGATCGGGCTGGCGTGGGGTGGGTCTGACGAGTCACCCTCGGTCCGTGCGTTCGTAGCCCTTGCGAGCGAATGCGGTAGCCAGCTAGGCCGGCTGGGCGACGGCGGCTGACCCACACTCCGATCCGGGAAGTTGCTAGACTCCGCGCTCTCATCGTGGAGGAGCGTCTGGCCATGCAGCCTGCAGTGGACCGCGCGGCGATCGCGGGCCGGGAGCACTGGACCCGCAAGGGCGAGATCAAGCTTTTTCTCTGGCAGAAGCCCGCGCCAGGCGGCGCACGCAACGGGACGATTTTTTTCGTCCACGGCTCGTCGATGGCCTCGCAGCCGACCTTCGACCTTCAGGTGCCCGGCCGCGCAGATTCGTCGGCAATGGACTGGTTCGCCGCGCGAGGGTTCGACACATGGTGCCTCGATAACGAAGGGTACGGCCGTTCGGACAAGAGCCGGCCAATCAATTGCGACATCTCGAACGGCGCCGATGATCTGGCGGCTGCGAGCGAGTACGTCCTCGGCCAAAGCAGTGCGAAGAAACTGCTCGTCTACGGGATTTCCTCCGGCGCGCTCAAGGCAGCGCTCTTCGCGGAGCGGCACCCCGAACGCGTCGCCCGGCTTGCGCTGGACGCGTTCGTCTGGACGGGGCAAGGCAGCCCGACCCTTGTAGAGCGCCGCAAGCGTCTGCCGGAGTTTCTCGCCAAGAATCGGCGCCCGATCGACCGCGCGTTCGTCCAGAGCATCTTCACGCGCGACCATCCCGGCACCGCGGATGAGGCGACTATCAGCGCCTTTGCGGACGCGATTACTGCACTGGACGATTCGGTTCCGACCGGCACCTACGTAGACATGTGCTCGAAGCTCCCGCTCGTCGACCCGGCGCGGATCACCGTCCCGACCATTGTGATGCGCGGCGAGTACGACGGCATCGCGGGATTCGACGATCTGATCGAATTCTTCAAGCTGCTTCCCAACCCGGACAAGCAGTTTGCGGTGATGGCCGGAATCTCACACGCAAGCTTCCAGCAGAAAAATTTCCTCACCGCGTATCACATCCTGCACGCGTACTTCAGCTTGCCCGAACCGGTGTACCGCGGCTAGCGCGATCCAATACGCCAACCACACAAGTTTCCGGCGGGCGCCCGCCGGCACAACCCAGAAACGGAGGAAGCATCCATGACGAGCAAGCGTGTACGGCTCACGCGCCGCGACGTCCTCAAGACCAGCCTCGCGGCTGCGTCACTTTCACTTATTCCGTTCCGATCGGCTCGTGCTGCATATCCGGACCGTACGATCAAGGTGGTGGTTCCGACACGTGCCGGAGGAGGCGCGGACCGCCTGGCGCGGGCGTTCACCGAAGTCTGGCGAAAGCATCTCGGCGCGACGTTCGAATTCGATTTCTATCCCGGCGGATCGGGGCAGGTCGGCTACGAGCTGTTCACGGGACGGCGCGAGAAGGACGCCTACAACCTCCTCTTCGGCAACATGGGGCCCGAGATCATCATGTACGTGCTCCAGAATCCGAAGTACAAGTTCCCGGAGGACTACTTCTATTTTTGCCGTCTCGACGTCGACGACAGCGCGGTCTACGTGCGGGCCGAGAGCCCGTTCAAGCGCATCGAGGATGTCGTCGCGGAGGGCAAGAAGCGCGTCGTGAACGTGGCAACCAGCCGCCTTCCGCATCCCGCCTCGATTGGCATGCTTGCGCTAGGCGACGCGACCGGGGCGAAATTCAACCTCGTGCCCTATGGCGGAGGCAATCCGACCATGGTCGCCACGCTGAACGGCGAGGTGGACTGCGGCGTGCTGCCGGTGGCCGAGCCGATCAAGATGGGCGACAAGACACGTGTCCTCGGCGTGTTCAACTCGACAAACGCCCTGGCCGACCGGACCGGCAATGCACCGCCGATCAACCAGGTGTTCGGGACGAAGATCCCCGATCTCTACTCTTCCCGAGCCTGGGCAATCCACACCGAGGCCGCAAGCAAGTATCCCGATCGCTTCGAGAAACTGAACGAGACGGCGAAGCTCGTGTTCTCGGATCCGTCGTTCAAGGAAGTCTATTCGAAGACCGCCGGCGACTGGCGCCAGGCGAGCTACGGCGACCGCGCGGTCTGCAGGGCCTACGCCGATAGCATGATGGAGCTCGCCCGGCGCTATCAACCACTCCTGAGCGCGAAGAAGAAGCGCTCCGGCTGACGCGAGTCGACGCCGCCTGACGTTCAGGCCGCCCCGGCATCACCGGGGACGGCCGATAACCCGGCGCGACCACATTCCGATCGACGATGCAGGATTCTCCCGACAGTCCGAAGGACGCCGCGCTCGGCGATCTGGTCATTCCGGCGCTGGCGGTCGCTTTTACCCTCTATTTCTTCGACTCGATCTGGGATCTCGCGTGGGAAGCGCGCGCGACCGGCATCGTCGTCGGCACCGCGCTGCTGATACTGATCCTCGCTCTCGTCGTACGGGTCGTGCGCCGACTCGCGGCGGGGCGGGCAACACTCACGTTCGGTCATCTGATCGGGCCTTGGCCGCACGGCCGACAACGCATCGGAATCGTCGTGCTCTGTGCACTCTTCATCGCCCTCGTGCCTTGGTTGGGTCTGACGCTGGGGCTTCTCGTGCTGACGTCATCGCTCATGTTCCTGCTCGGCGCAGGCAGTTGGCGAACGATATTCATCGTCTCCGCAACGGTCTCCGTGGCTGCATACCTGCTCTTCGTGGCGTTTCTCAACACTCGCATGCCGCGCGGCCCGATCGAGAAGCTTCTCGCAACGCTTTTCTAGAACGCGCGCAAGCCACGATATGGGTTGGGACCCGAATTTCCTGCTTGGGCTCATTGCAACGAACTTCAGCTACTGGTGGATCATCCTGCCGGCGGTCGTGGCGGGGATCATCGTCGGCGCGGTCCCTGGATTCAACGCGCAAAACGCGCTGATCATCCTGCTACCGGTGAGCCTCACGATGGACGTCGACAAGGCGCTGGTCTTCATGGTGTCCCTCTACTGCGCGACCCATCTCGGTGGCGGTATTCCGGCGATCCTCATGAACATTCCCGGAACCGGCGGGGCCGCCGCGACGACGCTCGACGGCTATCAGATGGCGCGCAAGGGTCAAGCGCAGCAGGCACTCGTGCTCTGCTTCATGGCCTCGGTTTTCGGCGGACTGATCACGTCGATCGCCACGGTCGCGCTGCTGCCGTGGCTAGCGCAGATCGGCTACGTGATGCGCAGTGTCGAGATGGTGGTCGTGATGCTGTTCGGCCTCACGCTGATTGCCGTGGTCGCCGCGGAGGACACGCTGAAAGCGCTGATCGCCGGGCTGTTCGGCCTGCTGATCGGCGCGATCGGCACGGACCACATCTACTCGACCCCACGCGCGACCTTCGGCTTCCTCGAGCTGCTCGATGGCGTGCCGCTCGTTCCGGCACTGATCGGCCTCTTCGCGATCTCGGAGGCGCTCGTGATGATCGAGGCCGAAATGATCGACATGCGCGGCGAGCAGGCCCGCGGCACGCGGTCAAGCTGGGTCGCCACGATCGAGGGGCTGAAGTTCGCTACGAAGCGCTGGTGGCAGATCGTCTGGACCGGTTTCGTCGGGCTCTTCATCGGCGTCATCCCCGGCGCCGGTGCCAGCATTGCATCATTCGTCGCCTACCAGCAGTCGCGGACGTTCTCGAAGACGCCGGAGCGTTATGGGACCGGATGTCCGGAAGGCGTGCTAGCGCCCGAGTCCGCCAATAACGGTGTCACATCGGGAACGCTGGTGCCGCTGATGGCGATCGGCGTACCGGGCGGAAGCACCGCGGCCGTCATGATGATCGTCCTGCAGTATCACGGGATCGTGCTCGGGCCGCGGCTTTTCATCGAGAGTCCGCAACTTGCATATGGCGTCTTCGTAGCCATGGTGGTTGCCTACATCTTCATGATTCCGGCAATCCTGCCCCTTGCGCGATACATGTCGCGCGTGACGCTGGTCTCGACGCGCTACCTGGTACCGATCATCGTCGCGTGCACGATCGTGGGCGCATTCGCCGATCGCGAATACCTGTTCGACATGGGGCTTGCTCTCGGCTTCGGCGTTCTGGGATACGTTGCGCGCAAGACCGGATATCACGTCACCGCGATTCTGATCGGCATCATCATCGGTCCGCTCTTCGAGCAGTACCTGGTGCGGGCGTTGCGAATCTCCCAGGGCGACCTCGGTATACTCTTTTCATCGACCTTGGGCAACGTACTATGGGCGCTTCTGCTGCTGTCGCTCGCCGTGCCATACCTGCGTCGCCGCGGAAAGGCGGCTTCGGCGGCCGCGACGGGATAAGCTTCGTCCGTGCCCGTTGATCCGAACTTCCACCCGATGCCGCACGAGGGGGACCCCCTCGTAGCTCCCCCCAAGTAATGCTCGTTCATCCGAACTTCGACCCGGTGGCTTTCTCCCTCGGCCCGCTGGCGGTTCGCTGGTACGGGTTGATGTACCTCGTGGGTTTTGCCACGGCCTACTTCCTGGGGCGCTATCGCATCAAGCGCGGGCTGTCGGGTCGCATCACCCTTCCGATCCTCGACGATCTTCTGTTCTTCGTCGTGCTCGGCGTGATCCTCGGCGGACGGCTCGGGTATGTTCTGTTCTACAAGCCGGCGCATTACTTCCAGCATCCGCTCGAGATCTTCGCGGTTTGGCAGGGCGGGATGGCGTTCCACGGAGGATTTCTCGGTGTCCTCATCGCGATGTGGTACCTCGCGCGCAAGCACGAGCTCCGCTGGCTGGAGATGGCCGACTTCGTCGCACCGCTGATTCCACTCGGGCTTGCTGCCGGCCGTCTGGGCAATTTCATCAACGGCGAGCTGTATGGCAGAGTGACGGACGTCGCCTGGGGGATGGTTTTCTCCAGCCCCGGCGCAGGCGCGGCGCCGCGTCACCCGTCTCAGCTCTACCAGTTCGCCCTGGAGGGCGCGCTCCTCTTCGTCATCCTGTGGGTGTTCACCGCGCGACCCCGGCCGCTCGGGGCCGGGTCGGCGGTGTTCCTGATCGGCTACGGCGTTCTGCGGTTCGCGGCCGAATTCTTTCGTGAACCCGATGATTTTCTTGGCTTCCTCGCCCTAAACCTGACTATGGGGCAGTGGTTGTCGGTGCCAATGATCGTGGCCGGCGCGTTTCTGCTCGCATGGGCGTATCGGCGGGACTAGAATATTCCCGGGTACGGTGGAAGGAGGGGACGTGCCATGCAGCAGGTAATGGGCGATCGCACACAGCTCGAGCAGCGAATCGTTGCGCTCACGGTCGAGCACCGCGATCTGGACGACGTCATCAGGCGGCTCTCCAATCAATTCGATTACGACCAGTTGCAACTGCAGCGCCTGAAGCGGCGCAAGCTGCTTCTGAAGGATCAGATCAACTGGTTACAGCGTCAGCTCGATCCCGACGAGCCCGCCTAGATCGGCCGAGCCGATCGGTGCAACGCGCCGCGCGCGCGGCGTGGTTTCTGTGATTTTCCCCGGCGCCTCTTCACTCGCAGCTTTTTCACCCACAGCTCTTCACCGGCGGTAACACGCAATCTCCTCAGTCCAGTCTTTCCGCCGACAGCTTGCCCGCGGCCAGCAGTCGCTTGAACGATTCGTACGCGTCACGAATCCCCTCTTCGAGCGGAACACTACCGTAGTCCCCGAGATGCGCTCGTAGCGGATCGTCCGATCGGTCCATAGGAAATGCGATCGGTTCCCCGGTGACGTCGATTTGGGCGTCCGGCACGATCCGCTTCAGGATCCGCACCCCTTCCTCGACGGGCGCATAGACACCGTTCATGTTGAATACCGGTGCGCCGCTGCGTTCCGCAGCGATCGCGCGAATGAACGCCGCCGCGCACTCGCCGGCGTGCAGCCAAGATACGCCGCCACGATAGGCGATCGTGTACGGCTTGCCGGCGGCTGCGGCGAGTATCGCCACGGTGGTCTTGGACGACATCCCCTGATCGCGTCCGACCCCGTAGACGACGCCCGGACGAATGCCGATGCTGGGCACGCCCCAGTCCTGCCAATAGACGCGCGCGATCTGCTCGTCGCAATACTTGTACGCGCCGTACAGGGTCGGCAGTGCGCCGTCTTCGATCGCGCCGAGCGCTGCCACTGAGCTCGCATAAGCGATCCGTTTGATGGTGTGCTTGCGCGCCGCTTCGAGCACGTTGACCGTTCCGACCACGTTCACGCGCGCCCCCGCAACAGGATCCGCCTTGCAGAACGGCACTTGCAGGGCGGCGAGATGGATGATCGCGCGCGCCTGACTTGCCTCCGCGGCGAGCATGACTGACTTGGTGTCCGCGATGTCGCCGGTGAGCCAGCGAACCCGGGCAAGTTGCGTGTCGGACATGAGGAGCCCGGGCCGGCGTTTGTCTTCCGTCAGATCGAATACCGCGACTTGCACGCCGGCGCGCGCCAAGAGCGCTACGGCCCAGCTCCCGATGCAGCCGCCAGCACCCGTCACGAGCACTGGACCGTCGAAATCGGCTGCATTGATGGCGAATCGGTCGAGCATCGTGCCACCTCCGGTCAGGAAATGCGATCGCATGAATTGTGCCGCATCGACGCGCTGTCGGCGAGCGGGCCGCTTCGTGGAACTCATCCGGCGGATCGCAGGACGAGCGATGAACCGATGACGAGCAGGGTGAGTGCGACGACACGCATGAGCGCGTCGCGCGAGATCCGGTGAAAGACGCGCGAGGCGACGGCGATGCCGGCAAACACTGCCGGGATCGCCACAACGGCGGCCATCCACACCTTGAGGTCGAACAGCAGGCCGGTCACTAGAAACGCAAGCATCCGCAGGCCGATGCTGAACACAGACGTCATCGTCAGCGTGGCTCGGTACTGCTCTTTCGTGAGCGGTCGGTGCGAGAGATAGATCGCGTAAGGCGGCCCGCCCGCACCGAAGAGGGTTCCGGTGATCCCGCCGGTGAATCCCGCCACATAAGCCCACCGTTGACTCACGCTCACCCCACCGGCGCGGCGTATCAATGCGTAGATCGAATAGGCGACGATGAACAGCCCGAGCGCGAGCATCGCGGTCGGGCGCGGCAGATTCACCAGTGCCGTCGTGCCCAGCACCACGCCCGCCAGAATGAGCGGAACGATGCGCGTGACTTCGCCGCGCTCGACATTGCGCGGATTTTCCAGCCCGATGCGCAGCGCACCGGTCAGGTCGACGACCGAGTAGGTCGCGATCACGAACGGCAGCGGGAAGAATTGCGATGCGAGCGGTACGGTGATCAGCGCGGAGCCGAATCCGGTCAATCCGTAGAGGACGGCACCGAGAAACGTGATGGGCGCGAGCGCGAGAAGTGCCGTCCAGCCTTCGGGCTCCATGCTCACCGGCCGAAAGGCGTGTCGCGCATTCAGGCAAGCGCGCGTTCGAGCACGCGCGCGACGTGCATCGCTTCGCGACCTGCACCGTCCCGGATCTGGTGCCGGCAGCTCGTGCCATCGGCGACCACCAGGGTGGTGGCGTCGGACCCGCGCACGCGCGGCAGCAACGCGGCTTCGGCCATCTTCATCGACACGTCATAGTGCTGCGCTTCGTATCCGAAGCTGCCCGCCATCCCGCAGCAGCTCGACTCGATCGTTTCGACCTCCAGCCCAGGCACGAGACGCAGGGTCTTTCTCACTGCGGGCATCGCGTCGAACGCCTTCTGGTGGCAGTGCCCGTGGAGCAGTGCGCGACTCGCGCCGGCATTCTTCAGGCGCAGGGCGAGACGCCCCGCATCGTTTTCGCGGGCGAGGAACTCTTCGAACAACATCGCTTGCCCGG
>JAJDOG010000094.1 GCA_022340285.1 Betaproteobacteria bacterium
CTCCGCTTTCCCGGCAAGCCCGGCGCGTATCGCGCGATCTACCAGGTGACCGAATCGACCCACCTCGCAAACGCTACGCTGTGGGCGGCGACCGATGAGCGTTGCGCCAATCAGGCCTACAACATCACCAACGGCGACTACTTCCGGTGGGCCAACTTGTGGCCGCGCATCGCCGAGGTCTTCGAGATGCCGCTCGCCGAGCCGCAGACGATTTCGCTCGTCGCCCACATGGCCGACAAGGCGCCGCTCTGGGAGGCGATGGTGAAGAAACACGGGTTGCAGCCCTACCGGTTCGAGGAGATCGTCGCGTGGCCCTTCGGCGACTACGTCTTTGCCTGCGACTGGGATGTGATGAGCAGCGTGACGAAGAGCCGCCAGCACGGCTTCAACGAGGTCGTGGACAGCGAGGAGATGTTCGTTCGTCTACTGCGCCAGTTTCGCGCCGAGCGGATCGTTCCCTGACGATCTGCCGGCTGTCAGCCGACGGCGATCGCGATCGCGGCGAGCGTGGCGAGAACCAGAATCGTCGCAACGATCATTGGACCGCGCGAGCGCCGCCGCCGGGGCGCCGCACGCGGCGCCGGCGCGACGCGATCCATTGCGCCAGCGGCCGCGCCGGACGGGCTGGCGGATGCATCAAGAGCGTGACCCATTCCCGTCGCTTCGGCGAGCGCGCGCAGCGCGGCAGTCGAATCGAACCGGCGCGAGAGCGGCAGGCGCGGGCCCGTTTCCGCCCCGACGTCTTCCCTCACCAGCGGCATGGTCTGTGTCGCCATGACACTGCTGACCGCGGCGCGAGCAGGCCGGGGCGGCGGGGACTTTGCACCTTCCGCCGGCTTCGCCGCGCGCAGGTCGTTGGCGAGCTCTTGCGCGTCCTGATAGCGCTGTGCGGGATCCTTCGCGATCGCGCGAGCGACGACGAGGTCGAGCACCGTCGGCACGGCGGGATTGACCCGGCTCGGCGCAGGCGGATCGAAGCTCGCGACCCGGAACATGACTTCCTGGACGTCGTCGCCGCCGAACGGTGCGACGCCGGCAAGCATTTCGTAGAGCACGACCCCGAGCGCGAAAAGATCGGCACGCCGGTCGACGCCCTGGCCGAGCAACTGCTCGGGCGCCATGTAGCGCGGCGAGCCGAGGCGCAGACCCGTCTGGGTCTTGACGTCCGAGGTACGAATGCGCGCGATGCCGAAGTCCATGATCTTCGCCGCGCCGCCGGGAAGCACCATGATGTTCGACGGCTTGATATCCCGATGGATCACGCCCCGCTCGTGAGCAAAGGCGAGGCCCTCCGCGACCTGCGCGGCGATGTCTACCGCCGTCGCGAGCGGCAGCTCGCCGCGCGTAAGGATGTCGCGCAGCTCTTCCCCGTCGAGCAGCTCCATCGCCATGTAGAGGACATCGTTCTCGCGACCGACGTCGTACACCGTGACGACGTTCGGATGGCTCAGGCCGCCCGCAGCCCGGGCTTCCTGGAGGAAGCGTGCCTCGTGGTCCGCGCGCTCGGACAGATCGGCGGACATGTTGATGGTCTTGATGGCCACGGGCCGGCCTAGGAGATCGTCCGCTGCCTCGTAGACGATACCCATGGCGCCGCGTCCGAGCTCACCGAGGACCCGGTAGCGCCCGATGAGACTCGCTGTCGCGATCGGATCGGTCATCGGACGAGTCCTCGGAAGAAATCCCGCATCTCGCGCCCTGCCTGGCGGAAGTCTTCCTTCACGTTCCGCCCGCGAGGCGGCTGCTTCTTGGTCGCAGCTTTCGTCGGACTCTTTGGCTTCTTCGGCTCGACCGGTGCCGGCGCCGGTGCCGCGTCGACCGGCGTGGTCTCCGCCGTGACCGGAGGCGGCGGCGGGGGCGGGAAATCGTGACGCAGCGTGAACCGCTCGCCCGGCGCGAGATCCACTCGTGTGGTCAGCGGCTCGTGGTCACCTGTGTTCACCACGATCGTGTGGCGACCGGGCGCGAGCTCGAGGGTCTTGAGCGGCGGCGACATGCCGTGCATGCGTCCGTCCACCTGAATCTCGCCGCCCGGCGTGATGGCCAGCGCGACGACGGCCGGCGTCCGCGCTTCGGCTGCCGCGCGCAGCCGCGCGCGCCGCACGACGACGCCAGCGGCCAGCATGCCGGTGGCGCCAAGCGCGCCGAAGACGAATTGGCGGCGCCGTCGAAACACGCCGGCTTTGCGGCCCGGTGCAAAGACGTCGTGCGAGCGGATCGCAGCGTCGGTGAATGCGCCGGCGGACCGCAGCGAATCCGCGCGGTCGGGTGCGCGCTCCGCGAGCGCATCGCGAAAACTCCGCGAGACGAGCGTCGCGCCAGGCTTGGCGTAAGCGGCGATCGATGCCCCCGCCGCAAGCCCGTCTCCGAAGAGCGTGGGACCGTGCGCGCCGTTCGGTGCGAGCTTGACCGGCCCGTGATTGATCCCGATCGAGAGGGGCACCCCGGGCGCGGCAGCGCGCACGCGATCGCCGACGTCGAGCGCGGCAACCGGCCCGTCGAGCAGCACGACTGCCGCGCCATCGCGCGTGTCGACCACGATCCGCGCCGCGGCGGGGAGTGGTTCGATGGCGGAGGCGAGCGCCCCCTCGAGCGATTCTTTCAGTTGCGCCTGCTCGGCAACCGGCCGCGCGCCGAATTCGGCGAGGCTGAAGAACACGACGGTCGCGGGGAGGGCTTTCGCTTCAGGCATGGCGCACGGGCGAGAGAATGCTCCTGTCATCCTGCCATTTGAGCCGCCGCCGACAGAGGAAAGCCTCCACATCGGACCGTACTTTCGACGGCGCCGTGCCGGGCGGGGCAGGGTCGCATGGTCGCGGAGTGACGAAAACCGTCACTTTCCGCTGAAATTCGGCCTGCGCTTCTCCTTGAACGCGCGGCGCCCCTCGGCGTAGTCGGCGCTCTCGAAGCACTCCTTGACGTAGCGGCGGCAGGCCGCCGCGTCGAAATCGGCGTGCGGCTTGAGCAACTCGCGGATGATGCGCTTCGCCGCGCGCATGGTCAGCGGCGCGTTGTCGGCGAACATTCCGCAGTAGTCGAGCACGGCGTCCTGCAACGCCGCGGCGGGTACCACCCGGTTCACGAGCCCCATGGCATGCGCCTCCATGGCGCCGAACTGCCTGCCGGTCAAGAGGACTTCGCGAGCGTTCGCCGGGCCGACCGCATCGACCAGGTTCTTGGTCGAGGAAGCCCGGTAGGCAAGGCCGAGCCGTGCCGCCGGAATGCCGATTCGCACATCGTCGGCAGCGATGCGCAGATCGCACGCGAGCGCGATATTCAATCCCCCGCCGAGGCAGTAGCCGCGGATCATCGCCAGCACCGGCCGCTCGTACTCCTGCAGCCGCAGCTGCGCGCCCTCGGCGATTTCCTCGTAGCGCTGCACGCCGGCGCTGTCAGCGCGCGCCTGGTCGAACTGCGAGATGTCCGCACCCGACACGAATGCCTTGTCACCTGCACCAGCGAGCACGATCGCGCGAATGTCGGGGTCGACCTCGAAGCGGTCGAGCGCCTTGGGCAGCGCCTCCCACATATCGACCGAGATCGCGTTGCGTCGCTCTGGATTGTTGAAGACGATCCACCCGATCGGGCCCTGCTTCTCCACGATCAGGCGCTTGGTCAGCTCGTCCGCGCCGAACGCAGGGACGCGCGCGAACGACGCCAGCTCCTCCTTCGTCATCGATCCGTCCTCACACCACCCCCTTCGCGCGCAATGCGGAAATCTCGGCGACGCTGTAGCCCAGTTCCGCGAGCACCTCGTCCGTGTGCTGCCCGGGATCCGGCGTAGCGCTCAGGACCGCTGCAGGCGTGCGCGAAAGGCGTGCCGCCTGGTTCAGCACGCGCAATTTGCCGAGTCGCGGGTGCTCGACTCCGACGGCCGCCTGCAAGTGGGTGACCTGCGGATCGGCGAATACCTGGTCGACCGAGTAGATCGGTCCGCACGGCACCCCTGCGCGGTTGAGGACCTCGACCCACTCGGCGCTTTTGCGCGCGGCGAGCGTCTGTCTCAATTCGGCGTTCAATTCGGCGCGATGCGTGGCCCGGTCCAAATTGCTCTTGAATTCGGGCCGCGTCCGCAGGTCCTCCCGCTCGATCGCCTTGCACAGCCGCTGCCACATTCCCTCGCCGGAGACGGCCACGTTCAGATAGCCGTCGGCTGTCGCATACGCGGAGGTCGGCATGCTGGTCGGGTGGTCGTTGCCGACCCGGGGCGCCACCTCGCCCTTCATCAGATAGCGCGCCGCCTGGAAATCCAGCAGCGTGATGCCTGCCTGGAGCAGCGAGCTTTGCACCCATTGGCCCTTGCCGGAAGTCTCGCGCTCGAGGAGCGCCGTCATGATGCCCAGCGCTGCGATCAGCCCTGCGGCGAGGTCGGCAATGGCCGCGCCGGTGCGCATCGGACCCCGTCCAGGCTCACCCGTGACCGACATGAGACCGCTCATTCCCTGGGCGATCTGGTCGAAACCCGGGCGGTCGCGATAGGGGCCGTCCTGACCGAATCCGGAAATGCTCGCCAGCACGATGCCCGGATTGATGCGCGCGAGGGTCTCGTAGTCGAACCCGAGCCGCGCCTTCACGTCGGGCCGGTAGTTCTCGACCAGGACGTCTGCGGACTTCACCAGCCGCTCGAATACCTCGCGCGCCTCGGGAAGCTTGAGATTGAGCGTCAGCGAGCGTTTGTTGCGGTGCAGGTTCTGCATGTCCGGGCCGTCCCGGGGCCCGCCCATTCCCTCGTTCGGATCCACGCCCGGTGGCGATTCGATCTTGATCACGTCGGCGCCGAAATCGGCGAACTGCCGGACGCAGGTCGGCCCCGCGCGCACGCGCGTGAGGTCGAGGATGCGAAAGCGCGCGAGCGCGCGCGAAGGGGCGGGCTGGGCCATGCGAGATGCCGAACGATTATGGCGGTGCACATACCGTGCCGCAAGCAAACACGCAGCGCGAAGCCTTGCTGACTAAAGATGATATGGTTATGATCATTGGCCAACGCCTCCGGCGGCGGCCCCGTTGTCAGGCCCCGCCGATGCAATCAGGAAACCAGCCCGCATGAGCGTGCATCGGCTGTTCGAGAAAGCGCCCCTTGCCCCGCGCGCGCCGCTCGCCGGGCGCGCGGCGACGCTCTCCTCGCAGATCGTCGCGGAAGTGCGCGACGCGCTTTTCGACAAGCGCCTCCAGGTCGGCGACATGCTCGGCACGGAGAAGGACATTGCCTCCCGCGCAGGGGTCAGCCGCATCGTCGCGCGCGACGCACTCCGCACGCTCGAGGCACTGGGCATCGTCGAGATCAAGGTGGGCGCCGGAGGCGGGGCGCGCATCGCGCGCGGCAACCCGTGGCTCTTCGCGGAAGGGTTCGCGGTCCAGCTCGAGCTTTCCGGGATCGAGGTGCGCGAGATCATGGATGCGCAGCGTGCCGTCGAGTGCGTGGCGGCCGAACTCGCGGCCGAACATGCGACCGCGGCCGATCTCGGCAAGCTGCGGCGCCTGCTCGAGGAAGCCGCGGCGATGATCGGTGACGTCGACGCCTACACGCGTGCGTGCCTCGCATTCCACCTTGGCGTCGCAGAGGCCTCGCACAACCGCGTCCTCGTCGTTCAGCTCATCTCGCTGCAGCACGTGTCCTGGCCGGCGCGCAACCGGACGCTTACCCGCCAGGTCGCGAACCACATCCAGAAAGTCCACGGGGAGCTAGTCGATCTGATCGAGGCGCGCGACGCGAGCGCCGCCCGCCGCCTGATGGACGAGCACGTCGCGATGATCCGCTCCCGGCGCGTCGCCGAGCGCGGGGAACGAGGCAGGAGCATGCAGGGCTGTTGTTGAGAACACGCCGGGCCACAGAGCCTGCGGACGGATTGAGGAAGACCACCAGGAGGGCATCATGGCAAAAGAGAAATTCCTGATCGCACCGCATTTCCGGCTGCACGAATGGGTCGCCGAGGAGAAAGGCTATTTCGCCGCGGAGGGACTCGACTATGAATTCCGCGACTACGTCAGCGCCAGGGACCAGGCCAAGAAGCACCACCTCGGCGACAAGGTCGGCGCCTACCAGACTTTTGAGCAGGGCCGAACCTGCGACGTGAGCGGCGCCTGCCACTGGACCGTCAATGTCGCCGCGTCGACCGGCAAGGGCAAGCTGTATCGCGACGCCTACTCGGTCGCCCCGGCAGCGGTATTCGTCCCGCCCGAGTCGGACATCAGGGAACCGACGCAGCTCGCCGGCGTGCCGATCTCGGTCGGCTACCAGTCGGGGAGCCACTACTCGACCATCCAGGCGCTCGAGCAGTACATGCCGCTCGACGACATCAAGCTGACGTTCAGCGAAGGCATGCTCTTCAGCCGGATGGAGGACCTGATCGATCGCAAAGTCCCGGCGGCGGCGCTCTTCAGCGGCCCCTACTATTTCCTCGAGCAGCTCGGGTTTCGCAAGGTGATCGATGCCACGTTCATGATGGCGACCATGATCACGGGCGATCCCGACCCCGAGGACGTGCGCAAGTACTACCGCGCACTACGCAAGGCACAGCGCGACATCGACCTGCGACCGGAGCTCTACACGCACTACTATCGGAACGAGTTCCCGGCCCGTTTCCAGGAGCAGATGGATCCGCGCCGCTGGGGACCGGGCGAGCGCATCGTCTTCGAACCCTACACGCGCGAGGTGTTTGAGGAGTCCTTCGAGTGGATCGCGGCTCGGCGCATCTTCCCGGAGGGCCAGATGGGCGCGGGCAACTACGAACAGGCGACCGTGTCGTACGCCTAGGCGACGCGGATCCGCAGGGGCCGCGCAGCGCGCTCCGCGGCGCCCGCGACTCGCGCAGGTGTGATCACTTGGCTGCTCGGCGCATGCGCTCGAGAAACAGCTTCTCGGCACCCTTGAGGAGGCTGTTCTTCGGGTTGGCCGCGCAGTAGGTATCCATCCATTTCCACACCGCCTCGCTGTCGAGCTCGTCCTTGCCGCGGGTGCCCCAGAAGTTTGCATCGAATCCGATCGCCAGGCCAGTGAAGTAGCCGGTGAGCCAGGCCTTCTCGTAGCTCGCGTCGTTCTGCGCGCGGCCCTTGGTCCAGAGCCGACAGTCCGAGGCGCCGCGCATTGCGATCTCAGCGGCGCGGGCATCTGGAGCAGACGCCAGCCAGAACGCAGCGAGCAGCAGCGCGCAGGTGAAAGCGGTTCGTCTCAACATGCGGATTTCATCGGATCGGATCGGCGCGCATCGCCGCATGGCATCGCGGGGGTCGATTGACGCAATATAGCGCAACGCGCAGGATCGCACGGGCAGCACGCGCGCATCGCTAGCGTGTCGAGACAGAATCTTGCGTTGTGGAGGGAAGGTGGCGATGACGTTTCAAGGACAGATGGCGATGGTGACCGGTGCCGGCTCGGGCATCGGCCGGGCGACAGCCTGCTTACTTGCCGCGCGCGGCGCGGCGGTGGCAGCGGTCGACATCGACGGCGCAACGGCGCGGGAGACCGCGCGGATGATCACGGCCGCCGGCGGACGCGGCGCGGGCTACGAAGCGGACGTGAGCAAGGCTGCGGAGATCGACGCGGCGATGGCCAGCGCGGTGCGCGATCTCGGGCCGTTGCGGATCATGGTCAACAACGCCGGAATTCTCGACGGCTACTTCGACGTGGACGAGCTGGAGGAAGCGACCTGGCGGCGCGTGCTCGACTTCGATCTGACCGGCGCCTTTCTCGGCTGCAAGCGGGCGTTGCGCGAGATGTTGCCCGCAGGGCAGGGGCGGATCGTCAACATGGCCTCGGTAGCGGGTCTCAACGGCACGGGCGGCGGCGCGGCATACATCGCCGCCAAGCATGGCGTCGTCGGGCTGACGCGGCAGATGGCCGTGGTCTACGCGGCGCGCGGTATCCGGGTGAACTGTGTGTGCCCTGGGGCGATACCGACAGGCCTGCGCGCGCACTCCCAGACACTGCTCGGGCCCGGGATTCCCGATATCAGCGCGCGGGGCGTCGCGGTGAGCGACGCGCAGGTGCGCGCGCTCGTCCCCGCGGGAGAGCGCGGCACCGTCGAGGACATCGCGGGGGCGGTGTGCTGGCTCGTCTCGGACGAGGCGCGCTACGTGAACGGCCACGCGCTCGTCGTCGACGGCGGCTGGCGCGCCAAGTGACCCGGCGCGCGGGCGCTTGGTGCGATGGATGCGGTAACCTACGCGCCTTCCCTGGAGACGTCCCAGCGCATTCCCCATGAACCGACCCGCTACCCGAGTGACTCGGCACCCCTCGTTCGCTGACGTCACTCACGAAGAGGCCCTGGCGCGGGCGCGCGCGCGCGTCCCCGCATTGCGCGAGCGGGCCGACCGCGCGGAGGCGATGCGCGCGATGCCGGAGGAGACCGTGGCGGACCTGCGCGCCAGCGGCCTGCTGCGCTACCAGAGTCCCAAGCGGTGGGGCGGCATGGAGCTGCCCTTCTACACGATCATCGACATCGTCGCCGAGGTCGGCAAGGGTTGCGCCTCGACGTCGTGGAACCTGCACAACTTCGCGAATCATGCGTGGATGCTCGCCATGTACGACGAGCGCGCGCAGGACGAGATCTGGGGCGAGGATCCCGACATGCCGATCGCGGGCGGCATCGCCTTTCCGCAGGGTCGCGGACGCAAGGTCGACGGCGGGTACATCATCAGCGGATACTGGAACTTCTGCAGCGGGATCGATCTCAGTCCGTGGAGCATGTTCGCGGCCACGATCCGCGACGGCGATGACGGACCGCCCGTGGACTACCGGATGTGTCTCGTGCCGCGCGGCGAGTTCGAAGTCATCGACGACTGGCACGTGCTCGGCATGTGCGCGACGGGCAGCAAGTCGGTGCGCGCAAAGGACGTCTTCGTGCCCGAGCATCGCGCGCTGTCGATGCTCGCGATCCGCGGGGGCGCCGATTTTCCCGGGGCCAAGGTGAACCCGGGGCCGCTGTTCCGCGTGCCGCTCGTCGCGATGGCCGGGCATTTCGCGGGCGCCACCGCGCTCGGGAATGCGGAAGGTGCGCTCGACCTCACCATCGACGCGATCAAGGGCCGCGAGACGAACTACACGGCGTCGCGCATGAGCGACTTTCAGGCAGTGCAGATCCGCGTGGCCGCCGCGGCGTCACGGCTCGCCGCCGCGCGCCGCCTGTTGCGCGCCGACTGCGAGCAGGCGTGGGACGACGCCTGCGCAGGCCGGATTCCCGATCCGCTCGCCAAGCTCGCATGCAAGCGCAACGCGGCCTATGCCGTGCAGCTCTGCACCGAGGCGGTCGACATTCTCCATGCGATGGCCGGCGCGAACGGTCTCTACGACCGTTATCCCATCCAGCGGCACTTCCGCGACGGACACGCCGCGGCCGGCCACATCAGTTTCAGTTTCGACGCGCAGGGTTCCGCGTGGGGCGTCGCCGCGCTGAACGGCACCGTGACCAACCCCATGCTTTGAGGGAGAACGACGTGGCACGCAAGGACATCGAGTTTCAGAGCGGTGGGGAGACAATTCGCGGCTGGCTGTACATGCCAGATGGCGCGAAAGGTCCGGTGCCCGTGGTGGTGATGGCGGGCGGCTGGTGCTACGTGCGCGAGCTGGTCATGCCGCACTACGCGGATCTGTTCGTCAAGGCAGGCCTCGCCGCACTGCTCTTCGACTATCGCCGCCTCGGCGTGAGCGACGGCGAGCCGCGCCAGCATCTCGATCCCAACGATCAGATCGAGGACTATCGCAACGCGATCAGTTACGCGGAAACGCTGCCCGGGCTGGACGCCGCGCGCATCGGCGTGTGGGGGATCTCGTACAGCGGCGGTCACACGCTCATCCTCGCCGCGTCGGATCCGCGCGTGAAGTGCGCCGTCTCCACCATTCCGGTCGTGGATGGGTATCGCAACATGCGCCGGGTGCACGGCACGATGGGCTTTCGCAAGCTGATGGCGGCGGTCACCGAGGATCGCCGGCGGCGATTCAAGAATCCGGGCGAGCGCGGCTTCATTCCGCACGCGGCGGCGGATCCCGACAAGACGCTTTCCGCCTGGCCGTTTCCCGAGACCTACGAGACGTTTCTCGAGCTGAAGCGAACGGAGGCGCCCCTGTACCAGAACTCGAGCACGATGGAATCGGTCGAGCTCCTGATGAACTACAGCGTCTACCCTTTCCTGCCGCGCATCCTCGACGTGCCGACGCTGGTGCTCGTTGCCGAGGGCGACGACCTCACGCTATGGGACCTGGAGATCGACGCCTACAACCAGATTCCGACCAACAAGAAGAAGCTCTTCGTCATTCCGAAGACGACCCACATGACGCTCTACAGCGATCGCTCCAAGCTCGCGATCGCCGGCGAGCAGGCCACTACGTGGCTGGGCCAGCATCTCCTCGAGCGCGGCGCGACGTAGATCAGAGGAGCCGGTTCTTAGCTTCTAGACCCAATCTTCCCGGACTTCCGTCGCCACCACCTGGTCATAAGCAACCGGGACGGAAAGCAGCCCGATGTCGCGCGCGAACCGGTTCATCGCGTCCACGGTCTGCTCCGAGATCGTCGCGTCGTAGAACGGCGCATCGCGGCGCACGAGCTCGGCGATCAGACCGGCTTCGTCGGGCGGAAACAACTTCGTGCCCACAGCGGTAGCGAGCTCCGGATCTCCCTTCAGCGCGCGCTGTGCGGCGACGATGGCTCGGACCGCCGCGGCTGCCACGTCCCGTTGCTCGTCGACGAGCTTCTTCGCCGCCACCAGCGCCGGAAACGTATAGCCGCGCGCAGCAGGCGGTCCGTCGCGGCGCGCATCGACGACCACCGTGCCGATCCCGCGCCGCACAGCCACCTCGGCACCCATTCCGTTCGCCCAGAAGCCGTCGATCTTGCCCTGCGCAAGCGCCTCGGCGGCCATCAGGCCGAACGAAACTTTGTTCCCCACCGCAAGGCCGGGCACCGGTCCGATCTCGAGGTCGCGCGCCGGATCGATTCCGGCTGCGTCGAGCATGCGCCGCAGGCCGTCCACGGGACCGGGCGCCGCGCCGATCCGCATGCCCCTCACCGCGTTCAGATCGCCGCGCTGCGCGCCGGCGTCCTTGCGCACGACCAGGAACCAGTACATGTGCTGCGCGAGCGCACAGAGCAAACGGCACCCGGCCCAGTCCTTGAATGCATAGAGGGGGGCGTGCGACGCACCCCCGACGAGATCGAGCTCGCCGTCGCGCAATGCCGCGTAGGTCTTGGTCACCGGGTACAGGAGCTCGAGCTTCGCGTTCAGCCCCTCCTGCTTGAAGAACCCCAGCTCGACGGCAGCAATTGCCGGGAAATAGGAAGGCGACACGAGATCGGGGATCGCGACGCGCAGCGCCATGGGAGTTGTCAGTGCGTGAAAGAAGGGAATGGTCGAGGAGTTTGGAGGGGGAGACAACGCGGCGCGCGCCGCATTGACAGGAATCCCGGGCAACAGTACGGTCGCGTGGCTCTGCCTGTCAACCGCCGGCTCGCGATCCGAGCCCATCCATGTCACGAGACTCCTCCATCCTGGTGATCGGCGCGGGACCGGTCGGAAGCGTTGCCGCCCTCGCGTGCGCGCAACGCGGCCATCCGGTGTGTCTCGTGGAAGCCGATCACCGGATCAATGACAGCCCGCGTGCCTCGACCACGCAGCCGCCCACGCTCGAGATCATCGCCGGTCTGGGACTCATCGACGAATACATCGCCCAGGGTCTGGTGGCGCGAGTGTTTCAGTTCTGGGACCGACCGACCAAGTCGTTGGTTGCAGAGTTCGACTTCGAGCGGCTGCGCGGCGAGACGCCGTTCCCCTATGTCGTACAGACCGAGCAGCACAAGCTTGCCAACATGAGCATCGCGCGGCTGCGCGCGCTGCCGAACGCGCAAGTGCACCTTGGCATGCGCGTGACCGACCTCGAGCAGACCGCCGACCGAGTCGTGGTGCGCGCCGTGGACGCCGACGGCGCACACGAGTTCGTCGCAGACTACGTGATCGCCTGCGACGGCGGTCGCAGCACCGTGCGCAAGGCGCTCGACATCGAGTTCGAGGGGTTCACCTGGCCGGAGCGATTCCTCGTGATCACGACGCGGTTCGATTTCCAGACCGCGATCGGCTGCTCACTTCGCAACTACATGGCGGGCCCCGAGGAGTGGACCAACCTCTTCAAGGTCGCGGGCGACGATCTGAAAGGGCGCTGGCGCGCGGTCTACAACACGCGACCGGACGAGAGCGACGCGGAGGCCGTGTCGGATACGGCGGTGCGCGCGCGGCTGGCGCGCTGCTACGCCGAGGGCGCAGACTGGGAACACCTCAATCTCTACAACGTGCACCAGCGCGTGGCGAAGCAGTTTCGCAAAGGACGCGTGTTTCTCGCCGGCGATGCGGCGCACGTCAACAATCCCATCGGCGGGCTTGGGCTCAATTCCGGCATCCACGAGGTATGGGATCTTGCGGACCTGCTCGACCGCGTGATTCGAGGGGAGGCGGACGCGGGCCTCCTCGACGCTTACGAGCGCCGTCGCCGTCCGCTCAACATCGAGTATGTGCAGGAACAGACGGTCGCCAACAAGCGCCGGCTCGAGGAAGCCGACCCCGCGCGCCGCGAGGCGCGCTTTCACGAGCTGCGCACCGCTGCCGACGACCCCGCGCGCCACCGCGCGTTTCTGCTACGCGCCTCGCTGATCGAAAGCGCGCGCCGGGCCGAGACGCTTGCCTGAGACCAATGCATTGAGCCGCTCATCGAGACGAGGTGTCCGCTGAGCTGGTCGATTCCGGCGCGCGCCGTCGTGCTCGCCCTCGCCATTCACACGCTGTGGGGCGGGAACCCCGTTGCGGTGAAGATCGGGCTCGAGGTCTTTCCGCCGCTCTGGAGCGGATTCCTGCGCTTCGCGCTGGGCAGCGCGTGCGTGATCGCCTGGGCGCGCTTCATGGGCGTTCCGCTCATGCCCACGCGCGAGGAATGGCCGGTGCACCTCGGCCTCACGCTGATCTTCACGGCCCAGATCGCATTGATGAACTTCGGCTTCGGGGCGACCACTGCCGCGAACAGCGCCGTGCTGATCGCCACCAATCCAATCTTTGGCGTGCTGTTCGCGCATTGGTTGGTGCCCGGCGACCGCCTCTCGCCGGGCCGTGTGCTCGGCGTGCTCGTCGCCTTTTCCGGATCCGTGCTCGTGCTCACGCGCGGGGCGGTGGGCACCGGGAGCCTGGCCGCGACGCACTACGGAGACTGGCTGGTATTTGGGAGCGCGTGCGTGCTAGGGATGCGCCTTGCGCTGTGCGGCCGGCTGCTCAGCACTGTCAACGAGATCCGCCTCACGCTGTGGCAGATGCTTCTGTCGCTGCCGATCTTCGCCGCGGGCGGGTTCGCGTTCGAGACCGTACGCTGGGAGAACCTCGATTGGGCGCCCGTCGCGGGGATCCTCTACCAGGGGATCGTCATCGCCGGTCTCGGATTCTCGGTGCAGTACTACCTCCTCAGCCGCTACAAGCCGAGCGTGATGATCAGCTTTAACTTCGTCGCGCCGGTGGCGGGGGTGCTGCTAGGGGTGTGGCTCCTCGACGAACGTCTCACCGCGGCGTTGCTCGGCGGCATGGCGCTTGTCGCGCTGGGGATCACGCTCCTCGCGCGAAAGTGAACGCTTCGGTCGGTTCACGCCTTGAGCGGTTTGTAGCGGATGCGGTGCGGACGCGCTGCTTCCTCGCCGAGGCGCTTCCGCTTGTCCGCCTCGTATTCCTGGTAGTTGCCATCGAAGAAGACGACCTCGCTGTCGCCCTCGAAGGAGAGGATGTGGGTGGCGATGCGATCGAGGAACCAGCGGTCGTGGCTGATGACCAGCACCGAGCCGGCGAACTCGAGCAACGCCTCCTCGAGCGCGCGGAGCGTCTCCACGTCGAGGTCGTTCGACGGCTCGTCGAGGAGCAGCACGTTGGCGCCCGCGAGGAGCGTCTTCGCGAGATGCAGCCGGCCGCGCTCGCCACCGGAGAGCTGGCCGACGAGCTTCTGTTGATCGGCGCCTTTCAGATTGAAGCGCCCGAGGTAGGCGCGCGAGGGCATCTCGAACTTGCCGACATTGATGACATCCGCGCCGCCCGAGACCTCCTCCCAGACGGTCTTCGAGTTGTCGAGCGCTTCGCGCGACTGGTCCACCTGCGCGAGTTTCGCGGTCGGGCCGATGACGATCTTGCCCGAGTCGGGCTTTTCCTTGCCGGTGATCATCCGGAAGAGCGTGGACTTGCCCGCGCCGTTCGGGCCGATGATGCCGACGATCGCGCCGGCAGGGACCTTGAACGAGAGCTTGTCGATCAGCAGGCGGTCGCCGAAACCCTTGCTCACCTCGTCGAAGTCGATCACCTCGTTGCCGAGGCGCTCGGCAACCGGAATGAAGATTTCCTGGGTCTCGTTTCGCTTCTGGTGCTCGTAGGAGGAGAGCTCCTCGAAGCGGGCGAGGCGCGCCTTGCTCTTGGCCTGGCGCCCTTTCGCATTCTGGCGCACCCACTCGAGCTCGGCCTTCATCGCCTTAACGCGCGCAGCCTCCTGCTTCGCTTCGGTCGCGAGCCGCTGCTCCTTCTGTTCGAGCCACGAGGAATAGTTGCCCTTCCACGGAATGCCGTAGCCGCGGTCGAGCTCGAGGATCCATTCCGCGGCGTTGTCGAGGAAGTAGCGGTCATGGGTGATGGCGACGACCGTGCCGGGAAACTTCTGCAGAAAGACCTCGAGCCACTCGACGCTTTCCGCGTCGAGGTGGTTTGTCGGCTCGTCGAGGAGCAGCATGTCGGGCTTCGAGAGCAGCAGCCGGCAGAGCGCCACGCGCCGCTTCTCGCCGCCGGAGAGCGGCCCGATCTTCGCATCCCATGGCGGCAGGCGCAGGGCGTCCGCGGCAATGTCGAGCTGGACATCCGAATCGGCGCCGTCGGCGGCGATCACTGCCTCGAGTTTTGCCTGCTCGTCGGCGAGCTTCTCGAAATCTGCATCCGGCTCGGCATAGGCGGCGTAAACCTCGTCGAGGCGGCGCTTTGCGGCGAGTATGTCGCCGAGCCCCTCCTCGACGGTCTCACGGACGGTCTTCGCCGGGTCGAGCTGCGGCTCCTGCGGCAGGAAGCCGACGCGCATGTCGGGCATCGGGATCGCCTCGCCCTCGAAGTTCTGATCCTCGCCGGCCATGATCCTGAGCAGGCTCGATTTGCCGGAGCCGTTCAGCCCGATCACGCCGATCTTGGCGCCGGGGAAGAAGGAGAGCGAGATGTTCTTGAGAATGACGCGCTTGGGCGGCACGACCTTGCCGACCCGGCGCATGGTGTAGACGTACTGTGCCATCGGGGGATGAAGACTTCCTGAACAAGCCTGGGAATGATGCAGGCGTCATTATCCCCGCTCTGGCGCGACCCCGAGCGGAACAGCCGAAGAACCTGGGTCGAGGCGCGTCGTCGCACGCACCCCGACCGGTAATCGGCGCGGTGCTTCAGGCCGCTTTCTTCTGCAGCTGGCTGGCCGCGTATTCCCAGTTGACGAGGTGATCGACGAACGCCTTCACGAAGTCGGCACGCCGATTCTGGTAATCGAGGTAGTAGGCATGCTCCCATACGTCGCAGGTGAGGAGCGGAATCTTCCCGCGCACCAGCGGATTGTCGGCGTTCGACGTGGCTATCACCTCCAGCTTGTCGCCGCTTTGCACGAGCCACGCCCAGCCGCTGCCGAACTGGCTGGTCGCGGCATCGAGAAAGGCGGTGCGGAACTTGTCGTACCCGCCGAAGTTCCCTTTCAACCGTTCGGCCAGCGCACCACTTGGCGCACCGCCGCCTTTCGGCTTCATGCATTTCCAGAAGAACGCGTGATTCCACGCCTGGGCCGCGTTGTTGAAAAGGGCCTGTCCCGAGGGGCTGTCGGCGGATCTGCGCATCACGTCCTCGAGCGACATCCGCGCGGGAGGGCTGCCCTCGACCAGCTGGTTCAGCTTGGAGACGTAGGTTCTGTGGTGCTTGTCGTAGTGAAATTCCATCGTTCGCGCCGAGATGTGCGGTTCGAGCGCATCGAGCGCGAAATCGAGAGGAGGAAGCTCAAAGCTCATCGTGTCTCCTTTCCTGAACGAATTGAAAAAAGACGCGGCGCCGCGCGTCTTGTGGCGGCACAACGGTTCTCATCCGAGCTTGATGTTTGTCGGCGCGGCGTGTCGCGCGCACAGGAACCACAGCGCCGAGCGCGCCGTTCTTACACAGCAGCTTCGCACGGACTAAACATTCGATGGCTTCCGCGCGTGAAAGTTCATGACTGATTGTGTCACGCGAAACAACGAGTTGCAGGCCGCGCGCCGCACCCTCACTCGCCGAAGCGGGCCCGCGCGCGCCCGAACGCGTCGCCGAGGGCCTCGAACTCCTTGTCGACGTTCGCCGCAAGCAATTCCCAGTCGGGCTCGCCGGCGCGCTCGATCACCTGTGTTTGCGCCGCGGCGTCGTCACGCAGCCGGAGCAGCTCAGCGACCGTCTTCTTGAGATCGGCGCGATCGCCGGCATCCGCCTGAAGCTTATCGAGCTCGGCGTTCCACAGCGCGAGCCGCGCTTTCAGCATCTCCAAGTACTGGACCTTGGTCGGCATTTACGCCCTCCTCTAGGAGTCCCGCGGCGTTCCGGACCGCTGCACTCGACGGTCAGTATGCCGGCGGCGCATATAAATTCAAGGTCTCGAGGTCGCCGACGGTCTTGTGCGGACGATGCGGTGTGGTGCGTGGGACCATGGAGGCGAATCGACATCCGGCGGTACACTTCGCGCCACGCTTGCATTCAGCGGTTCCACCGTGACCTTCTCATACTCACTGTTCTACGATCACGCCGGGGATACCACGCTCCAGCTCAGCGATGCCGACCGCTCCCGCTTCGTCGAAATCGTCCGGGCGACGCCAGGGTTGCGCAAGGCGCTGATCTACACGCCCGAGCGCGCGACCGATCCCCATCTCGATGACGGGCCACCACCGCCGCTCGCCGCGCAGCTCTACTTCGCAGATATCGACGCGCTGGAAGACGCGGTCGCCCGCGACGGTCATCTTCAGGCGCTGGCCGTGCATGGCATGCTGCCCAGCCTGGCGGGCGCGCGGATCACGCAGCAGGCGATGCTCAATCGAACCTTCGCGGTGCCGGATCCGGTCTTCCGGACCGCGCCGGGCGAGCTGCCCTGCAGCTATCTCGTGACCTATCCGGGGCCTGCCGAGGATCTCAACGAGTGGCTCGCCTTCTACCTTGCGCATCACCCGGCGATCATGGCGAAGCTTCCCGCCATTCGCGAGCTCGAAGTGCTGACGCGCATCGACTGGTGCGGATTTCTTCCCTGGCCGCGCGCAAACGCGATGTTGCGCAATCGCGTTGCGTTCGATAGCCCTGGCGCGCTGACGGCCGCGCTCGCGTCGTCGGTGCGCCACGAGCTGCGCGCCGACTACAAGCTCTTTCCGCCCTTCCGGGGCGGCAACACCCATCACCCGATGGCGACATTGGTGGTCACGCCATGACCGCATCCCCTCATCGCACGCAAGTCGTCATCGCCGGAGGTGGACCGGCGGGACTCGTCACCGCGATCGAGCTGGGTCGCCGCGGCGTCCCGTGCGTAGTCGCCGAAGAGGACGCGGGACCGCCACAGTTCCCCAAGGCGAACGCGACCACATCGCGCTCGATGGAGCACTATCGCCGGCTGGGTTTCGCTGCGGAAATCCGCGCTCTCGGCCTGCCGCTCGATCATCCCCAGGACATCGCCTACTTCACGCGCTACGCGACGCACGAAATGGCGCGCGTACCCTGGCGGTCACGACGCGAGGCGGTCGCGGCGCGCGAAGAGGCCAACTCCCGCTGGCCGACACCCGAGCCGCTGCATCGCACGCAGCAGATGTATATCGAGCCGGTCCTGATGCAGCAGGCCGCGCGCTGGCCGGCAGTGGACCTGCGTTTCGGCTGGCGCGTGGTTGCGGTGCGTGCCCGGCCGGACGGGGTGTCGGCAGAGCTCGAGGAGATCGCGAGCGGCCGGCGGGAAACGTTCGAATGCGATTACCTCGTCGGCGCCGACGGTCCGCGCTCGGTCGTTCGCGCGTCGCTCGGCATCGAATACCAGGGCTGGGCCGGCGAGGAGCGCGACTTCATGGGCGGGCGGATGCTGGCCCTCTACTTCCGCTCCCGGAATTTCTACGACCTCGTCCCGCCGCGACGCTGCTGGCAGTACTGGGCGGTGAACCGGGAGCGACGCTCGTTTCTCTGCGCGATCGACGGGGAGAGCCTCCTCGTCTATCACACGCAGCTTCCGCGCGGCGAGGAGCCGACGGAGGCTTTCGCGCGCAAGTCCCTCGCGATTTCGACCGGCCGCGATTTTCCGATCGAGCGCATCGGCACGGCGACGTGGACCGCTGGATTCACGCTGGTCGCCGAACGCTACGGGGATCCACACGGCCGCGTGTTCATCGCCGGGGACGCCGCACACCTCTTCACGCCGACCGGTGGGCAGGGCTACAACACCGCCGTGGACGATTGCGCGAATCTCGGGTGGAAGCTCGCCGCCGCCTGCCAGGGCTGGGGCGGACCGCGGCTCCTCGGCACGTACGAAACCGAGCGCAAGCCGATCGGGCACCGGAACACCGGCTTCGCACGCGCGATGGCCGACTCCATCGGTCGCATGGCGATCCCCGCGAATCTCGAGGAGGAGACTCCTGACGGCGCGCGCAGCCGCGACGAGCTGGGCAAGAAGCTCGTCGAGCATTGCAATCGCGAGTTCGACATTCCGGGTATTCATTTCGGCGTCTTCTACGGCGGTTCGCCCGTCGTCTGCGACGACGGCACGCCGCCGCCTGCCGATGAATGGCACCGCTACGCGCCGCACGCCACACCCGGCGCACGCGCACCGCACCTCTGGCTGAGCGACGGCGTGTCGATCTTCGACCGGTTCGGGCGCGACTTCACATTGTTGCGGCTCGGCGGCGCGACGCACGACGCAGGCGGGTTCGAAGCGGCCGCAGAACGGCGCGGAGCATCGATTCACGTCCTCGACGTGCCGCTGCCCGAGGCCCGCGACCTGTACGGACGGGACCTGGTCCTCGTGCGGCCGGACCATCACGTCGCCTGGCGCGGCAACGCATTGCCCGCCGCCCCTCAACAGGTGGTTGACACCGTGCTCGGCTTCGGATGAGGAGGGCGGCCGAACCCGTTGCTCCGGACCGGGAAAAGCGTGATGTGCGGACTGGACTTGCGCGTACACGGGAGGGCATGATGACGGCATGCCGGGTGCCGGACGGGAGCCCGGGCAGGGAGCGCAGGCGCAATCTCCGTCCGAAAATCGGCGGAAGGAGAAGAACATGTGGAAAATCCTTGGAACGTTGCTGATCGGCATCGCGGCAGTCGGCCTGGCCGGGTGTCGCATAGCGCCGGTCATGGATATCGTCGACGCACCGGTGATCGAGCCGACCGGCGGCCCGAAGCTCACCGCGGACCAGGTCAAGCTCGCGATCCAGCGCGCCGGCGCGACGCTCGGCTGGCAGATCAAGGAAGTGCAGCCTTTCCTGCTGGAGGGAACGCTCCACCTGCGCACGCACATGGCGCAGGTCAACATTCCTTACAGCGCGGAACGCTACAGCATCGTCTACAAGGACAGCCAGAACCTGAACTACGACGGGAAGAACATTCACAGCAACTACAACGGCTGGGTCCAGAATCTCGACAAGGCGATCAAGGTTCAGATGGGCCTGCGCTGATCGGGTCACGATCGCCGACGCGCGCGACCAGCACGACCGTGGCGCGGCCTTCCGCGACAAGGCGCTCGTCCGCTTTCACTGAGAAGGCATACGTGAGCCCTTTGACGTCCGCGGCCTGGCAGGTCGCGGAGATCGCGAGGTCCGCCGCGATGTCGTCCAGCGTGGCGACGTGCAACCGCGCATCGCGTACTGCGACGAGATAGCCAGGCGCCACGTCTTGGTCCGGAAGCGCTCGCAGGCCACCGTGCACGGCCATCGCCTGCGCCGCGTATTCGATTGCGACGACCGCCGGCAACCGCCCCCCGAGCCGCAGCGGATGCGTGGGGGCACGGTGGCTTGCTGCGCGGCAATCGATGCGGTCCGCGTCCCAGGATGCAACCGAATCGAGCAGGCACATTGCGCCGCGATGCGGCAGGAGGCGTTCCAGCGCGCGCCTATCGAGTGGCATCGACGTGGACGCGCAACGCGTTCTCCGCGTTCAGGGCGAGTACCACGCTGCGCGATTCGCGGCGTGCGACCGACGTGAGCAACGGAAGGGCGCGCCCAACCGGGTTGGCGAGCCGTAAGGCCTCCAACCTCCTTTCGGACATCCCGGACACTGCCGCCGGGGCGCCGTCCACGATTTCCATCCGCAGCCTCGCAAGGTCACGTTCTCCGGCGTCGGGCGCGAGCACCAGCGCAAGACCGGCGGCAGCGGCCATCGGATGCATGGCGAGGAGGGGCGGCGGCATCGGACCGTCATAGGCAACGAGCAGCACGCAACGCGCCTCCACGTTTGCTTGCACGGCCGCCTCGAGCAGTCCGGGGCCGAATACTTCGTCGGTCGCCGTGACCATGCTGGCTGGCGCGCGGCTCTGGACGGCGATCGTCCAGTATCCGCTCGCCGCGTTGTGCACCGAGTTGTGAAAGCGGGTCGGCGAGATCTCGGGATGCGGGCTCGCGAGCGCCTGGCAGATGTGGTGGAGGATCTCACCGTCGCTGTCGGTCGACGCGAATACGCTCGCAAGCGTAGTGGGGTCGATTCTGGCCTGGGCGACCGCCTGTTGCGCCACCGCCATGGCGAGGCGCACCGAAAAACTCGCGCGGCGACGTTCAGCGCTCGGCAAGCCTTCCGGTGCAGGAGGATCGATACGGCCGCCGACATATGCTGCCGTGCCCGCCAGCACGTCTTGCGCGGCCGGCCAGTCACCGAGTCCGGGCGCAGCAAATCCGATCCCACGGATCGTCACCGCGATCATTCCGCGACTCCGAACACGAGACTTGCGTTGTTGCCGCCGAACCCGAGCGAATTGGTGAGCACCGCCCGCACCGGCCGCGTAGTGCTCTCGAGTTGTATCTTGGCTTCGCACTCGGGGTCGACCGCCGTCGTGTTGACGGTACCGGGAATGAATCCGTGCTCGATCGCGATCAGGCTTGTGACGGCACCGATGATCCCGGATGCGCCGAGCGTATGCCCGAAGAATCCCTTCAGCGAAGTGACGGGCGTTTCGGGCCCGATGACCTGTGCAATGGCGTGAGCCTCCACCATGTCGTTGTTGCGGGTGGCGGTTCCGTGCGCGCTCACATAGTCGATCTGACTGGCTGCGAGGCCACTGCGCTCGAGCGCGGCGGCCATCGCTAGCCGGGCGCCCAGCCCCTCGGGATGGGGCGCCGACATGTGGTGCGCGTCGGCGCTCTCGCCGTATCCGAGCAGCGCGACCTTGTGCGAAGCGGGCCCCGGCGCCCGCTCGAGCAGCGCGAGGCCTGCGCCTTCGCCCGGTGAGAGACCGTCACGCGCCGCATCGAACGGACGGCACGGCGCGCGCGACACGAGCTGCAGCGAGTTGAAGCCGTGCAGGGTGGTGCCGCAGAGACTGTCGACGCCGGCAACGACTGCCGCATCGCAAAGACCCGCGGCGATCCAGCGACTCGCACTCGCGAAAACTTTCGCGCTCGACGAGCATGCGGTCGCGACGGTGAGCGTCGGTCCGGCAAGGGCCAACGCCCGCCGCACGAACTCGGTGAGTGCGGAAAAATTGTGGGTTTCGGCGTAGCGCATGGTGTCGGGCAGCGCACCGGTCACCGGATCGCGGTCGCGATAGCCGAGCTCGGTGGAGAGCACGCCCGACGTGCTGGTGCCCGCGATGACCGCAATCCGCTTTGCGCCAAGACGGGAAACGGCCCGCGCCACCGCATCCATGAAACCGTCCTGCTGCAGTGCGAGCCAGGCGAGGCGGTTGTTTCGGCAATCGTAATCGTAGAGCGGGACCGGCACCGCAACGGATTCGACCTCCGCGACGCGGCCGACGAACGCGTCGACTTGCGCGGGCGCGAAATCATTGCGAGTGAGCCCCGAGCGCATCGTAGCGAGCGCTGCGCGGGTCGCGTTGCGGCCCGCACCAATGGCGGTCACCGCGGTGTAGGCATTGACGTAAAGCGGCTGCACGGCGGGCCGGGTTCGCAGGCCGGTTCGGGACGCGAATCGAGTATAGCAAACCGGATTCGCCGCGAATCCACTCCCCGCGAGGGAGGTCTATTCGACCCCTGGACGCGCCCAGGCGGCGGAAAAGACGAGCGAGAGCGCGGCGCCGAGCACAACGGTCTGGCCGATCGCCTGCAGGATTGCGGTGCCAGAGGTCGCCAGTGCACCGAATGCGATCAGCGTCGTGAGGTTGGCGACGACGACCGAGTACGTGCTGCGAAGCCGGTCCGCCGAATCCGCCACGGCGCGATTGAAGAAGAGCGCATAGTTCACGCCGATGCCGAGCACGAGAAGCAGGGACACGATGTGCAGGAGGGACAGGCGCACGTCGGCGAGCGCGAGGATCGCGGCGGTCGCGGCGATCGCGGCGAGCACCGGAATCATCACGTCCGTGGCGCGCCGCAAGCTCCGCAGACCCAGTGCGAGCACTGCCGCAATGGCGATGACCCCGAGGAACGCGAGGGTCAGCGCCTGCTCCCGGTAGGTGCGCACCATGCTGTCGGACTCTGCTTTGAGATCGAGCGCCAGAACCGCAGGATCGCCCAGTGCAGCCACTGCGGAGACCGGCGCATTCGGATCGGTGACGCCGGAAAGGGGCGCAAACCCGACCCAGCCGCCGTCCTGATCGACGAGCAGGGAGCGGACCGCGAGCCCCCAGGCGGTCTCCGCGAGATCGGATGGCCGGACCGGCGGCGCGGCGCGCGCGCGCGCGACGTCCTCGAGAAATGGCTTGAACAGGCCTTCGCGAAACGGGAGTCCCTGCGTGGCGCGCGCGAGCCGGCGGGCAAGTTCGTCCGCGTCGGGCAACGCCGCCTGGCGGGCGCGCTGGGTCGCAACGCTGGGCAGATATCGCGCCGGCGAGTCGTAGGCGCGGATCGCACCCGAATCGACCATCCGGCGCAGCATGGGCTCCAGCCGCTCGAGGCGCTGCAGCACCTCTTCTGCGGACTTTCCGCGCACTGCGATGAGTTGACGCACGTCAGGCGCGCCGAGCGCACTGCGCAGCTCCTCGTCGCGTCGTTTCGCGGCGTCCGATATCGGGCTGAGGTTTGCGAGGTCGTTTTCCCACAGCGTCGCGCGCTCGAGCGCGATTACGCCAGCGGCCGCGACGAACGCCACCGGAACGATGGGCGCGAAGATCCGTGCGCGCCCGCAGAGAGCGCCCAGTGCCGGCGCCGCCCGGGCGAGCGGTGCCATCCGGTGATTGGGGCGCGTGCTCGCCAGTGCGGGAATCACGTAACGCGTCACGAGCCCCGCGGTCAGTACGCCGGCAAGCGAGAAGAGCCCCAGCTGCGCGAGTCCGACGAAGCTCGACAGCAGCATCGCGAGCGACCCGAAGACCGTGGTGAGCATCGCAAGGCGCAATGTGGGCCAGATCCGCGCCGCCGTTGCCGCTAGCGGCTCTCCGGCCGCGCGGTGCGCAACGAGGAAGGTCGGATAGTCGACGGCCTCCCCGACGAGCGCCGCGCCGAATCCGAGCGTGATGCCGTGGACGACGTCGAACCCGAGGCTCACCGCCGCGATACCGACGGTGATTCCGCTCGCAACCGACAGCAGGCCGAACGCGACGAGCGAGATCCGCCGGTACGCCGCGAGCAGGAGGAGCGTGACGCCGAGCCCTGCCACGAGTGTGAGCCGCCAGATGTCTGCCCTGATCGTGGCGCGCGATTCCACCGCGAACACGCTCGGACCACTCATCACCATCCGGATCGCTGGGTCGGTGCGCACTTCGACGAATTCCGCCTCGATCGCCGCTTGCGCGGCGGCTTGCGCGTCGAGGTCGTAGCCGGGCGCATGTGTCTCGGCCATGAGCAGCGCGCGCCCGCGCCGCGTGTCGACCCACACGCCGTGGCTGAGCGTAGGTTGCGAGCGACGGGCTTGCGGGGCGAGCAGCGCCGCGAGCTCGCCCGTCGGATCGCGTGGCAGGGTCGGACGGATGAGCGGACCGAGCGGCGAGGCGAAGAGTTCGAGCGTACGCTTCAGGGCCGCGTGCAGACCCTCCTCGGTGAAGCGTGCCGCATTGACGGCAGGGCTGAGCAGATAGCGGTGTGCGAACAGGACTTCGCGATCTCGCTTTGCGAGTGTGCCCGTTCCATTAGCGACATAGGTGAAGTGACCGCCGGTGCGAAGACGCGTCGCAAGCGCCTGGCTGGTTGCTGCGAGCGTGGCGACGTCGGCCCCGTCCACGGCGATGAGGATCAGGCGGGATGCAACGCCGTCGCGCAGCTGGGAGACGAGGAGCTCCTGTGCGGGTGTCGCGGCGCGGGGCAGGAACGCGGTCAGGTCCGCGGTGACGCTGGTGCGGGAGATCAGGATCCATCCGCACGCGGCGAGGCACGCCAGCCACGCCGCAATCGGCGCGACGCGCCTCAACGCGACGCCTCGTGTGCGTGCTCGAATCGCGTCACCGTCCGATCGCCGCTCGGCTCGATGACCTCCATCTCTTCGAGCATGCCTGCGTGGCCCGTGACGCGCACCGTCGCCACGAATTCCACCATGGCCGGATCCGAGGGCAGGAGCGTCAATGCCCAATTGTCACGAGTACCGGCAAGCTCGATGCGGTAGAGGCGGTCCAGGGCCCGCAGGTCGCCACGCAGGAGCGCGCGGATGGTTTCGACGAGATTGGCGAGAAGCGGCTGGCTGCCTAGGGACAGCGTGCGGGGATCACCGGCGCCGGGACGCTCGATGGTCACTTGATCGCCCTCGATGATATAGCGCTCTTCGAAGGGCGCCGTCACCCTGCGCTCCAGCGTGGACGGCGGCTTGAAGAGAAGCTCGCCGGTCGTCACGAGCGGCTCCTTCAGCAAGCTCGAGTGCCGGGTTTCGGTAAATGCGATAACGGCCTCGCGTTGGGTCGCCAGGCTGCTCATCAACTGCGCGGCGGTAAACGGTGCTACGGCAGTGGCCGCGAGACCTGCTGCGCAGACGAGGCATCCCGCCATCGACCCGGCGAGACGGACCGCCGCGCGGCTCACGCGGTCGATCAGCGCGCCTCCCCGCGGGCGGGCTCGGCCCAGGTATCGTAGAAATTGAACCAGTTGTACGGCGCGGCGCGAGCGTGATGCTCCAGGCGCGCCGCATATTCCCGGGCGAGCGCCGCGATCGCCTCGTCCCGACCGGCGCGGGGCAGTTCGATGCGCTCGCGAAGCAGCTCGAAGTGCAGATCGTAGCGCCGGTCGCCGCGGTACAGTCCGTAGCAAAGCACGACTGGCGCGCCGACCAGCGCGGCGAAAACGAACGGTGCGGCCGGAAACCACATCGTCGCGCCGAGGAAGGGGCAAGGCACGGCGCGGTCGCCGGGCCGCAGGCGGTCGCCGAGCAAGCCGACCAGCCCGCCCGCGTCGATGCGTGCCTTGGCCCGGAGGAGCGAGTCGGGCGCGCCGAGGCTGATGATGGAATCGGCCAGCGCCGGGTCGAGCGGCGTCAGGATTCGCATCATCTTCTGCGCGTTGGCGTTGTCCATCAGCATGCTGATGTCGAGATCGGGCTCGGACGCGCCCGCAGCGCGCAACGCCTCGAAGCTGCCGAGGTGCGAGCCGAGGAGCACGACGCCGCGCCCGCGCCGGACCAGCGCAAGAACCGGCTCGTTGCCGTGGATGCTGAGCGTCATGTCGCGATGACGGCCGGTCAGAAAATACACGCGGTCGAGCAGCGCCGCGGCGAACGTGTGGTAGTGGCGGAACACGTCCCGGATGCTCGGCGTGCGCCCCAGAACGCGTGCGAGATACGCGCGCGATGCACGTCGCGGACGGACCGAGAAGATCACGAAGTAGGTCACGATGGGATAGAGCAGCGCGCGCGCAACCGTGCGACTGACCCGCAAAGCCACCCAGACGATGAAACGGATCAGCGCGGGGCTGCCGCGCTGCGCCGCCCCGAGCCAGTGCATTTCACTTTGAGCCGTTCGCATCGGTCTCGAATCGCATGCTCCCGCGCGCCACCGACCGGTCGCCGCTCCGGCAATCGAACTGCGCGTGGCCGTCCGCAAGACTCGTGAAGGCGATGACGCACGATTCTCCCGGACGCAGGGGAGAGAGAAATTTGGCCTGCGGCAGACTCGTCAGGCGCACCGGCCCGACGCGTGCCTCGAGCGCGAGCTGGACATGCTCGAGCACCAGTACGCCGGGAACGATCGGATTCCCCGGAAAATGTCCGGCCAGTGCCGGGTGATCGGGGGCGATCGTGAACGTTGCGTCAGCCGGCATTGCGCGACCCATCAACTTTGAGCGAGGCATCGGGCATGATTTGCTCTGCTTCGGCGGCAAGCTCGTGCAAGGCCTCGAGCGGCAGCTTGCCGGTCGCGGCGCGCGGCAATTGGCTCACCTTCAGCAGCGGCCGGGGCAGGAAAGCGGGGTCGACGGAGCGGCGCAGCGCCGCCAGAATCTCGCCCGTCGAAAGGTCGGGTGCGACGACTAACGCGACGAGGCGCGCGACCGCGCCGTTCGGCGCCTCGCGGACGTGGAAGACGCCGTCCTGCACCCCTGGAATCTCCAGGAGCCTATGATTCAGATCGCCCAACGACGCGCGTTTGCCCGCGATGTTGATCATATCGGTCGCGCGGCCTTCCAGCAGAAATTCCGTGTCGCTGATCCTGCGCATCAAGTCCGATACCGGCACGCGACCCGGCACGTGCCCGCCCGTGAACAGCCAGAGGTCTCCGTCACGCTCGAGCCGGATATTCCTCATGGTCCGGAACGCGGGCGAGACGGTCGGCCTGCGCGTGGCGACCACACCGGTTTCCGAGGATCCGTACATCTCGAGGACGTGGGTATGAAAACGCTGCTCGGCGTTCGCGGCCGCATCCGGTGCAAGCGGCGCGGCGGCGGACACGATGAGCTCGACCGGCGGCAGCGACACATGCGACGTGAGGCACGCGCGAATGTGAATCGGTGTGGTGATCAGCACGCGGGGTGCCGGAAGCGAGTGGAGGGCGCGTGCCACGTCGTGGGCGAGCAGCGGCCGTGCGGGATGAATCGCACCGCCGGTCGTCATGGGCATGACCACGGTCGATTCCAGTCCGTACATGTGCTGGGGCGGAATGGTGCCGAGGAAGCTGTATGCGATGCCTGGTTCGAGACCGAGCGCGGCTTGCTCGGCATGCGCGCCCGTGACGAGCTTCTCCCAGCGCTTCCGGTTCGGCTGCGGCTCGCCGGTGCTCCCTGACGTGTAGACGATTGCGGCGAGGTGATCGCCGGGAATGGACGGCACGCGGACCACGGGCACGTCTTGCGCCGATCCTTCGGGAAACACCATGACGTCGGATCGTGCTTCGGCGATCGGCTCGTCGGCCAATGCCGTGCCGCCGGGATGTGCCTCGGCCATCCGGGCCAGCATCTGCTCCGTCCGGTTCGGTGGCAGCAGCGTGATCCGGCCGGCGATCAGCGCGGCGGCGAAGCCCACCATGAATCGGTAGCGGTCCTCGCAGAGATTCAGTAGGTGGGTGCCGGGCGGGAGTGCCGCGGCAAGCGCCTCGGCATCGGCAATGAAGCGTCGCGCGCTGACCGCCATGCCATTGCGCCAGGCGATCGCCTGATCGAGGTCGCGGTGCCCGATCAGCTTCAGGCGCGCGCTCATCCGGAATGACGCTCCTGCCCGCCGAAGAGCTCGGGGACGCTGCGGGCCAGGCGCACGGCAACCGCGAAGGGATTCGTGTGCGGCGTGTCCGGATAGCGCCAGCGCCGGTACGGATACTCCCCGAAGAAGAGCACAGCCAGCGCGATATAGCTCAGCACGTTGGTGAAGAGCGACCACACCGTCGGGGACGTGAAGCGCGCGAGCAGCACCGAAGCGAGCGCCATAGTCACGGGAACGACGGTCCACGTCCACGTCAGAAAACGCGTGTAGCGGACGAGTTCTTTGGGCATCGCGTCGCCGTGGTCGACGATCCGCGCGATGCGCTCGATCAGCGGCGTGCGTCCCGGGAGAAGCGTGCTGCCGAATGCCCACGCGATGGCCAGGTAGACCAGGATCGGCCACGCGCCCGCGATGCGAGTCGCCGTGCCGACGTCGGCCAGGGCGAGGCCTCCGACTGCAATGGCGGCGAGCCCGATGGCCCAGGGTGGGATACGGCCTGGGGCCATGCTGGCGAGCAGGCCGCTCGCGATGATCGCCAGAAAAAGGGCCGTGAGAGGTCCGCTCGACCAGACGATCGCGAGGTGCAGCACGAAGGGGCTCGCGCCGAGCAGAACCGCGATGAGTAGCTTCATCGCCGTTCCTCCACGGCTATCCGCTTTCGGGCGGGCGAGCACTCATTTCGGGCGATGCTCGTCCACGTGCCGGGCGAGGCTGCGCAGGGATGCGAAGACCATCCTGCTGTCCTCGTCGTCCGCGCGCAAGTCGACGCCGTAACGCTTGCCGATCGCCAGCGAGATCTCGAGCATGTCGATCGAGTCGAGCCCGAGGCCTTCGCCGTAGAGGGGCGCTTCGGGCGCGATTTCCTCAGGTGCGATCTCGAGGTTGAGCACCTCGACCATCAGGCCGGAGAGCTCCACTTCGAACGGCGTCTTGGCAGTCATGCTGGTCTGTGCTCGTAAGGGGTCGACGTGTTTCACGAGGGCCCGGATCTTACTTTAATGTATTCGCCTGCGCGAGGGGCGTTTTCCCTGCACGCATGGACCGCCCATGTGCGGCCGGCCACTAGCCCACCGCCCGAACGTTCTCGCGTCGCCGCCGCGCAGCGGCTGCGCTCTGGCCGGGCGTCGACAGGCTCTTCAGATAATAGATGAGCTGGAAGAGACGAATCCGCCAGCGAACGCCGCGCGAGCCATAAATGTCACCCGCGAGCAGCGAAACCACGCCCCGCACGACCCCCAGGAAATCCCGGGGCTGCATGAGGAGGTCGCGCATGACGGGTGTCGTGACGCGGTAGATGAACCACGAGAAGAGGCTCAGGCCGCGGCGGACATGCCGCTCGTATGCACGCACCGCCCGCGGAGCGGCGGCCGGATCGCGCAGACACGCGTCCACGGTTTCCGCGCCGGCGAAGGCGCTTGCCATGGCCAGGTACACCCCCGACGAGAAGACCGGGTCAACGAACGCGAAGGAGTCGCCGATCATCAGACAGTTCGGCCCGTGCGACCGCACGGACTGGTAGCTGTAGTTTCCGGTCGCCGTCACCGGTGTGAAGCGACGGGCATCCCGCAGCCGGTCCACGAGTGCCGGACACAGCGCGACAGTCTCCTCGAGAAACTGCTCGAGGGAGCCGCGCCGCGTCTTGAGGTAGTAGGGCCAGCAGACGGCCCCCACGCTCGTGGCGCCGCGCTTGAGCGGGATGACCCAGAACCAGCCGTGGTCGAACCAGTAGATCTCGATGTTGCCTGAATCGATTCCGGGGCGGCGCTGGACACCCTCGAAATGCGCATACAGGGCGGCGCTCGCATGCTTTCGGTTGGCCCGCTTGACGCGAAACATGTTCGCGAGAACGGTGTCGCGTCCTGACGCGTCGACGAGAAAGCGCGCCCGCCAGCGGCGTTCGCCGCCGGGGCCGCGCGAAGCCACCTGCGCGCCCGCGCCCGAAAGCTTCACTTCGACAGCCAGCGTCTCCTCAAACACGGCGGCGCCCTTGCGCGCTGCGTTGCGCAGAAGGATGAGATCGAGATCCGCGCGATGCACCTGGAATGCGCTCGGCGCGGAGGGGTCGATCGCGTCCGCGAAGTAGAACGTCCGCGGCGTCGCGTGCGCTGGGGAATTGAACACCGCCCCGTTCTTCACGATACCCACTTCCCGAATCTCGTCCAGGACGCCGAGGCGCTCGAAAAGCCTGTTGTTGTGCGGAAGCAGCGACTCGCCGATGTGAAAGCGCGGATGGCGGTCCCGCTCGAGGACCGCGACGTCCCAGCCCCTTTCAGCGAGCAGGGCGGCGATCGTCGATCCGGCCGGGCCGCCACCGATCACGACCACGTCACACGTGCGCTCTGTCGTCGACTCGTCGGCCATGCTCCGTTGCTCGAAAAACGTGGCGGTGAAGGGGCCATTATAGGCATGCCTGGAAGCTGGTTTCCGCCTGATCGTGCGGGAGTTCTAGCTCCCGAAAGCGCGCAGGAGACGTAGGGGGAACCGGGCCAGGGCGCCGAGCACGAGCCGCGTGTGCATCCAGGTGAGCAGCACGTTGTCCCGCAGGTAGTGGAAGTGCGAGACGCCTCCCTCGTCGGCGCGGAAGTACTTCACCGGTGCGGCCCGGTTCACCGCCGGAACCCCCGCCCAAACCAGCCGCACCGCGGCTTCCGGGTCGAAATCGAAGCGCCGCATCCACATCGTCCGCTCCATCACCCGCTCGAGCACGGCGATCGGGTAGACGCGAAATCCGAACAGCGAATCGCCGATACCGGCCCACTGCGTTTCCAGGTCGGCGAAAAAATTGGAGACCCGCCGCCCGCGAACGCGGATCTTCGGCGCGCTTGCGTCGAACACCGGTTTTCCGAGGATCATCGCGTCCGGCTGGGCGCACGAAGCCGCCATGAATTCCGGTATCAGGTCGGCGGGATGCTGCCCATCCGCGTCCATCGTGAGTGCGTGCGTGAAGCCGGCCGCGCGGGCCTTCCGGATCCCGTGCAGCACGGCTGCGCCCTTTCCGGCGTTGCGCGGCAGGACGAACACCCGCAGCCCGGGATCGCCGGCGGCAAGTGGCGCAAGGCGCTCGACGCTCGCGTCGGTGCTGCCGTCGATCACCACCCACACGGGGTTCCAGTAGCGGCGTGCATCGCGCACCGTCTGGACGAGCTTCGTCCCGGTGTTGTAGCTGGGAATCAGGACGAGATGGGTCGCGTGCGGCGTCATGAGTCGTGATTGCAGAGATCCGGTGATGCAGGCAACCCGCGAGCGGGTTCACCGCGCCACAGGGTCACGCGGGTTTTCTGGCGCGGTACTCCGAGAAGAGCCCCAGTTCGACATGACGCGCGACGTCGCCGAAACCGGCGTGCGAGAGCGCGCCCATCACCTGCTCGGGAGGCACACAGGCATCGATCGTGTCCCAGTAGTAGCGCATCAGGCGCGGCGTGTCGCGGGTACGCGAGATGACCCGTGCGAGGACCGGGACGACGCCACGCAGATACGCCTTCAGGAGGGCGGCACCGATGCGTCCGTCCGGGCGCGTGACCTCGAGGATGCACACGATGCCCCCCGGCTTCAGCACCCGAAAGAATTCCTTGAAAGCTGCCGACAGGTCAGAAATATGGCGCAATGCGTAACCCATGGTCAGCAGATCGGCGCATGCATCGCGCAGAGGCAAGTGCTCCGCGTCGCCGCCGAGCAACCCGGCGCCGCCCGGCAGCTTGGCATGCCGCAGCATGCCGGCGCTCGGATCGATTGCCGTGACGGCGCTGGCATCCCCGAGAATTCTCGCGGCTTCCCGGGCGACCAGCCCGGTCCCGGTGCCGACGTCCACGACCCGCATACCCTGGGTGAGGCCCGCGCGCACCAGCGCCAGGCGCCGGTAGCGAGGGCCGGTTCCGAATGCCATGACCCGCTCGACCCGGGCGTAATCGGGGGCGGTGCGGTCGAAGATCGAACGAACCCAATCACGCCGGGCCGCCTCGTTCGGGTAGTACTCGGGCAGCGGCGGATGCGGAGCGTGAACTTCGCCTGGCGGACGGAACTCGAGCGGCATTGCGGCGCGAGGTTAGCATGGGCTTCGATCGCGCCCTGGAGATCGCCGCTCGAACAGGCAGTAGAATCCACGCGTGCCGACCATCTCGACTTCGACGCTCTCACATTCCGCCAACGCGGTCTCGCCCGCGACCTCGCTGCGGCAGATCTGGTGGCCGACGCCGGCGCTCGGCGCCACGGCGCTCCTCCATGCGGGGGGCACCGCGGCGCTGATCTACGATCCGCTGGCCTGGCCATGGATCGGAGGCGGGTTGCTCGCGAATCACGCCCTGCTCACGGCCGCCGGGTTCGCGCCGCGCAGCGGGATGCTCGGTCCGAATCTCGCGCGGCTTCCGACCGCGGCAGCGGCCCGGGGCGAGGTGGCGCTCACCTTCGACGACGGCCCGGATCCCGAAGTCACACCCCGGGTGCTCGATCTCCTCGACACGGCGGACATGAAGGCGAGCTTCTTCCTTGTCGGTGAACGGGCGGAGCGCTACCCGGTGCTCGCACGCGAGATCGTGCGCCGAGGCCACTGCGTGGAGAATCACAGCTTTCGACATTCACCGTGGTTCGCGTTTTGCGGTGTCGGCAAGGCGCGGCGCGAGATCGACCGGGCGCAGCGCGCGATCGCCGATGCGACCGGCTTCCTGCCGGTCTATTTCCGTGCGCCGTTCGGAATCCGCAGTCCGTTGCTGGAGCCCGCGCTCGCCGCGTACGGCTTGCGGTACGTGTCCTGGACGCGCCGCGGCTTCGACACGGTGGACCGCGATGCGGCGAAGGTGTTCGACCGGCTGGCCCGCGGCCTGGCGGCCGGAGACGTGCTGCTCCTGCACGATGGCGCGGTGAGCCGTGCGCGAGCTGATGGGATGGGCGTGCTGGCGCCGCTGCACGCGTTGCTTGCGCGCCTTGCGGAACGCGGGTTGAGATCGGTCACACTGCGCGCCGCGTGCGCAGCTCAAGACGGTTAGCAGACATTCTCAACTCGCCTTTCGGCACCCGCGCTATTTTCGATATGACTTCCGCTTCCTATCGCGTGGTGGCCGAGGCCGCCGCGCAGCGCTACGCGCCAGCGGGGCAGTTCGCAAAGCGGTACGCGCTCGGCAAGCTGCGCCACGATCCCGTGTTCGCTGCGATCCTTGCGCAAGGCCTGATCCCCGACCGCGCCAGGCTGGTCGACCTCGGCTGCGGACAGGGCCTATTGCTTGCGCTGCTGGCGGCGGCAACGGACGCGTTCGGGCAGGGAGTGTGGCCCGCAGGCTGGCCGCCGCCGGCTCGTCCGGCATCGATGGTGGGATTCGACTTCAGTCGACGTGCGATCAGGATCGCGCACCGGGCGCTGGACGAGCATGCACACCTGACACACGCCGATCTGCGGCAGGTCGAGATTCCCCCATGCGACGCGATTGCGATCATCGATGTGCTGCACTACGTCGACGCAGCGGACCAGGAAGCCGCGCTCGCCAAGTGCGCAACGGCGCTCGACGCGGATGGCGTCCTCCTGATGCGGGTCAACGATGCCGGCGCGGGCTGGCGCTTCACGCTGACGCGGACCGTAGATCAGCTCGCCGCACTGGTGCGCGAGCGGACCTTGCCGCGCGTGCACTGCCGTCGGCTGGCCGACTGGATCGCGTTGCTCGAGCGCCTTGGATTCGAGGTTCGGACCCAGTCGGCGAGTGCCGGCACCCCATTCACCAATTCATTACTTGTCGCGCGGCGAACCTGATTCGTCTCACTGACCGGCTACCTTGAGGTCGTTGTTCACGCGCACGACGCCGGACACCTCGCCCGCGACCGTTCCGGCCAGATCCCGCTGCGCCTGCGTCGAGACCGTGCCGGTCAGGGTGACCACGCCGCCCGAGACTTTCGCGGTGATCTGCTCCTTGTAGAGGTCGCGGTTGAACTGCAGCTTGGACGCGACCTTGATGTTGATGGCCTCGTCGCGGAAGAAGCTCGGCTCGCGTGCAGGTTCCGCGGGCGGCGACCCCGCTGCCGCCCGCAATGTCGTGGCGGAGGCGGCCCTCGCCCGCTCGGCTTCCGCGCGGGCGCGTGCCTCCGCGGCGAGTTGTGCGTCGCGCGCACGTTGCGCTTCGGTCTGCGGCGCGCGCGTGGTGGCAGATTCCTGCACAGGTGCACCAGGTCTGTTTTGCAGCGCGATCGCGCGTGCCCGCTCGGCATCGGCACGGGCCTGTGCTTCGGCGCGGGCCTGCGCCTCGGCGGCGCGGCGAGCGGCCGCCTCGCGTTCGGCGCGTGCCTTCGCTTCGGCGGCGCGCGCTCGCGCCTCGGCTGCTGCGCGCTCGGCACGGGCTTTCGCCTCTGCCGCCTCGCGATCGGCTCGCGCCTGCGCCGCAGCGATCTGCTCCGCCTCGACCGTTTCGCGCTCCGAGCGTGCGACATCGCCCGTGGCATCGACGGACGGCGCCGGGGACGGAGGTTCCGGAAGCTCTGTGGTCCGTGTCACGACCGGTTCGGTCGGCAGTGCGACATTCTCGGGGGTCGGCGACTCCCGTCCGGAATGCCACGCGACCACGCCGACGGCGACCGCAATCGCGGCGCCCGCTATGGCCCAGGCGACGCCGCCGGTCCGGGATCCCTGCGCGGGCGCAAGCGCGTCAGTCGACGTGGTCGGCGGAGTGCTGCGCGGCGGAAGCGTGCGTGGAGGCGGCGCAAGGTCGCTGCCGGTGGAACGCGGCACGGGGGTGCTCCCCCAGCCGCTGCCGCGCTCGGTCTGCCAGGACGGATGGCTCGGATCGAACACCCCGGCCGCGTGCGCAGGCTCGTCGAGGATCGTCTCTTCGGAGATCGTTGGACTTACCGGCGCGGCGTAGGCTTCCAGAATCGCGGCCTTGAATTCCGCGGCGCTCGCGTAGCGATCCTCCGGCACCTTGCTGAGTGCCCGGGCTACGACCGGGTCATAGCGCTCCAGATCGCGGTCGGGCGCGACCGAGGACGGTGGTGGCGGCGACTCGTAGCAAACCTTGTACGCAAGCTGCTCGGCGCTGCCGGTGAACGGACGCGTTCCGGTGATGAGCTGGTACAGCATGACGCCCGCAGCGAAGATGTCCGCGCGCCAGTCCACCGTGTCGCCCTTGTACTGTTCGGGGGCCATGTACCCTGGCGACCCCATCACGGCGCCCACCTGCGTCAGCGCGGAGGAGTCGATTCGTGCGATGCCGAAATCGGCGACTTTCAGCTTGCCGCTGTTCATGATGATGATGTTCGCGGGCTTGACGTCGCGGTGCCATACCCCCTGCTCATGCGCGTGCTCGAGCGCGTCGAGAAGCTGTGCCATGAGGCTCACCACGTCGCGCTCCTCGAAACGCGTCTCGCGGCTGAAGTATGTGCGCAGACTGTTGCCTTCGACGTACTCCATCGCGATGAACGCGATATCCTCGACCTCGCCGTAGTCGTAGACCGCGACGATGCCGGGATGTGAGAGGCGCCCGGCGGCGCGCGCCTCGTTCTTGAAACGGGCCATCACCGTGCCAGCGCGGTCGTCGTCCTCGACAAGCTCCCGGCGAATCGTCTTGATCGCTACCGTGCGCTGGATATCCGGATCGTGCGCCTTGTACACGACTCCCATCGCGCCCTTGCCGAGCACGTCGGTCACCTGGTATTTGCCGAGACGCTGTGGATGGTTCATGAGGTACGAGCCGGTGGCGGCGAAGCGCGCCTCAAGTGGCATCACGAGTCGATGCCGCATTTGTAGCAGCGGGACCAACATGGCGCAAGCGACGGAATTCCGGCGCTCGCCCCGCCGCCTTTCGCTGCACGCAGTGCGCGGGTGCGAGAAAATGGCCGCTTCCAGATCACTTCGGCTAGCGGGAGAACGGGCATGACCATCAAGGAAATCGGCATCGTCGGCGCCGGCACCATGGGCAACGGCATCGCGCAGGCATTCGCGGTGAAGGGTTACGCGGTTTCGATGACCGACGTCGCGGATGCCGCGCTCGAGCGCGGCGTCGCGGCCATCGACGGCAGCCTCGAGCGTCTGGTCAAGAAGGACCGGCTCGCGGCGGCCGAAAAATCCGCCGCGCTCGCCCGCATCCGGACGTCGACCGACCTGGAATCGCTCAAGGGAGCGGATCTCGTCATCGAAGCGGCAACCGAGAACCTTTCGCTGAAGCTCGGCATCTTCGCCGAGCTCGACCGGGTCGCTTCGAAGCGTGCCGTCATCGCGAGCAACACGTCTTCGATTTCCATCACCCGGCTCGCCGCCGCGACGAAACGGCCGGACAAGGTGATCGGCATGCACTTCTTCAATCCGGTCCCCGTCATGCAGCTTGTAGAGCTGATCCGCGGGCTGCAGACATCGGACGCGACGTATGCCGTCGCGGAGGAGGCGGCGCGCGCAATCGGCAAGGCGCCCATCAAGGTCCGCAACAGCCCGGGCTTCGTCGTGAACCGGATGCTGTGTCCGATGATCAACGAGGCCGTCTACACGCTGGCCGAGGGGCTCGCGACCGCGGAGGAGATCGACAGCGCGATGAAGCTCGGCGCGAATCACCCCATCGGTCCGCTCGCCCTTTGCGACCTGATCGGGCTCGACGTCGAGCTGGCAGTCATGAACGTGCTGTTCGAAGGGTTCAAGGACCCGAAATACCGCCCCGCGCCGCTGCTCGTGGAGATGGTCGAGGCCGGGTATCTCGGGCGCAAGACCGGGCGGGGATTCTTCACTTACGGCTAGGGCCGCAGCCGTCTCGGGGCGGTTCGGGGGGCTTGCTAGGCAAAGCGGCTCGCGTTGGGGCACAATCCCCGCTCCCAGCCGCTCCCAAGAATGCGGCAGGTGCCGAGGGTCCACAGGCCCGCTCGTCTAGTTTCCGATCAGTACCGCAGTCGAGTTGAGGAGGGCGTATGGCGGAAAGTCTCGACACGTTTCCGCGCTTGCTGTTGCACAACGCCAAGGTCCGTCCGGACCTGCCGGCGATTCGCGAGAAGGACCTGGGTATCTGGCAGAGCTGGACCTGGTCCGAGGTTGCCGCGGAAGTGCGCACGCTGGCTTGCGGTCTCGCCGCGCAGGGATTCAAGCGCGGCATGACGATCGCTCTCATCGGCGACAACCGACCGCGCCTGTACTGGGGCGTGACCGCGGCCCAATGCCTCGGAGGCGTTCCCGTCCCCCTTTACCAGGACGCCGTCGCGGACGAATGGGTATTCGTCTTCCAGAATGCGGAGATCGCATTCGCGATCGCGGAGGATCAGGAACAGGTCGACAAGCTGCTCGAGATCATGCCGAAGTGCCCGCAGCTCAAGCACATCTACTTCGACGATCCGCGCGGATTGCGCCACTACGATCAGCCCGAGATCATGGGCTACGACGAGCTCCTCGAGCTCGGACGCGAGTTCGACCGCGCGCACCCCGATTACTTTCTCGCCGAGGTGGAGAAGGGCCGTCCCGAAGACATGGCGGCGTTGTTCTACACGTCCGGCACCACCGGAAATCCGAAGGGGGTCGTGCACTCGAACAAGAACCTGATCACGACGGGCCGCATGGCGGCAGAGATCGAGGGCATCACCGAGAACGAGAACGTGCTCGCGTTCCTGCCGATGGCGTGGATCGGGCAGAACATGTTCTCGTACACCCAGGCGCTCATCTGCGGGTTCTGCGTGAACTGCCCGGAGTCCTCCGACACGGTGATGACCGATCTGCGCGAGATCGGACCGAGCTACTTCCTTGCCCCACCGAGCGTGTTCGAGCGCCTGCTCACCCAGGTGACGATCCGCATGGAGGACGCCAGTTGGCTTAAGCGCAAGATGTATCACTACTTCATGGGCGTCGCGAATCGCGTCGGCGGCAAGATCCTCGACGCGAAGGAGCCGATCGGGTTCTGGGATCGCCTTCTCTACAAGATCGGCGACCTCTGCGTGTACGGCCCGTTGCGCAACGTGCTCGGGATGACCCGGATTCGCATCACCTACACCGGTGGCGAAGCGATCGGGCCGGACCTCTTCAAGTTCTACCGCTCGATCGGGGTCAATCTGAAGCAGCTCTATGGCGCAACCGAGACCAGCGTGTTCGTCTGTGTGCAGCCCGACGGCCAGGTGAAGCCCGACACGGTCGGCAAGACGGTCGGCAGCGTCCAGATCAAGATCGCCGATTCGGGCGAGATCCTGATCAAGACCCCGGGCCTCTTCGACGAGTACTACAAGAACCCCCAGGCCACCGCCGAGGCGAAGGACGCCGACGGCTGGTTCCACACCGGGGACGCAGGCTTCTTCGACGCCGACGAGCATCTCAAGATCCTCGACCGGGCGAAGGACGTGGGCAGGCTCAACGACGGCACGCTCTTCGCACCGAAGTACATAGAGAACAAGCTCAAGTTCTTCCCGTACATCAAGGAGGCGGTCGCTTTCGGGCAGGGGCGCGACATGTGCTGCGCGTGCGTGAACATCGAGTTCGACGCGGTCGCAAACTGGGCCGAGCGACGCAATATTTCGTACTCGGGCTACACCGATCTTGCATCGCGCCCGGAGGTTTACGATCTCGTGCAGGACTGCGTCGAGCACGTGAACCGCGATCTGGCGGCCGACGAGAAGCTTGCCGGCAGCCAGATTCACCGCTTTCTCATCCTGCACAAGGAGCTCGACCCGGACGACGGCGAGATCACACGCACCCGCAAGGTGCGCCGCGGGTTCGTCGCGGAAAAGTACGCAACGCTGGTCGACGCGCTCTACTCGGGCAAGGGCGAGTGCTTCATCGAGACGCAGGTGAAGTTCGAGGACGGGCGAACCGGGACCATTTCGGCGATCCTGCGCATCGTTGACGCGAAGCTCGCCTCGCCTGACGCCGCGAAGCGGGCCGCCTGACGGCCGAGCGCATGGAGCAAGTCCGAAACATCGGCGAGCCGATCCTGGTCGTCGAGAACGTCTCACTGGCGTTCGGTGGCGTGAAGGCGCTGCAAGACGTGTCGTTCGACGTTTGCGAGCACGAGGTGCGCGCGATCATCGGCCCGAACGGCGCGGGCAAGAGCTCGATGCTCAACGTCGTCAACGGCGTGTATCACCCGCAGCAAGGTCACGTCACCTTCAAGGGCGTGCGGCGCCAGGACATGAACAGTCACGAAGCGGCCTCGATGGGCATCGCGCGCACCTTCCAGAACATCGCGCTGTTTCGCGGGATGACGGTGCTCGACAACATCATGACCGGCCGCGCACTGAAGATGAAGACCAACTTCCTGCAGCAGGCCCTGTGGTGGGGCCCGGCGCGCCGCGACGAGATGCAGAACCGTCACAAGGTCGAGGAGGTGATCGACTTTCTCGAGATCCAGCACATCCGCAAGACGCCGGTCGGCCGGCTGCCCTACGGCCTGCAGAAGCGCGTGGAGCTCGCCCGGGCGCTCGCAGCCGAACCCGAGGTGCTGCTGCTCGACGAGCCGATGGCAGGCATGAACCTCGAGGAGAAGCAGGACATGTGCCGCTACGTCCTCGACGTGAACGACCAGTTCGGCACCACGATCGTGCTGATCGAGCACGACATGGGGGTCGTCATGGACATCTCCGACCGGGTGGTGGTGCTCGACTACGGCCAGAAGATCGCGGACGGCACGCCCGACGTGGTGCGCGCCGACAAGAAGGTCATCGACGCCTATCTCGGCGTCACTCACTAACAGAGGCAGTTGAACGATGCGAGCCGTGGCGACTCTGCGTGACGAATCTAGCGTGCAAGGCAAACCCCGGTCGCACGAACAAGGGGGGACGCCCCCTTGTATATCCCCCGGAACGAACAAGGGGCAAGCCCCTGGTAGATCCCCTCGCGCGCGTGCGCAGAGTTCTTCAACACCCAGGTAGCGTCCCGAACGGAGCCATCATGCAATTCTTCTTCGAGGTGCTGATCGGCGGACTGCTGGCGGGCATCATGTACTCGCTCGTCGCACTCGGCTTCGTGCTGATCTACAAGGCGTCCGGGGTCTTCAATTTCGCCCAGGGCGCAATGGTCTTCTTCGCCGCGTTGACGGTGGTGGGCTTCATGGAGCAGGGGGCGCCGTTGCCGCTGGCGATCGGCCTTTGCCTGATCGTGATGATCCTGCTCGGCGTCGCCACCGAGCGCATCGTGCTGCGCCCACTCGTGAACCAGCCGCAGATCACGCTCTTCATGGCGACCATCGGCCTTGCTTTCTTCGTGGAGGGGCTCGCGCAGGGTCTGTGGGGCGCGCAGGTGCACGCGCTCGACATCGGCATTCCAGACACCCCCATCGAGTCGCTCATGGACAAGACCGGGATGCTCATCAGCCAGTTCGACCTCATCGCCGCGCTGATCTGCGCCGTGCTGGTGACATTGCTGGCGGTCTTCTTCAACAAGACGCGCATCGGCCGCGCGTTGCGGGCGGTGGCGGACGATCACCAGGCCGCGCTGGCGGTGGGGATCCCGCTCAAGCAGATCTGGGCGATCGTCTGGGCCGTCGCAGGCTTCGTGGCGCTGGTCGCGGGATTGCTCTGGGGCGCGCGCAACGGCGTGCAATTTGCGCTGACGTTCGTGGCGCTCAAGGCACTGCCGGTGCTGATCCTCGGCGGGTTCGAATCCATCGCGGGAGCGATCGTCGGGGGGCTGATCGTCGGTTCCTCGGAGAAGCTTGCCGAGGTGTTCCTGGGCCCGTACGTCGGCGGCGGCATCGAGGGCTGGTTCGCGTACGTCGTGGCACTTCTGTTCCTGCTGGTGCGGCCGCAAGGCCTGTTCGGCGAGAAGATCATCGAAAGAGTGTGACGCGCAAGCCATGCTTTACCGCGAAACCGGCCAGTTCAAGACCAGCTACGCCGCCGATCAGCAGATCTTTCCGCTGCGGCAGGACCGGATCGGCGTGGTCGCCACACTGCTCGTCGCCTTTATCGTGGTTCCCCTCGTGGCCAACGAGTACTGGCTCGAGGCGATCCTGATCCCCTTCCTGGTCTTCTCCCTTGCCGCGCTCGGATTGAATATCCTGACGGGATACGCGGGCCAGCTCTCGCTCGGGACGGCGGCTTTCATGGCGGTCGGCGCGTTCGGCGCCTACAATTTCGAGCTGCGCCTCGAGTGGATGCCGATCCTTGGAAGCTTCGCGCTGGGAGGGGTCTGCGCGGCGTTCGTGGGCATTCTCTTCGGGCTGCCGAGCCTGCGCATCAAGGGGTTTTACCTGGCGGTCGCGACGCTCGCCGCGCAGTTCTTCGTGGTCTGGGCGCTCACGCACTTCAACTGGTTCTCGAACTACAGCGCCTCGGGCGTGATCACCGCGCAACGCATCGAGATCTTCGGTTTCTATTTCCTGACGGGCCAGAGCAAGTACTTACTCGTCCTCGCGATCGTGACTCTCCTGGCGCTTGCCGCGAAGAACATGGTGCGCAGCGAGACCGGCCGGGCGTGGATGGCGGTGCGCGACTTCGACGTCGCGGCCGCGGTGATTGGCATCCCCGTCATGCGAACCAAGCTCCTCGCTTTCGCGGTGAGCTCGTTCTATTGCGGCGTGGCGGGGGCGCTCTATGCGTACGCCTACCTCGGGACCGTCGAGCCGGACGGGTTCAATCTCGATCTCTCGTTCCGGATCCTCTTCATGATCATCATCGGCGGGGTGGGGTCGATACTCGGGTCGTTCCTGGGCGCTGCCTTCATCGTGCTCTTTCCCATCCTGCTGAACCGCTTTGCGGAGCCCTTCGCGAACGCGATCGGGATCGACCTGCCGTCGGGGATGTCGTCGAATCTCGAGCTCATCATCTTCGGCGGGCTGATCATCTTCTTCCTGGCCGTGGAGCCCCTCGGGCTCGCGCGGCTGTGGCAGGTCGCCAAGGAGAAACTGCGTCTCTGGCCGTTCCCGCATTGATTTCGTGGCGTTTTGAGTTCACCCCGTGATTCGGGTAGACTGGCCGCACTAACCCCCGGATAAGTCTGAACAAGCAGGTCAAAACAGGGGGTTTTTCCCACCGCGTAACAGAGGAGAGAAACATGCTATCCAGCACGGCACGCAGATTGGGCCGGCCGGCGGCTGCGCTACTCGGCGCAGCAGTCATTGCGCTTGGCTCGGGCCTGGCGCACGGCCAGGCCAAAGAGCAGTTCATTCCGGCGAACTTCTACTGGGTCGGCCCCTATGCTTCAGGCGGCTCGGGGATCGCCGGCGGTTTCATCGACTACTTCAAGATGGTCAACGCGCGCGACGGCGGCGTGAACGGCGTGAAGATCACCTGGGAGAAGTGCGAGACCGAGTACAACAACGCCCGCGGCGTGGAGTGCTACGAGCGCTCGAAGAACAAGGGCCCGACCGGCGCGTCGCTGATCCACCCGCTGTCCACAGGGATCACCTACTCGCTGATCGACAAGGGCACCGCCGACAAGATTCCGATCGTGTCGCTCGGCTACGGGCGCGCGGACGCGACGATCGGCAGCGTCTTCCCGTACGTGTTCCCGCTCATGACGACCTACTGGAGCCAGGCGGCGGCCATGGTCAACTTCCTCGGCCAGCGGGAAGGCGGGCTCGCCAAGCTGAAGGGCAAGAAGATCGTGCTCCTCTACCATGAGTCGGCTTATGGAAAGGAGCCCATCCCCGTCCTGACCGATCTTTCCAAGAAGTACGGCTACCAGCTCACCACGATCGCGGTTCCGCACCCCGGCAACGAGCAGCAGTCGCAGTGGCTGCAGATCCGCCAGATCCGTCCCGACTGGGTGATCCTCTGGGGCTGGGGCGTGATGAACCCGACCGCGTTGAAAGCCGCCCAGAAGACCGGATTCCCGCGCAACAAGATCCTTGGCGTGTGGTGGTCAGGCGCGGAAGAGGACGTGATTCCGGCGGGCAGCGCGGCCAAGGGTTACATGGCGGCCGGATTCAATGCGCCGGGCACGAGCTATCCCGCCATCCAGGACATCCTCAAGTACGTCTACGCCAAGGGCGACGGCGAGATGGAGGACAAGTCCCGCGTTGGGTCGATCTACTACAACCGCGGCGTCGTGCTTGCGGCCGTCAGCGTCGAGGCGATCAAGGTCGCCCAGGAGCACTTCGGCAAGGGCAAGCCGGTGACCGGTGAGCAGGTTGCGTGGGGACTCGAGCACCTCAACCTCGACGAGAAGCGCTTGAAGCAGCTCGGCCTGTCCGGTTTCATGCCGCCGACCACGACCGCCTGCAACAACCACGAAGGTTCGGGGCTGGTGAAGTTCCAGCAGTGGGACGGCACCAAGTGGAAGATACTGACCGCGAACTGGGTCGCTCCCACACCCGAAGATCAGAAGCTGGTGCGTTCGAAGATGGAGGCGTCCGCGGCGAAGTACGCCAAGGACAAGGGCATCACGCCGCGCGCCAACTGCACCGACGAGAACTGATCCGACCCGTCGCGGGGCCCCGCGCCCCGCGCCAGTCAGAGAGCGTTGACCAAGCCCCCTCCCCGGAGGGGGCTTGCGCGATGGCTTTCGGGATTAGCGAGATCTGACACTGCCATGTCCACTGCCAACCAGCCGTCCTCCGCGCCGCAGACCTATCTGGAGGTCAACAATGTCGAGGTCATCTACGATCACGTGATCCTCGTCCTCAAAGGCGTCTCCCTCAAGGTGGACAAGGGCCAGATCGTGGCGCTGCTCGGCGCGAACGGCGCCGGCAAGACCACGACCCTCAAGGCCATTTCGAACCTGCTGCGCGCGGAGCGCGGCGATGTCACCAAAGGCACGATCGAGTTCGACGGGCGCCCCATCGACCATCTCACGCCAAACGATGTCGTGCGCCTGGGCGTGTGCCAGGTGATGGAAGGCCGGCACTGCTTCCAGCACCTCACGGTCGAGGAGAACCTGCTGACCGGGGCGTTCACGCGCAAAGCGGGCCGCTCGGCGCTGCGCGACGATCTCGAGCTCGTCTACAAGTACTTTCCGCGCCTGAAGGAGCGGCGCAATTCGCTGGCAGGGTATACCTCCGGGGGCGAACAGCAGATGACTGCGATCGGGCGTGCGTTGATGGCGCGGCCGAAGATGATCCTGCTCGACGAGCCGTCGATGGGCCTCGCCCCGCAGCTCGTCGAAGAGATCTTCGGCATCGTGCAGCGCCTGAATGCGAACGAGGGCGTGTCGATCCTGCTCGCGGAGCAGAACACGAATATCGCGCTCAAGTACGCCAACTACGGGTACATCCTCGAGAACGGCCGCGTGGTGATGGACGGCGAAGCGCGCAGCCTGGCGGAGAACGAGGACGTGAAGGAGTTCTACCTCGGGCTCTCCGCAGCGGGCCGCAAGAGCTTCCGCGACACGAAGTTCTATCGTCGCCGCAAGCGCTGGCTCTGACGTTCAGCGGGTGCTCACGCCTATGTCATCCGGGATGGCTGAGTACTTCGACAAGCTCGAGCGCCGGGACCCTCAACAACGCGAGGAAGCGCTGCTCGCGGCGCTGGCCAAGCACATTGCGCACGCCAAGGCCAACGCACCGGGATTTGCACGCATTTTGAAGGACGTCGACCCGGCAGCCGTCTCCTCGCGCGAGGCGCTCGCCAGGCTTCCCGTCACCCGCAAGTCGGACCTGAAGGACCTTCAGCACGCCGATCGTCCTCTCGGGGGGTTGAATGCCACGCCGCTCGGCAAGCTCGCGAAGATCTTCGTGTCCCCCGGTCCGGTCTACGACCCGGAGGGCCACGGCAAGGACTGGTGGCGCACGGCGCGGGCCCTGCACGCCGCAGGATTTCGCGCCGGCGACCTCGTCGCGAACACGTTCTCCTATCACTTCACGCCGGCCGGGTCGATGCTCGAAAGCGGCGCGATCGCGCTGGGGTGTGCGGTGGTGCCGACGGGCATCGGACAAACCGAGATGCAGGTCGCGACGATCGCCGATCTCGGCGCCAACGCCTATATCGGAACGCCGTCGTTTCTGAAGTTGATCGTCGAGAAGGCCGACGACACGAAAACCAACATTGCTTGCCTGAAAAAGGCGATGGTCGGCGCCGAATACCTGCCGCCCGCGCTGCGTGAAGCGATGCGCGCGCGAGGGATGGCGGTCATGCAGTGCTATGCGACAGCCGACCTCGGCCTGATCGCGTACGAGTCCGCAATGCCCGACGGCACCGTCAACCCCGGCATGATCGCCGACGAGGGCATCGTCCTCGAGATCGTGCGCCCCGGAACCGGCGAGCCGGTTCCCGAGGGTGAGGTCGGCGAAGTGGTCGTGACGAGCTTCAACCCCGACTATCCGCTCATCCGCTTCGGCACCGGCGACCTCTCCGCCGTGCTGCCGGGCCCGAGCCCGTGCGGGCGCACCAACGTGCGTATCAAGGGCTGGATGGGTCGCGCCGACCAGACCACCAAGGTCAAGGCGATGTTCGTGACCCCATCACAGGTAGCCGAAGTGGTCAGGCGCCACCGGGAGATCCGCAAGGCGCGGCTGGTCGTAGATCAGGCAGGAGGACAGGACCGAATGACACTGCACTGCGAAGTCGCTGACGGCGGTGACGCGCTTGCCAAGGCGATCGTCGAGAGCATCCGCGACGTCACCAAGCTGCGCGGCGAAGTCGAGTTCGTGAAGTCCGGCACGCTGCCGAACGACGGCAAGGTCATCGATGACATTCGCAAATACGAATAGCGCGTTTTGCGCGGCCGCGGGCCACTGCGGTAGGGGAGGCTGTTCATGATCGTCGTTCCGTTCATACTGATGGTCGTGGCGGCGCTGGTCGCGACGATCGGCATGCGCCGGGTCTCGCTCTGGGTCTGGTTCGTCGCGTTCGCCGCCTTGCTCTTCGTTTTCGGCCAGTACCCGTTCGACGTGCTTAACATCGCCCTATAGAGCATCCCATGGCCACCCTTGCACGTGCCCTAAACTCCCTTGCGCTGCTCGTCGTCTGCGCCGTGCTGCTTTTCGTTCTCTACTGGGAACTGATGCGCGGCGAGTTCCCCGGCGGGCTCGGACTGCAGCAGCGCGCCGCATTGCTCGGCGTGGGCCTGGGCATGCTCCTGAACGTGCGCTTCGGAGCGTCCGAGTCGCATTACGGCGTCATCCTGGCGAGCGCGCTCCTCGGCGCCTGGGTCGCTGGCCGCCAGATGCTGGGCTACATCGTGATCGCCGGCAGCTACGGTTCGGCGATCTTCGAGTGGCATTTCTATACCTGGGCGTTTGCCGGATTCTGCGTGACGATCGTGTTCGCCACGGCATTGCTTTTCATGGAGGGACAGTTCTTCGAGGGCGTGCGCGACACGCGGCCTAGCAGCGCTGCGCAAGCGGCGGGCTGGTTGTTTGTCCTCGTGGCGCTGGCCCACGCCGTATCCGCGCTGCTCCAGTGCGGATTCGAGGCGTGCATCGACGCACCAGCCGGCTACGAACTCTTGCTCAAGTGAACCGACGTTTGAGATGGCTGGGCCTGCTGGCCCTGGTGACGCTCGATTGCGCAGCGTTCGCGCAGGGTCCGGTGGAGGACGTGCCCTTCGTTCCGACACCGCAGTCGGTGGTGGAGGCGATGCTCAAGCTCGCACAGGTGCGCCCCAGGGATTTCGTCATCGATCTCGGCTCGGGCGACGGGCGTATCGTGATCACGGCGGCGCGTCAGTTCGGCGCCGAAGGGCTCGGAATCGAGTACGACGAAGCGCTCCTGGAGCGGGCGACCAAGGCGGCGGCCGAGGCGGGCGTCGCCGATCGCGTGACGTTCATCAAGCAGGACCTCTTCCAGACGGACCTGTCGCAGGCCACCGTGCTGACGCTCTATCTCCTGCCGGAGGTCAATCTCGCGCTGCGCCCTAAGATTCTCGAGCAGCTGCGGCCCGGCGCACGAGTCGTCTCGCACGACTGGGACATGGGCGACTGGGAGCCCGACGCGAAGATCGAGGTCGACGCGCCGGACAAGGAGGTCGGCGCGCAGAAAAAGAGCACGGTGTTCCTGTGGGTCGTTCCCGCCCGGGTGGAAGGCGCGTGGCGCTCGCGCCTCGGCGCGGGCGGCGAGCTCGAGCTCGAGCTCAAGCAGAAATATCAGCACGTAACCGGCACGGTCCGCTACCGGAACGTGGAGTGCCCCGTCGCGGAAGCGACGCTGTCGGGCGACCGGCTCGCCATCCGCGCCTGCGAGGAGCGAAACCGGCTGCTGATGGTCGGCAAGGTGCATCCGGACCGGATCGTGGGCATGGTCTCCCGCGGCGGCGCTCCGCGCACCCAGTTCCGGGCGCTGCGGGACAAGCCGGACGCCTTTCCCAGCTTCCGGTGACGGGGGCGATGCGCGCGAGGCCATCATTCACGCAGATCGATCGGAGGAAAGCATGACCGTGCGCGTCGAGAAATCCGGAAAGGTCTGGACGGTCATTCACAGCCGACCCGAAGCGCGTAACGCGATGGATCCTGAGAGCGCCGACGCGCTCGTCGACGCTTTCGTTGCATTCGATCGGGACCCGGATGCCGCGGTGGCGGTACTGTGGGGAGAAGGCGGCGCGTTTTGCGCCGGCTGGGACCTCAAGTACGGCGCGGCGCTCGTCGGCGAGCAGCGACCGCTCGAGGACATCGCCTATCCGCTCGACGAGCGTGTCGGGGAGAACGGCCAACTGCCGCGCGGCCCGATGGGTCCCACCCGCCTCGAGCTCGACAAGCCGGTGATCGCTGCCGTCGCCGGTCCCGCGGTGGCCGGCGGTTTCGAGCTCGCGCTCTGGTGCGACGTGCGCGTGATGGAAGCTTCCGCGTACTTCGGGGTCTACTGCCGGCGCTGGGGCGTGCCGCTCATCGACGGCGGCACGGTGCGGCTGCCGCGGCTCGTCGGAGCCGGACGTGCGATGGAGATCATCCTCACCGGCCGCAAAGTGCCGGCGGAGGAGGCCCTGCGCATCGGCGCGTGCGAGCAGGTGGTCGCGGACGGAGAATCGCGTACGCATGCCGAGGCGATGGCGCACGAGATCGCGCGGTTTCCTCAAGCATGCGTGCGCGCCGACCGACGCTCGGCACACATGCAGCACGGCCTGTCGCTGCGCGAAGCGATGCGCCGCGAGTGGTACAACGGCATCCCCGCATTCGTTTCGGAGGGGGCGGAGGGCGCGAGCCGGTTCGCCGGTGGCAAGGGCCGCCACGGCGATTTCGGAAATATCTAGCGCGCTCTAGCGCCGCCGCGCATACAGCGTGAGGTTGTGGCCCGCTCCGGCGAAGCGGGACGGCATGTCGAGCGCGCTCGCGACGACTTTCGCGAGGCGGTAGACCACGCCCGGGTACTGGCCCTTCTCGGCGAGGCGCACCTGGCGCGTTTCCAGCCGTGCGACGTCGAAACCCGTGCGCTCCGCCAGCAGCCGAAGCGATCCGGGATTGAAGAAGCTCACGTGTCCGCCCATGCCGCGCAGGCTGAAGACGTCCCAGTGCGCGCCCATCGCGCGCGCCGTCCAGCTCGCGCCGTTGGGCGTGGTCGCCATCAGCACTCCTCCTGGCCGCAGGATCCGCCGGCACTCAGCGAGCAGGGCGCGCGGCTCGCGCAGGTGCTCGACAAGCTCGATGAGCGTCACCGCATCGAAGCTCGCTTCCGGGTAGCGGGCGTCCTCGAGCAGTCCCGTATGAACGCGAAATCCCGCGTTGCGCGCCGCCTCGGCAGCCTCCGGCGAGATCTCCACGCCTTCCGCTTCGAAGCCGCTCTCGCGCGCGGCAAGGAGAAACGCGCCGCTCGAGCAGCCGACGTCGAGAAGCTTCACTTGCGCGGTGCGGCGCCCGAGCACCGATAGCAGGGATTGGAGCCGCCGTCGACTGACGCGCGCGTGCCGCCGCACCGAGCGGGCATCGGGCAGCGTGCCGGCGGCGGTGTCCCATTTTGCGAGTGCGGCGTGATACGCGTCTGCGCTGCATTGGCTCAGGAGCTGCCCGCAGGCCGAGCAACGCAGCAGCGGTCCCTCAGGCAGGACGATCTGCGTTGCGACGAGCGGCGCCATGCATCCGACCGGGCAATGCGTGATGAAGCGCGCATCCGTTGGGTCGGGTGCCGCGCTATGATGTCGCGAGGCGAGCACGTCGTTCACGCGACAACAAGCGGCACGATCCTGTCGCCTTCCCGCTTCAGCGCGCGGGCGCGCGCGAGCTCCTCGACGAGCCACGCCGCGTAGCGCTCCGGCGTCCAGTTGAAGAAGCGCCGGTTGAGGTCGCGCAGGATCGGGACCTCCTCGACGTAGCCCGTGAGGCGCGCGACTGGCAGGCTGCGCCGTTCGAGGAGGGTGAATGTCAGCATGACCTTCGCGCAATGCCGGGCGAGCCGGCCGACATCCTCCTCGAAGCCGCGCAGGCGCGAGAATGCGCGGTCCAGGGCGGCGTCGACGTCGGTGAAGATCCGGCCGTGGCCCGGAATGACGACCGCCACATCGAGCTTCGCGATGGATTCGAGCGTCCCGCGCGTCTCGGCGAAGGTGGTTGCGCGGCCCGAGAGGTAGGGAAAGAGCACGCCGAAACCGTTCTCCCACAGGGCATCGCCGGAGATGAGAATTCGCTTGACGGGTGCATAGAGCATCGTCGCGTGCGGGTCGTGCCCCGGTGCGGCGAGCACCTGCCAGTCGAGCTCGCCGAGCCGCAGCGTATCGCCCGGGGCGAACGTGTCGTCGATGCGAAAGCGCTCGGCGCGCTGGTCGGCGTAGGAAAGCAGGAGTGCCTCCTCGTCCCAGCGCTCGATCAGCGGCGCTTCACCGACGGGAATGCTGGTGCGGCAATCGTACTCGCGCTGGAGCGCTGCGTTTCCGCCCATGTGATCGGAATGACAGTGCGTATTGACGAGGCGCGCCAAGGCTCCGCCGCCGAGTTGTTGCGCGACCAGCGCGAGGGTCTGCGGGGCGTGGGTGAGATAACCGCTGTCGACGAGCGTCGGGCCCGCACCACCCTTGAGGAGGACGTTGTTCGATGACAGCCAACCGCGCTCGAGGACCTTGACCGTATCGGGGAGCACCGCGGCGCCCAGCATATCACTCGGGGCGCACGTTGGCGTAGACGACCCCCGCAACGGTCCCGTCGCTCTTTCGCAGCGCGAGCAGCGCGCTGCTGTAGCGTCCCCGCAGCGGCACGAACGCAAAATCCTCGAACCGCGCGCCGCGCTCCGTGAGGAACTCGTCGATGAGGCTGCCGGCTTCCGGCGCGAACGATTCGAGCGCTGCGCGGTCCCGCGACTCCGCGACGATGGTCGTCAGCGCGCGCCCCTCGATGGGGAGCCACAGATGGGTCGACGAAAGCAGGCTCGGGCCGCCCATCAGGACAGACATGAGCATGCCGCGTGCCTGCGCGGGATCCGACGAGAGCGGGATGAAGACGAGGGGCGGATGCCCCACGAGCCGCGCGCGTAGCTCGGCGGCCGGCGGCGCGTCGCGGATCAACGGCTCGGTGACCGGAAAGAACGTGCGCACCGGGCCGCCGACATACGCCGCATAGAGTGGACGTTGAGAATACAGAACCTGTACACCCCAGCTGAGCGCCACGGCCTGCAGGAAGGCGATCACCGCGAAATTGATCGCGTTGTCGCGACGCTGGGGCCGGTAGACCAGGAACGTGATCAGCGGGCCGATCACGAGGTCCACCGCGGCAGCGAGCGCGATCATCGCGAGGCCGCCATCGATGCGGAAGTACGGCTCGGGGAACCACAGCATCAGGACCACGTAGATCACCGCGCTGAACACCACCGCGCTCACCGCGACGTGAATCGCGAACGCTTTGGCCTTGCTGGCGAGAAGTGTGCGGCTCCACATGGATCACACCGGGTCGGGTCCGTGGATGGCTCGCCGCCGTGTCGCCAGTCGGGCGAGTACCGCAAGCTTTGCTTCGTCGCTTGACTGAGCCCAATCCGCGATCTCTTCCAGCGTCCGCAGACATCCCGTACACCATCCGCGCTCGGTGTCGACTTGGCAGATGTTGATGCACGGGGAAGGAACCGGACTGTCACTCATGCGTTGCTGATTTTGTTTCATCCGCCGAGTTTAACCACCCCGTCGGGCTTCGCCCGACACCCCTCGTTGGAAAGGAGGGGAAAGTTATCTTCGTTCCTCACTTGCGCTTTGCGGCGAGCGCCCTGTGCACCTTCGATGCGGCCTCCCGGCCGAGCTCGCCACAGATGAAGCGGCCGGTCTCGAAGATCCGCTCGAGGTCGACGCCGGTCTCGATCCCGAGGCCGTCCAGCATGTAGACGACGTCCTCGGTGGCGACATTGCCCGACGCGCCCTTGGCGTAAGGGCAGCCGCCGAGGCCGGCGACCGAGCTGTCGACCACGTTCACGCCCTGCTCGAGGGCCGCGTAGATATTCGCGAGCGCCTGGCCGTAGGTATCGTGGAAGTGCACCGCCATCTTCTTGATGGGGACGTCGCGCGCGACGGCCTCGATCATGTCCCGCACCTTTCCGGGCGTGCCCACCCCGATCGTGTCGCCGAGCGAGATCTCATAGCAGCCCATCGCGAAGAGTCGACGCGCCACCTCTGCAACCGCCTTCGGCTTGACCTCGCCTTCGTACGGACAGCCGGCGACGCACGAGATGTAGCCGCGCACCTTGACGCCGCGTTCCCTTGCGGCCTCGACCACCGGGGCGAAGCGATCGAGGCTTTCGGCGATCGAGCAGTTGATGTTCTTCTGGCTGAAGGTTTCGGAGGCCGCACCGAACACCGCGACCTCGTCGGCACCGGCGGCGATTGCCGCCTCGAATCCTTGCATGTTCGGGACCAGCACCGGATAGCTCACGCCGGGCTTGCGCGCGAGTCCGCGCATCACCTCGGCGCCGTCGGCCATCTGCGGCACCCATTTCGGGGACACGAATGCAGCCGCTTCCACCGCGGGAATGCCGGCTTCGGCGAGCCGCTCGACGAGCTCGATCTTCACAGCGGTGGGCACCGACTTCGGCTCGTTCTGCAACCCGTCGCGCGGGCCGACATCGACGATCTTCACCTGACGTGGCAATCCGTTCATCGCTTGCTCCGTTCGAAGGCGAGAAGCTCCGCGCCTTCTTCGACCTGCTCACCGACGCCGTAGAGCAGCTCCTTGACCGTACCGCCGGCCGGCGCCTTGATCGTGTGCTCCATCTTCATCGCCTCGAGAATGAGCAGCGGCGTTCCCTTCTCGACCGTGGCGCCGGCTTCGACCAGCACCGCGATGATCTTGCCCGGCATCGGCGCGGCGAGCCCGCCGTCGGCGCCGCTTGCCTCCAGCTCGTGCAGGCCCGGATCGTGCAGCTCGAGTGTGTGGTGTTCCGCACCCTGAAAGATGTCGATGGTGCGGCCGCTGCGCACCACACGTGCGGCAACGGTGCGGTCATCGAGCCAGGCGCGCAGCGTCTCTCCGAAGCGCTCACCCGAAACCGTGCGTCGGCCGTGCGGCAGCTCGAGCTCGAATGCGTCTCCTCGGTAGTGGACCGTCACCGCGAACCGTCGTTCGCCTTCACGGAACAGGAAATCGTGGTGATTGTCCTCGTTGGCACGCCAGCCGTCGCGCGCGCCCCATGGTGAGTAGGGATCGCCGGCCGTCGCAGCATGCTCCCGGGCTGCCGACTCCAGCCTCAGCAGCTCGTCGAGCGTTGCAAGCGCGAGCACCTCGTCGCTCGCTGCCTGCGCAGGCGGAAAGAGCATCGCCCGATTGCGCTCGATCAGCCCGGTATCGAGATCGGCGCCGGCAAAGGCTTCGCTCGCGACCAGGCGCGCGAGAAAACCGATGTTCGTCGTGAGTCCGACGACCTCGAATTCGCCCAGCGCCGACCGCATCCGGGCGAGCGCGCCCGCGCGATCCGGACCCCACACGATGAGCTTCGCGATCATCGGGTCATAGTGCGGGCTGATCGCGTCGCCCGTGCGCACGCCCGTGTCGACGCGCACATATCGCGACGTCGCGGGCGCCGCCATGTGCGCGATCGTTCCGGTCGCGGGAAGGAAGTCCCGGTCGGGATCCTCGGCGTAGATCCGCGCCTCGAGCGCGTGACCCTCGAACGCGAGCCCATCCTGCGCGACCGGCAGCGGCTCGCCCGCCGCCACGCGGATTTGCCACTCGACCAGATCCTGCCCGGTGATCATCTCGGTGACCGGATGCTCGACCTGCAGCCGCGTGTTCATCTCCATGAAGTGGAACGTGCCGGAAGGGTCCGCGATGAACTCGACCGTCCCGGCGCCGACGTACCCGATCGCCTTCGCAGCGGCGACCGCGGCAGCGCCCATCTCGGCGCGCCGCTCCGCGGTGAGGCCGGGTGCGGGCGCCTCTTCCAGCACCTTCTGATGGCGGCGCTGGACCGAGCAGTCGCGCTCGAAGAGATGCACGCAGTGGCCGTGCCGATCGGCGAAGACCTGGATCTCGATGTGCCGGGGCCGGCGCAGGTAGCGCTCGAGCAGCACCTTGTCGTCTCCGAAGGCCGAGGCTGCTTCGCGCTTGCAGGAGGCGAGCGCCCCGGCGAAGTCGCTCGACTGCTCGACGATCCGCATGCCCTTTCCGCCACCGCCTGCCGAAGCTTTGACGAGGAGCGGATAGCCGACTTTGTCGGCTTCCTTCTGCAGGGTCGCGGGATCCTGCTTGTCGCCGTGATATCCGGGCACCAGCGGGACTTTCGCCTTCTGCATGATCGTCTTTGCGGCGCTCTTCGAGCCCATGGCGCGAATCGCCGCCGCCGGGGGCCCGACGAAGACGATCCCCGCTTTCTCGCAGGCTTCGGCGAATGTGTCGTTCTCGGAGAGGAAGCCGTAGCCCGGGTGGATCGCTTGCGCGCCGCACTGTCTCGCCACCGCGAGGATCGCATCGCCGCGCAGATAACTCTCCTTCGCGGGTGCCGGGCCGACGCAGTACGCCTCGTCCGCCGACGCGACATGCAGGGCGTGCGCGTCGGCCTCCGAATAGACCGCCACGGTGCGCAGGCCCATGCGCCGTGCGGTGCGGATGACGCGGCATGCTATCTCCCCGCGATTGGCGATGAGAAGCGTCGCGAACATCGGAATTACGACGACCCCTTTTTCGGCAGCCAGGCCGGACGGCGCTTCTCGAGAAACGCCCGCACGCCTTCCTGGCCCTCGGGGGTCGCCCGCGCGGCGGCGATGCGCCGCGCCGTCTCGGCAAGCAACTCGGGCGCGAGCGGCGCGCCCGCCACGTCGCGGATGAGCCGCTTGCTCGCCGCCTGTGCATCGGGCCCGCCTGCGAGAAGCTCGCGACAGATGCCCGCCACCGCGTCGTCGATGCCCGTTGCTGGGACGAGCGCATGAACGAACCCGATCCGGAGCGCCTCGGCGGCGGAAAACCGCTCCGCCGTGAGGAAGTAACGGCGCGCGGCGCGTTGGCCCATCGCCGCGAGCACGTAGGGGCTGATCGTCGCGGGAACGAGTCCGAGCTTCACCTCGGAGAGGCAGAATTCCGCCTCCTCGGCGGCCACGGCGATGTCGCAGGCGGCGACGAGTCCCATCCCCCCCGCGTACGCCGGACCGTGCACACGCGCCACCGTCGGCTTGGGCAGCGTCGCGATGGTGTGGAGCATTTCGGCCAGGCCGAGCGCGTCGGCGTAGTTCTCCTCGGACGAGTAGCCGGCCATCTTCTTCATCCAGTTGAGATCGCCGCCCGCGCTGAATGCGCTGCCGCGGCCTCCCAGCACGACGACACGCACGTTCGGGTCGCCGCCCATGCCGGTAAACGCCTTCGCCAGCTCGGCGATGGCCGTGTCGTTGAACGCATTGCGGATGTCGGGCCGGTTGAGCCAGATGCAGCCGATGCTGTCCCGCACGTCGATTTCTAGGGTTTCGTATTTCATCTTGCGACCTGACGCGCCGCGCCCGGCGCGATCATCCGAGGTGAACGCGCAATGATAGTGGAATACGCCCCGGCGGGGCTGCGGCGGCTGGAGGCTGCCTTGGGGATCGCCGAAGGCGCCATGATGATGCTGGTCAGATCGAGTACTCTCAACCCGCCAGTGGCCCGCTCACCGTCCCGTGATCGCGGCACGTACCGCGGCGCCAAGGTTAGCAGGCGAAACGATGAGCGAAGCGCAAGCGCACGCTGCAGGCGTGCAACGCACCGCACTCGGTGTGCTCGCGGTATGCACCGCATTGAACTTTCTTTCGCGTGGCGTGAGCGACGCCTATGCAGTGTTCCTGTTGCCGCTCGAGCAGGAGTTCGGCGCCGATCGCGCGACGCTGACCGGTGTCTACTCGGTCTACATGCTGGTGCACGGTATCGCCGCGCCCGCTGTCGGGATGGCGTTCGACCGGCTCGGACCGCGCATCGTGTATGCGGGCGGCCTCGCCTGTTATGGCATCGCGTACATGCTGGCAGGGAGCATCGGTGCGCTGTGGCAGCTCTACGCGCTCGCCGGCATTGCAGGCGGGATGGCCGCCGCGGCGATCGGCATGGTGCCGGCGTCGGGCCTGGTGAGTCGCTGGTTCCGTGCGCGCCTGCCCACGGCGATGGGGATCTTGTATGCATCGCTCGGAACGGGCCTGCTGCTATTCGCGCCGATCACGCAATGGCTGATCGACGCTCTCGGATGGCGCGGTGCGTATCGGGTGCTGGGCGTGTGCCTGCTCCTGATGCTTCCGCCGTTGCTCCTCCTGCCGTGGCGCAAGATGGCCGCGGGTCACCCGGACTACGGGGGGAGCGGGATTCGACGCACGGCACAGGGCGCTGCGTGGACGCTGTCGCAGGCGATGCGGACGACGCCCTTCTGGGCGCTCTTCGGGGTGATGTTCGTCACCTCGCTCAGCACGTACGCCGTCAACGTCCAGGTCGTCGCCTATCTCGTCGGGATCGGCTTCACGCCGCTCGAGGCTGCGTCGGTCTATGGCCTGGTGGGCATGCTGTCGGTGGTCGGCATGCTGGGTGCCGGCGTGGCGGCTGGGCGCTTTGGCGAGCGCGCGGTGGCGACCTTCGCCTATGCCTGCTCGATCGCGGGTATCGCGGCGCTTGCATTGCTCCAGTCGACGCCGTCACTGGTCCTGCTCGGTGCGTTCGTAGCGCTGTTCGGTACCGTCGCGGGCTCGCGCGGGCCGCTGGTGGCGGTCCTCTCCGCGCGCCTCTTCTCGGGTGGCGGCATGGGTGCCATCTACGGCGCAATCGTCCTCGGACTCGGTCTTGGTGGGGCGGCCGGTTCCTGGGGCGCGGGCGCGCTGCACGACCTGACCGGCGGCTACGGCGCCGGCTTTGCGCTCGGCGCATCGGGCGCGGTGGCCGGCATCGCGCTTTTCTGGACCGTCCCGGCGCTTCATATTCCTCACCGAGAAACGCATAGAGGGCAGAGGACCAGCCGGCAGTAGCGACGATTCAGAAGTCCATCGGTCCCGCAAGCTTCTCGAGCAGCTTCACCAGCTGGTGACGCTCCGCCGGTTTGAGCGCCGCATCGAAATACTCGACGGCCTGCGCGAAGATGGCGGGGAAGCATTTTCGGAATATTTCTTCCCCCTTTGGTGTCAGCTCGACGACCACGACCCGATCGGAATCGGCGTGACGGGTACGGATCAGGAGATCGCGCTGTTCGAGGCCCTTGACGGTGCGCGTGGTGCTGGCCGGGGAGATGAATGCACGCTGGGCCAGTTCCCCCATCGTCACCGACCCGAACTTGCCGAGGATGTCGATGACGTTGAGCTCAGCGCTCTGCAAGCCGAATCTGACCGCCACCGCGCGCGCGCGGTGCTGCAGGGCGTGATGGGTCAGCATCACGGCACGGAACAAGGCGATGTAGCTGCGCTCCTGCGGTGTCTTCATTACGGCGTTTCTGGCTTGTGGGCGATGCCCGGGGCGGCTCAAGATTGCCGCTCGAGCGTGTAGTGCGTGTACTCCGCGAACAGGTTGGGCCAAACATGTAGCCCGGCCGTCAGGACGGTACGTCCAAGGCGGCTGTGCCGGCGAGGATTCTTTAGCGCTGGCACCTTCTCGAGAAGCCGCAGCATGGGCGTCTCTTCTCCGATGAAGCGGTCGAAGTCGTCGTCAAAATTGAAAAAACGGATGTGCAGGCCTTCGCCGTCGTTGGTGTGGAGGAGGTCCTTGCTGAGCCGCCCACGCACGAAGTCCCAGCGATACCGGAGACTGACCGCATTCGGCAGGGTGACCAGCAGACGGCCGCCGATTCGCACTGCGCGCGCGGTCTCGCGCAGCGTATGACCCGGGTCGAAGACGTGCTCGAGGCAACAGAGCAGGGTCGCGAAGTCGAACGCGTCATCGTCGACCGGAAACCGCTCCGCGGAGACATCGCATGGCCGCGACTCGAGACCTCGCCTGGCGGCCATATCCCGCGCATAACCCGAGACGTCCAGACCGAGGACCTTGCAGCCCTTCGCTCGCATCAGCATCTCGCCCAGCACGCCGTCGCCGCTCGCGACGTCCAGCACACGGCTCCCGTCGGCTATCCGCTCGACCGCAAAGTCCCAGCGACTGCGCCACCGCTTGTCGAGCGTCTGGTATTGCGGCAGAGAGAGCTTTTCCGTCCAGACGCGATCGTAGTACTCGGCAATCATTTTGCTCGCTCCTTGTGCGCCGCTGCCCATAGGGTGCGAGCGCGCGCACGCTCTTCGTCCGAGTAGCCGGCGACGCGAAAATGGGATGCCGCGGCGCCGAACGGCCGGCACGCGTCGATCAACATGCGCGAGTTGAGCCCGCCGCCTTCGGCGCCGACCGCCGGGTCCAGCGGTCCGCCCCAGGCGCCGCGAATGAGGTCGACGTCCCGTGCCGGGTCGGAGCGCGTGCTCATTGCCCACAACACGTCGTCGATATTCGTCGGGTCGATATCCGCGTCCACGGCAACGAGGTATCGACCCATGTAGGCGCCCGCCGGCAGCGCGGCGGCGGCCATCAACGACTGCCGTGCGTGGCCAGGATGCCGCTGCTCCAGTGCAACGACGATGAATAGGCGCGTCCCCGCCGCGGGATGGCACCAGACGCCGCGAATCGGCCCGACCCCCGCCTTCTCCAGCTGGTCCCACAGCAGTGCGGATCGGAAGATGGACCAGAATGTCATGAGCTCCGAGGGCGGCCTCGCGGTGCCGACACCGAGGATGATCGGCTGCTCCCGGTGATGGACGGCTTGCACTCTGATCAATGGTTCCTGGCGCGCCTCGCGACTGTAGTACCCGCTCCATTCGCCGAACGGCCCCTCCGCGGCGAGTTGATCGCACAGGACCTCGCCTTCGAGCACCAGCTCAGCATGCGCGGGCACCGGCAGCCCATGCAGCGGTGTCTGAACGGTCTCCAGCGGTTCGCCGGCGAGCCCGCCCCATACGTCGTACTCGCACGTTCCGTAGGGGATATTGAGGCCGCCAACGATCAGGAGCGACGGATGCTGCCCGCAACAGATCGCGATCGGCATCGCTCGCCCTGCGCGCTGCCAAGCCTCGAAATGCCGGCGCGAATCCTTGCCCGACGACACGCGGTAGAACACGTGTCGCGCATCGTGGACCATCACCCGTGCGGTACCGACATTTGCCGCGCCCGTCTCGGGGTCTCGTGTGACGCAGAGCGTTCCCGTTCCGATGTAGCGACCGCCGTCACCGGCACGCCACTGCGGAGACGGAAAGCGATAAAGATCGACCTGGTTCCCTTCCTGCCGGCAGTCGAGTATCGGACCCGCCGACCCGGTGTGATGCGGGACCAGTTGCAGGCTCCCGTAGCGCCGCTTCCATTCAGCGACCACCTCGAGCGTCGGAAGCTCGGCCGGCAGTCCGCCTGCGTGCGCCACCCGTCCGGGCGTTCCCAGGGCATTCACCAGTACCCGATAGCCCTTTGGATAGTCGGGAATGTCATCGAACAGCAACGCCGGAGAGTCTGCCTGCTTGCCGACGAGATCGGCGACCGCGCCGATCTCCACGCGCCAGTGCACGCCGCGGAGTGTTACAAGCTCGCCTTTCTCCGCCGTCTGGCGGAGCCAGAGCCGCAGGTCCTGTTGCATCCTGAGCTGTGTCAGGTGACGTCAGCCCAGAGCTTGTCGACCCTGGCCTCGATCTCCGGCTTGACGACCACGCGGTCGAATACCTTCAGACCGAGCGGGACCGTGCAGTCGACACCCATGAGCGGTCGTACATTGAGCGGGAGCTCCGGATGGCCGTCGTAGATGCCCAGGCGCGTCGGGCCGCCCATCTTTCCCTGCGCGAGCGGGTCGATGACCATGCCCACCACGTTGGGGACGACGAGCAGGTCGCGATCGGCCATGAAGCGGTGCGCGAGCGCCCAGTCCCGCTCGCGCGGGTTGCGGATGTCGACATCGTGGTCGTAGACAAATACATGCTTGGCGAAGCCGGCGAGCGCAGTGTAGGCCCGCATCATCGCCATCCGCGGCTCGCCGACCCGCCCCTTCTTGATCGACACGTGGACGGTGAAGCCGCAGCCCGCTGACGGATCGACGAAGACGTCGACCAGATTCGGCATCACCATCTGCACGTCACGGAACACGCGGACCGAGCGGAAGAATGCCGCCATGTTGTTGCATTCGTTGAGCGGTAACCCGATGTGCACGTGCTGAAAGATCGGGTTGCGCCGCATCGTGATCGCCGTGACCTCGAATACGGGGCGCCGCCGCGGTTCGTCGTAGAAACCGTTGAACGAGGCGTACTTGCCCTGCATGCCCCAGTTGAAAGGACGCATGATGCCTTCGACCACGATCTCGGCATTCGCCGGGACCATGACGTCGATCGTCTCGCACTTTACCAGCCCCACGGGCTGGCCCATCAGGCCGCCGATGAAAGCAAAGTCGTTGTACTTGAATGGCATGCCGGGGTTGGCGCCGGTCATCAGAAACTCGGGGGTCACACCGATGACGTAGGCCATCGGGAACGGCTTTCCCTGCGCTGGGTCGTGGGATTTCTCGGGATCGGCGATCTTGGCGCCCCACGCTTCTTCGATCGCGCGCGCGTCGCCGGTCAGCCGGAACACCCAAACCGTGCCCTCCCGCTTACCCTGGACTTCGAAGCGGTGGTAGGAAAGGTTATGGCTCGATGGGCCGGGCTGCGAGCAGGCGAGACTCGAGATGAACCGTCCCTCGGTCGACTTCGGTCCGCCTCCGTCCTCGGGATTGAGCCGCAAGACCGGCAGCAGCCCGAGATCGACGTCGCTCCCCTTGAGCACGATCTCGCGGCACGGGGCCTTGGCGGGATCGACCGTCACCGGGGGGATGCCGCCGCTTCCCATGACCTTGCCCATCTTCTCGGCTGCCTCTGCAACGGCGTTAGATTCCGAAACCCCGAAGCACTCCGCGATTCGCTGATAAGTCGAGCCGACGGTATTGGCAAGGACGGGAATCGCCGAGCCCTTCGGCTTCTCGAAGAGAATCGCCTTGTTCATGCCGCTTGAATCGGCACGCGCGATGAACGCGCCCATCTCGTCCAGCGGGTCGACCTCGTCGCGCACGCGCAGCACGTCGCCGCGGCCGTCGAGCAATTCGAGATAGTCCCTGAGATCCTTGACCAGTTCGCCGTCTGCTCGTTTCATCTCGCGCCTCCTCTTTCGCTACCGCGGGTTGTCGATTCGAGAGCCGCCTCTTGCTGCGATGCCGCAAACTTTTCCGCCCGGTTCGAGCAGAAAGCCTAGCACATGGAACATTTCCATCTGGAAGCGTTCGCGTACCAAGGGCACGCAAGGAAAGCGCGGAAGGAAGCCGCGGCCGAAGCGTGCGCGGGGTCGAGCTACGGCGCGAAGCGCTTCGCCACTTCCTCGAGCATCACCTCGGTCGCCCCGCCGCCGATGGAGAGGATCCGCGCGTCGCGCACCAGTCGCTCAATGGCAGTCTCGCGCATGTAGCCCATCCCGCCGTGGAACTGCTGGCAGGTGTAGGTCGCCTCGTTCGCGAGCTCGCCGGCAAAGGCTTTCAGCATCGAAACTTCGCGTACGCCGTCGCGCCCCTGGCTCATCAGCCAACCGCAGTGGTAGAGAAGCTGGCGCGCTGCCTCGTTCTTTGCCTGCAACATCGCGAGCCGCTGGCGAATGGCCTGCTTGTCGAAGAGCGTCGCGCCGAACGCCTTGCGGCTCATCGTATGCTCGAGGGCGAGGCGGATGGCCTGCGCGGTGTGTCCGATCGCCATCGCGCCGAGCACCACGCGCTCGTTCTGGAAGTTGCGCATGATCGCGTAGAAGCCGCCGTTCTCCTCGCCGAGGAGATTCTCCGCCGGGATACGGCAGTCTTCGAAGACGAGCTCAGCCGTGTCCGACGAGAGCCAGCCCTGCTTCTTCAGGGCGCGGCCCACGCGGAAGCCCGGCGTGCCCTTCTCGACGATGAACATCGAGAGGCCGCGCGAGCCCTTCGTATCGGGATCGGAGCGTGCTGCGACGAAAAAGAGATCGCCGTGCACGCCGTTGGTGATGAACATCTTGGTGCCATTCAGCACCCAGGAGTCGCCGTCGCGCCGCGCGCGCGTACGGATCGCCGCAACGTCCGAGCCCGCGTCCGGCTCGGTCACAGCGATCGCCGTGATGAGCTCGCCCGCGACAACCTTCGCGAGATAGCGGTCGCGTTGCGCCTTCGAGCCGGCGTGCACGAGGTGCGGCGCGGCCATGTCGGTATGCACCAGCACGGTGACGATGAACCCGCCGAATGTCGACTGCGAAAGCGCCTCGGCAAACACGACGTTCGTAAGCGGATCGGCGCCTGCACCGCCGTACTCCACCGGTGCGGTGATCCCGAGAAAGCCGAGGGCGCCCATCTTGCGCAACACTTCGCGCGGAACGTGGCCCTGCTCCTCCCACGCCTCGGCGAAGGGCTCCACCTCTTTGGCGATGAAGCGGGCGACCTGCTCGCGGAGCGCGTCGTGCTCGGGGGTCAGGTAGATCGATTCGGCCACGCGTGTCCAGGAGAGCGTTCTAGCAGCGGTTCGCCTTGAAGTACTGGAGGGCGCGCTCGTTGCCGTTGTTGGCGGCGCGTTCCCACCACGCGCAGGCGCTCTTGACGTCGCGGGGTGCGTTCTCCGCGTTCCACGAGTAGATCCCGAGATTGAGCTGCGCCTGGGCGTCGCGCTGGTCGGCGGCGCGCGTCCACCACCTCACGGCGGCCTCCGGGTCGCGCGGCACGCCGAGGCCCTTGTCATAGACCACGCCGAGCGTGAAGAGCACGTCGACCCAGCCGTCCTTCGCCGCAGCCTCGAGCCATTTACGACCCTCCTCGGGGTCGGCCGGCACGCCGCGCCCGTACAGAAGTGCGGTGCCGACGACTGCTGCCGCCCGGGTGTTGCCCGCTTCGGCGAGAGGCTTCAGCAGAGCGATCGATCCGGCCATGTCGCCTGCCTGCTCGCGCTTCATGGCCGCCTGCAGTTCGGGCGGCGCCGTGAGGGGCAGGAAGCGGAGGCTTTCCAGGAACCGCCCGCCTGCCTTGGTGAGCACTTCGCTCATCACGCCTTCGCCGCCGCGCTCGGAATACGCCACGTCTGCCAGCCGATCCGGCTGATCCGGATGGACGCAGGTGAGGCCGCGGAACTGCATCAAGACGTTCTCGTCGCCTTTCTCGCCCCGATCGATGGCCCGTATCGTGTACCGGGAGCACGGCTGACCCCGATGCTCGGTCGGCACCTCCTCGTGGGCGAGCTTCGTGAGCCGCTTCGCGTCGAGTCCCGTCTCGCGTCGCGTGCGCATGTGCTCGGAGAGCTCGCGCGCACTCTTGAACGCTCTGCCGGGACGCAGCGTCAGCACGACGAATGCCCAGGTGCGCTCGGGCTGCACTACCTGCTTGCCGATGGCCGCCGCCTCGCCGGTGCGAAGCTGGCTGTACAGGTCGTCGAGTCCGGGCGTATCGACGACGAAGCCTGCGAAAGGCCACGGGGCCCCGGCATTCACGATCGGGTTGGCGAGCGGTGTCTGCTGCTGCGCCCGGGCGGGATCCGGCAGCATCAGGGCGGCGACAATAAGCAGGATCGGGAAGACTCGTCGCACGCAGGCTCTCCTGTAACCGGTCACATCCGGAACACGCCGAAGCGCGTGTCCTCGACGGGCGCGTTCAGCGCAGCGGAGATCGCGAGACCGAGGACACGGCGGGTATCCTCGGGGGCGATCACGCCGTCGTCCCAGAGGCGCGCCGTGGCGTAGTAGGGATGGCCCTGGCGATCGTACTGATCGAGGATCGGCTGCTTGAACGCCTCCTCCTCCATCCTCGGCCAGGTGCCGCCCTTCGCCTCGATGGCGTCGCGCTTCACCGTGGCGAGCACCGAGGCGGCCTGCTGCCCGCCCATCACCGAGACGCGCGCGTTCGGCCACATCCAGAGAAAGCGCGGGCTGTAGGCCCGACCGCACATGGCGTAATTCCCGGCGCCGTACGAGCCGCCGATGATCACCGTGAACTTGGGTACTCGCGCGCAGGCCACGGCGGTGACCATCTTCGCGCCGTCCTTCGCGATGCCGGTGTTCTCGTACTTCTTTCCGACCATGAAGCCGGTGATGTTCTGCAGGAAGACGAGCGGGATGCCGCGCTGGCCGCATAGCTCGATGAAGTGCGCGGCTTTCATGGCCGACTCGGAAAAGAGTATGCCGTTGTTGGCGACGATGCCGACCGGGTAGCCGTGAATGTGTGCGAAGCCGGTCACGATCGTGGTGGCGAAGCGCGCCTTGAACTCGTCGAGCTCGCTCGCGTCGACGATGCGTGCAATGACTTCGCGCACGTCGTAAGGCTTGCGGTTGTCAGTGGGGATCACGCCACCGAGCTCAGCGGGTGCGTGCAGCGGCTCGCGTGGCGGCACGACGTCGAGCGCGACGCGCTTTCTCAAGTTCAGGTGCGAAACGATGCGCCGCGCGATCGTCAGGGCGTGCGCGTCGTTGACGGCGAAGTGGTCCGCGACGCCCGAGATCCGTGTGTGCACGTCGGCTCCGCCGAGCTCCTCGGGGCTGACCACCTCGCCGGTGGCAGCCTTCACGAGCGGCGGCCCGCCCAGAAAAATCGTTCCCTGCTCCTTCACGATCACGGCTTCATCGCTCATTGCCGGGACGTAGGCGCCGCCGGCCGTGCAAGAGCCCATCACCACCGCGATCTGCGGGATGCCCGCTGCGGACATGTTCGCCTGGTTGTAGAAGATCCGCCCGAAGTGCTCGCGGTCGGGGAACACCTCGTCCCACGTGGGCAGATTCGCGCCGCCCGAGTCCACCAGGTAGAGGCAGGGCAGGCGGTTCTGCGCGGCGATCTCCTGTGCGCGCACGTGCTTCTTCACCGTTATCGGGAAGTAGGTGCCGCCCTTCACCGTCGCGTCGTTCACGACGACGATGCACTCGCGCCCGGATACACGACCGATTCCCGTGATGATTCCGCCGCAAGGCGCGTCGTTGTCGTACATGTCGTAGGCCGCGAGCTGCGAGAACTCGAGGAACGGCGAGCCCGGATCGAGCAGCGTGCGCACGCGTTCGCGTGGCAGCAATTTGCCGCGCGCGACGTGCCGCGCACGCGCCGACTCGCCGCCGCCCAGCGACACCTCGGCCACGCGCTCGCGCAGGTCGGCGACCAGGCGGCCCATCGTGGCGTGGTTTGCGCGGAATTCTGCCGAGCGGGCGTTGAGAGCGGTCTTGATGGCGGGCATGGGCGTAGCGAGCGCGGAGCGGACCGGACATTGTAGCCGAGCGTGCGGATGATCCGACGTGTAGAACGCCCTCTCGGCCGGACACGGTCGCGAAGGGCCGCAGCCCTTTGCGCTGCGTCAGGCGATGTGCCGGTCCGCACACGCAAACCCCGTCACGTCGTGGTTCGGCTAGACTAGTAACGGTGAACTCGGCGGTTTCCTCCCTGGCCTGGTTTTTCATCAGCTACGGCGCACTGGTCGCGCTCTTCTACGCTTTCGTCGCGGTGCGGATCGTCCAGATGCTGACGCGCGCCCCGCGGGTGCGCGACGGCCTCGCGGAAGCGGCGCCTCCCGAGGGCTGGCCGCTGGTATCGATCGTCGTTCCGGCCCACAACGAGGAGCGCGTCATCGCGACCTGCGTGGCGAGCCTCCTTGCAAGCGACTATCCCGAACTCGAGGTGGTGGTCGTCCTGGACCGTTGCAGCGACCGATCGCGTGAGCTGCTGCGCCCGTTTGCCGAGCGCGATGCGCGCCTGCGGATCATCGAGAACGCCACCTGCCCGCCCGACTGGGCCGGAAAGTGCAATGCGGCGCGCGTCGGCGCGGAGGTTGCCCGGGGCGAGTACCTGCTCTTCACGGACGCCGACGTTCGCTTCGATCCCTCACTCGTGCGGGCAGCGGTCGGTTTGCAGCGCCGCGACCGGCGCGGGTTGCTGTCGCTCCTCCCGCGAGTCGTCGCCGCGACATGGGTCGAGCGCATCGTGCAGCCGATTGCGGCGATGACGCTGATGCAGATGTACCCGATCGACAAGGTGAATCGGGAGTACCGCAGGCGCCCGTTCGCGAACGGACAGTTCATGCTGTTCGAGCGCAGCGTGTACGAGCGTATCGGCGGCCACGCTGCGACGAAGAACGACCTGCTGGAGGACATCGCATTCGCGCGCTTGGTCGACGCGAGCGGCGCCCGGGTGGGCCTGGCGATCGCCGTGGACATGCTCGAGGTCCACATGTATTCCTCGTACGCTGCCCTGCACGAGGGCTGGAAACGGATCTTCATCGAGGCGAGCCGACGGCGCGTCAGGCAGCTTCGTGAGAAGGCCCTGCTGGTCCTGGCGCTCGGGGTCGGCACGCCTATCGCGCAGATCGGGGCGATCGCGGCGGGCGCTGCGGCTGGGGAGACGATGCTCCTGCTCGCCGGCGCCGTGGTCGCGTGCGGCATCGGGGCGCAGGCCGTGGCGCTGGCGGTGTTCTACCGCACCGGCCGATCCCTGGTGCGGGACGTCGTATCGAGTCCGGTGGGCGCGGCGCTTGTCGCTCGCATGCTCTGGCAGGGCGCCGAGGACCTCGCGGGAAGGCGTCCGGTGCGCTGGGGCGGGCGCGAGTACCGGCTGATTCCCGAGGACGGGTTCGCGGGCAAGAAATCCGGCGAGGTGGACGCACGATCATGAATCGGATTCTGGTCACCGGCGGCGCAGGGTTCATCGGCTCGCATCTTTGCGAGCGGCTCCTTGCGCACGGTCACGACGTGCTGTGCGTGGACAACTTCTACACCGGGAACAAGCAGAACATCGAGGGCCTGCTCGATAGTCGGAACTTCGAGCTCCTGCGGCACGACATCACTTTCCCGCTGTACGTCGAGGTGGACGAGATCTATAACCTCGCCTGCCCCGCCGCGCCAGTGCACTACCAGTTCGATCCGGTGCAGACTACCAAGACTTCCGTGCATGGCGCGATCAACATGCTCGGTCTCGCCAAGCGCCTGCGCGCAAGGATCCTGCAGGCGTCGACCAGCGAGGTCTATGGCGATCCCGAGGTGCATCCGCAGCCCGAGGAATACTGGGGCCGGGTCAACCCCATCGGCGTGCGCTCGTGCTACGACGAAGGCAAGCGCTGTGCCGAGACGCTGTTCTTCGACTATCGTCGCCAGCACCGGCTGAGCATCAAGGTGGCACGGATCTTCAATACGTACGGCCCGCGCATGCACGTCAACGACGGCCGCGTCGTCTCGAATTTCATCGTGCAGGCGCTGCGCAACGAGCCGATCACGCTGTACGGCGACGGCAGCCAGAGCCGCTCGTTCTGCTATGTCGACGATCTGGTCGCCGGGCTCGAGCGGCTGATGGCGACGCCCGACGACGTCACCGGGCCGCTCAACCTCGGCAATGCGGCCGAGATCACGGTGCGGCAACTGGCCGACAACGTGATCACGCTGACCGGCTCGCGCTCGAGAATCGAGCATCGTCCCTTGCCGGAAGACGATCCGAAGCAGCGTCGACCGGACCTTGCCCGCGCCAAGGCGGCGCTCGACTGGGCACCGAGCACGCCGCTCGAGGAAGGGCTCAAGAAGACGATCACGTATTTCGATGCGCTGCTCGCGAGCGGGCAGTCGTTTCCCGACCTCTCGCGGCGAACCACCCTCCGCTAGATTCCACTCTGCTCGAGGCGCGGCTCAGGGCATCGGGCAATTGCGGGGCATGATGCCTTTCTCCTTGGCGTAGCGCGCCGCCGAGGCTTCGATCATCGGCCGCACCAGGTCCTGGTCGGAGGAGATCCAGTCGCTGATCACGACCCATTTCGTGCCGTCCCACTGCTGAAACTTCACCTGTCCCCCGCCTTCGTGGTCGAGGCAGCTCGTCTTGAGCGGTTGCATGAAGCCCGTCGCCCCGATCGCCTTGAGACGCGCCGAGTCGATGTTCATGTGTTCCAGCGCCCACTGAATCTGCTCGCCGGTCACCGGCTTGCCCTTGCCGAAGTGATCCTGCGCGGTGCGGATGGCCTCGGTGGTGACCAGTCCCAGGACCACGCCGCGGTTGTAGTAGATCGTGCCGATGCGTCCTTTGTCCTCCATCTCGCCCTGGCCCGTGCCGTACACGTATTTCAAGATGTCCTGGATGACCGGATAATTTCGTCCGCCGACATTGAAGCCCGCGGCAATGTACCCCTTCGCAGCGCTGCCCGCGGGGATGGTGTCTTCCTCGGCGCCCGCCCACCAGACTCCGACGATGTGGTCACGCGGGAAGGAAACGCGGGCCGCGGTCTTCAACGCCGTGGGATTCATTACGCCGAAGCCTCGGAGGATCACCCAGTCGGGCTGGATCTGGCGAATCTGCAGCCACTGCGCCTGCTGTTCGTTTCCGGGATGCTGCACCGGGATATGGATCACCTCGAAGCCGTACCGCTTGGCCTGCGCGTCCAGCACCGGAATGGTCTCCTTTCCGTAGGCCGAATCGTGGTAGAGGTTCACGATCTTTTTGCCCCGGAGCTTGTCCATTCCGCCTTCCCGCGACCCGATGAACTTGATCTTGGCGGTGTTCTGGCTCCAGTAGTTGGTGATGAGCGGGAAGACGTACGGGAAGACCCGTCCGTCGGAGGCGTCCGTGCGCCCGTAGCCGATCGATACGAGAGGAATCTTGTCGGCGGTCGCCTTCTCGATGAGCGCATAGGTGATTCCGGTCGAGGCCGGATGGATCATGGTCGCGCCGGTCGGGCCCTTGTGCTTGGATCGCTCGTAGCATTCGATGCCCCGTGCCGTGTTGTATTCGGTCTCGCATTTCTCCCACGTGATCTTGACCCCGTTGATGCCGCCGTCGCGGTTGTTGAGCATCGTGAAGTAGTCGATCATCCCGCCGCCGATTCCGGTGCCGCTGCTCGCGTAGGGTCCGACCCAGAAGAAGTTGATGGGAACGAACTGCTCCTTCACCTGTGCCTGGGCGAGTCCGGCAACGAGCATCATTGCCAGGGTTGCCGCAAACGTCTTCACGTTGCGAACGATTCGTCGTTCGAGGTGAGTTGTCATGCTGCCTCCTCGCTGGCTGCGTGGCGACGCCGCGGCGCCGCCAGCGGGTGATCGTTCGGGGGGGGCCGAGCCAATATAACGCATGCGTCCGTGACGCTTCAAACGCGGTGCGCTTCCACTATTTCGCCGCCGGTTCCTGCTACTCGACCGAAAAACCAAGCCATGTCTCTACGCGCCCTACTCCGCGTACGGCAAGCGGGCACACGGCAGAAAGCGACCCCCGGCCGTCGGCATTTCGCCTAGGCCATTTGGCCTGTGGAGGGAATTCTCCCGTAAAGACAATGTCATAATTAATTGGCGCGTTTCACAGCGCGCCGCGTGTACCCCGAGGCTCGGGGTGCCACCCCCACGACAATGCACGAGCTCCACACTGACATCGAGATCGCTGCGCGACCTGAGCAGATCTGGGCGGTGCTGACGGACTTTGCCGCCTATCCGCGCTGGAACCCGTTCATCCGCTATGTCCACGGCGTCGCGGAGGAGGGCCGCTCTATCGAGGTCTTCGTCCGCGGGCGCGGCGCGCCGCGCACCACCTTTCGGTCCCGGGTGCTGGTGGCGGATCGGCCGCACGAGCTCCGCTGGCGCGGCCACCTGTTCATGCCCGGTGCCTTCATCGACGAGCATCAATTCCTGATCGATCCCCTGCCCGACGGGGGCTCGCGATTCGAGCAGACGGGCCGATTCAGCGGTCTCTTGACCCCCATGCTGCGCAGCACCATCGACCGGGAAGTCCAGCGCGGCCTGCGTGAGATGAACGCGGCGTTGAAGGGACTCGTCGAGCGCAGCTGCAACGGACACCCCTCGCGGTCGATCCCGTAGCGCCACCGGCCGGCGTGCGCGGGACGACCCCGGTGCGAGCGACGCTAGTGGCTTGTCGTCATGCCCTATTCCGGGAACCCTGCCTTGCGATAGCCCGTGACGAGGTGGTCGAGGTCCGCACGGCGCTGGTAGAGGCTCGCGCGGACGGCCGCGCCGATCGTCCAGCCAGGATTCTCGCGCATCGCCTCGGCCGCCTGAAACACCGCTTCCTCCTGTCGACCGGTCTGCGAATACGCGGCCGCGAGCAGGCGGTGACAGAACGCCGACGTCGGTGCGCGCTGCACGCATACCGTAAGCGCGTCGATCGCCTTGCCGTAGTCGCCGACCATGTAGTAGGCGTGCCCGAGCGACGCGAGCGTCTCGGGCGATGCAAGGGGATCGAGGCGCATCGCCCGCTCGATGATCGGCACCGCTTCCACGGCGCGGCCGGCGAAGACGAGAGGCTCACCGGCGCGCGCGTCGACGACGTTCGGATTGAGCGATCGCGCGCGCTCGAACGCGGCGATCGAGTCTTCGAACGGCGGCCGCCACCTCAGCACCCAGCCGAGTTGCGCCCAGGCCTGGAACGACTCCATGTCGAGCGACACCGCGCGCCCGGCAAGCTGCGCCGCGCGGTCGATGGCCACGCGACTGCCGAACTCGTTATCGAGCGCCGGGTCGTGCATGCGCTCCGCGTAGGCGGCGCGGTACGTCTCCGACAACGCGCTGTAATAGGGCGCAAAATCCGCCTGCTCGGCGACTGCGCGCTCGAGCAATTGGCGCGCGGCGAGCACTGCGGCACCGGGGCGATCGGTTTCTCCATGCCGGCGAAGCAGGTGGCGAGCGAGCAGATAGCGATCGTAGGAAGCAATGCTCGGGAGCGGGGTGCGGCGGATTCCTTCCCCCTGCACGCGATCGGACTCGGCTGCCAGCCGCTGGGCAATCCCGTCAACGATCGCGAACTGAACATCGGACAGACCGTTCGCGGGCCAGTCGATCTCCTCGGACCAGACGTGTGCACCGCTTGCTGCGTCAACCAGCGTCGCGGCGATTCGGACGTTCGGGGCCGGGTGCGCCACGCTGCCCGTGAGCACGTAGCGCGCGCCCAACGCCTTGCCGGCGCGCATCGGATCCCCCCCGCGCGCGCGATAGCGAAAGCTCGAGTTGGGCGCGACGACCGCGAGACTTTGGTAATTCGCGAGCGCCGCCGCAATGTCTTCGGCCATACCCTCCCCGAAGTGTTCCTGGCCGACGCCGGAAGCCGCGAAGGGCAGTACCGCGATGGTTGTCTTTTCTCCCGGCGCGCGCTCCGGGGCGTTTCGCGTGCGCGGGCTCAGCGCAGCGAGCTGCCACGCGATGGCCATTGCGACGATGAACGCCAAGGCCGCGGCGCTGAACGCGAGCAGGTACCGGCGCCGCGGCACACGGCGCGGGGGCAGCGGTCGGCGCGCAAAGACCGGGCGCGGGGCAGGCGGCTGATTCACCGGCAAAGAGACACGCGGGACGGCTCTCGGAACATGGTTGCGCGACTCGGATGTCTGACCGGACCTCGCCCTGCAGCCCCGAGTTTCCGGCAGTGTAACCGGTCGGGAGACGCCGTGAGGGGGGCGGTCTCCATCGGGCGCCACGCGCGTCCCGGACGTTTGGTGTCTCCCCTCCTTTTCAAGGGAGGGGAATGAGTTCCATCTCGCTCGCCCGTTACTCGTCCCCGGCGAGAAGTGCGGCATTGCCCCCGATCGCGGCGGTGTTGACGGTGAGGGTGCGCTCGAGCGCGAAGCGAAGGAGATAGTTGGGCCCGCCGGCCTTGAAGCCCGTACCGGATAGGCCCTCGCCGCCGAAGGGTTGCACGCCGACCACCGCGCCGATCATGCTGCGGTTCACGTAGGTGTTGCCCGCATGCAGCGTTCGCATTACCTCGCCGACGAAACCGTCGATGCGGCTCGCGATACCGAGCGTGAGTCCGTAACCCGGCGCGGCGAGGCGCTGAAGGAGCTGCGGCAGATCGACCCGTGCGTAGCGGACGATGTGCAGGATCGGCCCGAACACTTCGCGGTCGGGAAGGCCATCCCAGTCCACCTCGTAGGCAACCGGGGCAAAATAATGGCCGCGCGGCAGACCGGACGGGCGCGGCGCGGCGCCTACGAGCTTCGCGCGCGGGGCGAGGCGGTCGCAATGACCCTGCAGCGCTGCAAGCGCATCGGCGTCGATGACCGGGCCGACGTCCGTGCCTTGATGCGCCGGATCGCCGAGCCTTAGACATCTCATTGCACCGGACAGCATCTCGATGACGCGGTCGGCGCTGTCCTCCTGAAGCGCGAGGATACGCAGCGCCGAGCAGCGCTGGCCCGCGCTGCGGAACGCCGACGTGATCACGTCGCCGACGACCTGCTCCGTGAGCGCGGTGGAGTCGACGATCATCGCGTTGAGGCCACCGGTCTCGGCAATGAACGGCACGATCGCCCCGTCGCGCGCGGCAAGCGAACGGTTGATGTGCTGCGCCGTCTCGACCGAGCCGGTGAACGCCACGCCAGCGATGCGCGGATCGGCGACGAGCGGCGCGCCGACCGCCTCGCCCGTGCCGATCGCGAGCGATAGTGCATCGGCCGGCACGCCCGCTTCGTGCAGCATCGCCACCATGCGCCGCGCGACGAGCGGCGTCTGCTCGGCGGGTTTGGCGACGACCGTGTTGCCGGCGGCGAGCGCTGCGACGACCTGACCGGTAAAGATCGCCAGCGGGAAATTCCACGGGCTGATGCACGCGAAGACGCCGCGTCCGTGGAGCGTGAGGCGGTTTGATTCGCCGGTCGGCCCGGGCAGCGCCTGCGTCGCGAAGCGATGGCGCGCTTCGGTCGCGTAGTACCGACAGAAGTCGATCGCCTCGCGCACTTCGGCAACGCCGTCGTCCCAGGTCTTGCCGCCTTCGCGGGCGAGGAGCGAGACGAATCCGAGCTGCGTCGCCTCGAGCGTATCGGCGGCCTGCTTGAGCATGCGTGCGCGATCATCGACGCTGCGCTGCGTCCAAGCGGGAAACGCCGCGTGCGCACGCGCGATGGCCTCGTCGAGCGCCGTGGAGGTCGTGGCCGTGATGCTTCCCAGGGGCTGGTCGAGGTTGCCGGGCTCTACGCGTTGCGGTGCGGAATCTCGCGCGCTGCGCACGCGGTTGCGGTCCATCTCGATCCCGCGCGCAATGGCGTCCAGCGCCGTCTGATCGGCGAGATCGACGCCGTCCGAATTGCGGCGATCGGGGAAGAGGTTCGCGGGAAGCGGAACGCGCGGATTGGTCGAGTAGGGAAGGGGCAGCTTCGCGACCGGGTTGCTCACGAGACGCGAGAGCGGCACGTCCGGATCCGCGATCTGGTGCACGAACGAGCTGTTCGCGCCGTTCTCGAGCAGGCGGCGCACGAGGTAAGCCAGCAGATCGCGATGGTCGCCGACCGGAGCGTAGATGCGCACGGGCGCGCGGTCGGGCTCCTCCTGCAACGCCTTGTACAGCGCATCGCCCATTCCCTGCAACTTCTGAAACTCGTAGGCTGGCTCCCGCGCGGCGCGCGCGAGTTGCCGAATGACTGCTACAGTGTGGCAGTTGTGGGTTGCAAACGCGGGGAAGATCTCGCGTGGCACCGCAAGGAGTCGTTCGGCGCAGACGAGATAGGCAAGATCGGTCGCCGCTTTGCGCGTGAAGACCGGGTAATCGGGCAGGCCGAGCGTCTGCGCGCGCTTGATTTCCGAATCCCAGTACGCGCCCTTCACGAGCCGGACCGGAATCCTGCGGCCGGTCAGACGCGCGCATTCGATGACCCACTCGCAGAGCTGCGGCGCGCATTTCAGATAGGCTTGGACCACGATTCCGAGCCCGTTCCAGCCGGCAAGCGCCGGATCTTCGGCGAGCTTCGAAAACAGCTCGAGCTGCAGCGCAAGCCGGTCGGCTTCCTCGGCGTCGACCACCAGCGCGATGCCGCCTGCTTTTGCGGCGAGCGCCAGGTGGCGCAGGCGCGGCGCAAGCTCGGCGAGCACCCGATCGCGCTGCGCGGGTTCGTATCGCGGATGGAGCGCCGAGAGCTTGATCGATACGCTCGCACGGACGAAGACGTCGGCCGGGGTGGCGGTGTGCGCCACGGCATCGATGGCTTCCTCGTAGCGGGTCAGGTAGCGCACGGCGTCGGTCTCCGTGTGCGCGGCCTCGCCGAGCATGTCGTAGGTGAACCGATAGCCGTCGGCCTCGCGGGTGGGCGCGGCTTCGAGCGCGGCTCGCATAGTCTCGCCGGTCACGAACTGCTCGGCCATGATGCGCATTGCCTGGCGCACGGCGCCGCGCGCGACCGGCTCGCCGAGGCGTCGCACCGCGTTCGAGAGCGTGGCGCCGAGGCCACCGCCCGGGCTCGAGCGCCAGTCGTAAAGCCGGCCGGTGAGCATGAGGCCCCACGCGGCCGCGTTCATGACCAGGTTATCGCCCGCTTCGTGCGACGACCAGTCGGTGCCGGAGAGCTTGTCCGCGATGAGGCGATCGACGGTCGCTTCGTCAGGGATCCGGAGGAGAGCCTCCGCAAGGCACATGAGGGCAACGCCCTCGCGCGTGCTGAGGCCATAGTGTCCGAGAAAGCGCTCTGCGGAGAGCCCGCTCTTGCCCGCGTTGCGAACGGCCGCCGCGAGCCGCAGCGCCTCGGTCTCGATCGCCGCGTGCGCCTCGGCGTCGAAGGGCAGCGCGGCACGCAGCCGCTCCACCACCGCCGCTTCGGGCGCGTGCTTGTGTGCGGTCACCGCCGCGGTGGCGGTGGCCAGGGACGGAGGAAGCGGGGCGCTCATCGCGAGCCTCCGGGAACAGGGAATTAACCTACCACTTCCCGCTGGATCCTGATCGGTCTTTGTGCACGCCAGATGCTCTGGCCGGTGGCCCGGCGCGGTCGCCCCGACGAGCGGCCGGTTTCCACGGCGCAGCGGTCGCCGCGTAGAATCGCGTCTCTTGCGCCGGCCGCATCCGGCGCCTTGCCGCTCCGGGGAGAATGCCGTGACCACTGCGATGTACTGGAAGGAAATCACCGTCAACTGGGGCGAGTCCGATCCGTTCGGCCTCGTCTATTACCCGCGGATCGTCGCGTGGTTCAACGACACCGAGCACGAGTTCTTCCGCACCATCGGCTTTCCGATCGACCAGATGATCAAGGACGACCGCACGACCTTCGTGATGGGTGAAATCCACTTCCGGTTCATCGGGCCGGCTGCCTACGGCGACCGGGTCGCCACTTCCGTGACGCTCTCGCGCATGGGCGAACGCACGCTCCACTGGAACTGCAAGGCAATCAATGCGGACAGCGGCGCGCTGGTCGCGGAGGGCCGCGCGACGCGGGTCTATGCGCGCATCAACGAGGACGGCACGCTGAACTCCGCGGTGATTCCGGATCGCATGCGCAAGGCGCTTTCCGACACCGGGCAGCTCAGCCATCTCAACCAGGATATCGAGAAGGATCCCGAGTACCGCCATCCGCCGAGCAAGGCCTGACGGACGGCGATCGACGTCCGGTCAGCGCCCGCCGGCCTGCTCCAGGATCTGCACCATCGAGGCGTAGCCACGCGCGCGAGCGAGCGCAAGCGGCGTGGCGCCCTGCCGGTCGGGGAGGTTTGGATTTGCCCCCGCCGCGACCAGCGCCTGGAGGGTCGCGGTGTGCCGCGGGCCGCCATCGCCCAGAACGATCGACTCGATCAGGGCAGTCCAGCCGAGATTGTTGACGTGGTCGAGGGGCGCTCCCGCCCTGATCAGCATCGTCACGACTTCGTCATGTCCGAGATGCGCCGCCGCGATCAATGCCGTGCCGTCGTAAGGGCTCGTCACGTTGCGCGCGCTGGCACCGCCCTCGAAGGCGACCTGGAGCATGCGGGGGTCGTCCGCGACCGAGGCGATGGTGACGACGTCGTAGCGCTGGGCGTCGAGAGCGTTCGGATTGGCGCCGCCGCGCATCAGCGCCCGGGCCGCGTCGTACTGGCGGGAAAACGCGGCGACATGCAACGGGGTACGGCCATTGCCGTCGCGGGCTTCCCGATCCGCGCCCGCGGCGATCAATCGAGCGATTTCGGAGACGTCGCCCGTGGCTGCAGCGGCGTGCAGGCCACGGTAAGCCTTGACCTCCGCGCTGGATGGCGGTCTTTGCGCCAGCGCATTTGTCGCATCGCCGGCGCAGAGCGCCGCGAGCGTGATGCTGACCAGGGCCGCCGCCGAAGAAGAAGAACGGGCTCGGCGCATCATTTGCCGCCCAGCGCCTTGCGCGCCGCCTTGCTCTCCGCCCGTTCTTCGAGGATGAGCTTGTACGCGACGTAGTACTTGTAGATGTTGCTCACGTATTGCACCGTCTCGCGGCCGATCTTTTCAGCGGCCACGCGCTCGACGCTGCCGAACCACTTGTCGGGATCCAGACCGCGTTGCTCGGCTTCCTTGCGGAGCCCCGCCACCCGCGTCGGTCCCGCGTTGTAGGACGCGAACGCGAAGAGATGGCGGTTGAGCCCGTCCATTTTCGCGTCGGCGAAGTAGGTATCCAGGAGGGTGCGCAAGTACTTTGTTCCGGCATGGATGTTCGGCTCGATTTGCTTTACGTTGCCGACCTTCATGGCGGCGCCGGTGGCTGGCATGACCTGCATGACGCCGATCGCGCCGACCGGGCTGCGAACGCTCTGATCGAGCCTCGATTCCTGGTAGCCCAGTGCGGCGAGCATCAACCAGTCGAAGTCGTATTGGCCGGCGTACTTCTTGAACAGGCCGAGCGTCCGCTCGAACTTCTTGAGTTCGGCGTCTGCCGTCGCGCGTGTCACCCACTTGGTGTTCTCGAGATAGCGGCGGTAGAGGATGTTGCCGAACTGAGTGCCCTTGCGGTGCCGCTTGACGAAGTCGTTGACGACGGCCGCCAGTTTCGGACTTCCCTTGCGGAAAGCCCAGGCGATCTCGCCGCCCTCGCGCACCGCAACGTCGTCGTGCACCTTGATCGACTTGAGGATTTGCGCCCAGAACTTCGCCTTGTGGCTATCGACGATGACGATGGGAACGAGTCCCGCGTTCACCATCTCGAGCAGGTCTTCGTCCTCGAGTTGCTCGGGGGCGAGCTTGATCTTCACCCGACGCTTGCCCGCCTTCCGCAGGGCCTTGTTGAGTGTCTGGAGGCTCTCGTAGTAGCTGCTCGACTTGCGGACCAGGACCTTCTTGCCCGCCAGATCGTCGGTGCTCTTGATCTCGGGCGCGCCGGGCCCGGTCACGACGAGTTCTTTTATGCCGCTCCAAACCGGCTGGGAGAAAGCAACGACCCTCTGACGCTCGGGCGTGATCGTCAGATTCGCCACGGCGAGATCGCCCCGCCCCTCGATCAGCGCGGGCAGCAGCTCGTCGCGTGCGACCGGAATGAAGAGGACCTGAACGCGGCGGACCTTCTTGCCGAGCTGCTTGTTCACGTGTTCCTGGAAAGCGTGCAGCGCATCGGTACTCGTGCCGCGCTGGGTGGCGCCGTCCAGGAAGTAGAACGTCTTGCTGTAGACGACGAGCGCCCGAATCATGTGGCGCCCCACCATGCCGTCGAAGTCGCCGGTCCACTTGCGCTCGACCCGCTCGAGATCGAGTCCTGTCTTTCCCGGAGCCTGATTCTCGGTGGACCATGCGGAGGCCGCGGCGACCAGGATACCCCCGACGAAGGCAGCAAGGCGAAAGTTCGCGTGGTGCAGCAAGGGTTTCACGTGGACGGTCCTCCTGGCGACTGAAGGCGTTCAGAAGGCGATTACGCCCTTGCCGGTCGTCTGCGTGTCGAAGAGCCGATAGGCGTCGGCCGCCTCATCGAGCTTGAAGCGGTGCGTGATCAGCTTTCCGAGCGGAATCTTCCGTTCGGCGATGAAGCGCGCGCATTCCTCCTGGCCGACGCTCGAGAACGTCCACGAGCCGATCAGCGTCACCTGCCGGCGCAGGAGATCGGGACTCACGTCGAGCGACACGCTGCCGCCCTCGCCGACAAAGCACGCGGTGCCCCACGTGCGCACGCTGCGCACCGCGGCCTGCCGCGCGCTCGGCGCGCTGCTGCATTCGATCGCCATGTGGACACCCTCGCCGCGGGTGAGGTCCCTTATCGCTGCGACCGGATCCGCTTCATTCGGATTGACGGTCGCGTCCGCCCCGAAATCCTTCGCGAGCGCGAGCCGCTCGAGCGAGACGTCGAGCGCGATGACGCGCGCACCCATGGCCGCACCGATCAGCGTGGCGCTCAGCCCGACAGGGCCCTGGCCGAACACGGCAAGCGTGTGATGTCCGCCGAGCCGCATGCGGCGCAGCGCGCCGTACGCCGTGCCGGTGCCGCACGAAACCGCGGCGCCCTCCTCGAACGTGAGCTCGTCGGGGAGCGGCACCAGCGTGCGCGCGGGCACTTTCAGGAAATGCGCGTGGCCGCCATGCCCGGTGACGCCGTACACGGTGATCCCGCCGCGGCAGAGTTGCGACCAGCCGACCCGGCAGTGGGGACAGACGCCGCACCCGGCGTAGTGATGATCCATGACCCGCGCACCCATGGGCGCCATGGCGTCAGGAACGTCCGGTCCACGCGCCACGACCACACCGCAGGGTTCGTGCCCGGCGATCACCGGTTCTCCTTTCCCGCCAAGGCCCAGCGACGTCGCCGCCTTCGTGCCCTGGCGCGGCGCACGGTAGACGTGCAGATCGCTGCCGCACATACCCGAAGCCTTCATTTGAAGCACCACTTCCCCGGGGCCCGGGGTGGGATCGGGAAACTCGCGGATCTCGAGTTCGCGATCACCCAGGAACACTACGCCGCGCATGGGCCGACTCCCGCTGGCAATGACTTGTGAATGGTACCGGGGGCGGCGATCGGCTGCCGGAAGACGCTACGCCAGCAGTCGCGGGAGGATGAGGGTAATGACCGGAAACACGATGATCAGCACGACACGGATTGCATCCGAAGCGAGGAAGGGCAGCACGCCCTTGAACGTCTCGATCATCGGGACATCCTTGGCCAGCGAATGGATCACGAACACGTTCAGACCGACCGGCGGCGTGATCAGCCCGACCTCGACGACGATGAGCGAGATGATCCCGAACCAGAGCTTCAGGTCCTCGCCTTCCAGCCCGAAATCGAGTCCGGCAACGATCGGCCAGAAGATCGGCACGGTGAGGAGGATCATGGATAGCGAATCCATGATGCAGCCGAGGATCAGGTAGAGCACGATCATCGTCATCAGGATCACCATCGGCGGAAGCCCGGACTCCTGGAACATCTCGGAGGCGCGGAGCGGCAGCTGCGAGAATCCGAGGAACGCGTTGAAGATCGCGGCGCCGAGCAGGATCAGGAAGATGAACCCGCTCGTCTGCGCGGTGCCGAGAAGCGCGTCGACGAAACCCTTCCATCGCATGCCACCCTGCGTCACGGCGACGAGGAAGGTGCCCGCCGCGCCGATCCCGGCACCCTCGGTCGGCGTGAAGAAGCCGACGTAGATGCCGCCCATCACGAGAATGAAAATCAGCAGGACGGGCCAGATCTCGAGCAGCGAGCGGATCCGCTCGCTGCGGCTCGCCCGGGGGCCGGCTGGGCCCGCATCCGGGACGATGCGCACCACGATCGCGACGGTCAGGATGTAGCCAAGCGCAGCGAGAATTCCCGGGATGAACGCCGCCTGGAAGAGCTGCACCACGCTTGCCTCGACCATGATGGCGTAGATGATGAGCACGATCGAGGGCGGAATGAGAATGCCGAGCGTACCGCCCGCCGCCAGTGCGCCCGTGGCAAGCGAGCCGGAATAGCGATAGCGGCGCAGCTCCGGCAGGGCGACCTGGCCCATGGTGGCCGCCGTCGCGAGCGACGAGCCGCTGATCGTGCTGAAGCCGGCGCATCCGCCGAGCGCGGCCATCGCGATGCCGCCGCGAAAGTGTCCGAGCCACGCGTTGGCGGCGGTGAATAGCGCCTGGGAGAGACCGGCCTTGGCCGCGAACTGCCCCATGAGAATGAACAGCGGCACGACGGTCAGGCTGATGCTCGAGAACCGCCAGTAGGTTTCCGTCTTGAGGAAGCTCAACAGCGCGGACGGACCGGCGATCAACGTGTAGCCGGTCATGCCCACGGCCAGCATCGCGACGCCGATCGGAACGCGTACCGCGAGGAGCAGGAGCAGGACGACGAGTCCCGTGAGTCCGATCTGCAGATCGCCCATTGGATTTACGCGGTCGGGCTAGTCGACGTCGAAGAAACGGTTTGCGCGCGTTTCCGCGATGCTGCGCCAGATCGTGTAGGCCACGACGACGACCAGGAACATCATCAACAGCACCGAGACGGGAAAGGTCGTCCATCTCGGGAAATTGATGGTCATGGTCCGCTCGGAATAGCGGTACATGTCCAGTCCGCCGAGAATCAGCCGCCAGGTGAGAATCGCGCCGATGACGAGATAGAGCAGCGCGCCGATCGCATCGCAGATCGTCTTTGCACGCGTCGGCGCACGGACCATGAAGAAGTCCACGATCACGTTGCTGCGCGTGATCTGGCAATAGGGCAGGAAGGCGAAGATCGCGACGCCGGCACCAATCGATACGAGCTCGAAGTCGCCCGGAATCGGCGTCGAGAAGGCCGCGCGACCGGTCACGCTCACCGCCGTCAGCCAGGCCATCGCGAAGAGAACCACGCCGCCGAAGACGGCGAGTACCCTCGAGATGTCGAACAGCACCCGACCCACCGGATCGGCGGGTCGGAGTGCCGAGCTCGAAGTTTCAGCCATTGGAGGCGATTGCCGCGCCGGCCGCGGGCCGGCGCGGAAAGTACCTTACTGCGAGTACTTGTCGATCATCGCACGGGCGTCGGCGACCATCGCTTCGCCGTCCACGCCGATATTCTTCATCTCGGCATACCAGCGGTCGAACACGGGCTGGGCCGCTTTCTTCATCTTGTTGACTTCTTCGATGGGGATCGTGTGGAACTTGTTCTTCGGCTTGGAGGCGATGACCTTCTTGCCGGGGATCTCGATCGCCGCCCAGTTCTCGCCCGCCCACTTGGCGATGTTGCGGCCCGAGTTGTCGTCGATGACCTTCTTGAGATCCGGGGGCAGCTTCGCGTAGGTGTCCTTGTTCATGAGAAAGGTGAAGACGTTCGTGCCGAGGCGCGGCTGCGGACCGGCGAGCTCGGAGAAGTTGCTCACGAGATCCTGCGTCTTCACGGCCGGCGCGATTTCGTAGGGGAGCGTCACGCCGTCGATCACGCCCTTGGAGAGCGCCGGCGGGATCTCGTTCAGCGGCAATCCGACGCCGGTCGCGCCCAACGCCTCGAGCAGCCACACGCCGCCACGCGACGCAGCGCGGATCTTCTTGCCTTTGAGATCCTCCATCTTGAGGATGGGATCTTTGGTCTGGAAGAGGAATCCGGCGTGAACGTGCAGAAGCAGCGGATGATAGTCCTTCAGATCCGGCCCGAGATACTTGTCCTGATAGTCCTGCAGCGCGAGCGTCGACGAGAGGGGATCCTTGTGCACGAACGGCAGCTCGAACGGCTCGACGCGCGGCATGCGCCCGGGCGTGAATCCCGGCAGGGTCCAAACGATGTCCACCACCCCGTCGCGAACCTGGTCGAGCAGTTGCGGGGCCTTGCCGCCGAGCTGCATGGACCAGTAACCCTGGACCTTCATGCGCCCGTTGGATGCTTTGTTGACCCGTTCGATCCAGGGGATCAAGAAAGTCTTCGGCGGGTTCGATACGGGTGGAACGAACGTGTGCAGTCTGAGGGTGACTTCCTGGGCGTTGACCGGCGCGGAAACGGCAATTGCCGCGAGGGCGGCCGCCGCCAGGGCGGTGATACGAATGCGAACCATCGTGCTTCCTCCTTCTGTGGTCTCTGAGAATGTGACGCGTCGGCGGGGTCTCACGCCCCGTACCTCGAAGTCGCTCGGTCCGAACGGCTTCGGGCTGCGCTCGGCTGAATCCTAACCCATCTGGCCAGCAGGGCCGAAAGGGCTCTTGAGGCGGCGATCGCCGCTTACTGCGAGTACTTGTCGATCATCGCGCGGGCGTCGGTCACCAGCGCTTCGCCATCCACATTGATCTTCTTCATTTCCGCGTAGTAGCGATCGAAGACGGGCTGGGCGGCCTTCCTTATCTTCTCGACTTCCCCGATGGGGATCGTGTGGAATTTGTTCTTCGGCTTGGACGCAATCACTTTCTTTCCCGGCACCTCGATGTCGATCCAGTTCTGCCCGGCCCACTTGGCGATGTTGCGGCCCGAGTTGTCGTCGATCACCTTCTTGAGATCCGGGGGCAGCTTCGCGTAGCTGTCCTTGTTCATGAGGAAGCTGAAGACGCTCGTGCCCAGACGCGGCTGCGGACCCGCGAGCTCGGAGAAGTTGCTCACGAGATCCTGGGTCTTCACCGCTGGCGCAATCTCGTAAGGGAGCAACACGCCATCGATGACGCCCTTGGAGAGTGCCGGCGGGATCTCGTTCAGCGGCAGCCCGAAGCCGGTCGCGCCGAGCGCTTCGAGCAGCCAGACCCCGGCACGCGACGCAGCGCGGATCTTCATGCCCTTCAAGTCTTCCATCTTCAGGACCGGTTCCTTGGTCTGGAAGAGGAAGCCCTGCTGGACGTGCAGCAGGAGCGGGTGAAAGTCCTTGAGGTCCGTCGTGAGGAGGTATTTTTCCTGGAAGTCCTGCAGCGCCAGCGTCGACGAGAGCGCGTCCTTGTGGACGAACGGCAGCTCGAACGGCTCGACACGCGGCATGCGGCCCGGCGTGAAGCCCGGCAGGGTCCAACCGATGTCCACGACTCCATCGCGAACCTGGTCGAGGACCTGCGGCGCCTTGCCGCCGAGCTGCATCGACCAGTAACCCTGGACCTTGAGGCGGCCGTTGGAGGCCTTGGCGACCCGCTCGGACCACGGAATCAGGAACGTCTTGACCGGATTGGAAACCGGGGGCAGAAAAGTGTGCAGCTTGAGGGTGATTTCCTGCGCCTTGACCGGCGAGGCGACGGCAGTTGCTGCGACCACCGCCACCGCCACGGTGGACATGCGAATGCGTGAAACCATGACTCCTCCTCCGTAGTGAGCTCTGCGTGTAGACAACGTCGACACGTCCGCAGGGTCTCACGCCCCGTCCCTCGGGGTAAGTGTAAGTAATTGATTGCTTGGCTACCCCGGGCCGCGCTCCGATTGGATCTTAAACCAGATGGAACATGGGGCCAAATCCCACCAACAATGGGACCGAAATGGGCTGACAGTCCTACGCGCCGCGAACGACGTCGATGATCCCGCTCGCCTGCGCCGGGACCGCATCGCCGCGCCACGCCACGAATCCGTCGGGCCGCACCAGCACGAGATTGTTCTCGTAGAGTTCGGCGATCGTGTCATCGGCGACGTCGATGACCGACATCGGCACGCCGCGATCGCGCGCCGCGGCTTGCAAAGGCGCTGTCGCGATCTTCGGATCGAAGCGCACCAGCGTGTAGCCGAGTCCGTAGAGATCTAGCATCGAGCGGTCGCGCTCGAGCCAGGCATGCGGCGCGCGATGGCCGGGCCGCGCCGTGGGGCGATACTTCATCACCTCGAACGGCGGGGTCGGCGTGCCGTCGGAGATCACGATCGGCGAATCCTCCACGCGATAGCCGAGGGGCACGCCCTCCATCACGTACTCGCGATCGAACCGCTCCGCGTAGATCGCGTCGCCGATGGCCTTGCGAAGCGCCGCGCCCGCAGGCGTGTCGGCGTCGATTCCCTCGCCCTTGGGCAGCCTCGAGAACTGGGTGAAGTTGCGCGCCGCCTCGTCGACGATCATGCGCGCGACCGGGCGGCGCTCGAGGTCGTAGCTTGCGAGCATTTGCGGTCCGCCCCAGCCCTGGATTACGGCCGCGAGCTTCCAGCACGCGTCGACCGCTTCCTGGATGCCGGTGTTCATGCCGAATCCGCCGGTCGGGGACATCTGGTGCGCGGCATCGCCGGCGAGGAGCACGCGCTCCTCGGAAAACCGCTTGGCCACTACGCGCCGGCGCTCCCATGGCAGCACCGAGTGGATCTCGAACGCGGCGTCACGTCCGATCGCGCGCCGGAGGTGCGTGGCCATCTCCTCTTCCCCGGGTTGCGCGCCCGGCGGGAGACGCATCAGGCTGAAGCGCCACAGGTCATGGCCGTTCACCGAGACGATGTCCCCCCAGACGCCTTGGCCGTCGATCAGCCACTGCATCACTGCGCGTCCGTTGCGGAAGAGAGCGTCGTGGTCGGTGCAGCTGAAGAAGGCGTTCACGTTCGTGTTGAGCGACTGGTCGCCGACCATCGGGATGCCGAGCGCCGCGCGGATGCCGCTTTCGGCGCCGTCGCACGCGAGGACATAACCGGCGCGCATGCGCTTCTTCGCGCCGGTCGCGAGATCGGTGAGATCGGCCGTCACGCCGTCCGCGTCCTGGGAGAAGGATTCGAGCTCGTGGCGATAAGCGAAGAGCGCGTGGCCGAGCGACTGCGCGTGCTCGCGCAGGATCACGTCGAAATAGATCTGCGAGCAGCGCTGGATGGCCTCCGGCGAGTTGGTGCATGGCTCGTCCTTCCTGGCCGGAAAGTCGTAATGCGCGAGCTCGTAGCCCGATGTCGCCGTGACGAAGCGGATGTTGCGCGGGAAATCCTCCGGGACGCTGCGCTCGCGGACCGTCCGTGCGACGCCCCAGCGGCGGCAGATCTCCATGGTCCGCACGCTCACCTGGTTCATCTTCGGATGGCCGATGGAGCCGTCACGGCGCTCGACCAGGAGGCAGTCGATGCCCCGCCAAGCAAGCTCGATCGCCGCGGCGAGACCGACTGGCCCGCCGCCGACGATCAGCACCGGTACATCAGTGGTCGTGCCAGCCATGCATTCGCAAGGAAATGCTCGCGCCCTACCTCGTCGGCTCGGGGTCCTGCTCCCAGGTCTGGGAGGGGCGTGTCGTGCGTCCGAGCCACTCGTCGAGCGCTTCGACGTGCTCCTGCTCCTCGGCGGCAAATTCGCCGGCGAGGCGTTTCACCTCTGCATCGCCGGACTCGCCCGTGACCGAGCGGTAATACTCCATGGCGCGCACCTCGTTCGCGCGCGCGTACTTGAGCGCGTTGTACGCCTCGATCATGTAGTCGAAGGCGTCCTCGTCACCCATTTCCGGGGGCGTGCGCCACCGGTACTGCCAAGACTTCAGCTTCGGCAGCTCGGTCGATCCGACCCGCTCCCGGATCGAATCGCGGTGCTTCAGCGAGTAGCGATGCATGTCGCGAAAGAGCGCCGAGACCTCATCGTTCCGGTGCGACTCCATCATGTCGGCAAGCTCCAGGTAGCGCTCCGCCGCCTCCTCTTCCATGGCGATCGCGTGAGCGAGAAATTCGGGCAGTGTGTAGCTCATCACTTGTCCTCCTGCTCGGTCTTGTAGAAATTGCCCGGTATGCGCGGGCCGATCTGCTCGGACGGTGCCTCGCAGGCGTCCGGGAACGCGCATCGTGCGTGGCCAGGCGTGGTTAGGCTACATGAAATTTCATTCCGCGAAGCTTCGACCAAGCGCATGCGGGTGGGGTGGATTCGCCCAGTGGATCGGTGCTAGCTTGAGATCAGGTGCGCGCTCGCATCCAATGACCCCTTTCAATTTCGCCCGTTCACTTCTCGGATTGGCCGCCGTCGCGCTTGCCGGTGCAGCGCAAGGCGCCTGCGAGGTTCCGACGTCACTTCGCTCCGCACCGCCGATCATCAACGGAAAGCCCGTAGTGGCCACGGCTACCTTCACCCTCGTCGACGTGATCGCAATCAAGGACGCGGACCAGACCTTCACGCTGGTCGCGCTTCTCGTCGCCCTGCGCGGGCGCCTTCCACCGGTTCCCTACTTGACTCGCATGGACGAGCTGATTCTCTTCTCCACGGCACTTGTCTTCGCCGCGCTAGCGCAAGCAGTTCTTACGAGCCGCCTGGCACAGAAGGAAAAGCTCGCGCTCGCTCAGCGCATCGACGCCTACGGACGCTGGATCTATCTCGCGTCGTTCGGCGTCGTGCTCTACGTCTCCCTCGTGCGCTATTGAGGTCCGGGCTGCACGTGTTGCAGCGGCTTGCCGTCGAGCGCCTCGGCCTCCGCCTTCTCGAGCGTCTTGATGTCCTCGGGCGACAGCTTGGGACGATCGACCTTGACCGTCAGCTTGACGAGCTTGGCCGTCAGGGGGAACGGCGGCTGGTAGTCCGCGTCGTTCACCCCGGTGAGCGTGTCGGAGCCGATGTCGAAGCTCTCGTCCCATTGCAGGATCATGGGCAGCGTGCGCTCAAGCTTGATGGTCTGCACCGCCTTGCCGTCCACCTTCAGCGTGCCGGTTCCGGAACGGCCGAGGCCGCTGAGGTTGTTGAAAGCGAGCGTGCCCGTGCCGAGGCCCTCATACTTGAAGTCGAACTCCACCGTGTGCTTGCCGGGCGGCAGCGCATCGGGGCCTTCCCACTTGACGCGCTTGAGGTCAACCAGGTTCCAGAGGAAGACCGGCTTGCCTTTCAGCAGGTAGAAGCCGTAGCCAGCAAAGCGCCCGCCCGAGGTCAGGATCATGCCCTCGGCACCGCCCTGGGGTACCTCGATCTCCGCGGTGATGGAGTACGAGGCGTTCAGCAGGAACGGCGAGTCGCCCTGTGGCAGGCCGACCATTGGCCGCGTGTAGACGAACTCCGTGCGCCCGGCGGTGATGTTCGGTCGAGGCGCGACGATGCGGGCCGCCACCGAGGCATCCAGCGGGAACACCTGGTACTTCTTCGCTTCCGCGACGAACTTCTTGCGCATCTCCGCTACTTTCTCCGGATGCTGCGCGGCGATGTCCTCGGCCTGGCTGAAGTCTTTGTGCAGGTCGTAGAGCTGGAACACCTGGTTGTTCAGCGGATCGGGGTTCGCCACACCGAAGGCCTGCCATGGCGCCCGGTTCACTTTGGTGCTGAGCAGCCAGCCGTCGTCATAGAGCGCCCACTGACCCATCATCTCGAAGTACTGCGTCTTGTGGCGCGACGGTACCTTCGCGTTCTTCGCGTCGAAAGTGTAGGCGAAGCTCGTGCCCTCGATCGGCGCCTGCTTGATGCCGTCCACCATCTGCGGCGCCTTGATGCCAGCGGCCTCGAGGATCGTGGGCACGACGTCGATCACGTGGATGAACTGCTCGCGCAAGCCCCCCTTGTCCTTGATGTGCGCCGGCCAGGACACCACCATGTTCTGGTTGATGCCGCCGAGCCGGGACGCATTCTGCTTGAACCAGTCGAACGGCGTGTCGAAGGCCCACGACCATCCCGCGGACATGTGGTTGTAGGTCTGCTCGGTGCCCCAGACGTCGTACCATTTCATCTGCACGTCCACGGGAATTTCACTCAGGCCGTTGAAGAACGCCACTTCGTTGGGCGTGCCCAGTGGCCCGCCCTCGGCGCTGGTGCCATTGTCGCCGTTGATGTAGATGATCAGCGTGTTGTCGAGCTTGCCCAGGTCCTCGAAGGCCTGGATCACGCGGCCGATCTCGTGGTCGTTGTAGGCCGCGTAGGCTGCGAACACCTCGACCTGGCGGATGAAGAGCTTCTTCTCCTCCGCGCTCAGCTTATCCCAGGGCTTCAGAAGCTCGTCGGGCCAGGGGGTCAGCTTCGAATCCTTATCGATCACGCCGAGCTTCTTCTGGTTCTCGAAGATGCGCTCGCGCAGCTTGTTGTAGCCGTCGTCGAAGAGATGCATCGCGTGGATCTTGTCCACCCACTCTTTGGTCGGATGATGCGGCGCGTGCGTGGCGCCGGGCGCGTACTTGATGAAGATCGGCTTGCTCGGGTCGGTCTGGTGCATCCGCGTCATCCAGTCGATGGCATCGTCCGCCATCCCCGTGATGAGGTTCCAGCCTGGCTTGCCCTCGAAGGGATAGATCTGCGTGGTGTTGCGGAACAGGTTCGGCTGCCACTGGTTGGCGTCGCCGCCGACGAAGCCGTAGAAGTACTCGAAGCCCATGCCGGTCGGCCACTGGTCGAACGGCCCGGACTGGCTGGCGGCGAAAGCAGGCGTGTTGTGGTCCTTGCCGAACCACGAGGTGTTGTACCCGTTGTCGAGCAGGATGCGCCCGATCGTCGCCTTGTCCTTGCCGATGATGCTGTTGTAGCCGGGGAAGCCCGTCGACTGCTCCGAGATCACGCCAAAGCCGGCCGAGTGGTGATTACGCCCGGTGATGAGGGCCGCCCGCGTCGGCGAGCACAGCGCGGTGGAGAAGACCCGGTTGTAGCGCAACCCCTCGCTCGCGATGCGATCCATCGTCGGCGTCGGGATGACCCCGCCGAAAGTGCTTGGCACACCGAACCCGGCATCGTCGGTGATGATCAGTAGCACGTTGGGCGCCTTCTTCGGCGGCACGATGCGTGGCGCCCACCATGGCTTCGACTGCAGCGCGTCGTTCTTGATCACGCCGCCGAACTTCGGGTCAGGGGCCGGGAGCTGCTCGTTGCTGATGGTCGTGGTGGCGCTGGGCGAGCCCAGAGTGCCTGTGACCTGCTGCGCAGATGCCGCGGAGGCGACGACCAAAGCACCCGCACTCAATGCGAGTGCGGACAACGCTGCTCTTACATCTATTACCTTCATTACTGGCTCCTTTAGGACCTTTGAGTCTTTCCTGCCATGTCAGGGTTGCTGCACGCGAGTGTTCGCCGCGCTGCCGGCGGATGGTATACGATGATTGTGTTACACGGCGTCGCGGGCCAAGATCCCGCTCGCCCGGACGCGCGGGCAGGGAGCAGCTCCGGATCGTCTCACATTAGAGCGGAGCACGAGCCCTTGCCTCAGTCCCCGGGCGCGCCCCCGAATTCGCGCACCAGCGCCGTGTAATCGGGCGACTGACGCATCAGTCGGCCGGCCACCTCGCGCAACCGATCGACTTGTTCGGGCGAAAGCACAAAGCTCGTCGGCAGGTTCATGAAGTAGGCGCGCTCCTTCGGGTCGCGGATCGCGTCGAAGGCGACGTCGACCACCTCCAGCGTGACCTTCGGCACGCGTGCCTCGGCCTGCGCCTCGGTCGCGCCGGCGAGGCGCAGGCGCGCGACCGCCAGCTCGCGCCGCCATTTGATGATCTCGGCTAGAGATTGATGCTGACACCGTGTACAAGGAAGTTGAGCAGCAGGGCCAGCAAGCGAAAGGAGGCGGCCGCGTAGGCGAGCCACGGCCTCCCGGCGTCGAAGTAGAAATGCACGAACCCGATCATCGACAGGACGATGACGGCGACCGGCACGTGAATCCAACGCGCCACCGTGGCGTAGTCCGCCGGGGTCTGCGCCCGCATCGCCGCGATCTCGAATGCACTGAAGGCCGCGACTGACGCCGCGAGGACGAAGAACGCGAGATGGGCGGGGCGAGATCGCGCCTTGCACCAGACGACAAGATGGATAAGCCCCAGTGCAAGGCTCGCCCCGGCCATGATGGTCCAGACGAATTCAACCCAGTTCATGTCCCCGATGATAATGCGCCGTGGCCGCCGCTCCTTCGCCCACGGTCGGGGGAGGGTGGGGCAGCGCAGGCGCGATGCGCGCGCACGCGTACTCTGCCTGATCGCCTGGCAGCGGCGGAGACGGCGTTTGACTTGGGTCAGGTCACCCGCCCGATCGCCGCGAGCAGGTCTTCCTTGTTGAACGGCTTGTAGAGCACCGCCACCGGTGCAAACGCGGCGAGCGGCGCGTCTACCTCGCCAGGCTCGAGCGCGGTGATGAAGATCGTCGGGAGATCGCGGCCCGCGGCGACGAGCGTCCGCTTGAACGCGATGCCCCCGATGCCGGGCAGGTCCACGTCGAGCACGAGGCAGGCGTCGCGCTCGGGAACGCCGTGTGCGAGCAGCTCCTCCACGGACTCGAACGCCTCGACCTCGAACCCGGCAAGGCGAATCGTTCGCGCGAGCGCACAGCGCAGTGAATCGTCGTCGTCCACGAGTAGCACATGTGATCGCCGGGGTCTGGGTGCCAACACTGCTCGAGTATTCGCCGCCGTGCCGGGCGGGGAAATGCGACCTTGGTGTTACCCGTCGCCGTATGGCGGCCGCCCGGCGGGTGTCCCGTTCGCCGCCGGGCGTTCCGAGCCGGCCCCGATCAGCTACTGGGTTGAGAGGCGCGCGCTGCGCTCCCGCGATGTTCAGCGACGTCCCGTCACGGGGATTGTGAGCACCGGCGCCGAGCCCGTGGCGCCGCCCGGCAACTGCGCGGCGACGAGCGCCTGCAGCATGTTGAACCACTGCTTGCTCACATCGTCGCTATCGTCGATGTAATACCAGCGTTCACGGTACTGCACGGCGACCCGCGGCCGGGGCGGCGCTGCGGCCGAGGAATGAATGTGAATGCCACGACCGGCCGGACCTGTCGCGGGGAAACGGGCCGCGCCGTAGGTGTCCGCCGGCAGCTCGATGCTGGCCGCCGCGAGCCGCATGAGATCCATGAGCGTGCGGGTCTCGATCGAGATGGCGCCGGGTGTGGGCGTGCCGACCGAGAGCTGGACGGGGATCACGATATCGTCACCCTCGCGCGCGGGCTTCTCGATCCCGAGGAGCTCGAGGAGCCTCGCTACCTCCCGCGAGCTGGTCGACGCGTAGCTGTGCAATACCACTGCGTGACCCGATTTCGCCCCGCTGAGACGCACCCAGTAGAGCGAGCCGCGATGCTGCAGTGCGCCCGCAAGCTCCGCGACTTCCTTGAAGCCCGGGTCGACGACGAGCGCGGGCGGATCAGGGAAGTCCGGGTTGCGGAGGTTGTTCACGCGTCGCACGATCGCCCACCACGCGTGCGCATGCGAGTGCGCGCTGTTCACCATGAGGATCGCCAGGTCGAGCGGCACCTCGGCGGCGAATTGACGCAGGAGATGATCCGCGGCGACCGGCGTGTAGGAGATCGTCGGGTTCTGTTCGGTTCGCAGCGTCCCGGTGAACGGCACCAGGTTGCCCGAGTAGTTGGACTCGGTGCCGAACCCGAGCTGCATACCACCGGTTGCGGTCACGGACACGTTGGCGGTGACCGAAGACACCGCGAGGAATCCGATGCTGTCGACGAAGCGCATGCGCACGATGTTCTGCAGCAGCTGCTGGTCGCTGGTCGCGAGGATCGCGTCGTTGTAGGCCGGCCGGCCGGTGCGCACGATCTCCGGCCCGAGCCAAGCGCAGCCCGACAGCACGGCCGCGACCGCGAGCGCGGTACTTCGTACGAGCGCCGAGTTCCTCATGTTTCCCCCTTGGCGTTCGAGCCATCCCCGAGGCCAATGCTACTTTATTTCCCGAGATCGCCGGACTCGTCCGCGCGGTTCTTGGCGTTCACGACGCGGCGACGAACGCATCAGGCACCCGAATGAAACCACTTCAGCTCGGTCGCGATGTTGTTGGTCACGATCCGGCCCTGCACGAAGTCCACGCGATGATGGAACACGGCGTTGCGCACGCTCGCGGCGTACCAGAACGACTCGGTGCTGTTGCCCCGCTCGGAAGCTTCCACGGAGACCCGCCACTCGACCGCCAGATCGATGCGCAGCGCCGTGAAAATTCCGGCGGGGACCGTCACGCGCTCCCATCCGTGCACGGTGGCGCGCACATGCTGCAGAAGCGTGCCCTGATCGGGTGCCCCGATGACGTTCGTTCGGACCTCGCCCGACCAGGTCTTGTCGATCGCGAGCGGAAACGCGTAGCGGGGATAGGCCGGCTCGAACGCCACGTTCCGGTTGCGCACGGGGTTCAGGTCGCGGTCGAAGCGGACCTCGTAAGCGCCCGCCGCCTGGGATTGCCCCGCGAGGGCATACCCCTCCGCATCGACTGCGCTGACGCGCAGCTGGATCTCGTCGGTCGTCAGTCCGGTCAGCACGCTGCGGGTGGCGTAACGCCACTCGTCTCCCACCCGCAATGCGGGCGCGGGCAACTCGCGCGGAAGGCCCTCAGGCGGGACCGGCCTCAGGTCTGCCTGAGTGAGAACCGACGGACCACCACAAGCGCCGAGCAGCGGCGCCACGGCAAGTACGCGGAGAATGCTTCGTCGGGACGCGTGCGAGGGCAGGAGAGGATCTGGGGCGGTCACTGGAAATCTCCACGCGAAAATGCTTCTCTAACCGACTAGATCGGGCGCTCGCCGAGTGCCGCAGGGACCGCGAGTCGGTTCTACGTCACTTCTGCTTTTTCGCGTCGGCGATCCGCGCCTTGCAACCGGCCGACACCTCTCCCGCGCTCTGCTTGAGGCATGCGGCAATGCGACCGCCACCCGGCTGGATGCCGTCGCACAGAAAGTGGATGTCTTCCTCGCAGGCCTGGTGGACTTCCTTGAGGATCTGCCGCATCTGGCCGACGCGCTCCTTGCAGGGCGCCGAGAGCTGCGCGGCGTTCTTCTTCAGGCATGCAGCCACCGCGCCGCCGCCGGGCTTCGCCTGCGGGCAGAATCGGGCAAGGTCCGCCTTGCAACTCGGCGCTTCGGCCAGTGCGCCGCCGTTAAATACCAGCCCGAAGCCGAGAAGTGCTGCTGCGGCGATGCGGCCGAGTATGGATTGCCGGTGTTTCATATCTTCTCCCTTTGCATGCTCGTTCCGGCTCGCCCCGCCGGAGAGAGTATTCGCTTGTCGCGAGCGGTCGAGGGTTCGGGAGCATGAGCGTCAGGCGGTTCGACCGAAACGATGCCGTCGCGCTCACTTCGGGAACATGAACTGCACCTGCACGCGCATCTGCCAGTTGGCGCCGTTGTCCGGGTGCACGACGTTGTAGTAGGCGCCGACCTGGGCATTCACCGGCAATCTGCCCAGGTGAAAGATGTGCCCGACGGCGGCGCCGAACGGCACCGTCCAGCGCTGGCCCGACTCGGCCTTCCAATTCGCGGTGATGACCGGGGCGCTCGAAATGTAGGTGCCGCCGGGAAAGTTGTAGTTGATGAAGTACTGCGCCAGAAAATTGCTGTATGCGCCGCCGCGCTCGTCGCTCGAGAGCGACCACACGTTGTTGACGAGCAACCCATACACCCAAGGGTTGCCCTTCTCGAGCTTCAGCACGACCGCGGTGGGTCCCAGGCCCCAGTTCTTGTTGCCGAGGCCGTTCGAGTCGGTGGGCATCTGCGCGATGGCTCCGGCGCCCCAGATCAGGCCGCCCGGGCCAGGCTGGCTCGGCGACAGGAAACCCGACAGCTGCGTGTCGCCCAGCCCGAAAGTCGTTTTCTCGCCGGGTGCGGAGCCAGGCTGCCAGACGAGCGGCAGGATCGTGCGCGTGATCAGGTTCCATTCCTTGTTGAGCTTGATCGGGTAGACGGGCTGAATGTTCAGGATGTTCTGCGTGCCGTTCTGCGGGCCGACGTTGAAGTTGGTGTTGTTCTGGAGCGGCACGCTCACCAGGTTGCCGACCGGGTTCTGTGCGAGCTTTGCGAGGTCCGTGGCGCTCAGCTTCGACTGGGCCTGAGATGAAGCGGCGGCAGCGAGGGACAGTGCGGTGAATACAGCGACTGCGCCGTGCTTCGTACGGAGTATCGGGTTGTTCACTGCGCACTCCTCGTGAGGCGACTCGTGTCGGGCGGCGCCGTGTCAGAACGTCCAGTTGCCGTACGCGCCCATGAACAGCAGTCCGACGTTGCCGTACGAGCCGACAACGCTGCCGCGCCCGCCGAGCGCGACCGGGGTCGTGCCCTGGATGTTGACGTCGAGGTTCCCGCCGTACAGGTACTCGGCCGCGACGCCCCACTTGAAGGTCTTGCTTGCTTGGTGCTCCGCGCCCACGCCGAAGCGCCAGGCGGCGTTGGTGGGCAGGAGCGGCGAGACGGTACCCGACTGGAAGCCCGAATCGTACGCGATGCCGAAGTTGAGCAGCCACGGCTGGCTCAGGCGGTATTGCGCACCCGCCGCGACGTGCCACGTGTCCTTGAATGGAATGCTCGTCGTGAGGCTGGTCGGGTTGTTCGGGTTGTCGACACCGAGCTGGACCTGGCCGAACTTCGACCACTGCTGCCAGCCGACGCTTCCCAGCACTGCCCAGCGATCGTTCACTTGCGCGAAGACGCTGCCCATCACTTGCTGCGGAACCTTGATCCCGACGTTGATGGTCGAGCTGAGCAGGCCGGCGGCCTGGAGATTGGTGCCGAGCGCGCCGAGGTTTGACCAGTCGGGCGCGGAGCTGAAGTCCAGGTTGATCTGCGAATTCCAGGTGAGCCCGACCCGGGTGCGCGAGTCGAACTCGTAGAGGAGACCGAGATTGACGCCCCAGCCCCAGGTGCTGTCCTGGAGCTTGAGCTGCGCGTCGCCGGATGCCCGTTGGATCGGCACGACGACCCCGGGCCGCAGCGCGTCCGGGATGTTGATCGCCACCTGGTTCTCGTAGTAGCCGTACATGGCGGTGACGCCCGCGCCGAGCGAGAGCTTGTCGCTCACCTTGTAGGCAATCGAGGGGACGAGCGACAATCCGACCATGCTCGTCTGCTGGACGTAGTAGCGCCCGACCCAGCTGTCGTCGTATTTCACGACGCCGCCGAAGTTGCCGGTCATCGCGACACCGACCTTGAGGTCGGGCGAGATGCTATGGCTGTAGAAGCCCCCGCCGCCGAGAAACCAGCCGTTCGAGCCGAACGCGTTGCCGCCGGCGTCGGCGCCGAGCGCGGGCGAGGTGCCCAGGCCGATCCCGAACTGGGTCCGGCCGTAATCGAGCTGGCCGGAGCCGAGGAACTGGTTGCCCTGGAGCCGCGTCATGCCGGCCGGATTGGTGAACACCGTGGAGGCGTCCTGCGCGCGCGCGCCGTAGCCCGCCGAGGCGAGGCCGACCTCGGCCGTTCCGAACTCGTAGGCGTACATGCCGCCGGCCGCCGCCTGCCCGGCGGCGAGCACGCCCGAACACAACACGGCGATGGTCGCCGCTCGGCGCACATCACTCTTCGAAACCCGCAGCGTGACCATGGAACCCCCCTTTATTGTTGAGCGTCGATTATGAACTACCTAGCCGCCGTGTCCGCAAGCGCGGCGTATGCTTCGGTACGGCTTGTGGAAGCGAGGCAACGCTGCGCTTCAGCAATCGCATCATCAACGACTTGAAATGAAGTGGCGCTCGGCATTGTCCGGCCCCGTCACTTCGGGTCCGGTGCCGAGCGCCGTGGCGTATGCCGTGCCGGGTCACTTCAGCTCCTTGTCCTTCCAGACCTTGAGGCCTCCGACGTTGCCGCTCGCCTGGAAACCTTCTGGGTCAGGCTGTAGACCTCGCCGCCCGTGAACAGCCCCGCGGTGCCGCCGGTAGCTTTCGCGCCCGTGCCCGCCCCGGCGCCACCTTCGGTGCCGGCCTCCCAGCCCGAGTCGATGAAGCGCTGCATGGCCCTGGCGTCCTTGAACACGAAGAGATAGCGCTCTTCTTCCGCGCCGATCTGCAGACCGGCGGTCGCCGCACCGAGGTCCATGTACGTGTTCTTCTTCGTCTTGTTGTTATGGACGAGGCCCTTGCCGCCGGCGCCACCGAGCAGGAAGCTGAACCCGTAGGTCGTGAACACGGCGTAGCCGGGCGCCTTCTGCACCGCGGTTTTCAGCTGCGGGTTGGCCTTGTAGAAGTCGTTGAGCGACGTTTGCGCCTTCGCGCGCACCTCGGCCTGCTTCTTGGCCTTGTCCTGCGCGAGCGCGCCGGTCGCGACGAACGAAAGGGCGACGGCCGCAACCGTCAAGAGCTTGCGAATTTCCATCTTGATTTTCCAGAATTTAGTTGAGATCAACAGGGAGGGACGGCGCACACAAAACGAGTATTCGCGTCTGGACCGAACTTGCAAATACGACCTTGGTGTTACGAGCGCGCCGCGAGCGTGCGCGTCGCTCGCCGTCAAGCCAGGCCAAGAATCCGGCTCATCGATTGTTTGGCTTGTACCAGATCGGCGAGGTATAGGCGCGCTCCTGCAGCGTCATGGTCGTGCCCTCCAGCGGCTTGACCCCGAAGCGCTTGGCGTCGTAGGCGGTCCAGCGCGGCGTCGGGATCTCGAGCACCCGACCGTAGTAGAAGGCCGGCTGGCTCGCGTCGAAGTCGGGATCCTTCCACACCGCTATCAGCTCGGGCGCGCCGATCGTGTTGGTCCACGAGGCGTTCGCCACGTCGACGGTGCTGCCGACCGCCGGCACCTTGCCGGTCTTGGCGTCCGGCTTGCGCTCGCCGGACCAGGCGACGTCGTGGACCTTCTCGTGCAGCTTGCCGTCCTTGTCCATCCAGCCCTTGACGATCTGGTAGCGGTCGAGGTTGGCGCCGATCGGGTCCTTGAGCGCCGCCACCAGGAAAGTCGGCGCCTTGCCCTGCGGCGCGGCGTGCAGATCGCCCCCCATCGGCACGCCCTTGGTGTAGCCGATCTGCGCCGGCAGCCGGTTGTGTGCGTCGCCGGGCTCGAACTCGAAGCCGCCGAAGAAGCGCACCAGCATGCGCGACCCGGTGGTGGCGTAGGTCTCCTTGCGCTGCATCGCGTCCCACAGGGCCGCGCGCGTGTTTTCCGTCGCCCACACCGCGGCGTAGCCGGAAGCGCCGACTTCCCAGTCCATGACCTTGACGCCGGTCTTGGGATTGTCGAAGAAGGTGGCCGTCAGACGATGCGGGCTGGGCTCCTGCGGCGTGGTCTTGCCGAAGAAATTTTCCTCCTCGACCGCGGCGAGCCCGGTGTGCGCGTCGGTGCTGCCGATCAGGCCGAACTTGTACGGATCGGTGCCCAGCGTCTGATCGAGCTTGAGGCCGTTCTTCAGCGCCGATCGGGCGTACTCGAATTCCAGCATTGATTCCTTCTTTGCCGCGCTGCCGTCGAGGTTGCCCTTGTCCCAGAGCTCGAAGTTGGCGAACTCGTCGTTCGGTGACAGGAAGGGGTGCGACTCGCCAGTGCCCTTGGTTTGCGTGACTTCGTACAGCCGCTCCCATTTCGCGCGCGTGTCGGCATATTCGCGATCGAGCTTTCTTCCGAAGGCTTCGACCGTGGGAAACATGAGACCGTTGGAGAGATTGCCGTTGTGCGCGATGGCGAGCACCTGCCCCCCGGTCTTCTGCTCGTAGGTGGCCATCCACTTCCACAGGTCGCGCGGGTTATCGCTGCCGAGCGGCGCCATGGTGGTGAAGGGCTCGACCTGGCTGGCCTTGTCGGCGCCGTCGCGATAGATGACATTGCGGTGCAGGTTGTTGCCGCCGGTGTTCGAGGTCCACTCGTAGCCGATGAACGCGGTGAAGTGCCCCGGATCGTTATAGGCTTCCGCCGCCTTGATCGTCTCGTCCCATGCTCCGCGGTAGGCCTTCGTGCCGGGCACGGGCATGATGGCCTTGGAGATCGTGCCCTTGCCGAAGCTCTGGATGATGTCCAGTGCGGCTTCTGCGCCCTTGCCAGTGCGGATCATCTCGTTCCACTTGCGGCCCTGTGGATCGGCCATGATGGCGGGGTCGCCGCCGAGGATGAGCGGGAAGAAGCCCATGCCGTCGGAGTGATCGGCCACCACCAGGAAGTCGAGCGGGCGCGAGAGCTTGACCGGCTGTCCGCTCGACGCGGTGAGCTGCTCGCCGCGCGCAAAGCGGTAGGCGTCGCGCGGACCGAGCCGCGCGCCGAACGCGCCGGCGTCCATCGAGTACGAGGTATGCAAGTGCGTATCGCCGAAGAATGGCCGCGTCGGGAAATTGCGATCCGCATAGGGCGAATACGCGGGCTTGGCGGGATACACTCTTTCGGCTTCTTGTTTGCTGAGCGCGCCGCTGTCGCTTTCATACGCTTGCGCCGGCAGTCCGAATCCGGCAATGGCGAAAGCGGCACCGATCAGGGCCGCGGCCAAGGCTGGAATCGAATTGCAGAACGAGGTGATCGTCATGGGTCTCCCTCTGTCTCTCGGTCTCGGCCCTTGTAGCCGCGCGGGTGCGAATGATGTGACGGCGCGGCTGGAAGGTACCTGACATTCTAGCGCGGACGCTCAACCATTCGCCGGCAACATAGGCTCCAGCTACGGCTCGGGAAACCCGACTTTGGTCGTATGGCGGCGCGCGGGGCGCTTAGCACGCAAAGAAAGGGTTTTCTCCCCTCCTTTTCAAGGAGGGGTGCCGCCGGAGGTGGCGGGGTGGTTTCGATTTCGATCAGCGCTTCACACCTTTCTTCCTACACAGGCTCTGGAACACCACCCCGCTTGCTTCGCAACCACCCCTCCTCGGAGAGGAGGGGAAACAGCTCTAGACCATCCGACCATCCCTTCCTTCAACCGCCTAGCTCGCCGCGCACGATCGTCGCGCCGGCCGCGAGGGCGCGCAGCTTGCCGCTGGACACCTCGCGCGCCAGCGGCACCATGCCGCAATTCGTGCACGGATAGAGGTGGTCGGGCGCGACGTACTTCAGTGCCGCGCGAATGACGCCGGCCACGTCCTCGGGCGACTCGATCCGGTCGGTCGCCACGTCGATCGCGCCCACCAGCACGTCCTTGCCCTTGAGGAGCGCGATCAGCTCCAGCGGAACGTGCGAGTTGGCGCACTCGAGCGAGACCTGGTCGATGCGGGAGGCGGCGAGCAGCGGAAACGTCTGCTCGTACTGGCGCCATTCCGCGCCGAGCGTGTGCTTCCAGTCGATGTTGGCCTTGATGCCGTAGCCGTAGCAGATGTGCACGGCGCTCTTGCAGGAGAGCCCTTCCGCGGCCTTCTCGAGCGCGGCCACGCCCCAGTCGCGCACCTCGTCGAAGTAGACGTTGAACGCCGGCTCGTCGAACTGGATTACGTTGGCCCCCAGCGCTTCGAGTTCGCGCGCCTCCCGGTTCAGGATTTCGGCGAACGCCATGGCGAGCTTCTCGCGGCTCCTGTAGTGCGCGTCGAAGAGCGTGTCGACCATGGTCATCGGGCCCGGCAGCGTGAACTTGATCGGGCGATCGGTCTCGGCGCGCAGGAAACGGACATCGTCGCTATGCACCGGTTGGGGGCGTGTCACCGCCGCCACGACTTGTGGAACGTCGGCGTCATAGCGGTTGCGGATCCGGACCTTCTTGGTATTCTTGAAGTCCACCCCCGCGAGGTGCTCGAGGTACCCGGTCACGAAGTGGCGGCGTGTCTGCTCGCCGTCCGACACGATATCGATGCCTGCAGTTTCCTGATCGCGCAGCACGAGCCGGACCGCGTCGCGCTTGCCTTCTGCGAGCACTTCGCCTTCGAGCAGCCACGGCGCCCACAGCTTCTGCGGTGTCGCGAGCCACGCGGGCTTCGGCAGGCTGCCGGCGATCGTGGTTTGAAGCACGGGTGTGGTCATGGCGTCTCCTCTTTAGTCTAGAGATCCCCTCCTTTTCAAGGAGGGGTGGCTGCGAAGCAGTCGGGGTGGTTGAAGGGTTCGATCAGCGCCCCGCACCACCCCGCCGCCTTCGGCGGCCCCCCTCCTCAGAGAGGAGGGGAAAAAACTGTGCTCTAGCTACCTGCCTCAGCGCCGCTCGAAGAGCGCGCGTCCAATGATCTCCTTCATGATCTCGTTCGCGCCGCCGTAGATGCGCTGCACGCGCGCATCCGCCCAGGCGCGCGCGATCGGGTACTCGCGCATGTAGCCGTAGCCGCCGTGCAGCTGCAGGCACGCGTCGATCACGCGGTTCTGCATGTCCGAGAGCCAGTATTTCGCCATCGACGCCGTCGCGGTGTCGAGGGCGTGCTCGAGGTGCCGCGCGACGCACCAGTCGAGGAAGACCCGCCCGATCGTGACCTCGGTATGTGCCTCGGTGAGCGCGAAGCGCACGTGCTGCTTCTCGGCGAGCGGCGCGCCGAACGCCTTGCGGTCCTGCACGTAGTCCAGCGTCCATTTCACGGCCGCCTCCGCCGCGGCCACCGCACCGATGGCGACGAGCAGCCGCTCCTGGGGCAGCTGGCTCATCAGGCAGCCGAAGCCCTTGCCCTCCGCGCCGAGAAGGTTCGTTGCGGGCACGCGCACCCCGTCGAAGAAGAGCTCGGAGGTGTCCTGTGCGTGCAGGCCGATTTTCTCCAAGTTGCGGCCGCGCGCGAACCCCGGCCGATCGCTCTCGACGAGGAACAGACTGATGCCCTTGGCGCCCGCATCGGGGTCGGTCTTCGCGGCGACCACGAAGAGATCGGCGATCTGGCCGTTCGAGATGAAGATCTTCTGGCCGCTGATGACGTAGTCGTCGCCGTCCCGCCGCGCGCGGGCGCGAATCGCGGCAACGTCGCTTCCCGCGCCCGGCTCGGTCATGCAGATGCCGGTGATGGTCTCGCCGCTCACCAGGCGCGGCAGCCAGGTTCGCTTCTGCTCCTCCGAGCCATACTGCACGAGGTAGGGCGCCACGATGTCCGAGTGCAGGTAGAGAAGCGGCCCGGTCGCGCCCGCCCAGCAGAGTTCCTCGGTGACGATCGTCGAGTAGAGGAAATCGACACCCGGGCCGCCGTATTCCTCGGGAACGGTCGGGCAGAGAAGCCCGAGACTGCCGGCCTTGCGCCACAATTCCTTGGGCACCCGGCCCGCTTCTTCCCAATCGCCATGATTCGGGACCACTTCGTTCTCGACGAAGCGCCGCACCGTCGCACGAAATGCGTGGTGCTCGTCCGTGTAGGGAAGGATGGCGGTTTCCATGGTGGCGGATTCGGAACGAAAGTGAGTCGCGGCGACGGCTTGTTACTCCGTGTGTTTTTCCAGGATGTAGACCGTGCCGGTAAAGGTGGCCACGAGCGTTGCGTCTGCACGCGTGACGTCGACGCGGTAGACGGCGAGGCGCCTCGATCGCGAGACCTCGGTGGCCGTCGCGGTGAGGACGTCGCCTTTGTCGACGGCGGTCTGGTAGGTGATGTGCGCGTCGATGCCGGCCGCAACCTTTCCGTGAGAGTTGGAGGCCAGGCCGAACGCGGTGTCGGCCAGCGCGAAGACCACCCCGCCATGGCAGGTGCTGTTGAAATTCAGGTGCGTGGGCTTCACGTGCATGCGGACCGCGGCGCGGCCTGGCCCGCCATCCACGCACTTGATGCCGAGCGACTTGACGAACGGATCGTGCGCGGCGAGTCGACTGACCCGTGCCGATGCTTCGGTTCCGGTATCCATTTATCGATCGAATCCTGCGAATGTCACGATCTCCGGCCCCGGCTCCGGCGAATCGGCGGCGCGCTGAACCACGTCGGTATAGCCAAGTTTTGCGGCGAACACGACCACTTCGTTCGCACCCAGTCCGAGCGCGGTCTCGACCACTTCGTGGTACGGCGCCAGATCACCGCGGCACGAGCATTCCACCCCGCGCGCCCGCGCTGCGGCGAGTACGGCCAACACGAACATGCCGTACTCGAGCCAGTCGCCGCGATCGAGCTGATGATCCGCGGTGAAGATCAGCGCGGCCGTCGCGCCCGTGCTCACGGGCTGGAATCCGGCCTCGACCAGCAAATTCAGCAATCGACCGAGCGGCTCACCCGCTAGCGCACGAATGCGCCAGGGCCGATTGGCGTGGCCGGCGACCGCACGGTGCGCAGCGGCAAGAATCGTCGCAACGGTGGCCTGTGTGACCGGAGTCGGGTGAAACTGTTTCGCGTCGCGGGCGCGCAACGCCGCATCCACTGCGGCGACATCGTCCACCGAGGGCGCTTCGGCGTGCGGCCTGAGGCGCGTGCCCACGCCCGTCGCGCCGCGATGCTCGGCGATCTTGTCGACCAGTGCGGGGACGCCCTCTCCGGTGGTCGCAGTGGTGACCAGCACGGCGACCTTCGGTGCCGAGGCGCGCCGCAGGTGCAGCATTTCCTGGAGGTCGCGCGCCGTGCGCGCGGCGAGCGGGGAATCCCCTTTGTTGACAACCAGGATGTCGGCGATTTCGAGGATGCCGGCCTTGATCGCCTGGATGCCGTCGCCGAGACCCGGTGGGCAGATCACGATGCGGGTGTCGCCGATCTTCGCGATCTCGACTTCGGACTGTCCCGCACCGACGGTCTCGACAATGATGGTGTCGAATCCGGCCGCGTCCATCACGTCCACGATGCGGCTCGTGGCACGCGACAGCCCGCCCAGATGACCGCGCGAAGCGACCGAGCGCACGAAAACGCTCTCGTGGCTGCCGTGCTCGGCCATGCGCACCCGGTCGCCCAGCACGGCGCCGCCCGATATGGGGCTGGACGGATCGACCGCCACGACGCCGACACGCTTGCTTCGCGCCAGCAGCTCGCCGAGGAGCGCGTTGATCAGGGTCGATTTCCCGGCGCCCGGGGCCCCGGTGATGCCGATGACGTGCGCGCGACCCAGATGGGGCGCGATGGCTGTGGCGAGTGACGCCGCCTCCGGCGCACCGGCCTCGAACGCGGTGATCGCGCGCGCGATGGCGCGCCGGTTTCCGGCGAGCAGCGGCTTAATGAGTGGGTGAAGGCTCTCGTTCAAGCGCAACCTTTTCGCGTCGGCACTGCCGCGTTCACACCATCGTGAGCGGCTGGCCGAATCCCAGCACCTTGCGAAGCATCCCGCAGATCTCGCCGTGCGTGCAACCTGCTTCGGCGGCCGCCACCACCGCTTCGAACACGTTTGCGTCCCGGTTTTCGGCCGCGCGCGCCAGATCGTCCAATGCACGTCGCATGGCTTCCTGCGAGCGCGCCGCCTTCCACGCCTTGAACGACGCGAGATGGCGCGCCATGTGGGCGGGGTCGGGCTTGTCGAGCGCCTGACGCGCTTCGTCTGTCTCGTCGACCTGATAGGCATTCACGCCCACCACGGTCTGATCGCCGCTTTCCACTTTTCGCTGGAAGCGCAGCGCCGACTCGCCGATCATCTGCTGGACCTTTCCCGTCTCCGCCGCACGGTACATGCCGCCGGCGTCCTCGACGACTCTCATCACCCGCAGAATCTCGCGCTCCATTTGGTCGGTCAGAGTTTCCACGTAGTGCGAGCCGCCGAGCGGGTCGATCACGTCGGTGAGACGCGCTTCCTCGCGCAGGATGTTCTGTGTGTTGATGGCGACGTTCGCTGCCACGTCGGTCGGGCAGGAGAGGACCTCGTCGTAGGCGTCGGTGTGAAGCGACTGCAGCCCGCCGAAGATTCCAGCCATCGCTTGCACCGTGACGCGCGCGATGTTGTTGAGCGGCTGCTGGCGCGTGAGGTCCGCCCCCGACGTCTGGCCGTGGAACTTGAAGCGCCACGAGCGCGGATCCTTGGCGCCGAGGCGCTCGCGGGTGACGCGCGCCCAGATGCGCCGGCCTGCGCGGAACTTCGCCACCTCCTCGAAGAGCGACACCGAGATGTCGAAGAAGAACGTGAACCGGGGCAGGAAGCCGTCCGGATCCATGCCGTGCGCGATGCAATCCTCGGCGTACTGGATTGCGGAGGAGAGCGTGAACGCCATCGCCTCGGCGGGCGTCGCGCCGGCCTGCTGCATGTGCTGGCCGACGACCGACATCGGGTTCCAGCGCGGCACCTTGCGATTGCAGAAGTCGATGTGGTCGACAAGGATGCGCCGCGCGCCGGGCAGCGCGATGCGGAAGAACATGTGGTTGGCGACGAAATGCGACAGGTAGTCGCTCTGGTTCGAGGTGCCGGTAATGCGCCCCCAGTCGACGCCGCGCCGTTTCGCCACCGCGAGGACGAAGGCGAGCAGCGTGAACGGCGAGGGGTCGTTCATCGCGCAGGACGTGCGTGCCAGGTCTACGCCAGCGAGCGCGGTGTCCATGTGGTCCGCGGTGTTGACGACTGTGCCGCAGGTGCCGAGCAGCTCCGCATGCACTTCGTCCATGTCGTAGCCGCGAAATACCGAGTTGCAGGGAATCAGGGAAACCGCGCTTGCACCCTGCGCGAGGATGCCGCGCAGGCGATCGTTGTAGTCCTGCGGCGTGCCGAGCCCGATCAGCTGTCGCTGGGTCCACGTGCGACCGCGATGCATCGTGGGATAGATGCCTCGGGTATACGGCGGCTGCCCGGGAAAGCCGACATCCTCCGCGTAACGGGAACCGTCCCAGTCGCGCGGCGTGTAGAGCGGCTTGACCGGAATGCCCGAACGATTCGCGAGGTCCCGGTC
>JAJDOG010000120.1 GCA_022340285.1 Betaproteobacteria bacterium
CCGGCGCCGCCCGTGGATTGACTGGATCCATACCGCATCCGATCAGGGCGCGCTCGTCCGGGACTACACTAAGTGGGACAACCAGCCAGCTTCCGTCCCCGCCGCCTACGAGGCCCTGCTACGCGCGGTGCAGATCGCCGACACCGCCCCGCGCGGGCCAACCTACGTGAATCTCGATGCCGCTCTTCAGGAGGCAGAGCTCGACGCGCTTCCGCCGCTTCCGGACCCGAAGCGTTTTCGGGCGCCCGATCCGGTGATGCCGGCTGCGCATCTTGTCGAGGCAGCCGCCCAACTGCTTGCTGAATCCAGCAATCCGGTCGTTCTCGCCGGCCGCGCTTCGCGCAGCGAAAGTAGCTGGCGGCAGCGCGTCGCGCTCGCCGAAAAGCTCCAGGCCCGGGTTCTCACCGACCTCAAGATGGCGGCCGCGTTTCCAACCGATCATCCGTTGCATGCCGCGCCGCCCGGCGTATTTCTCAATCCGGCGGCGGCCGAAGTGCTGCGCCGGGCAGACGTGGTGCTCGCGCTCGACTGGACCGATCTCGCCGGCACGCTCAAGCAGGCGTGGGGCGACGAGCCCGTCGGTGCAAAAGTCATTCGCGTGTCGCCCGACGCCCATGTTCACCGCGGCTGGAGCATGGACTACCAGGGGTTGCCGCCTGCGGATGCTTACCTCATGTGCGAGGCCGATGCCGCGGTGCCCGCGCTGCTCGAAGCGGTGAAGCCACGCAAGGGAGAGATTCCGCACAAGCCGGCAACGGGTGCGCCCGCGGCGTCCGATGTCGTCTCGATCCGCGCGCTCGCTCAAGCGCTCGATGCCGCCACCCGGGACATCGACGTCTGCCTCACCCACCTGCCGCTCGGCTGGAACGGCGAGTACGCGCATTTCCGGCACCCGCTCGATTACATCGGCCTGGAAGGCGGCGGCGGCGTGGGCGCCGGACCAGGCATCACTGTGGGTGCGGCGCTTGCGCTCAAAGGCAGCGGCCGCCTTCCGGTGGCGATCCTGGGCGACGGCGATTTTCTCATGGGATGTACCGCGCTCTGGACCGCGACGCACTATCAGCTGCCCTGCCTGATCCTCGTCGCCAACAACCGGTCATTCTTCAACGACGAGCTGCACCAGGAGCGCGTTGCAAAAGCACGCGGCCGCCCGGTCGAGAACCGGTGGATCGGCCAGCGCATCGCCGAGCCGGACATCGACATCGCAATGATGGCGCGCGCGCAAGGCGCCGAGGGGATCGGCCCGGTCGCTCGCATCGAGGAGCTTTTGCCCGCAGTCGAGCGCGGCGTGCGCATCGCCCAGGGCGGCACAGTTTGCGTCGTCGACGTGCGAGTGCTGCCGGGGTACGACTCGAACCTGAGCGGTTCGCAAAGCGCACACAAACGCTAGCGGCGCCGCAGGGCGCCGCCTGCCATCGGGTCATGCTTGCGGTCGAGAACATCACGAAGCGCTTCGCGACCCCTGAGGGCACCATTTCTGCCCTCGAGGGCGTCGCGCTCGACGTGCCGAAAGGGCGCTTCGTTGCGCTCATCGGGCCGAGCGGATGCGGCAAGTCGACGCTCTTCAATATCATCGGCGGACTCGTCGACGACTATGCGGGCCGCGTGCTGATCGACGGGCATCCCATCGACGGCACGCATCACGATGTCGGCATGGTCTTCCAGGAGGAGTCGACGTTTCCATGGCTCACGACGGTCGAGAACGTCGCGTTTCCGCTCGACGTCACCGGCGTGCCGAAAGCGGAGCGTCTCGAGCGGGCGCGCAGGCTGCTCGCGCTCGTTGGCCTCGAGGGCTTCGAGAATCGCTTCCCGGCGGAGCTCTCGGGAGGCATGCGACAGCGCACCGCGATTGCGCGTACGCTCGCGTTCGAGCCCAAGCTCCTGCTCATGGACGAGCCGTTCGGCGCGCTCGACGAGCAGACTCGGCTGCTGCTCGGCGACCAGGTGCTGCGCATCCATCGCGAGCTCGAGCAGACGACGCTCCTCATCACTCACAGCATCACCGAGGCGGTGCAGCTTGCCGACCAGGTTATCGTGATGACGTATCGCCCGGGGCGCGTGAAGCGCGTCGTCGAGATCGACCTGCCGCGTCCGCGCACGTCGGAAATCGTCTCCAGCCCGGAATTCGGCAGACTCGTCGCGACGATCTGGAACGATCTGCGCGAGGAGGCGTCGCTCGGCATGAAGGACATTGAATTACACGCGCGCGCGGGGCATTGAGGCCCCGGCGCATCCATGCAATGCCAAAGGAGGAGGGAGTCATGAGAGCAGTGCTAAGCAAGATGCTGGTCTGCGCAGCGGCCACGGGGCTGACTGGTCACGCCGTCGCGCAGGACCAGGTGCGCGCAGCCGTGGGTCAACGGGGCAACTGGGACACGCTCATCATCTCCCAGGGCACCGAGGCGGGAATCTTCAAGCGCGCCGGGATCGAGGTCGCGATCACGTGGACGAAAGGAGGCGCCGAGACGCTCCAGGCGGTCATCACCGACAGCGCGGACGTGGCGATCGCGAACGGAATACTCGGCGTGATCGGCGCGGTCTCCAAGGGCGCGCCCGTGCGGATCGTGAGCTCGGAGATGACCGGCGCGCCGGACATCTACTGGTACGTGAAAGCCGAAAGCCCGATCAAGTCGATGAAGGACATGGACGGCAAGACGATGGGCTACTCGCGCCCCGGCTCGTCGACCAACCTGGTCGCGCTCGCGCTCTCCGAGTACTTCAAGGTGCAGCCGAAGCTCGTCTCGACCGGCGGCATCCCGGGGACCCGTACTCAGGTGATGTCGGGCCAGATCGACGCCGGCTGGGCCGTCCCGCACTTCAACTTCGATCTCGTCAACGCCGGCAAGATCCGGATCATCACGCGCGGTTCGGACGTGCCCTCCCTCAACGAGCAGGCGGTGCGGGTCAACGTGGCGAGCGTGAAATTCCTCACCGAGCGGCGCGACGTCGCACAGCGGTTCATGAAGGCCTACAACGACAGCCTCGAGTGGATCTACGCGAACTCCGACAAGTCGATCGCGTTCTACGCCTCCTTCAACAAGGTTTCGCCGCAGATCGCCAAGCAGACGTTCGACAGCTTCCCGAAAGCGGCGCTCGCCCCCTGGCCGGTCAAGGGCCTCAAGCAGAACCTCGAGGCCGCGCTCGAGAACAAGCAGCTCGCGAAGCCGATGTCGGAGAGCGAGGCGCCGAAGATGCTCTTCGACTTCGTCTACCAGCCGTGACGCGGGTTCCGGCCGAACGCGAATGAGCCGCCGCACGCGCGCGGCGGTGGCGGGGCTCATCGGAGTCGCCGCGGCCGCGCTCGCCGTCGAGGCCGTGGTGAGGCTGGGCTGGATCTCGCCACTCATCATCGCGCCGCCTTCCAGCCTGCCTGGCGCATTCGGAAAGCTCTGGGTCGAGGGTTTCGTCGTGCAGCCGTTCGCGCTCACGATCGGCCAGGCGTTCGCCGCGACGTCCGCCGCGGCGCTGGCGGGGATCCCGTGTGGCTACCTTCTCTGGCGCCGACCGACGCTGGGCACGGCCTACGAGCCGTGGATCGGCGCGGCGTTCGCCGCGCCCACCATCCTGCTCTTCCCGCTCTTCCTGGTGCTCTTCGGGCGCACCTACGCGACGACGATCTTCGTGGGCTTCCTCGCCGCGGTGATCCCCGTGGTGCTGAAGACCCGCGAAGCCTTCCTCGGCGTTCCCCGGGTGCTGCTCGACGTTGGGCGCAGCCTGCGCCTGTCGGAAGCCGCGCTCGTGCGGCGCATCGCCTTTCCCGCCGCGGTGCCGGGAATCTTCACCGGACTGCGCCTCGCGCTTATCTACGCGCTGGTGAACATCATCGGCATGGAGTTTCTGATCGACTTCGGCGGACTGGGACGGATCGTTTCGGAGATGTACTTCCGCTACGAGATTCCCGGCATGTATGCGGCGATCTTCCTGATCGTCGCGGTGAGCTGGACGTTTCTCGCCGCGCTCGCGCGGCTCGAGACATGGCTGAGACCGCGTTGAATTCCGTGGCGCGTTCGAGCGCCGCGATCGGGCCGACCCGCACGCGCATCACGCTGACGCGCGTGGCGACGGTCCTCGCCCTTGCGTTGATCTGGGAAATCGTGGCGCGCTCGGGCCTGCTGTACGAGGACGTGGTGCCCCCGCTCGGAAAAGTGGCGCAGGCTTTCGTGGCGCTTCTCGTCGCGCCAGCGACCTACCATCACCTCGGCGTGACCGCCTGGGAGGTCCTCGCGGGCTTTGCGCTCGGCTTTCTCGCGGGCGTTGCCGTCGGCGTACCGATGGGCGCGCGGCGGCTTTTCGGCGACGCGGTCGGCCCCTACGTGGACGGCTTCGCGACGGCGCCGAAGATCATCTTCCTTCCGATCGCGATGCTCGCGTTCGGCATCGGCATCGCGTCGAAGATCGCGCTTGCCGCGCTGTCGGCATTCTTCCCGGTCGCGATCGTCACGGCTGCTGGCGTACGCCAGATCGATCCCGTGCTCGTGCGGGTCGGTCGCAGCTTCCGGCTTACAGGCTGGCAGATGGCGACCCGGATCTACTTACCTGCCATGCGCGCGGCGGTCGTCACGAGCATGCGCCTCGGGTTTGGGCTCGCGGTGGTCGGCACGCTACTCGGCGAGATCAAGCTCTCCAACGCCGGCCTCGGCTTCTTGGCAAACGAGCACTACAGCAATTTCAGGATCCCGGAGCTTTACGCCGTGCTGCTGCTGGTCTTCATTCTGGCCGTCGGAACGAACAGCCTGATGAGCCGACTGGGGCGCCGCAGGGGGGTCAAGGCACCCGCCCTCTGAGCGCGTGGACAGGGGCGGGCCGGAGAGCGTAGGCTCCTTCCGCAACCAACGTTGCCGGGAGTAGAGAGTGCCTCAAACAAACGACGCGTGGCCGAACGGGATGCCGGAGCTTGGCCAAAAGGCGAGCAGGACGCGCGCTGTCACGGCGCGCGACATCGAGCTCTTCACCGAAATGAGTGGCGACCGTAATCCCCTGCACTACGACGAGGCGGCGGCGCGGGCTACGCCATTCGGCGCGATCGTCGTGCAAGGCGGCGTCACGAGCGCCATCCTGAACGCGGTGGTCGCGGAAGACCTGCCGGGGCCGGGTACGGTGTTCATGCAAGTCAACTGGAATTTCAAGGCGCCGGTGCGGCCCGGCGACACGATCACCGGCGAGGTCAGGATCACCAAGGTCCGCGCCGACAAGCCGATCACCGAGCTCGAGACGCGCATCCTGCGGGGTGACGGCACACTCGTTCTCGACGGGACCGCGGTCTGTTACACGATGCCTCTGCGTCGATAGAAGGTCGCCCCGCACCGCGCGAGGCCGGCCTCGGCAAACTCACGGTCTAGCGTGATCCTTCGCGCCGGCGGCGCTCGGGCCGGATTGCCTGGCGCTCAGGACGATGCAAACCAATGCCAGCACGGCGGCGGCCGCCTGTATTCGCCATTCGTATGCAAACAACGCGATCCCGCACGCTGCGAGGCCGAGCCGGAGAGACGGTCCGAGCGACCGCCGGAAGAAACCCTCCAGAGCGAGTGCGAGGACAAAGACCGCGAGGGTCGCCGCTGCAATGTGCAGCGCAATCGCCAGCAGCGGGCCGCGCAGAAGTATCTCCTCGCTGTAGGCGAAGGCGAACGGCACCAGGAACGCCACGATGGAGAACCTTACCGCAGCCACGCCGATCCCGAGCGGATTCGCCTGTGCGATCGGCGCCGCGGCGAATGCCGCCACGGCCACCGGCGGCGTCATCGCCGATACCGCGGAGAAATAGATGATGAACATGTGCGCCGACATGGTGGAAAGCCCGAGCTTGACGAGTGCCGGAGCGATGAGCACTGCGCCGAGCACGTAAACGCTCGGTACCGGCATGCCCATGCCCAGCAGAATGACAATCAACGCCGCGATGACCAGTGACGGCAGCGTATGGTCTCCCGCGAGCAGAAAGATCAAGTCGGTGAATTTGGCGGCGAGCCCCGTCATGGTGATGCCGCCGACCACCAGCCCGGCCGCCGCGCACGCGCCCACCGCGGGGGCCACCCGCAAAGTCGTGTCCGCGAGCACGTCGTAGAAGTCGCGCAGCCGCAGCCGCGTCGAGCGCCTGAGCATCGAGACCGCCACCACCGAGACGGTCGCTAGGGCCGCGACGTATTGGGGCGAATAGCCTGCGATCAGCGCGCCCACCAGCACGACCAGCGGCACGGCAAAGATCCCGCCCTGCTTCAGGGTCTCGCGCGGCGGCGGGATCGTTTTCGGATCCACCCCGCGCAACCCGAGCTTCACCGAGCGAAGGTGAACCTGTAGATAGATGCTCAGGTAGTAGAGCAGTGCGGGGACGATTGCCGCGACCACGATCGCCTGGTAGGCAATCCCCGTGAACTCGGCCATCAGAAACGCCGCCGAGCCCATCACTGGCGGCAGCAGCGCGCCGCCCGTCGAGGCAGCGACCTCCACGCCGCCGGCCAGCGTGCCGGAGTACCCGAGCCGTTTCATCATCGGAATGGTGACCGAGCCGGTGGTCACGACATCGGCGGTCGGACTGCCGGAAATAGTCCCGTAAAGCCCGGAAGACACCACTGCGATCTTGGCGGGGCCGCCCGGGCTCCTGCCGCTTATCAAGGCCGCAACGTTGAAGAAGAACTCGCCCCCGCCGACACGATGCAGCACCACTCCGAACAGGCCGAAGAGGAACACGTACGTCAGCGCGACCCGTACGGGAACGCCGAAGAGCCCGTCGGTCGTGAACACGAGAATATCGAGGAAATGCCGGTAACTGATCACCCCGTGGCTGAAGACGCCCGGTAGGGAATCGCCCCAGAGGTTGTAGGCGAGAAACCCCAGCACGATCAGCAGCAAGCCCAGGCCGACCGTGCGACGGGTCGCTTCCAGCGTGACCGCGAGCATCACGCTGCCGAAGAAGAGATCGAGTGTCGTGAGCTCGTCGAGCAGCGCGATCCGTTGCGCGATTCGATCGATCTCGATGAAGAGGTAGATGCTCGTCGAAAGCGCGAGCAGCGCCAGCACGACATCAACGATCGGGATACGGTCGGGGTCCGAGGTCGGCGACGGCCCGATCGATAAAAAGACCAGGCTGAGCACCGCGCCAAGGAACACGACGACCATGGCGAAAAGGTCCACGATCCATATCGTGGTGGTCGCGATGATGCCGAGCGTGATCAGCGCCCCGAGCGGCTTGGCGAAGCGCCCGTAGGCGCCCGAGAGCTTGCGCGACGCGCCGGTCGCGAAAAACCGATCCGCGAGTCTCACGCTCGAACGGCCTGGCCGAAACGGTGCGCGGGCACGGCAGGTCCGCCGGGCCCGCGCGATCCCGTTACTTCATCAAGCCGGCTTCCTTGTAAAAGCGCGCTGCACCCGGATGGTAGGGAATCACCTTGACCGATGCCATGAGCTCGGGAGTGAGCGCCTTCATCGACTTGTGGACACCCTGAATCTTGTCGATGTTCTTGTTAAGCGCCTTGGCGAGATCGTAGGCGGTCTTCTCGTCCAGGCTCTCGGTCGTGACGAGTATCGCGCCCAGCGTGGTCGTTGGCATCGGATCAGGTTGGAAGTCGTAGGACTTCGCCGGAATCACGAATTTCTTGACGCCCATCTCCTCGCCGACCTTCGCGATCACCGCGTCGGAGACCGGCAGCATCACCGAGTCGACCGACTGCGTCGCCTGCAGGAGCGAGCCGTGCCGCACGAACAGGCTGTTGAAGAGCAGGTCCACGCGACCGTCCTTGTAGAGATCGCCCTGCTCGCGCGAGGCGGCGAAGATGACCTTGCCGCCCCACTTCTCGATTTCCTCGGGCGTCACGCCGATGGCGGCGAACATGCGCATGGCCACCGCCTCCGCGATGTTGCCGCGTCGATTCAGCGCCACGCGCACCGGCGCCTTCTTCTTGGCGATGTCCTCGAACGTCTTGATGCCATGCTGGTCCGCGAAAGACTTCGACATGATGAGCTGCATGGGGCCCCAGTCGTACATGTACGCGATCGCGCGAATGCTCTTGATGGGGTGGTTGAACGGTTTGTCGCCCGCGAGCCCGATCTTGAGCTCGGCGTCATGCGCCAGGCCGAGCGGAACCTTGCCGGTATCGAGGAGGTTGATGTTGGCGAAACCGCCACCCGAGGTCTGGTATGTCACGACCGAACCCGGGTAGCTCGCCTTCACGGCGCGGTCCACGCCCGTCCCGAGCAGCGACCAGAGGCCGCCCGGACTCGCGCCTGCGAGCACCAGCGTGTAGGTTTGCGCCTTCGCGGGCGCGCCAACAATGCAGAGCAATGCGGCGAAAACGATCGAGATGAATTTCATGGCGTCCTCCTTGTGAAGTGCAGGTTGTTCCCGGTCTGGCGCCGGAATTCGTGGCAATCCTTTCGGTCAGCGAACGACGAGCGTCTCCTTGTGTCCGAACCCTCGCGTGTTGTCGATCCATGTGATCTGCTTCGATCGCAAGGCATAGTATCCGGCTTTCGCGGCCGCGGCCCGCAGCGCTTCGGGGCCATGGGCCAACTCGCGCAGGAACGCGTAGCGCTGCGCCATCAGTGTCCGTGCCCGCTCGACATCGCGCGGTGCCGTGAGCCGCGTGGCAACCCCGGCGATCTGCAGGCCGCGAATCGCTCTGAAGTCCGTGTAGTCCGGCGCGACCGTGGCCGCGACCTGACTGTTCGCCTCGATCTCACGCGAGTGGCGCGTGTCCGGGTCGGATACCCAATAGAGCACGAAATCCTCGTGAGCGTACATGAGCGAGGCCGCGTGCGCGGCGTCGCCGGCGCTCGTCGCGAGCGTAAACACGTGATGCGCCGCAAGGAACGCGTCGATCTCGGTTGCAAGTGCACGCTCGTCCATGCTCGTCGCTCACTCGAATGCGCCTGCGGCCTCGTGCGCGGCATAGTCGTCCGCGCTCATGCCCAGAAGCTCGCGGAACACCTTTTCAGTGTGTTCGCCGAGGAGTGGCGCGGCGCCAGTGATCTCGCCGGGCGTCTCCGAGAGCTCGAACGCAGGAAAGCAGCACGCCTGCTCGCCGAAGACTGCGTGCGGCCGGTTGCGCCACAGCTGGCGCGCGGCGAGCTGCGGGTCGTCGAAGAGGTCCGCCACCGTGCTCACCTGGTGTGCATGCACGCCGGCGGCCTGCAACCGCGTGGCGGCAGCGGGCGCGTACTGACCTTCGCTCCATTCCGCGATCGCCGAGTCTAGCGGGGCGGCGTTCGCCTGGCGCCCCGCGCGTGTGGCATAGCGAGAGTCGTCCGCAAGATCAGCTCTTCCCATCACACGGCAGAGCGAGGCGAATTCGGCGTGCGACCAGCATGAGAGTGCCATCCATCCGCCATTGCGCGTCGGATAGGCCCCGTGCGGCGCGGCTTCCGGATCGGTGTTGCCCGCGCGCTCGGCGATTTTTCCAGAGCGCTGGTATTCGAAGAGCGGACCGGCGAGAAACATCAAGCCGCACTCGTATTGCGACACGTCGATGTAGGCGCCTTGGCCCGTCCTGCGGCGGCGCTCGAGCGCCGCAAGCACTGCGGAGGCGCCGAGCGTCGAAGCGATGAAGTCGATGTAGGGCCCGTAGAGCAGCATGGGCGGACCCTCCGGGAAGCCCGTGAGGTTGCACATGCCCGCGAGCGCGGTGAGCTGGGAGCCGAAACCCGGTGTATCGGCGCGCGGTCCGGTCTGGCCCATGTTGCAGGTGGAGAGCATCACCAGCCCGGCATTTGTTCTCGCCAGCGTCTCGTAACCCAATCCGACGCGCGCCATCACGCCGGGACGCATGTTCTCGATCACGACGTCGCCCCAATCGACGAGCCGGCGCGCAAGCGCGAGGCCGTGCTCGTTCTTGAGGTCCACCGTGACGCCGAGCTTGGAGTCGTTGAAGTGGGCGAAGCACCCGCTCGCATTGATGCCCGGCTTGCCGTCCTGAAAGGGCGGGTATTGCAGCCGGAAGCCGTCCGGCCGCCGCTTGGACTCCACGTGCACGACGGTTGCGCCGAAGTTCGCAAGCACCTTGCCGATGTGGGGCCCGGCGGCATAGCTGCCGAACTCGACGATCTTGACATCCGCGAGCGCTTGCGTGCTCACGCCTGCTTCTCCCGCCTCTCGAACGTCGCGGTCGCCCCGCCGGGCCGCAGCGCGGCGCGCACGCCGTCCACAATCGCGAAGCTCCCGCAATGGCGCTCGAGCCGCCCCTCGGGTCCAGCAACGTCCTGCCAGAACCCGCGGGCGGCAAGCTGTGGATCGGTGGCAGTGTCCGCAACATTCGCGACCGGATAGCCCAGCATCTCGCGACGATGCGCTTCCTCAAGAAATTGTCGTTTCCGCACTCCCGAGAGGAATTGCGCGATCGGTGTCTCGATCGCGTCGACCTCTTCCTGGGTGACACCGGTCGGGTCCCACTTCCCCCAGTCGATCCCTGCGAGGGCGCCGAGCTCGGCGCCGCTTGCGCGCATCCACGCCACGAGCTGCTCGTTGGTGCGTCGACCTGCCACGCCGCCGTAGAGAATGAAGTTGATGTAACCGTCGCGGCACGGCCAGAAAACGCGAAACCGCGCACCCGTCACCGAGCGTCCCGTGACGTACGCTCCCGCGCGCGTCGGCGCCGTGCCGGTTATGGTGACGAACGCGGGCGCATGGGAGAGCGCGGTGATCACCGCGGCTTGCGCCGAGACATCGACGAGTTGCCCGCGGCCGCTCGCCGCGCGGTGATGGAGGGCGACGAGTGCGCCGATCGCGGCCTGCGCACCCGTCCACGCGTAGGATTGCGGCGCGCTCACGCGGAGCGGCGTGGCATTCGCCTCGCCGGCGAGCGACATCGCCCCGCTTGCGGCCATGATCTCGATGTCGCTCGCGAGCCAATGGGCTTTCGGACCCGAAAGGCCGAATGGCGTGATTGCAACCACGATCAACCCCGGATTGATCGCGGCGAGCCGCGCGTAGTCAAAGCACGGCGACGCGGCACTGCCGGCAACGGGCGTCGCAAGCAGGATGTCGCTCTTTGCTGCAAGCGCATCGAACCGCTCGCGATTCACAGCACGCTCGAGATCGAGCTCGACCAGCGCCTTGTTGACGTTGAGCGCGCGCCACTCCGCATGCGCGGTATCCGTGCCGGGCGCCTCGACCTTCGTGACCTCCGCGCCGAGGTCCGCCAGGACGCGGCCAGCCAACCAGCCTAGCCTATCCGTCGCATCGAGGATCCGGCAACCGGACAACATTTCGCGAATTCCGCGTCGCGGCTTGCGCTAGCGACCCGTCTTCGCTAGCGACAGCACCCAGCCCTCCATGCGCGCGCGCGCTTTAGCGACGTCGTCCTTCGAGAAGAAGTCCTCGGGCTTAACCTTGTCCACCGGATAGACCGGGCGGTGGAAATCCTGCTCATAGCCGAACGGCACGGTCGCGTCGATGCCCATGCCACCCTCGAATTCCGTGTTCGAGGCTGTCCACGCCTTGTCGCCCGCAGTCATCCGCTCGGCCGGCATGAATGTCTGGCCGCGTCCACCCGGGATCGGGTTGAGGATGTCGGTTCTCGGGTTCACCCGCGTGGTGAGGCACCACATGATGTCGTCCATCGAGTAGATGTCGACATCCGGGCTCACCGCGATGGCGAGTCGCATGCCCTGCGAGCAGGAGAGGATCGCCGAGAGGAAATTGCGTTGCCAGCCCTCCTCGATCTGGTTGCGCTTCTTCACCTGGATGATGCAGCCGCCCCAGTCTGTCATGCAGTAAGGGATGTGCACGTCCTGGATGATGCCCGGCTGCAGCCGTTCGCAGAGCTCGTAGATCGCAGCCTCGCGCACGGTCGTGTCAATGTTGTTGTCGTCGAAGGTATGCACGCCGAGCGGGAAGATCACGGGCTTCGACGCGGGTTTACGCATCGTGATCGCCGTCACGTGGAAAGTCGGCGCCTTGTAGGCCTTGCCCATGTAGCCGGCCCACTCCGGGTGGAAGAAGGTCTTGCCCTGCACGCCTGCCTTCTCGGCCTCGGCGGTCTCGTAGCGCTTGTCGCGCGGATGGATGTGGCCCTCGAGGACGTACTCCGAGTCGGCGAGCGCGTAGGCGTCGACCGTGCGCGCCCTCACCAGGCGGATCGGCGAACCCTGCACCGCGCCGGCCACGCCGATCTCGTCGCAGCCCTTCGGCAGGATTACGTAGTCGAACCCCGCGCCGGCCAGCAGGGTGCAGGCGGGCGGCACGCCGAAGCACATGGTGATCGGGATCGGCTTCTCGTCCTTGTAGTGCTTGGTGATGACCTGCCACATGTGCGAGCCGGGCGAGATCTGGAACGTGCCCACGTTGCCCCAGCGAAAATTCATGCGGTTGTAACCGAGATCCGAGCCGCCGTCGAAATAGTCGCCCGTGATGCAGCGAATGGCCGACCCGATCGTGAGCTCTGGCTCCAGCGCGGTGTGGCGGATCGCCGTGATCCACTTGTTGACGTCGAGGTCATCGGTGATGACGTGCTCCTGGCAGGGCGCGTCTTTCTGCGCGATCTCCACCGGCTTCATCGGGCGGGTGAGCGCGCGGGCAAGCTTGCGCGTACGGTCGGAGGGTCCATCCCAGCCGAAATACCGGTCCACGATCCGCATGTCGGCGAAGAGGTTGGTGATCGCGCGCGCATGCGGCTTGCCCTTCACCTTGTTGAAGAGCATCGGCAGACTGCCGTCGAAGTGCTTCTGGAGCCCGGTGATCTCGAGGTCGGGGTCGACTTCCTTGTCGGACTCGATCAGGAGCCCCTCGGCGCGCAGCCACTCGATGGCGGACCGGAGGCTGGTGATGTCCCGGGCGGCGCCGGTGGAAACAGGTTTCATGACGCTGCTCACGATGCTTCCTCCTCTGAATCGTCGGTACTTGCGGGATTGGCCTTTCGTCGCGCGCCCGACGCGCGGCGCATCTCGCCACTCCAGCGCTTGGCGAAATCGGCCGCGATGCCGAACTGGTCGAGCGTCCGTGCAACGATGTGATCGACCATGTCGTCGATTGACTGCGGCTGGTTGTAAAACGCCGGCATGGGCGGCATGACGGTGACGCCCATCCGCGTGAGCTTGAGCATGTTCTCGAGGTGCACTTCCGAAAGGGGCGTTTCGCGCACGAGCAGGACGAGTTTGCGACGCTCCTTCAGAATCACGTCGGCGGCGCGATGGACGAGGTGATCGCCGGTTCCGTGCGCGATCGCGGCGAGCGTGCGCACCGAGCAGGGCGCAATGACCATTCCCTCCGTGAGGAACGATCCGGAGGACACCGCCGCCCCCATGTTGGCCTGCTCGTAGCAGACCGTGGCGAGGTCACGGACCTGCTGCAGCGTGTAGGTCGTCTCGTGCTCGATCGTCTGCACCCCCCACTTGCTGATGACCAAGTGGGACTCGACCGAGGCGGCCCGCAGCGCCTGGAGCAGGCGGATGCCGAAGATTGCGCCGGTCGCGCCGGTGATACCGACAATCAGGCGTTTCATGGGTGTTTCATTGGTCCGCTATCCGGAACAACCAGGCCAGTTGCCGGAACCCCTCCACTGCGAGTAGATTTAGCCGCAACCTCCGGCGCCGGGCAACCGTGCGCCGGCTAAATTCATTCCAGGATATGGAACAGCGAGTCGGCCGTTCTTTGCGTCAGGCCGCGCGTCCCACGCGTGAAACCGATGCGGCGTCGCGCAATTCGGGCACGCAGACCATCCAGCGTGCGGTGGCCGTACTGCGCGTGATTGCCTCGCGCGGCCACGGCGGCTTGCGGCTGGCCGAGATTGCGCGACATACGCGGCTCGAGCGGCCGACCGTGCATCGCATCCTGAAGTGCCTCTGCGAGGAAGGCGTGGCAGCACAGGATACGGCGTCGCGCCGCTATCACCTCGGCCACCTTGCATTCGAACTGGGTCTGGCGGCCGCACCGCAATTCAGCTTGCGCGAGCTCTGCGCGCGTCCGCTCACCCGTCTCGCCGAGCGCTCGGGCGACACGGTGTTCCTCACCGTGCGCAGCGGCTACGACACGGTGTGCATCGACCGCCGCGAAGGCTCGTTCCCGATCAAAGCGCTGCTGCTCGACGTCGGCACGCGCCGCCCGCTCGGCGTCGGCGCCGGCGGTCTCGCGTTGCTCATGCATCTTGCGGGCGACGCGATCGACGAGGTCCTGCACGCAAACGCGACGCGCCTGGCGGCCTATTCGGGGCTCACGGTGCCGCGCCTTGCCGCACTGGTGAAGCGGGCTCAGGGAACGGGCTACGCGCTGAACGACGTGCATCTGACCCACGGGGCCCTCTCGCTCGCTCTGCCGATCCGCACGCGCTTCGGCGATCCGTTCGCGGCGATCAGCATCGGCGCGATCGAGAGCCGCATGACACCCGCTCGCCAAACGGAGCTGGTCACACTGCTCAGGGGCGAGGTCGAGGAACTGGAGCGGGTGCTCGCGGGCAAGACTGCGTTGTGAGCATTGACGCGTAGACGATCGGCGAGCGCCTTCGCTTACTACCAATCGTCGATCAAACGCTCAGCGCGTGGCCGTTCAACGCGACTTCGACGCGGCCGGGCAGCGCGCTGCGCAGCGCCGCGTGCAGGTAGCACGTGTTCTCCGCGATCTCGAGCAGCGTCTGCATCAGCTCGTCCGGCTCGTCGGCATTCAAGAAGACGTGCGTCTCGAACGGCGCGACGCTGCCGCGCAGCGAGAAGTCCTCGGCGCGGCCCGAAACGCCGAACCGGTTGAGCTGCACGACGCGAATGCCGTGGACCTTGTGCTTGCGGTGCTCGACGTAGCGGCTCAACTGCGTCATGTAGCAGAACGCCACGCCGGCCGCCGCGAGGGCAAGCGGTGTCGGCGCGCGGCGGGGCGCAGGCCGCGCGTCGGCAAGCAAGCGGAACCGGGCGCCGGGCGACGCGGGCAAGGCCGTGGCAGCGACGACGCCAGCCGAGTCCACCACCTCGCTCGCGCCGCGGATCAGGATCGGCACGAATCCCTCCGGCGCGATGAGCTTCGGGCGTTCATCGTTCGGATCGGGATCGAGCCGGGTGATGATCGGTTCGCCTGCCTCGTCCCCCGCGAGCGGCGCCGGCGCCTTGCCGTGTGCAAGAAAAGGGTCGACCGCATCGGCGGATCTTGCGGCGGCTACGCGTTTGACCGGGCAGCGCCGCCCGTTCACATACAGGGCAAAGACGTTGACGAGTGGCGTGGCGAACGCCGCGTGCACGGGCGAGGCGGCCAGTGCCGCGTCGAGCACGCGGGTCACGCGCTCCGGTGACGCAGCAGACTTTGCGGCAAGCCGCGCAGTCACGGGGTCTGCGGTTCCCTTGCCGGTGCCCTTGAAGAACGAACCGGTGAACGTGTAGTAGTTGTCGAGCTCGGCCGACAAGGCATCGAATGTCGCATCGTGCGCGCGTCCCAGCGCGCGGGCCCGCTGGAGAAGATCGGCATGCAGCGCCGCGTTGAAGAACGCGAGCGGAAACGGTGCGAGGTCCGTGCCCTTCAGATTCGGCCCCTCGTCGCTGACGAGGCGCCACGCATCGCCGCCCTCGCCTTCGCTCACGAGCGCCTCCTTCTGATGCCCGCCCAGCGTGCGCGCTTCCACGCGCATCGTGACCTCGCCAGTGCCGCCGCCGAGCACCTGACTCGGGCGCTCGCCGCGCGCAACCCGAAAGCCCAGCGGGTACCCGGAGCTCGTGATGGTTTCTGCTTGCCTATTCATGGTGCTCCTCGTGAATTCGCGACCACGCGCTGTCGACGGCCGCGCGACTCCCGTATGATGCCACGCCAACGGAGGAGATCGGGATGAGCGGGTTGCGTGCGGCGGTGATCGGGCTGGGCTGGTGGGGCAAGTACATCGTTCAGCGGCTCGCCGGCAGCCCGGAATTGCGCATTACCCACGCCGTGGACATGGACGAGGCGACCGTTGCCGCCTTCGCGCGCGAGCACGGTTTGATCCTGCGCAAATCCATAGATGAAGTTCTGGGTGATTCCGCTGTCGATGCCGCGATCGTGGCGACGCCGCACAGCACGCACGAGTCGCTCGTGATCGCCGCGGCGCAGGCAGGCAAGCAGGTCTTCTGCGAAAAGCCACTCACGCTGACCACGGCGAGCGCCGAGCGGATGCTCGCCGCCTGCGACACGGCAGGCATCGTGCTCGGGATCGGTCACGAGCGGCGGTTCGAGCCGGCGATGGAAGAGGTCGCCCGCATGATCACGGCGGGAACCCTGGGCCGTATGCTGCACATGGAGGCCAATGTCAGCCATGATCTCTTCGCGCATGTCGAGGCGACAAACTGGCGCGTCGGGGAAGCGGACGCGCCGGCCGCCGGGATGACCGCGCTTGGCGTGCATCTCACTGATCTCTTCATCTCGTTTGCCGGGCGCCCGAGGTCGGTGCGGGCTCGCACCGCCCACGTGCTGCCAGATGCCACCGGAAAGGATCACTTGTCGATCTGGCTGGATTTCGAGTCCGGCCCGACCGCGGCGATCAACTCCATCGCCTCGACACCCTACTACGGCCGGTTGACGGTCTTCGGGTCGCAGGGTTGGGCTGAGGTGCGCGAGAGCGCGAACGTGGACAAGGAGCTGCCGAGCGAGCTGGTGGTCAGCGATGCGACCGGCAAGCGCACCGCGCAGTCCTTTCCCGCGGCGAAGACGGTGCGCACGAATCTGGAGGCGTGGGCGAAGGCCGTGACCGGCAAAGCCAGGTATCGCTACACGCGCGAGCAGCTGCTGGACAACGTGCGCATCCTCGATGCGGTGGTGCGCTCTTCGAACGAAGGCGGCACGCTCGTTACACTCTGAGTGAGCGAACGCCGGAACACGATTCCGACTCCATGACCCAGGCGATGTTCGCCACCTGCCCGCGCGGGCTCGAGCCGGTGCTTGCGGGTGAGCTCGAAGCGTGTGGCGCTCGCGACACGCGTGCGGTTGGCGGCGGCGTGCACTTCGCCGGCGATCTGGCGGTTTGCTACCGCGTCAACCTCGAGAGCCGCATCGCCTCGCGCGTCTTGGTGCGCGTCAAGCAGGCGCCGTATCGGACCGAGCAGGATGTGTACGACGTTGCGCACGGGGTACGCTGGCTTGACCGGTTCGGCGTGGACTGCTCCATTCGCGTGGATGTCAGCGCGATACGCTGCCCGTTGAAGAGCCTCGAGTTCGTGACGCTGCGCATCAAGGACGCGGTGTGCGACCGCTTCCGCGCCGACGCCGGAAGCCGGCCGGACGTGAACACGCGTACGCCGGACGTTCGCGTCCACGCCTTTCTCGACGAGCAGCACATCACCCTCTACCTGGACACCTCGGGCGAGCCGCTCTGGAAGCGCGGCCTGCGCGGCGCGACCGGCGAGGCGCCGCTACGCGAAAATCTCGCCGCGGGAATCCTCGCGCTCACCGGCTGGCGCCCGGAGGAACCGTTCTTCGATCCAATGTGCGGCAGCGGCACGCTCCTCCTGGAGGCCGCGCAGATCGCGCTGGGCATCGCGCCCGGCAGTCGACGTGGGTTTGCGTTCGAGCAGCTGCGCGGGTTCGATGCGGAATTGTGGCGGAAGCTCCGGGAAGCTGCCCGTGAGCGCGCGAGCGGTACGCGAAACCCGGCGATTTTCGGTGCGGATCGCGATGGAAGCGTTCTCGAGAACGCGCGCGCGGCGCTCGAACAGACCGGGCTCGCGGGCGCCGTGCGCCTGGAGCGCGCGGACATTCTCGAGGTGGACGCCCCCGCGAACGAGGGCGTGCTGGTGACCAACCCCCCGTACGGCGTGCGCGTCGGCGAAGACGCGGTGCTCGCGGCCTTCTACCCGAAGCTCGGCGATGCGCTGAAGGCGCGCTTCGCCGGCTGGCGTTGCTACATCCTCACCGCCGACCTGCGGCTCGCGAAGCTGATCGGGCTCAAGGCGTCGAAGCGCACGCCGCTTTTCAACGGCCCGCTCGAGTGCCGGCTTTTCGAGTTCCGGATCGTCGCGGGTTCGATGCGGACGCAGCGCGACAAGAATTAGCCTCCCCACACCTCATTCGCGACCTCGACAATGCGCTCGAGCTTCCGCCACTGCTCCTCGGTCGTCAGCTTGTTGCCGTGGTGCGTGCTGGCGAAGCCGCACTGCGGCGAGAGACAGAGGTTCTCGACCGGCACGAATTTCGCCGCCTCGTCGATGCGACGCTTGAGGTCGTCCTTGCTCTCCAGCGTGCCCGCCTTGGACGTGACGAGGCCCAGCACGACCTTCTTGCCCTTCGGCAGCAGCCGGAGCGGCTCGAAAGTCCCGGCGCGCTCCGTGTCGTACTCCATGAAGTAGCCGTCGACGTTCGTCGAAAACATCGCTTCGATGACCTCGTCCTGGTAACCGCCCGCAGCGAACCAGGTGCTGCGAAAGTTGCCCCGGCAGGTGTGCATCGTGACGGTCATTCCTGCGGGCCGGTCGGCGAGTGCGCCGTTGATGGCGTCGGCATAAGCGCGGTGCAGCGTCGCCGGGTCGTCGCCGTGCGCCCGGAAATTCTCGCGCACCTTGTCGTCGCAAAGATAGGAGAAGCTCACGTCGTCGAGCTGGAGGTAGGTGCACCCCGCCTTGACGATGTGCCCGATCGCGTCGCGGTAAGCATTGGCGGCATCGGTCCAGAACTCGCCGAGGTCAGGATACGCTTCACGCGAGATCGCATTCCGGCCGCCGCGGAAGTGCAGCGTCGCCGGCGCCGGAATGCAGAGCTTGGGCGTTTTCTTGACGACCGACTTCAGGAACTTGAAGTCTTCCGTCATGATCGGCTTCGCGCAGCGCACCTTGCCGGTGACGCTCGCCATCGGCGGCACGTCCTCCGCTTGGAAAGTCATCCCCTCCACCTTGGCAAGCGTGACCCCTCCGAGCTGCTTCACGAAATCGAGATGCCAGAAATCGCGGCGGAACTCTCCGTCGGTGATGCCCTGCAAGCCGATCGCCTCCTGCTTCGCTACGGCTTCGCGGATGGCGCGATCTTCGACCGCCTTGAGCTCCTCGCGCGGCAGCGTGCCCGCCTTGGCCTTGGCGCGCGCCTCGACCAACTCGGGCGGACGCAGCAGGCTGCCGACGTGATCGGCTCGGTAGGGGGGTTTGGTGGTCATCATCGGGCTCTCCTGGGAGGGTGGTCGGGCGCCATGCTCGTCGGGGCGCGCAGCGCTACGCCTCGAGCGTGGCGCTCAGCGTGATCTTCGCTTTGAGCAGGCGCGAGATCGGGCAGCCGGCCTTCGCGTTCTCTGCAGCCGTGTCGAAGGCCTTCTTGTCCGCGCCCGGCACCTTCGCCTTCAGATCGAGATGCACGGCAGTGACGGTGAATCCCGCGGCGTCCTTTTCGAGGGTGACGGTCGCGGTGGTCGCGATGCGCTCGGCCTTCAGCTTGGCGGCGTCGAGCTGCCCCGATAGGGCCATCGAGAAGCATCCCGCGTGCGCCGCGGCGACGAGCTCTTCGGGATTCGTGCCCGGAGCGTCCTCGAAGCGCATGCTGAAATTGTAAGGCACTTCCTTGAGTGCACCGCTCGACGAGCTGATCGATCCCTTGCCATCCTTCAGGCCGCCGCTCCAGACGGCGGATGCTTTGCGTTCCATGTGTCCTCCTGTTGAACGTAACGTGTTGTCGGCTTGCCCCCGCGAGGCCGCTCGGGCGAAACGATCGCGACGAATGGCGTGGGGCGTTGGAACGGGCGGCGGAAGGCGGCGGCGCCGCGATCGATGCGACCCGTATGGCGACACGATAGCACCGTCCGGCGCGTTGGACGCGGCCCGGGAGGCGCAGGCTACGAATCCGTGGGCATCTCGCCGATTTCGTGCAGCGCCTGTGAGAGCTTCACCTCGTCGAGAGACTCGAACGGCAAGCTGACGAAGGCCTTGATGCGGTTGTCGAGCGCCTTGAATGCCTGGCGAAAGGCGAGCATTCGCGCCGCCTCGTCACCCGCGGCCTCGGCGGGGTCGGGCACGCCCCAACGCGCGGTCATCGGCTGGCCCGGCCACAGCGGGCACTGCTCGGCTGCCGCGCGATCGCATACGGTAAACACGAAGTCCATTTGCGGCGCGCCCGGCTGCGCGAACTCCGACCAGTCCTTGCTGCGTAGCCCGTCGATCGGGAAGCGATGCAGTTTGAGGACTTCCAGCGCAAGCGGATGCACCTCGCCGCGCGGATGGCTTCCCGCGCTAAAGCCCTTGAAACGCCCCATACCCCAGTGATTGACCAGCGCCTCACCGAAGATGCTGCGCGCGGAGTTCCCCGTGCACAGAAAGAGCACGTTATAGGTCTTCTGGTCGGCCATCGCTGCCCTTCTCCTCCCGGACTCCACTTCACTTATATGTTTCCAATAATATCGAAATGTGCGCCCTGAAACATGACAGGATGATGACCACGGCGGGCGGGCGGACCGCGCAGGGGGGACCGGCAGTGCAGCCTCCAATCGAAACCGTAATGCACGTTTCGCGCGATCGGCGGACACTAAGGGCATGAGACGCGCGCTGCGGTTGGTCCGCATCGGGTTGCACCTTGCCGCGGGCTACGCGACCTGCGTCATCATCTATCCCCTCGTGTCGGGGCGAACCCGTGCCGCGCTGCGTCGAAACTGGGCGCGCGGTGTGCTCGCGATTCTCGGGATCGGCCTTCGCGGCGACGTGCTGCACGTCGCGGCGGGGACCCTGGTGGTCGCCAACCACGTCTCGTGGCTTGACGCGGTCGTACTGCGTGCGCTGCTCGACGGCGCGACCGTGGCCAAAGTCGAGACCCGGCGCTGGCCGCTGCTCGGCCTGATGCTCGAGCGCAACGATACGATCTTTGTCGAGCGCCGTGCCTCCCGCGCCCTGCTGGCGGTGAATGCAACGATTGCCGCGCGACTCGCGAAGGGCGCCGTGGTGATTTTCTTCCCGGAAGGCACGACCACGGACGGGTCAGAAGTGCTCCCGTTCCGACCCGCGCTGTTCCAGCCCGCCGTGGCGGCGGGCCATCCGGTGCGAGCGCTTGCGCTGCGCTACCGCGACGATGCCGGTCGGCATTGCCGCGA
>JAJDOG010000032.1 GCA_022340285.1 Betaproteobacteria bacterium
GCGTGCTGGGTCCCATCCCCGAGCTCGCCCGGATCTGGCGCGTTCTCGCCCACCCCAACCTGCGCCATACACCGCGCGTCTCGGCGTTCTTCGATTTCATCACTGGCGAGACCGAAACGCTTCGCTCCATCCTGACTTGATGAAACGGTGGTTGGTGGAGGTCTCGCGGACCCGCTCGGCCCGGGGGCCCCCTTTTCAGTACCTTATGCTTTGCAGTAGCGTTCATCCCGTGAGGATTTCCGATATCCGTAGAGCGAGCGGAGCGGTAAGGGGTGCGTAATGGACCGGTCTTCAATAACTGGTGGCGCCGCGCGGCGAACGATGCTCACGTCGACGAGGGCAGTTATGAAGCTGGTTCATGAAGACGCGAAAAGGGGGTGTAAATGCATCGATCAGCCTGCGAGCTCACAATAGCCCCGGAGAGAATTGTCTCCCTATGGGCGCGCGCGCTGCTGGGGCTGGCGGTATGGAGCGCTGCGGGTTCGTCCTTCGGTTGGATTTACCCGGAGCATCGCGACATCGCAGTGCTGGCCGTGCAAGGCCTCGACGCCGAGCGCAAAGCGGTGTTCGATCGCTTTTGGCAGGACGCGCGAGCGGGCGACGAGCAGCGCCTCTGCGCGCAGGGTGCCGACACCAAGCAGGGCCTTGCGCCGCCGTGCATCGACTGGGCTGCGCTGTCGGGCATCGCCGGCGATCACTCGTGCTCGAGTCAGGACATGCTCGAGACGGTCCGCACATCGGACTGGATTCTCCTCGTCGCCGACGTCGCCGCACAGCTCAAGGTGGATCTCGCGAGGATTCCGGTCACTGTCCCCCCCGGCATGACGGAGGGGAGTTCGAATCTTGTCGCCGACGCAAGGCGACAATTCGCGAGTGAGAAGGACCGGGCAGAGCGCTTGAACGCGCTACGCACCGCGGACGTCCGGCTGCAACGGGCGGATCCGCAGTATGCGTCCCGGGCCGATGCGAACTTTGCGCATTTCATGCTCCCCCGTCCCGATACGAACCTCGACCCCTTTGCATACGCCGAATTCGCACTGAAACCTGGATCGCCTCTCAACGCGCCCGGCGTCTACATCTGGTTCCACCTCAGCGCGCTGCAGAAGGCGAGCCGGCTTGCGAACGAGCAACTCGCGCCCGAAGAGCGGCGGGCGCTGACGCGCGCCGCACTGTTCGACGAGGCGTTCAGCCTGCACTTTCTCGAGGACATGTATGCCGCCGGCCACGTGGCCGGCAGCTGGGGCGACGTCTCGCAGCGCAAGGGCACGCACGACTTCTACAACCAGAACGGCCTCGAGGTGTTCACGTGGACGGGGCGCGACAGGACCATCGTGCTGATGGGCGACGCGCACATGCGGCCACAGGATGCGGAGTTCGCTGCCAAGGCGGTACGGATAAGCATCGAGCAGGTGCTTGACGCAGCAGTGGGCAGCTCGCGAAGCTACTCTATTCCATATCTTCCCAGTGCTCCCGACCAGCCGGACGCCTTCGACATTTGCAAGAGCGTGACCTTTTCCGGCCGTGGCCTCGGCGTGGGCAGCGGTCAGGGGACATATAAGCACTTCACCGACGAAGTGCTCCTGGACACCCCCGTACCGGCGCTGGGTCCCGGGCTGGGTTCACTCCCGCGCACGAGGAGCGAGATTGGGCAGTTCGTCGGGTTGGCCGGATCGATCGACGCGCGCGCTATCAGTGGAGGATTCGTGCCCACGCAGAGCGACAATGGTGGGATCGCTGGGGTCGATCTCGGCTTTCGCGCCGGTTTCGGGTTCGAGGGGGCGCTGGGGGATTCGGGTGACGGTCTGGTGTTCGGACAGATCGGCTTTCGCGCCGAGTCCCCCTCGTCGAACAAGGCAGTCGGAACCGCGGTGGGCGGGCTGAGCGGGAGCCTGAGCGCGGCGATCCCGGCGCGCTCGGGTCCGTCCCTACGGGTCCGGATGCCCTTCTATCTCGTGCCGGGCGACCTCCTGCTCCTGTCCCCGATGTACTTCTTCGACCGGCAACGCTACGCGCAGCTGGCCGTCACCGCAGCTAACGGCGGTCTGCTGGGCTGGCAGCAAGGCTGGGCCACGCGCTATGGCCATTTTCAGTTCGTGCTCGGCCGTGAACTCGGGGTGACTTGGTTCGGATGGACCGGTAACACCCAACTGGTGGCGCCGAGCGATCCGCCCGGCGGGCTCGGGCGGGTGGTGAACTACAAGTCGGTGTTTTTCGACCTTCCGATTTTCGAGTATCGCCCGTATCGCGCATTCTCCAGCAACCAGAGCTCGACGGTCCTGTTCCAGCTGTTCGCGGGCGCGGACATTCCGTATGGCGAGTCGATCGATTCGCCGCCCGGAGCGCCGCCCGTGAACTTGCGCACCGTCTACTCGCTGGGGCTGCGAATGGTGTTCGACTGGCGCTATTACCGCTGACGCACGATGTGCCGCTAATCCGGAGATGACAGCAATGAACCATTCACTGCGCGCTGCGTTGGTTCTGATGCTCACCGCGACGCTTGCCGCGTGCGCGACGCGGACGGTCGAGCCGTACGTTCGACCGGCGCCGGAGCACACACTGCCCGCCAAACCCGACGGCGCCTTCGCCAGCCTCGAGTCCGCGATTCGCGCCGCCCATGGACCCGATGCGTCCGGATTCGAGTTGCTCGACCGCAACGCGGACGGCCTGCGCTGGCGGCTCGCGCTGATCGACTCGGCCAAGTACTCGATCGACGTGCAGTACTACCTCTGGTACGGGGACGATGCGGGCCGCATTCTCGCCAAGCGCCTCCTGGACGCCTCCGACCGCGGTGTCAAGGTGCGCATGCTCGTCGATGACATCAACACGCTGCTCAGCGATGCCGGCACGGTTGAACTGCGCGACAAGGTTGCGGCATGGATAGATGCCTACCCGAACTTCGAGATCAGGCTCTTCAATCCCTGGTCAGATCGGGACATCGCGGGACGCATCGGGGAGATGGCGGGCGATCTGGAGCGGCTCAACCAGCGCATGCACAACAAGGCGTTGATCGTGGACAACCGGGCCGCGATCCTCGGGGGGCGCAACATCGGCAACGAATACCTCGGCTTGAACGCCACGTTCAACTTCCACGACCTCGACGTGTTGGCCGTCGGACCGGTGGCACGGCAGGCTTCGGCTGTCTTCGATTCCTACTGGAACAGTGACTGGGTGATGCCGGTCTCGGCGCTCAAGATTCCGGTCTCGCAGGCCGAGCAGGAGGCGGCCCGCTCGGAGCTCCTGAAGCGCCTCGAGCAGGCGAAGTCGCTCGCCGACTTTCCGATCGCCCCGCGGTCGTGGTCAGCCGAGCTCGCTGCGCTCGGCGGCAGCATGCACATCGGAACCAGCCGCGTGGTTTCGGACGTGCCGGAGTCCGATGCTATCGATCATGTGATGGTGGAGCAGATCCATTCGATGATGGGGTCTGCCCAGCGGGAGCTTCTGATCCTCAATGCCTACATCATTCCCTCCGACCGCGGGATCGCTGCGCTACGCGGCCTGAAGCGTCGCGGGGTCGACATGAAGATCGTGACGAACTCGCTCGCCTCGCACGACGTTCCCGCCGTGAACAGCCACTACAAGCAATGGCGAAAGCCCATCCTCGAGGCCGGCGCGGAGCTGTACGAGATCCGGCACGATGCCGCCATCCAGCCGATCGTGGCTGACACGCCCCCCACGCGTGCGGAGTTCATGGGACTGCACGCGAAAGGCATGGTTGTCGATCGAGTGCGGGTGTACATCGGGTCCATGAACTACGATCCCCGCTCGGGACACGTCAACACCGAGATGGGCGCGTTCATCGAGAGTCCCGCCCTTGCCGAAGCGCTCGCGAAGCTGATCGAGCGCGACGCGCAGCCTGCGAACAGCTGGCAGGTGGAGCTCGTGGCCGGTGGAGGACTGCGCTGGGTCGACGACAAGGAGGTCGTGACCAGCCAGCCGGCGCGTAACTGGTGGCAGCGCGTCGAGGACGTCATCTTCATGGCGTTTCCGAAGGACCTCTATTGACCGAGACGGTTGGCCGCGGCGGCGCTAGCCATCGCGGCTTCCTGCTATCATTTTCCCAGCGTTCCACCGCCGCCCCGCCTGTTTGAAACGGCTGATTCCATGCAATCCCGAGTTTCCTCTGCGGCCGATAGGGTCCTCGGCCCTGCAAAGGGGCGGCGTACCCGCAAGATCCTGTGGTGGAGCATCGGCCTGGTCGCCGCTTACGCGGTGATTGGTTTCTTCGTCGTCCCGCTGATTGCGAAGCCGATCGTCGAGGAAGAGCTTTCGAAAGCGCTCTATCGCAAGGTCACGGTCAAGGCGCTGCGGGTCAATCCGTTTGCGCCATCGGTCAGGGTGCAGGGCTTCATTGCGCGCGAGCGGTCCGCCGATGCGCCGTTCCTAACGTTCGACGAGCTGTACCTGAACGCTGGGTGGAGCTCGATCATCCGGCTCGCGCCCGTGGTCGACGAGGCCAAGCTCATCAAGGCGCACGTGCGCGTGATCCGCAACCCTGACCGCAGGTACAACTTCCAGGACCTCGTCGACGAGTTCCTGGCGCGCCCGAAGGACAACGAGCCCCCGCCGAAGTTCGCGGCGTTCAATCTCCAGCTCGTCGAGGGCCGCATCGATGTCGACGACCGCGCAGAGGACGAGAAGCACGAGGTCGCCGACCTGCGGATCGGAATCCCGTTCATCTCGAGCCTCCCCTCGCAAGTGGACGTGAAGGTCGCGCCGGAGCTCAGTGCGCGGGTAAACGGCGCGCTTGTCGGCATGAAGGGCGAGACGCTGCCCTTCAAGGACACCCGCTTCACCACGCTGAACGTCGATCTCGACAAGTTCGATCTCACCCGGCTCGTCGACTACCTGCCCTTCGAGTTGCCAGGCAAAGCCAAGTCGGCCCTGCTCGACACGCGCCTCGTCGTCGCATTCGAGCAGCGCAGTGGCAATGCCCCCCAGATCAAGGTACGCGGGGCGGCGGCGGTGACGCAGCTGAACGTGCACGACCTGCAGGACCGCCCGATGGTGGCCTGTCGGCGCATTGCCGTCGAGATCAACGAGGTCGATGCGCTGGCGCCGGCCGTGGATCTCAAGAGTATCTCGATCGAGGCGCCGGCCGTGCACGTCCGGCGCGACAAATCCGGCGCGATCAACCTCGAGCGTATCGGGTTCGTCGCAGCCGAAGGCGACCAGATGCAAAGGGAAGCACGCAAGAAGACCGGCAAGGCTGCGGTCCCGGTCAAGTTCGGCTCGCTTCTCGTGAAATCGGGCAGGGTGCGGTTCACCGACGAGAAGACCTCCCCGGCATACGAAGCGGCAATCAGCGAGCTCCAGATCGAGGCTCGGGAGTTCGACAACACGGTGAAGGACAAGCGGAACGACATCGCGGTCCTGGCGCGCACCGAGGGGGGCGAGACCTTCAAGCTCGACGTTGGCACGACCGCTGATCCGCGCTCAGCCGAAGGCCGGTTGGAGATCGCGAAGCTGCGGCTCAAGCGCTTTCAGCCCTACGTCAGCCAGGCTTCGAACCTCGAGGTCGACGACGGACGGTTCGACATCGACTTCGCTTTCAGGTGGGGCAGTGATCTCGCGTATGAGAAGCACGAATTGAAGATCTCGGATCTCGCGCTCGCGCTGAACGGCTTCCGTGCCCGCTTGCGTGGAGAAAAAGAGGCGCTCTTCCGCGTCGCTTCCATCGGTGTCAACGGCGCGGGCGCCGAACTGCGATCGCAGAGGGCGAACCTCGGGACTATCACGGTGCGCGAGGCAGTCATGAATCTTCGCCGCGAGAAGGACGGCAAGCTCAACCTCGAGCGCATCCCGCGCAAGGGCGCGACGGGCACGCCGCCGCCGGGGGCGAAGCCAGCGGCGACGCGTGCGACGCCGTGGCGAATCGACCTTGGCGCGCTCTCCCTCGAGGACTCTTCGGTCGCACTCGAGGACCTCGCCGTCGCAACGCCGGTGAAGCTCGGCATCACGCCGATACGGCTCGAGGCGCAGAACCTTTCGACCGCGCAGGGGCAGCGCGGCAACGTCGACCTTCGCGCCACGATCGAGAAGACCGGGGCATTCACCGCGAGCGGTCCGCTTTCCCTCGAGCCGCTCGCCGGAAGCTTGCGGATCGATGTGCGTGGGATCGAGTTCGCCCGCTTGCAGCCCTACATCGACGACCGGGTCAACCTTGCGGTCACCTCGGGTGCGGTCTCGGCGAAGGGAACCGCCGCGTTCGAACGCGCGCCTGATGGCGCGATGAAGGTGTCCTACAAGGGCGACATGCGCGTCACCGATTTCGCGTCGGTGGACAAGCCGAAGAAGGAGGACCTGGTGAAGTGGAAGTCGCTGGCCGTCGGTGCGGTCGACTTCGACCTCGAGCCGCTCAAGGTCGGGCTTGGCGAGATCGCACTAGCCGATTTCTACGCGCGCCTCTCTCTCTCGGCCGATGGACGGTTTCAAATCCAAGACCTCATGCAGTCGCCCGCGACCGCAACCGGTAAACCGCCCACCGCGAAACCGGCCGCCCCGACGCCTGAATCCAAGACGGGGGAAGCTAAGCGGCCCGCTGTCGCGCCGCCGTCGAACGTTCGCATCGGGCGGATCGCGCTTCAGGGTGGCACCGTCGACTTCAGCGATTACTTCGTCAACCCCAACTACCGGGCGAAGCTGAGCGACATCCACGGGTCGCTGACCGAGATGGCGCCGGACAAGGCGAGCGAGGTCGAGTTGCGCGCGAAGGGCGAGCGCGCCGCACTGTTCGAGGTCCTCGGGCGGGTGAACCCGCTCGCGCCCACGCTGTTCCTCGACATCACGGGCACGGCGAAGGATATCGAGCTGCCGCCCGTCTCGGCCTACTCGATGAAGTACGTGGGCTACAAGATCGAGCAAGGCAAGCTCACTTTGAACGTGAAGTACCACCTCGAGAACGACAAACTCGCGGCGGAGAACAACATCATTCTCGATCAGCTCACGTTCGGCGAAAAGGTCGAGAGCCCCGATGCCACGAAACTTCCGGTACCGGCCGCCATTGCGATCCTCAAGGATCGCAATGGCGTGATCGACGTGAACGTGCCGATCTCGGGCTCGTTGGACGACCCGAAGTTCAGCGTCACCGACGCTGCGGTCCGTGCCGTCGGCAACCTGATCACCAAGGCGGTGACCGCGCCTTTCTCGGTGCTCGGGGCGAGCGTCGGGGGCGATGAAGAGCTCTCTTACGTTGAGTTTGCACCCGGCTCCGCTGCGCTCGACGCGGACGGCCTTGGCAAGCTCAGGACCCTGACGAAGCTGCTGAACGAGCGCCCCAACCTCAAGCTCGACATCACGGGCCGCGTCGATCCCGCGGCGGATCGTGAGGCTCTCCAGCGCTCGCCAATCGGCGCGGCGAGGGCACAGGTCGGTGACAAGGATCTGCAGCGGCTAGCCGACGCGCGTGCAGAGGCCGCCCGGCGCTGGCTGGTGAACGAAGGCAAGTTGCCGCCGAGCCGCATCTTCCTCGTCGCGCCGAAACTCACGGCGGAAGGAGTCAAGGACAAGGGCAAGCCGACGCGTGTCGATTTCAGCGTGGAATGAGCGCCTGGGCGCGTGCCCTCGCACAAGGCACGCGATTCTAGTTCGCGCCGCCGGCGAGGTCTTCCTCAATGAGACGCAGCGTCGCCTCGAGGAGCGCTTCACGGGGATAAGCGTTCTGCGTGACGAACAGACTGCCGATCGTCTCGTGTGACCGGGCAATCGGTACCGCAACGGCCCAGTGGTCGGCATTCACGTAGGCCATCAGCGCGCTTCCCGGGATGACCTGATCGTAAAAGATGACCTGGCTGTCGTTGCGGCCGTCGACGCTGGCGAGCTTGCGGTAGCTCGATTGCAGGATCTGGGAGATGCGCTCGGGCT
>JAJDOG010000015.1 GCA_022340285.1 Betaproteobacteria bacterium
CGTGACGGGCAATCGCGCAAGTTCCTGATCGAAGGACTTTTTCGGCCTTGATCCCGGTCAAATTTGCCACTCTTCCGCGGGCGTACGGTCAAAGGATCAGATAAGGGCTAGACGCGCTCCCTCGCGGATCCGAGTTTCCAAAGATGAACCCTCTCTCGAGTCCGCTCCTCACGGATCTCTACCAGCTCACCATGTTGGAGGGGTACTTCGACGCGGGGATGACGGAGACCGCAGTATTCGAGCTGTTCGTCCGGAAGCTGCCGCCGAAACGGAACTTTCTTGTTGCGGCGGGACTGGAACAGGTCCTCCGTTTCATCGAGGGTCTGCGATTCGAAGAGGCCGAACTCGACTGGCTGGAAAGAAGCGGCATCTTTCGACCGGGGTTCACCGCGCGCCTGGCCGATCTGCGCTTCACGGGTGATATCCACGCCATGGCCGAAGGCACGGTGTTCTTTCCGAACGAGCCGGTGCTGCGGGTGACCGCACCGATGCCGGAGGCGCAGCTGCTCGAGACGCGCGTCCTCAATCTCGTCCATTTCGAGACGCTGGTGGCCTCCAAGGCGGCCCGGGCGGTGATCGCGGCGCCCGGCAAGAGGCTGGTCGATTTCGGGCTGCGCCGGGCGCATGGTGCGGAGGCTGGCCTGCTCGCGGCCCGCGCTGCCTACCTCGCCGGGTTCGACGGCACCGCGACGGTGCTCGCCGGACCGGAGTTCGGCATTCCGGTGTTCGGCACCATGGCTCATTCGTTCGTCGAGGCGCACGACGACGAGTCGGACGCGTTCGCCGATTTCGCGAGAACGTTTCCGGACAATGCAGTGTTGCTGATCGATACGTACGACACGGTCGCGGGGGCGCGCAACGCGATTGCGGTCGCGCAGCGGCTTGCGCGACACGGCATCAAGATACGCGGCGTCCGGCTCGATTCGGGCGACCTCGCTGCGCTCGCCCGCGAGGTGCGCACGGAACTCGACGTCGGAGGAATGGCCGATGCAACCATCTTTGCGAGCGGCAATCTGGACGAATATCGCTTGCGCGACCTGGTCGCCTCGGGCGCGCCGATCGACGGATTCGGCGTCGGCACCAGCCTGGTGACGTCCTCGGACGCGCCGTATCTCGATGCGGTGTACAAGCTTCAGGAGTACGCGGGCCGGCCGCGCCGCAAGCGGTCCACCGGCAAGGCGACATGGCCCGGCAGGAAGCAGGTCTATCGATTCGGCGACGCGGAGGGGACGTTCGCCCGCGACGTCGTGACGCTGGAGGATGATTTGCGCGACGGAGAGCCGCTGCTGGTTCCGGTGATGGAGGACGGGCGACGGATCGTGACATCACCGGACCTCGGCGCAATTCGTGCCCGGACCGCGGCGGAGATCGCGCGGTTGCCGGTCGGGCTTCGCGAACTCGACGAAGTCGACCCACCCTATCCGGTTGAGATCGCGCCGCCGCTCGCGGCGCTGGCGGATGCCGTGGACCGCGCCAACGTCGCCGTCGGCGGCTGGGAGGCCGAATGATCGATCCGCTGCCGAGCGAGCGGCTGACCCACCGCTGTGACCCCGGGGAGTTCGCGTTCGAGACGACCGCCGAGCTGGCGGCTTCCGACGACGTGATCGGGCAAGAGCGCGCCGCCCGCGCCGTGGAGTTCGGCATCGGGATCAGGCGGGAGGGCTACAACTTGTTCGTCATGGGTCCTCCGGGCAGTGGCAAGCACACCCTCGTGCGCAAGCACATTGCCACCTACGCGGCAGGCGCCGAACGATCTTCCGACTGGGTCTACGTCAACAATTTCGAGCAGCCGCAGAAGCCGATCGCGATCGGCCTGCCACCGGGACGCGGCGCCGCGCTCTGCAAGGACATGGAAAACCTCGTCGACGAGCTGTGCGCCGCGATCCCCGCGGTGTTCGACAGCGACGAGTACACCGCCAAGGTCGAGGCGATCGACGCCGAGTTCAGCGAGCAGCACGAGCGGGAGTTCACTGCCCTCGGCGAAGAGGCCACCCAGCAGAAGATCGCCCTGTTGCGTACGCCGACCGGGTTCTCCTTCGCGCCCGTCAAGGACGGGGAGATCATGACTCCCGAGGATTTCGCGAAGCTGCCCGAGGCGGAGCAGCAGCGGATACAGGCCGCGATCAGCGCGCTGCAGGCCAAGCTCGAAAAGCTCGTGCGCGGGGTCATGCGCCTGCGCAAGGAGCGGATCGAGCGGGTCAGGGCGCTCAACCGCGAGATGACGCTGCTGGCGGTCGGTCATGTCGTCGACGATCTCAAGGTGCGCTACCAGGAGATGCCCAGAGTGGTCGAGTATCTCGAGGCGGTGCAACACGACGTGCTCGACCATGCCGACGACTTTCGCAAGCCCGCCGAGATCCCGAACGCGCCCGGACAGATGGCGCAGCGCGAAGGGCTGTCGCTGCGCCGCTACTCGGTGAACGTCCTGGTCGAGAACGGAGCGCCCGACGGCGCCCCGCTCGTGTCCGAGGATCATCCGACGTTTCAGAACCTGATCGGGCGCATCGAGCACATCGCTCAGCTCGGCACGCTCGTGACGGATTTCAATCTGATCAAGCCAGGCGCCCTGCATCGGGCGAACGGCGGTCATTTGCTGATCGATGCGGTCAAGATCCTCTCTCAGCCGTTCGCGTGGGAGGGGCTCAAGCGGGCGCTGCTGCGCAAGGAGATCCGAATCGAATCGCTCGGTGACATGTACAGCCTCGTGTCGACGGTCTCCCTGGAGCCGGAAGCTATTCCGCTCCAGACCAAGGTCGTGCTGTTCGGCGATCGATTCGTCTACTACCTGCTGCAGGCCTACGATCCGGATTTCGGCAAGCTGTTTCGCGTGGCCGCCGACTTCGGCGACGACTTCGAACGCGATCGCAGCAACACCGACGCCTTCGCAAGACTTCTCGCGGCGCAGGCCGCGCGCGAGGGGCTGCTGCCGCTCGATCGCAGCGGGGTCGCTCGCGCGGTCGATTTCGCGTCGCGCTACGCCGGAGACGGGCGCAAGCTCACCGCGCAGGTACGGCGCATCGCCGATCTCCTCGCGGAAGCCGACCATGCGGCGCGTTCCGCGGGGCGGAGCGTAATTGTCGCAGGTGATATCGCGGGAGCCGATGCCGCGCAGCGCGACCGGTCGGACCGCGTGCGCGAGCGCATCGAGGAGGAAATCCTGCGCGGGTCCCTGCTGATCGACACCGACGGCGCGAAGGTGGCGCAGGTAAACGGGCTGTCGGTGGTCACGCTGGGCGACTACTCGTTCGGGGCGCCCACTCGCATCACTGCGACGACCCGGCTGGGCGACGGACAGGTGATCGACATTCAGCGGGAGGTCGAGCTGGGCGGCGCGATTCACTCGAAGGGCGTGCTAATCCTGTCGGCATTCCTGGCGGCGCGATTCTCGGGCAACCGGCCGCATTCGTTGGCGGCGAGCCTGGTGTTCGAGCAAACGTATGGTGAAGTCGAAGGCGACAGCGCGTCGCTCGCCGAGCTCTGCGCGCTGCTGTCCTCGCTCGCCGACGTGCCGATCCGGCAGTCGCTGGCGGTCACCGGATCGGTCAATCAGCTCGGCGAGGTGCAGCCGATCGGCGCGGTGAACGAGAAGGTCGAGGGATTCTTCGAAATCTGCCATGCGCGCGGACTCACCGGCACTCAGGGTGTCCTGATCCCCGCCACGAACGTGGACGAACTGATGCTGCGCGACGACGTGATCGCCGCCGCGCGCGACGGTGCGTTCCGGATCTTTCCCGTGCGCACGGTGGACGAGGCCATCGAGGTGCTGACTGGCTTGCCGGCAGGGGATGCAGAGCCAGTCGGCGAAGGTCCGCAGTCGTCGGTGAACGGGCGCGTGGCAGCGCGACTGCGGGAGTATTCGACCGCGCGGCGCAAGTGGACGCGACCCGGCGCAACCGCCAGATCGGCGCGCGGGTCGGGGAGGCCCGATGAAGATTGATGACCCGAAGGTGCGGCGAGTCGTGGCGGCGCTCGACATGGCTGCGACGCCGGGGAAAGTTCTGGAAGCCGCGGTGGAGCTTGCGACCGCGCTGCATGCCGAGCTCGTCGGCCTCTTCGTCGAGGACCAGCGTCTGCTGCGGGTGGCAGAGCTTCCCTTCGCACAGGAGTTCGGCCTCGCGACGGCGCGCGCACGGCCCTTCGGCGTGGGCGATATGGAACGCGCGCTCAGGCGCCAAGCCGAACAGATGCGCCGCATGATCGGTGAGCTGGCGCAGCCGCTCGGACTCGCCTGGACGCTCGAGGTCGTGCGGGGCGAGTCTTTGCCGACAGCGCTCGCGTATCCGGGAACTGACGATCTCCTGGTGATCGGGCGATCGCGCTACATTCCGGGCGAGTTCGTTCGGCCCGCGATGGGCGCGCCCGGAACAGGGGCACGGGGTCGTCCGGTCGCCGTGCTGTTCGACGGGACGCCTCAGTCGGTTCGCGCACTCGGCTTCGCCGTGACCCTTGCTCGTGGAGCGGGCTGCGAGATTGCAGTGCTCATCCCGGCTGCCGGGCCCGAGAAGTTTCGCACGAGCCGGCTGGAGGTGGGTCGAGCGCTTCAGGGGCGCGGGGCGAGCGCCGCAACATACGTGATGATGCCGGACCACGGTGCGACGAGCGTCGAGCGGGCGGCACGTGAGCACCGGGCATGGGTGCTGGTATGGCCGGCGGGGGAGCGTAGCAGCGCGGGGAAGGCGGTAGCCGAGCTGCTCGCGGACGTCACGTGTCCAGTCGTGATGATCGGTTGAGCGCGGATCGACGAAAACCCACAGCGATGCCGATGACTGCGTCCAGTGCACCAAATGCGCCGCTATATCCTTGTCCTGTTGCGAGAAAGCGGATGGCCGGCGCAGGCACCTGCAGGCGGACGCTCGCCGAAGGACGCGACGGCATCAGGTATTTCGGCATCGGCACGGCCAATAACTGATCGACGCGCCCGATGAAAAATCGGTATCCTGAACAGAGAAGTAAGCTTGCACCCGGAAGGAACAAGGAGACGTAGAAGATGATGCAATCCGATCTTCAGATCACCGTTCGCGACATGGAGCACTCTCCCGCGCTAGAAGAGCGGATTCGCGAGAAGGTGAAGAAGCTCGAGCAAGTCTATCCCCGGATAATGGCCTGTCGGGTCGTCCTCGAGGCGCCCCACCGGCACAAGCACCAGGGCAAACATTTCATCGTGCGGGTCGACGTGACCGTGCCGGGAAAGGAAATCGTGGTCAACCACGATCATCACGAGGACGCATACGTTGCGCTGCGCGACGCTTTCAACGCGGCGCGCCGCCAGCTGGAGGAGTACGGGCGCATTCAGCGCGGGGACGTGAAGAACCACACGCGCGAGGACGGCGCTGCGGAGGCGCCCGCCGCAGACTGACGGTTCGCGCGCCCGCAAACGAGCCGTCACGTCGCGGCGCGGCTCGCTTGCGGTGTCCCATGGACGACCGTGCGCAGGTCTTCCTCGACAAGGGTTTCCTTTTGCAGCAGAAGCTGCGCGCCGCGCTCCAGGGCATCGCGCTTCATCACGAGCAAGTCGCGCGCCCGCTCGAAAGCCTTTCCCGCCAGATCGCGCACCGCGTTGTCGATTTCTCGGGCGGTGTCCTCGCTGAACTCGCGTCTCGGCGGCGGTGCGCCCGGGATGGCGAGGAACGCCGGGCGCTCTTCCTGATAGGAAACGTGTCCGAGCGATTCCACCATCCCGTAGCGCATCACCATGCTCCGCGCGATATCCGAGACTTTCGCGAGATCGTCCGCGGCGCCGGTCGAGAGATGGTCGAAGACCACCGCCTCGGCGGCGCGCCCGCCGAGTAGAACCATCATCTTGTTTTCGAGCTCGGCGCGCGTCATGAGATAGCGGTCCTCGGTGGGGCGCTGGATGGTGTAGCCGAGTGCGCCGATGCCGCGCGGGATGATGGAGATCTTGTGCACCGGATCCGCTCCGGGCGTCGACATCGCCACCAGCGCGTGGCCCATCTCGTGATAAGCCACGATCTTGCGCTCATCCGGGTTGAGAAGCCGGTTCTTCTTCTCGAGACCTGCCACGATCCGCTCGACGCCCGCGGTGAAGTCTTCCATGGCGACGGACTGCGCGTTGCGGCGGGTCGCGAGCAGCGCGGCTTCGTTCACCAGGTTGGCCAGATCGGCCCCGGAAAAGCCGGGTGTGAGACCTGCGATCTGCTCGGGATCCACGTCCGACCCGCAGGTGATCTTCTTCAGATGGACATTCAGTATCGCGATACGGCCGATCTTGTCCGGACGGTCGACGAGCACCTGGCGGTCGAAGCGCCCTGCGCGCAACAGCGCGGGGTCGAGAATCTCGGGGCGGTTGGTGGCGGCGAGCAATACGATTCCCTGACTCGGGTCGAAGCCGTCCATCTCCGAGAGGAGCTGGTTGAGCGTCTGCTCCTTCTCGTCGTGGCTGCCCATGCCCGGATACGCCCCGCGCGCCCGGCCGAGCGCATCGAGTTCGTCCACGAAGATGATGCAGGGCGCCTTTTGCCGCGCCTGGTCAAAGAGGTCGCGCACGCGCGCGGCACCCACGCCGACGAACATCTCGACGAACTCCGAGCCGTTGATCGAGAGGAACGGTACGCCTGCCTCGCCCGCGACGGCGCGTGCCAGCAGGGTCTTGCCCGTTCCCGGTGGTCCAACCAGGAGCACGCCCTTCGGGACGCGGCCGCCGAGCCGGCTGTACCGGCCCGGATCCTTCAGGAAACCGATGACCTCCTTGAGTTCCTCCTTCGCTTCGTCGACCCCCGCCACGTCGTCAAAAGTGACGCGGGTGTCGCTTTCCATGTAGATCTTTGCCTTGCTCTTGCCGATGGTGAGGAACCCGCTGCCGAGCCCCTGCTTCTCGGCAAAGCGCCGCATGAGGTAGAACCACAGTCCGAAGAACACGAGTGCGGGCAGGACCCACGAAAGAATGTCGCGCAGGAACGTGTTCTGGACGACGCCGCTGAACTTGACGTCGTACTTTTCGAGGTCGCGTGCAAGGTCCGGCTCGACGCGGATCGCGACGAACCGCGTGCGTCCGTCGGGCAGCGGCGACTTGAACCTGCCTTCGACGCTGTTCTCGCGCACCGCGATCTCGGCGATGCGCCCCTCCTTCAGGTACGTCTGGAACTCGCTGTAGGAGATAGGCTCCACGGTGCGGTACTCGGTCCAGACGCCATGCAGCCAAACCACGACGAGGAGGGCTGCGATGAAGTACCAGATCGAGAAATGGGTTTCGCGCTGCATCCTGTTGATGTTACACGGGACGTGAGGTCGCAGCCGCTCCGGAGCAGGCATCGGGCTTCGGCGTGGTTGCCAGGCTCCCGGGACAGGATCAGAATGAATCCGTCGAGAGAGCGAAAGATCGAAGCGCCGGATCCGACGCACAGTGTGCCCTCGGGGATCGGCGGCAGCTTCAAGGAGAGTCGCCATGCCACGCGCTATTCCTGAAACCACGCCCGAGTTCGAAAACGCGCGCATCATCGAGCGACCCGATGGCTTCTACTGGCAATCCAAGGAAACCGGCGACGAGTCGGGTCCGTTCAAGACCCTGTCCGACGCGGTGGAGGACCTCGAATTCAACGCCGATTCCGAATTCGACGTACCGGATACGTTGGAGGAGGCCGAAGCCGATCTTGGCGTGGAGGGATACATCGATCCCGAGACGGGCGAGCTCGAGGACCCTTCGCTTCCGCGCCTGGACGAGCACTGAATCCGGCACGCCCGACGACATTGGCACGCGCGGCTGCGGGTCAGTACGGCGCGGCGTCGCCTTGAATGCGCGCGAAGACGCGGCGAAATCCGCGCCATAGCTTCGGCAGCATCCACGCGGCCAGTGCCGCAAAGACCAAGAGTCCGATCAGAAACACGACCGGAGCCTTGACCGCCGCGAGCAACGCTGCGGGAACCAGCAGATCTTCGCTTGCGGACGCAATCCAGTTCGATAAGGGCTCTGGCGACGTGTTGATCAGGGCTCGCCCGCCCGACTTGGTCAGGTGAGCGCCGGCCGCGAGAAAGCCGCCCAGGATCGCGGCGGCCGCAACCCAGGCCGGATCGGCGCTACCCAACGCCGCTGCCGCGAGAAACGCGCCGGCGGGAATGCGGATGAAAGTGTGCAGCGCATCCCACGCCGAGTCGAAGGCGGGAATCTTGTCTGCAACGAACTCGACGACGACCATGATCCCGGATGCACCGAGCACGAGCGGGTCGCTCAGCACATCGAGTGGCTCGGGCAGGTGCAGATAACCCAGGCGCGCCAGAAGCCCGGCCAGGAAGAGCACGAGATAGAGACGGATCCCACTCGCCCAGGCGAGCCCGGCCGCCAACGCGATGGATTCAGTCATGCTCACGACGCCATTCTACGCGACGCGAAATCATGCGCGGGATGCGGGGAGGTCGTGAACAAGTTCACGCCGTTGCGCGACGAGCGGCCGGGACGATGCGCCGGACGCCGAACTGGCACGCCGTCTGCTTATCGAAGGGTACTTTCGCCTGTTTTTCCTCCTCCTTTGGGGTGAAAGTCTTTAGCCCTCGGCTCTGCCGGGGGCTTTTTCTTTTCGACTTAACAATTACCGCATGGGAGGGGCCTGCGGGAGCCGTTGCGTGTGAAATTTTTCCGGTTGCGCTTGACCGGCTTACGTCCCGATTTTGACAGGGGCGTCGTCAGCAAGACGCCGGTGTCCCTCCCGATTGCGCGCCGGTTCAGAGCCGCGAGCTGATTCCGAGCCCGTGCCGCTTCTCGTAGGCGGTCTGGCACGCGGTGCATCGCGTGGCAGTGGGATAGGCGACGAGACGCGCGTCAGCAATGTCCTCTCCGCAGTCGACGCAGATGCCGTAACTCCCATCGGCCAATCGCGCGCGCGCTGCATCGACGTCGCGCAGCTCCTGGATGTCGCGCTGAGCCTCGGCGAGGTCGAGGCCGGCCATCGCATCTGCAGAGGCATAGTCTCCGCCTTCGATGATCTGGTCGATGCTCGCCGAACCGATCTTGTCGCGGGACGCGGCAAGCTTCCGCCCGACCTCTTCCACGAGCGCCGCGCGCCGCTTCGCGAGTTGCTCCACAAGCCTCGTCTTTTCCTGATCGTCAAGCATGGTTGTCCAATCCTCTTCGCTCTTGAATCAACGCTATATGGCCGCCCGACCGGGCCATTGACCCAGATCAAACGCCTACGCGGTGCGCTGCCTCGGGGGCAGTGCGGTTGAAAATCGCGCTCACGTCCTCATAATCCACGTTGCAAGGAGAGTTGACGATGACAGGCAATTCGTACGAGACCGGAACGGCGACCTTCGAGCAAGATGTCGTGGAGGCGTCCCGTCGCGCGCCCGTGCTGGTCGACTTCTGGGCGCCATGGTGCGGGCCCTGCCGCGCGCTGACGCCGATCCTCGAGAAGCTCGCAGAAGAGTATCAAGGCAAGTTCTTGCTTGCCAAGATCAACACCGACGAGAATCCCGAGATCGCCACGCAGTTCGGCGTCCGGGGGATACCGAACGTCAAGGCTTTCGTCGACGGGAATCTCGTCGACGAGTTCGTCGGCGCCCTTCCCGAGTCGGGCGTCCGCCAGTTCATCGCGCGCATTCTTCCCAGCCCGATCGACCAGCTGCGCAGCGAGGCGCGCAAGGCCGTGGCGGCCGGCGATTTCGAGGCGGCGGAGACGAACTTTCGCAAGGCGCTCGAGCTCGACCCCGGGTCCACCGAAAGCGGCATCGATCTCGCCGAGCTCCTGGTAGCGAGGCAGGCATTCGATGACGCGGAACCCTTCGTGGAGGCAGTTCCGGAGGAGTTGCGTGACGAGCGCACGCAACAGCTCGCAGCAAAAATCGCATTCTGGAAGAAGGAGAAGGATCTTCCCGACCTGGCCGCTCTGCGCGCGCGCGTCGCAGCCGACCCGAAGGCCCTTGCCGCGCGCCGCGACCTTGCGGACCGACTCGTCATCGAGCGAGACCTGCGTGGCGCACTCGACGAGCTCCTCGAGGTCGTTCACCATGCCGAGGGGGCGGAACGCGAAGCCGCACGGGAGGCGATGGTCAGGATCTTCACGCTCGCCGCTGACCAGCCAGACCTGGTCGCCGACTACCGGCGGCAGCTCGCGCGAGCCCTGCACTAGCTTCGAAGGGAACGCCTTCAAGGAACGGCGTCCGGCTGGCGACGCCTTCCCCCGTCGACCTGCGAATAGCTTCAACTTTGCCCTGGCTCTCCGGCAACCCTCGCGGCCGCCCCGCCCGAGCTGGCCGGGTACCCGGGTACCCGGGTACGTATGGCAACAGCATGGGATTTCCGGCACAATCATTGCGGAGCCGCGTACCGGCAAGCTATCCGCCGCGGGGCGATACGATGTCGAGCGAAACGCCACTTATCCTGACGCTGGATTTTCACGGTGTCCCGCATCGCTGGGTGACCTGGCAGCAGGCCTGTTTCTACTACGCGAAGAACCTCGTGGCCTGGACGCTGGGAACCACGGCGTTCACCGTTTACGGGGGCGTCTCGCGGGCAACCGGCCGGCGCTCGAGCATATCGGGCAATTCGATCATCGCCATTCGCGGCAAAGCGATGGCCATGAAGGGGTTCAACCAGGTTCCACCCCTCAACAATCGCGAACTCTTCCGGCGCGACCGGCATATCTGTGCCTATTGTGCAGGCGAGTACTCGTTCCTGCGGCTCACTCGCGACCACATTCTTCCCCTGTCGCGCGGCGGGCGGGACACCTGGATGAACGTCGTGACCGCATGCCGGCACTGCAATGGCATCAAACGCAATCGCACTCCCGAAGAAGCGGGCGTCGAGCTGTTGTACGCGCCTTACGTTCCGAACAAGGCCGAGTACCTGATTCTGACCAACCGGCGCATTCTCGCCGACCAGATGGAGTTTCTGGTCCAGCACGTTTCTTCGCACAGCCGCGTCATCCCCTCTGCGCGCGCGGCACTCTGACGTGACGCTGCGCTTGCGGACGCGGCGAGAATCCGACCGCATTCGCGTCGACTCGGGGCGGGCTGCCGCCCGTGCCTGACTTCTGGCGAAACTCGGGATTTCATCTGCTCGAACGTGACCGGGCGGGACGCCTTGCCGTCACCGACGACTTCCTGCGCGCATACCTGCTCCGGCCGGAGATCCGCCCGGTCGACGAGTCCGGCCCCGCCGAGTGCCGGTTGCACGAGTCGTTGCTGGACGACCCCCGGCGTCCGGTCAGCGTGCGCGAGCTCGATGCGGTGGAGGACCCGGATGCACGTCTCAACTACCGGCTGCTCCTCGATTACTTTTCGCGACTGCTTGCCGCGCCCTCCATCGAGGCGTGCTATTCGGCACTGTTCAGTGGCTCCCGGGTCACGATCCCGCCGCTCTTCATCGACCAGCTCGCGCAGGTCATTCTCCGCAACGTCCTGGAGGGCGTCGAGGATCCCATCGAGGCGCGCGCGGGCGAGCTCTTCTACCGCGAGCAGAAAGCGAGCGTGGAGGGTGGAACGATCGTGCTCGCGGATCTCGAAACGGTCGAGATGCACGCGAGCGGCAGCGCGTACGGCTCGCTCGGACGGTTGATCGTCGAGGCGCAGGCGCCGATTCGCAACACGAATCTCGACGTGATCGACGAGCGGAATGCCGCCGCGTACTGGTCGCGTGACCAGCGCCACGACTACGTCATCAATCTCAACTACGGCCGCGCGGGACTGAACGCGCTGGCGCGCGTTCTCGAGCGCTGGATCAGGCACTTCTTCCCGCTCGATCTTGCGATCGAGCCGTTGCGCGAAATCCGGGAGGAGCGCTGGGCGTGGCACGTCGGACTCGATGCGCAATCGACGGCCGTGCTGAACGACCTGTGGCAGGGCACCGAGGTCGAGCCGGGGCGACTGCGCCAGCTGCTCGCGCTGTTTCGGCTCGATTTTGCGGAGACTGCGGTGATCCGCCCGGACGTGGCCGGGCGACCCGTCTATCTCGCGCTCGGGATGGACGAGCAGAACGTGGTTCGGCTGAAGCCGCAGAACCTGCTCACCAACCTGCCGCTCGCGGCAACCTCCTGAGCGCCATGCGGGAGCCTTCGACGGCGGCGAGGCCGACATACTGGCTCCGCGCGAAGCGCGAACTGGGGCGGCGCGATCCGGTCATGCGGGTCATCATGAGCCGCCATCCGCGCATCGCGCTGCGAAGTCGCGGCGATGCGTTTCAGACCCTCGCACGCTCCATCGTCGGGCAACAGATATCGGTCAAGGCCGCCGACAGCGTCTGGGCGAAGCTCGGGCGGGTGTCTCCGGCGATGCAGCCCGAAGACATCGCGCGGGCACGCCGCGCTCGCCTTCTCGCGGCCGGGCTGTCGGGGCGCAAGGCGGAGTACCTGCGCGATCTTGCCCGGCGGTTCTGCGACGGCTCGCTGCATGCTGCGCGCTGGGACCAGATGGATGACGAATCGGTCATCGACGATCTGACCCAAGTGCGCGGCATCGGGCGCTGGACGGCCGAGATGTTCCTCATCTTCAATCTGCTCCGGCCGAACGTTCTGCCGCTCGACGATCTTGGCCTGCGCAAGGCGGTGCGATTGCACTACTTCGACGGCGGCGAGGCGCCGGCGGAGATCATCGTTACGCTGGCGCGGGAATGGGAACCCTGGCGTTCGGTGGCAACCTGGTATCTCTGGCGCAGCCTCGATCCGGTGCCCGTCGAGTACTGAGTCAGCACGGCTCCAGCGTGTCGGCCTGCTAGAATCCTTCGTAGGTAATCACGTCGAACGGGCAACGTTGAACGCCAAGGCTACATTTCTGGAATTCGAGCAGCCGATCGCCGAGCTCGAGGCAAAGATCGACGAGCTGCGATACGTCCAGGACGATCCGGCGGTCGATATCTCCGAGGAGATTCAACGCCTGCGGAAGAAGAGCCAGGGGCTCACCAAGGAGATCTACGGCAAGCTCACGCCATGGCAGACTGCCCTGGTGGCGCGCCACCCGCAGCGCCCGTACACCCTCGATTACATTCAGGCGCTCTGCACCGAATTCGAGGAGTTGCACGGCGATCGCGCCTTTTCGGACGATCCGTCGATCGTCGGGGGCTTGGCTCGGTTCAACGGCCAGACAGTGATGGTGATCGGCCACCAGAAGGGTCGCGACACGCGCGAAAAACTGCTTCGCAATTTCGGCATGCCGCGCCCGGAAGGCTACCGGAAGGCGATGCGCCTCATGCGCCTTGCCGAGAAGTTCGGCGTGCCCGTGCTGACGTTCGTCGACACGCCCGGCGCGTATCCCGGCATCGGTGCGGAGGAGCGCGGGCAATCGGAGGCGATCGGCCGGTGCCTGTACGTGATGGCCGAGCTGCGCGTGCCGATCGTATGCACCATCATCGGAGAGGGTGGCTCGGGCGGCGCGCTGGCGATCGCGGTGGGTGACGTGACGCTAATGCTCCAATATGCAACCTATTCCGTGATATCGCCGGAAGGCTGCGCATCGATACTGTGGAAAAGCGCGGAGCGGGCGCCGGAAGCGGCCGAGACGCTCGGGATCACTTCCTCGCGGATCAAGTCGCTCGGGCTCGTCGACCGGATCATCAGCGAGCCGCTCGGCGGGGCGCACCGGGACTATGCGGCGGCGGCGCAGAGCGTGAAGAAGGCATTGCAGGACGCGCTGCGCCAGTCGACGGGGCAAAGCATGGACAAGCTCCTCGAGGCGCGATTCGAGCGACTCATGGCGTATGGCAAATTCAAGGAAGCGCAAGTCAAGTGAGCTCGGAGCATGCCTCGACCGTGAGCTCGCGCGTCATGTGCGTCCCGGCGCGCGACTGACGATTGCGCTGTCGGGCGGCGTCGACTCCAGCGTCCTCCTCGACCTCCTCGCGCAACGCGCTGCGCGGTTCCGTATCTCCTGTCTGCACGTCAACCACGGCATCAGCCCGAATGCCGGGGCCTGGGCACGCTTCTGTCGCGATCTGGCTGCGCAATACGGGCTCCCTTGCCGGGTGAAGAAAGTCGACCTCGCTCCGTACAGGTCGCTCGGGCGAGAAGGCGCGGCGCGGGCGGCGCGTTACGCGGCTTTCGGTGGTGAGCGCGCCGACTTCGTCGTTCTGGCCCAGCACCGGGACGATCAGGCCGAGACGGTCCTGCTGCAACTCCTGCGAGGCGGCGGACTCCCGGGCCTTGCCGCCATGCCGACCATTGCCGAGCCGGCGTTTGCGGACGGGCCTGCGCTGCTAAGACCGATGCTCGAGGCAACGCGTGCGGATATCGAGGCTTACGCGCGCTTGCGCGGTTTGCGCTGGATCGAGGACGAGTCCAACGCCGACGAGGCCCTGGCGCGCAACTTCATGCGGCGACGCGTACTCCCGCTGCTGCAAGAGCTGAATCCGGCCGCGGGCGCAAATCTGGCGCGCAGTGCGCGACACCTCGCGGAGGCCGACCTCCTGCTCGGCGAGCTGGCCGCGATCGATGCGGAGACATGGATGGACGAGGGCCGCGTCCGGGTCGATGCGCTGAGAAGGCTCGGCGCACCGCGGGCGAGAAACCTCCTTCGCTGCTTCGTCCGCGCGCACGGGCTCGACTTGCCCGGCAGCGCCGAGATGGACGAAGTCCTGCGTCAGGTCATGAGCGCGCGGAGCGACGCCGCGCTCCAGTTCGACCTTGGCGACGCTGTCCTGCGGCGCTATCGCGGCGCACTGTGGCTGGCACCAAAGGCGAACGCGCCGGCGCAGGGCACGCGCTGGGTCTGGCAGGGCGAGCGCGTCTGGCGACTGCCCGAGCTCGGCGGCGTCTTGCGCTTCGGCAGGGCGAAGGGGGCCGGGCTCCGTGCGGCGGCGGCCGAGGCGGGCCGCATCACGCTGCGCCGCCGCGCCGGGGGGGAGTCCATGCGGCCGCGGGTCGGCGGCCCGCGCCGAACGGTAAAAAAACTCCTGCAGGAACATGGTGTCCCACCCTGGGAACGAGAGTGGCTGCCGCTCGTCTATTGCGATGACGAGCTCGTGTGTCTCCCTGGCGTGGCGGTCGAGGCGGGGTGGCAAGCGGCGCCGGGCGAGCGCGGTCTGCAGATCGCGTGGGAGCGGCTGCAGGCGCGCACGGCGTCGACCGCCGACGCGCGTCGCAGGGCTGGCCGAAAGCGGTGAAACACGTGCTAAAATAAGCGTTTATCTAAAACATTCGCGACACGCGCTGCGGCGCCAGAATCAGTTCGGCATTCTTGAATCACGACTTTGAATCACCACTCGAACGCAATCGAACAGCTAGGGAGCAGGCACGGATGGGCGTAGAAAGAACCTTGTCGATCATCAAGCCGGACGCGGTCGCCAAGAACGTGATCGGGAAGATCCTCGATCGCTTCGAGACGGCGGGCCTGAAGATCGTCGCCGCGAGGATGCTGCAACTCTCCGCGCAGGAAGCCGAGGGGTTCTACGCGGTGCACCGTGAGCGCCCGTTCTTCCGGGACCTCGTCAAGTTCATGACCTCCGGCCCGGTGATCGTTCAGGTTCTCGAAGGGGAGAACGCGATCGGTAAGAACCGCGACCTGATGGGCGCAACCGACCCGAAGAAGGCGGACAAGGGCACCATCAGAGCCGATTTCGCGACGAGCATCGACGCGAACGCCGTGCACGGCTCGGACGGCCCGGACACTGCACGGACCGAGATCGCCTATTTCTTTCCAACCTACGAGATATTCGACCGATAGATGTCCCCGACGGCGATTTCGCTCAAGGCAACGAGCGTGCAAGACAAACCTCTTTCGCACAGATCCGCGCGCGCTGGCGCGCGGAGTTTTTCGACGAGTTGCGGTCGCCTCGGATGAGCGTGAATCTACTTGGTCTCGATGCGGGTGCGCTGGCCGGCTTCTTCGCGACGCTAGGCGAGAAGCCGTTCCGGTCGCGCCAGACGCTACGCTGGGTGCACCAGCTCGGCATCGGCGAATTTGACGGCATGACCGATCTCGCCAAGTCGCTGCGGGAAAAGCTCGCCGCATCGGCCACCGTCGAGGCGCCGCGCATTGTTGCTGACACCACGGCCCCCGATGGCACCCGCAAATGGCTCCTCGACGTGGGGTCGAGCGCAATCGAGACCGTGTTCATTCCCGAGGCGGGTCGCGGAACGCTCTGCGTGTCGAGCCAGGCGGGCTGCACGCTTGATTGCCGTTTCTGCTCGACCGGAAAGCAGGGTTTCAACCGCAACCTCACCGCTGCGGAGATCGTCGGCCAGCTCTGGGTCGCGCGGCGCGAGCTTGGCGCGAACCGCGCCGATCGCATCGTCAGCAATGTCGTCATGATGGGCATGGGCGAGCCGCTGCTCAACTACGAAAACGTGGTCCCGGCCCTGAGGCTGATGCTCGACGACAATGCTTACGGCCTGTCCCGCCGGCGCGTCACGGTCTCGACGGCGGGAATCGTGCCGATGATCGACCGCCTGCGCGAGGATTGCCCCGTGGCCCTCGCCGTTTCGCTGCATGCGCCCACCGACCGGTTGCGCGACGAACTGATGCCCATCAACCGAAAATATCCGCTGCGCGATCTCATGGCAGCCTGCAACCGGTACCTGGAGCGAGCGCCGCGTGACAGCATCACGTTCGAGTACGTCATGCTCGACGGCGTGAACGACCGCCCGGCGGACGCACGGGCACTGCTGGCGCTGATCGGGGAGGTCTCGTGCAAGGTCAACCTCATCCCTTTCAATCCGTTTCCGAACTCGGGATTCCGCCGCTCGCCGCCCGACCGGATTCGGCGCTTCGCCGCGCACCTGCAGGCGGCAGGCGTGATCGCCACGACGCGCAAGACGCGCGGGGACAATATCGAGGCGGCATGCGGGCAGCTCGCCGGCAAGGTCGACGACCGGACGCGCCGGTCGCTACGCATCGCGAGGGTGGCATGAGCGAGATACGCCGGTTCCTGATGCTGGCATCGGCGGCGCTGCTGGTCGCCGGGTGTGCGACGAACGCCAGCGAGCCCGCAGCCGAGAAACCCGCTCCCGCGGCCAACGAGCAGCTGCCCGAGGGCTATTTCCAGACACCTGCCGATGCCTACACGCGGGCCAAGGCACATACTGAGCTCGCGGCCGCGTACTACGGGATCGGAAACATGGGCGTCGCACTGCAGGAAGCGCGCATCGCCGTCGCATCCGACCCGAACTATGCGCCGGCCTACAACATCCAGGCGCTCGTGAACATGGATCTCAAGGACAATGCCGCGGCCGAGGCAAACTTCCAGCGCGGCCTGAAGCTTGCCCCGAACGATCCCGATCTCAACCACAACTTCGGGTGGTTCCTGTGCCAGACCGGCCGGGTGCAGCAGTCCATGCCGTATTTCCGCGCCGCGTTGAGCAATCCGCTCTACTCGTCGCCGTCGCGCACCTATGCGGCGGCAGGGCGCTGCCTGCTCGACATCAAGCAGGTCAAGCAAGCGACCGAATATTTCGAGCGCGCGTTGCGCCTCGATCCCAACAACGTCAACGCCATGCTGCCCTTCGCGGACGCCCTGCTCAAGCGCGGGCAGTTCGAGGAGGCCCGCGAGATCGTGGAGCGCTACAACCGCGCCTCGCCGCCAAGTGCCGAGGCGTTGTGGCTGGCAGTGCGGATCGAGCGCAAGCTCGGCAACCGCGTCGCAGAGAACAGCTATGCGGCGCAGCTACGCCTGCGTTTCCCGAAATCCGCGGAATACCAGGCGCTCCAACGCGGGGATTTTGAGTGAGCGAGATGCAGACCGGAGCGCTCACGCCCGAAAACGCCACCCCGGGACAGATTCTTGCCGCCGCGCGGAACGAGCGCGGCATGTCGATCTCGGAGGTGGCGCAAAGGCTGAAGTTTTCGCTCCGGCACATCGAGGCCCTCGAGGCCGACCGCTACGATGCGCTCCCCAGCGGGCCATTCGTGCGGGGGATGATCCGAACCTATGCCAAGCTGCTCGGAGTCGACCCCGCGCGCCTGCTCGAGGATCTGCCCCAACCCGAAGCGGCGGGCGAACCCGCCATGCAGCCCCGGGACATGAGCGTGCCGTTCCCGCAGGATTCGCGCCCGGGCTCGCGGATCTACCTGCTGCTCTCGATGCTCATCATCGTCGCCGTGGTGGTCGTCCTGGCGGAGTGGTTCATACGCAGCCAGCGCAACGGCTCCGAGGATGCAGCGCTTTCGCCACCGACGAACGAGTCCGTCTCGAAGGCGGACTCGCCGACGTCAGTACCGTTGTCAGTGGAAACGGCCCCGACGGACCAGCAACCCGCTGCGGCAGACGAGATGGCGCCGCAGCCCGCGCTCGAGACGGCGACACCGGCGCCGCCGATCGAAACTGCGCCGCAGGCATTGCAGCCCGAAACCGCATCAACCGTGTCGGCCACATCGATTCAGGAGCCGCCGGCGCCGGGGGCCGGCCCGACAGACGGGATGCAAGCGGACGCAGAGCGGGCGTCGCCGCCGGCATCGGAGGCGCTTCCGCCGGGAAGCTCGCGATTGCAGTTCACTTTCGAGCTCGAGTCGTGGGTGGAGGTCAAGGACGCAAACGGTGACGTCATCTTCTCGGCGATCAATCCCGCCGGCACCGAGAAGCAGGTCGTGGGAACGCCGCCATTGTCCTTGGTGATCGGCAATGCGAGCGGCGTGCGGCTCTTGTACAACGGCGAATCGGTGGCGCTCACGCCCCATCGGACGTCCGACGTCGCACGCGTGACGCTGGAGTAGAGCGGCCCATGCAGCCCGTCATGCGAAGAAAATCGCGGCAGGTTCGCATCGGCGAAGTGTGCCTGGGGGGCAATGCGCCGATCGTCGTGCAGTCGATGACCAACACCGACACGGCGGACGTGGCGGCGACCGTGAGGCAGGCGCACGAGCTTGCCGGGGCGGGCTCCGAACTCGTGCGCGTAACGGTGAACACGGCGGAGGCCGCGGCGGCTGTCGCGGAGATTCGCGCGCGGCTCGACGGGCTCGGGTGCACCGTTCCGCTTGTCGGCGATTTCCACTTCAATGGGCACAAGCTCCTTGGGCAATTCCCGGAGTGTGCCCGGGCTCTGGCCAAGTACCGGCTCAACCCCGGCAACGTCGGTCGCGGCGCGAAACGGGACGAGCAGTTCGCGACGATGATCGAGGCCGCTTGCCGCTACCAGAAGCCGGTTCGGATCGGTGTGAACTGGGGCAGCCTCGATCAGGATCTTCTCGCTCGCATGATGGACGAGAACGCGCACCGACCCGACCCGCGTCCGTCGGAGGAAGTGACCCGGGAAGCGCTGATCGTTTCGGCATTGGACAGCGCCACGCGCGCCGAAGCGCTCGGGTTGCCCGGCGATCGCATCGTGCTTTCGTGCAAGGTGAGCGGGGTCCAGGACTTGGTCGCGGTGTATCGCGAGCTGGCGCGCCGCTGCGATTACCCCTTGCATCTGGGCCTGACCGAAGCGGGCATGGGCTCCAAGGGCATCGTTGCGTCCACGGCGGCGATGGCCGTGCTGCTCCAGGAAGGAATCGGCGACACCATCCGCGTATCGCTGACCCCGGAGCCCGGCGGAGACCGCACGACGGAGGTGACGGTCGCGCAGGAGCTTCTCCAGACGATGGGGCTGCGATCGTTCGCGCCGATGGTCACCGCGTGCCCGGGCTGCGGGCGCACCACCAGCACCACCTTCCAGGAGCTCGCCGCCAACATCCAGGCTTATCTGCGCGCCCAGATGCCGCGCTGGCGCGCGCAATACCCGGGCGTCGCGGACATGCACGTCGCCGTGATGGGTTGTGTGGTGAATGGCCCCGGCGAATCGAAGCTCGCCAACGTGGGAATCAGCCTTCCTGGATCCGGCGAGCGGCCGGTCGCGCCGGTCTACGTGGACGGCGAGAAGACCGTCACCCTGAAGGGTGACTCGATCGCGCAGGATTTTCAGAAGATCGTCGAAGAGTACGTGCGCGCAACCTACGGCCCCGGCGGCGAAGCGCGGCCCGCCGCGGACGAGATGACGAGCGACACAACCAGCCCGAGCAAGGCCGAAGCCTGAGCGGCTGCCGCAATCGCCCATGACACAGACCCTGCAAGCGGTCCGCGGGATGAACGACGTCCTGCCGGACCAGGCCGAGCTCTGGGAGCGCTTCGAGGAGACCGTGCGCGACTGGCTGGCGGCTTATGGCTACCGGAACATCCGCACGCCGCTCCTCGAGCACACCGTACTCTTTCGCCGTGCCATCGGCGAGGCCACCGACATCGTCGAGAAGGAGATGTACAGCTTCGTCGACGACTTGAACGGCGAGCATCTCACCCTGCGTCCCGAGGCCACTGCTTCGGTCGTGCGCGCGGCCGTCGAGCATTCTCTTCTCTACAACGGGCCACAGCGACTCTGGTACATGGGACCCATGTACCGGCACGAGCGCCCGCAGAAGGGACGGTATCGGCAATTCCACCAGGTCGGCGTCGAGGCGCTCGGCTACGCGGGGCCCGACGTCGATGGCGAGTTGTTGCTGATGTGCGCGCGTCTCTGGGACGACCTGGGCCTTGAAGGGATCCGTCTCCACATCAACTCGCTCGGCAGCCTGCCGGAGCGACTCGCGCACCGCGACGCCCTGGTCCGATACCTGGAATCGCGCGCGGCCGAGCTGGATGCCGACTCGCAGCGCCGGTTGCGCACGAATCCGCTGCGCGTTCTCGACAGCAAGAATCCGGAGATGCAGCCGATCATCACCGGCGCGCCCAGGCTCCTCGACTTTCTGGGTCCCGAATCGATCCAGCATTTCGACGGAGTGCAGGCGATCCTGAAGGACGCTGCCATCCCGTATACGGTCGACACGCGACTGGTGCGCGGGCTCGATTACTACAACCTGACGGTCTTCGAGTGGATCACCGACCGGCTCGGCGCGCAGGGCACGGTGTGCGGTGGTGGCCGCTACGACGGTCTGATCGAGCAGATCGGCGGCAAGCCGGCGCCCGCAGCGGGCTTCGCGATGGGCGTGGAGCGGCTGATTGCGCTGATGCGCGACGAGGGGGGAGGGAGCGGCACCCTCGTCGACGTTTACGTCGTGAACCAGGGAGAGGCTGCCGCGCGATCCGCGTTCCGCGCAGCGGAATTGCTGCGCGACCGCGGCTTCGCGGTGATCCAGCACTGCGGCGATGCAAGCTTCAAGTCGCAGATGAAGCGCGCCGACGCGAGCGGTGCGGCCGTTGCCGTGATCATCGGTGACGACGAGGCCGCAGCGGGCGAGGCCGGTATCAAGCCGCTTCGCGAGGAACGCGGCCAATCCCGCATCGCCCTCGACCGGCTCGCCGACGCGGTGTCCGATTTGTTATACGGAGAGGAATCCGAATGAGCACCTACGATCTTGAAGAGCAGGAACAGATTGCCGCACTCAAGGCGTGGTGGAAGGAGTATGGAAATCTCGTGATTGCCGTCGTCGTCGGGGTCGCGCTGGCGGTGTCGGGGGTACTGGGCTGGCGGTCCTACCAAGCTTCCCAAGCCGGGCAGGCCAGTACGATCTACAGCGAGCTCCGCAAGGCGGCGGGCACCCGGGACGTGAAGAAGGTTCGTGATCTCGCTGGCGCGATCCTCGAGCAGTTTCCGGGCTCCGCCTATGCCCCCCTGGCGGCCTTCGTCTCCGCCAAGGCGCATTTCGAAAGCGGCGATCTCAAGACTGCGCGGGCGCAGCTCGAATGGGTGATCGAGCAGGCGCGCGACCCGGAGTATCAGTCGATCGCGCGTTTGCGCCTGGCGAACATCCTGATCGATGACAAGGACTACGGGGCGGCCCTGAAAGTGCTCGAAGCGAAGCCGGAGCCCTCGTTCGAGGCGCGCTTCGCCGAAACGCGCGGCGACATCTATGCGGAGCAGGGCAAGCGCAGCGACGCGCGGGCAGCCTACAAGACCGCTCTCGAGAAGACCCGATTGCGCGATGCGGCGACGCGCGAGCTTCTGCAACTCAAGCTCGACATGCTCGGGGAGGGGCAATGAGGCGAAACGCCGCCGGGCTCCCCCTGCTGGCGCTGCTCACCGCATTGACGCTCGGCGGTTGTTCGGGCTTCAGCTGGAACCCGCTCGACTGGTTCTCCTCGGGGCCCAGACATCCGCCGGCCCCCCTCGAGCCGATCGCAAACAGCGTTCCCGTGCGCACGCTCTGGCGGGCGAGCATCGGGTCAGCCGACGCGTACGTGTTCGTTCCGGCCGTCGTGGACGGAAGCGTCTTCGCGGCCGGCTCGGACGGTTCGGTCGCGCGGTTCGACGAGGCCACCGGGCGCGAGGTCTGGCGCGTCGATGTACACAGCCGGCTTTCCGGCGGGGTCGGGAGCGACGGCGTTCTGGTTGCGGTCGGGTCCGCGGAAGGCGAGGTGATCGTGCTCGAAGCGACCGGGGAGGTGCGCTGGAGGTCGCGTGTGTCGAGCGAAGTGCTCGCCGCCCCGGAAATTGTCGGCGACCTCGTGGTCGTCCGAAGTGCGGACAGCCGGATCTTCGGATTCGATGCCCGGGACGGTCGGCGCCGCTGGGTGTACCAGCGCGCGACACCTTCGCTGGCGGTGCGGAGCCCGGCCGGAACCGTCGCACGCGCCAGGTACGTGTTCGCCGGTTTTCCTGGAGGCAAGCTCGTCGCGCTGTCCCAGACGAACGGCGGACTGCGCTGGGAAGGAACGGTCTCGCTCCCGCATGGCACGACGGAGCTCGAGCGGATGAGCGACGTGACCGGGCTCCCTTGGATCGGTGACGGGCAGGCATGCGCGGTGGCCCACCAGGGGCGCGCCGCGTGCTTCGATCTCGCGAACGGCAACATGCTTTGGGCGAGGCCGATGTCCTCCAGCGCCGGCATCGCGGTCAACGATCGATACGTATTCGTCAGCGAGGACATCGGCGCGGTCTCGGCGCTCGCCCGGAGCGGCGGAACGAGCCTGTGGCGGCAGGACAAGCTCCAGTACCGGCGACTATCCGCGCCGCTCGTGCTCGGCCGCTACGTCATCGTCGGCGACGTCGAAGGCTACGTTCATCTTCTTTCCGCCGAAACCGGCGAATTCGTCGGCCGCGTGGAGACCGACGGCAGCCCGATCGCCGCCCCGCCTGTGCGTATCGCCGACGGATTCCTGGTGCAGACCGCGCGCGGGGGTCTCTTCGCCCTGGCATTACCATGATCGCGAGGGCCTGAAGCCTGCGTCGCTTCCTGCAGCCTTCGCCGCATCCGCGGTCCGCACGCGGCCCTCTTTCATGAAACCCACCATCGTTCTCGTCGGTCGCCCAAACGTGGGCAAATCGACGCTGTTCAACCGGCTCACCCGTTCGCGCGCCGCCATCGTCGCTGATATGCCCGGGCTGACCCGTGACCGGCACTACGGCGAGGGCCGCCTGGGCGATCGTCCCTTCATCGTGGTCGATACGGGCGGATTGGAGCCCGTTGCGAAGGACGGCATCTTCTCGGAAATGGCCAAGCAGGCGCTCGCCGCGCTCGCCGAGGCCGACATTGCGATCTTCATCGTGGACGGCCGGGCGGGCCTCACCCCCCAGGATCGCCGGATCACCGAGCAACTGCGGGCGTCGCAATCGCGCGTGGTGCTCGCGGTGAACAAGGTCGAGGGCATGGATCCGGATATCGCGGTAGCCGAGTTTCACGAGCTCGGTCTCGGGAGTCCGCACGCGATATCCGCCGCGCACGGCGAGGGCATCGCCGCGATGCTGGACGCGGCGCTGGCGCAGGTCTCCGTGGCGGGCGAGAGCGAAGCGGAGGAAGAGGCCGAGCCCGAAGGCGTTCCGCGCGTCGCGATCGTCGGTCGTCCGAACGTCGGCAAGTCGACCCTGATCAATGCGCTGCTCGGCGAAGAGCGGGTGATCGCGTTCGACGAACCCGGCACCACGCGCGACCCGATCCAGGTTCGATTCCGGCGCGGCGATCGGGACTATGTTCTCATCGACACGGCAGGATTGCGCCGACGCGGTCGGGTCTTCGAAACGGTCGAGAAGTTCTCCGTCATCAAGACGCTGCAGGCGATCGACTCCGCAAACGTCGTGATCCTGCTTCTCGACGCGGGGCAGAGCATCGCCGACCAGGACGCGCACATCGCAAGCTTCATCGTCGAGCGTGGACGGGCCGTGGTCGTCGCCATCAACAAATGGGACAGCCTGGACGACTACGGCCGGGAACAGGCGAAGCGGCAGCTGCGAAATCGCCTGGGCTTCATGCAGTTTGCGCGGCTGCACTATATTTCTGCGCTGCGCGGCCAGGGGCTTACCGCACTAATGCACTCGGTGAGCGATGCTTTTGCCGCCGCGTACGCCAAGCTCTCCACGCCGCGGCTGACGCGCACCCTCATTCAGGCGGTCGCCAAGCAGGCCCCGCCACGCTCCGGCATGGTGCGCCCGAAGCTTCGCTACGCGCACCAGGGTGGGAAGAACCCTCCGATAATCGTGATTCATGGCAACAGCCTGGACGCCGTCACGCCCGGCTACCGGCGGTACCTGGAAGGGTCGTTTCGAGCCGCGTTTGCCCTGGAGGGGACCCCGCTTCGAATCGAATTCCGTACCGGCCGGAACCCTTTTGCGGCGCGGGGCTCAAACGGGCGATAATGGCATCGGCATGCGAAATGAATTACAGTAACATTTCAAAAACCACGCTTCGGAGCGGCCATGAGCAACAAAGGGCAACTACTACAAGACCCGTTCCTGAATACGCTGCGCAAGGAACACATTCCTGTCTCCATCTACTTGGTCAACGGCATCAAGCTCCAGGGGCAAATCGAATCGTTCGACCAGTACGTGGTCCTGCTGAAAAACACCGTCACGCAGATGGTCTACAAGCACGCCATCTCGACAGTCGTGCCGTCACGCCCGGTCAACTTGAATCTCGGCGAGAGCGGCGACAGTTGATGGCCGGAGTCCGGTAGGTCGCGCGCGGGATGTTCGAACGCCCGGCACGCGGCGAGACCGCGGTTCTGGTCGCCCTGGATCTGGGGGCGGCCGACTATGCCGAGAGCCTCCAAGAGTTGGCACTCCTCGCGGCGAGCGCCGGCGCGGACGTGCGCGCAGTCGTCAAGGGCAGGCGCGACCGACCCGATCCGGCGTACTTCGCGGGGACCGGAAAGGTCCGCGAAATCGCTGCGGCTGTCGCCGAATCGGGGGCGGATCTTGCGATCTTCAATCACGAGCTCTCGCCCGCACAGCAACGCAATCTCGAGCGCGAGCTCGGCCATCGGGTGGTGGATCGAACCAGCCTCATTCTGGACATCTTCGCCCAGCGCGCGCGGACGAACGAGGGCAAGGTGCAAGTGGAGCTTGCGCAGCTGGAGCATCTCTCCACCCGGCTGGTGCGGGGCTGGACCCACCTGGAGCGTCAGAAGGGCGGCATCGGCCTGCGCGGGCCTGGCGAGACCCAGCTCGAGACCGACCGGCGCCTGATCGGCAACCGCGTGAAGACGCTCAAGTCCAAGCTCACGACCCTGAAGCGACGCCGCGACGTCCAGCGCCGTGCGCGCGTGCGCGCGCAGGTGCTGAGCGTGTCGCTCGTCGGCTACACGAATGCCGGCAAGTCGACCGTGTTCAACGCGCTCACTCATGCCGGAGCGCTGGCCGCCAATCAGCTGTTCGCAACGCTCGATACGACCACGCGGCGCCTGTACCTGCCCGATGCCGGAAACGTGACTGTCTCGGATACGGTCGGTTTCATCCGCGGGTTGCCGCACAGCCTCGTCGCGGCGTTCCGCGCGACCCTCGAGGAGACCATCCATGCGGACCTGCTCCTGCACGTCGTGGACGCGTCCAGCCCGGTTCGCGACGAGCAGATCAAGGAGGTCAACAAGGTGCTGGCGGAGATCGGTGCCGACCGGATTCCACAGATCCTGGCGTGGAACAAGATCGATCTAACGAGCATTCCGCATGGGGTGGATCGCGACGAGTATGGTAAGATTCACCGCGTTCGTCTGAGCGCCAAGACGGGCGACGGCATAGAGTTTCTGCGGCAGGCGCTCGTCGAGGTGGCCGCCTCCAACGCCGCGTCCAAGGCCGCGTCCAAAGCCGTGTCGGACACTTCACCTCAAACCGAAACAAGCGAGAGCGAGTCAGTCAGGGACAGGTATGTCGCTTAACGATCCCCAGTGGGGGCGAAAGGGTGGTGGCTCGGGCGGCAATCAGGGCCCGCCGGACCTCGACGAGCTCTGGCGCAGCTTCAACCAGCGGCTGAACGGCATCTTCGGCCGACGCGGCGGAGGCACGCCCGGCGGCGGGCCGCCGAGCACGCGTCAGCTGGGGGGCGGTGCAGGGCTGATCGCTATCCTGATCCTGGTCGTGTGGCTGGCGAGCGGCTTCTACATCGTCGACGAGAGCCAGCGCAGCGTCGTGCTCACCTTCGGCAAGTACTCCCAGACCACCGGCCCGGGCTTGCGCTGGCGCATGCCCTATCCGATTCAGAGCAACGAGATCGTCAACCTGACCGGAATCCGGACCTTCGAGGTCGGGTACCGGAACAACGTCAAGACGAAGGTATTGCGCGAGGCGCTGATGCTTACCGACGATGAGAACATCGTCGACATCCAGTTCGCGGTGCAGTGGAACCTGAAGGACCCGGAGGACTATCTCTTCAATGTCAGGCGGCCGGACGAAGCGGTGCTGCAGGTTGCCGAGGCCGCATTTCGTGAGGTGGTCGGCAAGTCGAGCATGGACTTCGTGCTCTACGAGGGGCGCGAGCAGATCGCCGCGAACGCGCACAAGCTGATCCAGGAAATCCTGGACCGGTATGGCACCGGCGTGAACATCAGCGCAGTCGTCATGCAGAACGCACAGCCGCCGGAGCAGGTGCAGGCGGCATTCGACGATGCCGTGAAGGCCAAGCAGGACCTCGAGCGCCAGAAGAACGAAGGGCAGGCCTACTACAACGACGTCGTGCCCAAGGCGCGCGGCTCGGCCGCCCGGCTGACTGAGGAAGCAAATGGCTATCGGCAGCGGATCGTGGCGAATGCGGAAGGCGAGAGCTCACGCTTCCGCCAGATCCTCAGCGAGTACTCGAAGGCGCCGCAGGTGACGCGAGAGCGGATGTACCTGGATACCGTCCAGGATGTCATGACCAGCACGAGCAAGGTCATGATCGACTCACGGTCGAGCGGCAATCTCCTGTACCTGCCGCTCGACAAGATCATGCAGATGTCCGCGGGCGCCATAGCGGCCGACTCGGACACCTCGCGTGCCCCGCGGGCCGACATGCCCTCGTCCTTCGGGTCGGACGGAAGAACGCGCGACGGCCTGCGCAGTCGCGATCGGGAGCCCCGGCCATGAGAATGGGATTCGGTGCCTTTCTCGCGATCGTCCTGGCGGTGATCGTGGTCGCTTCGATGTCACTGTTCACGGTCGACCAGCGCGAGCGCGCGGTCGTGTTCCGGTTGGGCGAGATCACGGAGGTGATCGATCAGCCCGGCCTGCACGTGAAGTGGCCGCTGATCCAGAACGTGAGATTCTTCGATCGGCGCATCCTGACGCTCGACACGCCCGATCCCGAGCGCTTCATCACCTCGGAGAAGAAGAACGTTCTGGTCGACTCCTTCCTGATGTGGCGAATCACCGACGTCCGCCAGTACTATGTGAGCGTGCGGGGCGACGAGATCCTGGCGCAGACACGTCTGCAGCAGCGGGTGAACGCGGCGCTGCGTGAGGAGTTCGGCAAGCGCACCGTGCACGACGTCGTCTCCGGGGAGCGCGACACGATCATGAAGGTCGTGCGCGAGAAGGTCGACGAGGACGCCAAGGAGATCGGGGTCGCGATCGTCGACGTTCGCCTGAAGCGGGTGGAGCTGCCGCAGGAAGTGAGCGAGTCGGTGTACCGGCGCATGGAAGCCGAACGGCGCGCGGTGGCGGCCGAGCTCCGCTCGCAGGGCTTCTCGGAGGCGGAGAAGATCCGCGCCGAGGCCGATCGCGAGCGCGAGGTCATCGTCGCCGAAGCGTACCGCGATGCCCAGCGCGTCAAGGGCGAGGGCGACGCCCGGGCCACGGCGGTGTACGCAAGGGCCTATAGCGAGAACCCCGAGTTCTATGCGTTCTATCGCAGCCTCGAAGCGTACCGCGCGAGCTTCCGGAGCCGCAGCGACGTGCTCGTTCTCGAGCCGAACTCCGACTTCTTCAGGTACTTGAAGAGCCCCAACGGCGCGAAGAGCGGCTCCACGACCAAGTAATGTGGACCGTCTTCTTCACGGCCTTCGCGCTGATGCTGGTGCTGGAGGGGCTGCTCCCATTCTTTGCGCCGACCCTCTGGCGCGACACGTTTCGCCGCATACTGCAGCTTTCGGACGGACAGATCCGGTTCTTCGGGCTCGCGTCGATGCTCGTGGGGCTCGTTCTGCTCCTGCTGGTGCGGTAGACGGAGGGTCGTCGATGGCCATGCGTGCCTGGCTGCTTCCCGAATACGTCGAGGACATTCTTCCCCCCGAGGCGGATGCGATCGAGCGCCTGCGCGGCCGGCTACTCGAGCTCTTCAGGGTCCGCGGCTATGAGCTCGTGATTCCGCCGATGCTGGAATACATCGATTCGCTGCTCACCGGCACCGGCCACGATCTCAACCTGCGCACCTTCAAGCTCATCGACCAGCTTTCCGGGCGGACGATGGGCCTGCGCGCGGACATGACCCCGCAGGTCGCCCGTATCGACGCGCATCTGCTCAATCGCGGCGGCGTCGTTCGGCTCTGCTACTGCGGGACGGTGCTGCACACGCGTCCGCGCGGGCTGCTCGCCACCCGCGAGCCGATGCAGATCGGCGCGGAGATCTACGGCCATGGCGGGATCGAGAGCGATCTGGAGATCCAGCGGCTCCTGCGCGCCGCGCTCGGCGCGTGCGGGCTCATGGAGATCAGCCTCGACGTCGGCCACGTCGGTGTGTTCCGCGCGATCGCGCGCCGCGCCGCAGTCGGTCTCGAGCTCGAGGAGGAACTGCTCGAGGTCCTGCACGCGAAGGACCGGCCGGGACTCGCCGCGCTCACGCAGGGTCTCGAGCCGGTGAGCCGCGACGCCTTGCGCCTGCTGCCCGAGCTGTACGGCGGTTCCGACGCCCTCGCGCGTGCGCGGCGCGAGTTGCCGCCCTGGCCGGAAATCGGCGAGGCGCTCGACAGTCTGGAGACACTGCTTGCCGACAACGGCATGGCGATGAGCGTCGACCTTGCTGACTTGCGGGGCTATCACTATCACAGCGGGGTGGTCTTCGCCGCATATGCCACCGGACTCGCCAACGCGATCGCCCTGGGCGGACGCTATGACGAGGTGGGCAAGGCGTTCGGCCGCGCCCGCCCGGCGACCGGGTTCTCGATGGATCTGCGCGAAGTGGCGCGATCCGTACCGCGCGAGTCTCGGCGCGGCGCGATTCTCGCTCCCTACGCGGAAGATGCCGCGCTCGCCGAGCGGGTCGCAGAACTGCGTTCGGCCGGGGAAGTCGTCGTCGTGGATTTGCCGGGACACGACGGCGCCGGCGGGGAGAATGCGTGCGAGCGTCGACTCGTGCGGCGCGGGACGAAGTGGGTCGTCGAGAAACTGTAGTCGCGCATTCCTCAGCACACTGTCAGGGAGACATGGCAAAGAACGTCGTCGTGATCGGCACCCAATGGGGTGACGAAGGCAAGGGCAAGGTCGTCGACTGGCTGACCGACCACGCCCAGGCCGTGGTCCGTTTCCAGGGCGGTCACAACGCGGGACACACGCTCGTCATCGGCGGGCGCAAGACCGTGCTGCACCTCATCCCGTCGGGCATCCTGCGTGACGGCGTCACCTGCTACATCGGCAACGGGGTCGTGCTTTCGCCCGACGCGCTGATGGCGGAGATCGTCGAGCTCGAAAGCGCTGGCGTGCAGGTGCGCGGCCGGGTGAAGATCTCGGAGGCCTGCCCGCTGATCCTGCCGTACCACGTCGCGATCGATGTGGCGCGCGAGTCGGCGAAGGGGGCGGGGAAGATCGGCACCACGGGACGTGGCATCGGGCCCGCGTACGAAGACAAGGTGGCGCGCCGCGCGTTGCGACTGCGCGATCTGCTGGTTCCCGACCGCTTCGAGGCGAAGCTCGTGGAGCTCCTCGACTATCACAACTTCGTGTTGACGAAATACCTCAATGCGCCGGCCGTGGACCCGGGGGAGGTACGGGATGCCGCGCTCAGGCTGGCGCCGGATCTCGCGCCGATGGTGGCAGACGTGCCGCGCGCACTGTACGAGGCGCATCGCGCCGGTCAGAACATCCTGTTCGAGGGGGCGCAGGGGAGCCTGCTCGACATCGATCACGGCACCTACCCGTTCGTCACATCGAGCAACTGCGTCGCGGGCGCCGCGGCCGCGGGCGCGGGTGTCGGCCCGGCGATGCTGCACTATGTCCTGGGGATCACCAAGGCCTACACGACGCGCGTGGGCTCGGGGCCGTTTCCGACCGAGCTCGAGGACGCAGTGGGCGAGCACCTGCGCGCGCGCGGAAACGAGTTCGGCGCAACGACCGGCCGGCCGCGACGGTGCGGTTGGTTCGACGGCGCCGCGCTGAAACGCTCGATCCAGATCAATGGCGTGTCGGGACTGTGCATCACCAAGCTCGATGTGCTGGACGGCATGGACGAGGTGAAGCTCTGCACCGGCTACATGGTCGACGGCGAGCTGAGCGATCTGCTTCCCGCTGGCGCCGAGGACGCTGCGCGCTGCGCGCCGGTATACGAGGACTTGCCCGGCTGGGCCGAGAGCACCGTCGGCGTACGGCGGTTCGAGGACCTTCCCGCGAATGCACGCTCCTATCTCGAGCGGATCGAATCGCTCTGCGAAGTCAGCGTGGACATGATCTCCACCGGCCCGGACCGCGCCGAGACCATCGTCAGAAGACATCCGTTTATATGATGTTGCAGACTTCCCGGCGCGACAGCTTCGACGAGGCCTATGGGCGTGCTCGTCGAACCCCATTCGCACGAACAAGGGGGGAGTCCCCCTTGTATATCCCCCGGAACGAACAAGGGGCAAGCCCCTTGTATATCCCCAACTGAGCAACTTCGGAGCTCTGCAAGTCTCCCTTAGGATGGCCGATCTCTACGTCAGCTGGTCCGACTATCACAAGACGATCGAGCGGCTCGCCGCGCAAGTCCATACGTCGGGGTGGGGTTTCAATCAGATCGTCTGCATCGCGCGCGGCGGGCTGCGCGTAGGTGACACGCTGTCACGGATCTTCGATCTGCCCCTTGCGATCATCTCGACCCAGTCCTATGGCGGTGAAGGGGGTACGGAGCGGGGAGAGCTCAAGATCGCCGAGCACATGACCATGACTACGCCGTCTCTCGGCGATCGAGTCCTGCTGGTCGACGATCTCGTGGATTCCGGAGTGACGCTGGAGATCGTGCGTCGCCATCTGCTCGAGCACTATGCGGTCATCAAGGATCTGCGCACCGCGGTGCTGTGGCGCAAGGCGAGCTCGCGATTCACGCCGGACTATCAAGTGGAGTTTCTCGCCGAAAATCCCTGGATTCACCAGCCGTTCGAGCCTTACGACCTGATGTCGGCGAAGGATCTGTGCAGCCGCTCGTCCTGACTGCTCGAGGTGGAAGGGTTGAGCGGAAGAGTTTGCGCTCCGCCGGCGTGCATTGCGGAGACTCCTGCAAGGGATCTGATGGTTGTGACCAACGCGAGCGCTGTGAGCGCCCGTCAGTACTCTGGTGCCGAGAAGAGGACTCGAACCTCCACACCCTTGCGGGCGCTAGGACCTGAACCTAGTGCGTCTACCAATTCCGCCATCTCGGCACGAGCGGCGCATTTTAGGTCAACCTGGGGTTTTGTTCAATGAAGACACGCCGCCGAGCCAGCACTGAGCGCAAGTCGCGCCGACGACGCGAGAGCGATCCGCACCACGCGCGCGAGTCCCGGCGCTACGACTCGCCGCTGCCGAGCCGCGAGTACATCCTGGCGACGCTCGAGGAGGAAGCGATTCCGGTCAACGAGACGCGCCTTGCGCGCCTTCTCGAAGTCACGCAAGGCGAGCGCGAGGCATTTGCGCGGCGTCTTGCCGCAATGGAGCGCGACGGCCAGATCCTGCGCAACCGGAAAGGCGCGCTGCTCGTCGCGGAAAAACTGAGCCTGGTCGCCGGCCGCGTCGCCGCGCATCCGGACGGCTTCGGATTTCTCGAACCGGATGATGGCAGCGCCTCGCTCTTCCTCAATCCGGTCGAAATGCGCCAGGTCATGCACGGCGATCGCGTCATCGCGCGCCCGAGCGGGTTCGATCGGCGCGGGCGTCGGGAAGCTTCGATCGTGGAGGTGACCGAGCGCGCGCAGACGCGGATCGTGGGCCGCCTGCACCACGAGCGCGGGATCTGGATCGTCGCCGCCGCCGACCGGCGCGTTCAGCATGAGATCCTGGTCGAACCCGGCGCCACCGGCGGGGCGAAGGCGGGACAGGTCGTCACGGTGCAGCTCGTCACGCAGCCCGGGGCGCACGCGCAGCCGATCGGACGCATCGTGGAGGTGCTGGGGGGCTACGACGACCCCGGCATGGAAATCGAGATCGCGTTGCGCAAGCACTCGCTGCCCTTCGAGTTCTCCAGCGCGGCCGAGCGGCTTGCGGCACGGATTCCAGACAAGGTTCGCAAGGTGGATCTGGCCGGGCGACGCGATCTGCGAGCGCTCGCGCTCGTCACGATCGACGGCGAGACCGCCAAAGACTTCGACGATGCCGTCTATTGCGAGGCCGCGGGCCGCGGTTACCGGCTCATCGTGGCGATCGCCGACGTCAGCCACTACGTGGCGCACGGCGATGCGCTGGACGGCGACGCGCGCAGCCGGGGCAATTCGGTGTACTTCCCGCGCCGGGTGATTCCGATGCTTCCGGAAAAGCTCTCGAACGGCCTGTGCTCGCTCAATCCCGACGTGGACCGGCTCGCGATGGCATGCGACATGACCATCACGCCGCGCGGCGAGATCGCCGAGTACGAGTTCTATCCGGCAGTGATCTGCTCGCATGCGCGACTGACCTACAATCGCGTGGCCGCCGCGCTCTACGAAAGCCCGCCGCGGCGCGACAGGGAGACCCGCGAGCTCGCCGAGCGCCTCGAGTGGCTCGACAGGGTTTTTCGTGCCTTGCTCAAGGCGCGGGCGAAGCGCGGCGCGATCGATTTCGACACGGTCGAGACCGAGCTCAAGTTCGACGCGCACGGCAAGATCGAGCGCATCGTGCCGGTGGTGCGCAACGACGCGCATCGCCTGATCGAGGAATGCATGCTCGCTGCAAACGTCTGTGCGTCGGAGTTCCTGCAGAAGCGGGAACACCATGCGCTCTACCGGATTCACGAGGGGCCGACTCCGGAAAAGCTCGCCGCGCTGCGCGAGTTTCTGAAGGGGTTCGGCCTGCATCTCGGCGGCGGTGACGAGCCCCGCGCCATGGACTACGCCAAGCTCCTCGAGAAGGTGAAGCAGCGACCCGATGTCCAGCTGCTGCAGACGGTGCTCTTGCGGTCTCTGCAGCAGGCGGTCTACAGCCCGGAGAACGTCGGGCACTTCGGACTCGCCTACGAGCACTACACGCACTTCACTTCCCCGATTCGCCGTTACCCCGACCTGGTGATTCACCGTGCCATCAAGGCCGCGCTCTCTGGCGAGCGTTACGATCCCGGCGGCTGGGCGGAGCTTGGCAAGCATTGCTCGACCACGGAGCGGCGTGCCGACGACGCGACACGCGACGTCGTGACCTGGCTCAAGTGCTACTTCATGCAGGACAAGGTCGGCGACGAGTTCGACGGCTCGATCAGCGCGGTGACGAGCTTCGGCATCTTTGTCGCCCTGGATGGCGTCTATGTGGAGGGCCTGGTGCACATATCGGAGCTCGGCGCAGACTACTTCGAGCACGATGCCGGCCGCCACGTTCTGCGCGGCGCGCGATCGGGCCGATCCTTCCGGCTGGGCGACCGCGTACGTGTCAGGCTCGTGCGCGTCGATCTCGAGGCCGGGCGCATCGACTTCGTGCTTGCCGAGGCAGCGTGACAGCGCCGGCCCTCATCTACGGATTCCACGCGGTGACCGGGAAGCTGCGCGCCCGGCCGGATACCGTGCAGGAGATCTTCGTCGACAACGGACGCGACGACGCCCGGGCGCGCGACCTGCGGCAGCTGGCCGAAGGGCACGGCGTTCGGGTCCGGGCCGTGGAGGCCGCGCGTCTCGACGCGATGGTGCGTGGGTCGCGCCACCAGGGCGTCGTCGCCCGTGTTGCCCCCGGCACGGCCGCGGCGAGTCTGGACGAGATACTCGACGCGCTCCGGGAACCGCCGCTGCTCCTCGCTCTCGACGGCGTGACCGATCCCCACAATCTCGGGGCCTGCCTGAGAGTGGCGGACGCCGCCGGCGCGCATGCCGTGATTGCACCCAAGGACCGCGCGGCGGGCCTCACCGCGACGGCCATCAAAGTGGCGAGCGGTGCAGCCGAAAGCGTGCCCTATGTGCCGGTCACGAACCTCGTGCGGTCCTTCGAGATGCTGAAGGAGCGGGGGGTGTGGATCGTGGGCACGGACTCATCCGCCGCCGACGAGCTCTTCGATGCGGATCTGCCTGAAGCCGTGCTCTGGGTACTGGGCGCGGAGGGGCGGGGAATGCGCCGACTCACCCGGGATCGTTGTGACCGCGTCGTGCGGATTCCCATGCTGGGCGCCGTGGAGAGCGTCAACGTATCGGTGGCTGCGGGATTGTGTCTCTACGAGTCGCGACGCCGGAGGGCGCACGGGACCGACGGGGGGCGGAGCGGGGCAACCCCTTGATTATCTTGCCCGAAGCCGGCGATATGCGATACAATCCGCGGCTGTCCGCTGAATTGGCGGGCAGAACGACGTAGCGACAAGTACCACTACAATTCGATCGGCCATCCAGTCGTCCATCGCTGCAGTCCGCAGCGTCAGCGATTCCAGCCGTCCTTGCCTCACCGGTCGCGCATGCCGGGAGGCTGTCAACCACAAGGAGCCCTAATGCGACATTACGAAATCGTTTTCATCGTCCACCCGGACCAAAGCGAACAGGTCCCGGCGATGATCGACCGTTATCGCAGCGTGATCGCGCAGCGCGACGGAAAGATCCATCGTCTGGAGGACTGGGGACGCCGGCAGCTCGCCTACCCGCTCGAGAAGATCCACAAGGCGCACTACGTCCTCATGAACATCGAATGCGATCACGAGACGCTCGCGGAACTGGACTACTCGTTTCGCTTCAATGACGCCGTGCTGCGTCACCTCATCGTGAAGATGAAGGGAGCGGTGACGGCGGCTTCGCCCATGATGAAGGAAGACAAGGCGAAATCGGTCCTGCATCAGAGCGAGAACCGGCAGGGCGAAGGAAGCAGGCGGAGCGAGGCCCCGGCGGGCGCCTCCGAAGCCGCTTGAGCCGACTTGGACAGCGCGAACGAGCTCACGCTTGCTGGGAGAATCACCGAGCGGGATGTCCTTCGCCACACGCCAGCCGGTGTCGCGCTCGTGAATTTCCGTGTCGTTCACGAATCCGGGCAGATCGAGGCGGGCGCGGCGCGGCAGGTCAACGCAGACGTGGCCTGCTTGGCCGTCGAAGAGCAGGCGAGGCTGATCGCTGCAGCCCCCCTCGGCGCGGTGGTGAAGGTGAGCGGATTCCTGGCGGCGAAAGGCCGCTCCGGCAAGCAGCTCGTGCTGCACGTTAAGCGAATCGAATTCGAGTAAGGAGAGAACCATGGCAACACCCTCGAGAGGACGTTCCGGCGGACGCGGGCGTCCCGGACAGAAAGGCGGCAAGGGCCGCGGACGCGAGCGCGCCGGCGGGCGGGCGCTGTTCCGCCGGCGCAAGTTCTGCCGCTTCACCGCGGAGAAGATGGAGTGGATCGACTACAAGGACGTCGATCTGCTGAAGGACTTCGTCGGCGAGAACGGCAAGATCATTCCGGCGCGCATCACCGGCACGAAAGCCGGCTACCAGCGCCAGCTTGCCGAAGCGGTCAAGCGGGCGCGCTTCCTGGCGCTGCTTCCCTACACCGACTCGCACTGAGAGGGCCGACGCGATGCAAGTCATTCTGCTCGAGAAGGTCTCTAACCTGGGCGGGCTCGGCGATGTGGTCAAAGTCAAGGACGGCTTCGCCCGTAATTATCTGATTCCGAAGGGCAAGGCACAGCGTGCCACGGCGGCGAACCTGGCGGAGTTCGAGAAACGACGCGGCGACCTCGAGAAGATCCAGGCCGAAGCGCTGGTCGCCGCTCAGGAGCGCGCTTCAAAGCTCGAAGGCGTCATGATTCAGCTCACACGGCGCGCCGGCGTCGACGGACGCCTCTTCGGCTCAGTGACCACTTACGACATAGCGGAAGCGCTGACCGAGCTCGGGCACGAAGTCGAGCGCGCGGTGATCCGCATGCCGCAGGGTCCGCTCAAGGCGATCGGCGACCACGACATCGCGCTGGCGCTGCACAGCGACGTGGTCGTGCACATCAAGGTGTCGGTGCTGGGCGAGGCCGTCGCGTAAGCGCCTGAAGCGAAACGCACGTCGCGATCATGGGGGTCGCGGTGTAGAATCTTCGCGCCGCTTCCAGATCCGCGATCACCGATGCCCCAGGCCACACTGCCGACGACAGGCGACGCACCGCTCCTCACGCTGCGGGTCCCGCCGCACTCGATCGAGGCCGAGCAGTCGGTGCTCGGCGGGCTGTTACTGGACAACGCCGCGTGGGATCGCGTGGGAGACGTGCTCGCGGTGGACGATTTCTACCGCGACGACCATCGTCGCATCTTCCGCCACATCGCGAAGCTCGTCGAACAGAACCGACCGGCCGATGTCGTGACGGTCTCCGAGTCGATCGAATCGAGCGAGGACAAGGACAAGACGGGCGGAATCACCTATCTCGGGCAGCTCGCCCAGAACACGCCATCGGCGCACAACATCCGCCGCTACGCGGAGCTCGTGCGCGAGCGTGCGGTCATGCGCAAGCTCGTCACGGTCGGCAACGAGATCTCCGACAGCGCGCTCAACCCCCTGGGAAAGGAAGTCGGCCAGCTGCTCGACGAGGCCGAATCCAGGGTCTTCGAGATCGCGGAGGCGGGGAGTCGCGGCCGCGACGGCTTCCGGGACATCCATCAGCTCCTTTCGCAGGTCATGGAGCGGGTGGACATGCTCTATCACCGGGAGAACCCGTCGGACATCACGGGTATCCCGACCGGGTTCAACGATCTCGACCAGATGACGTCGGGCCTCCAGGAAGGCGAGCTCGTGGTGGTGGCGGGACGGCCGAGCATGGGCAAGACCGCGCTCGCGCTGAACATGGGCGAGCACGTCGCGGTGGAGAACCGATTGCCGGTGGCCGTGTTCAGCATGGAGATGTCGGGCACCCAGCTCGCCACGCGGATGCTCGGCTCGATCGGACGGCTCGATCAGCACAAGCTGCGCACCGGGCGACTCTCCGACGAGGACTGGAACAAGCTCACCAATGCGGTCGGCAAGCTGCACGATGCGCCCATCCACATCGACGAGACGGCGGCGCTGAATGCCCTCGAGCTTCGCGCGCGGGCACGGCGACTGCACCGCCAATACGGGAAGCTCGGCCTCATCATCGTCGATTACCTGCAGCTCATGTCGGCATCGACGCAGGGCGAGAACCGCGCCACCGAGATCTCCGAGATTTCGCGATCGCTGAAGGCCCTGTCGAAGGAGCTGCACGTGCCGGTGGTCGCGCTCTCGCAGCTCAATCGCAGCCTCGAGCAGCGGCCCAACAAGCGGCCGGTGATGTCGGACCTGCGCGAGTCGGGTGCGATCGAGCAGGATGCCGACTTGATCCTCTTCATCTATCGCGACGAAGTCTACAACCCGGACTCGCCGGACAAGGGCAGAGCCGAGATCATCATCGGCAAGCAGCGTAACGGCCCGATCGGCACGATCAACCTGACCTTCCTCGGCCAGTACACGCGCTTCGAGAACTACGCGTCCGGCGGCAATTTCTAGCGGGGCGGCAGGCGCGCGCATCGGCGCGTGGAGGCGCGAATTCGGCTCAGCAAACACTCAGAAAACAAAAAGGCCCGGGGTTACCGGGCCTGAGAGGTCGCACCCAACCGTTGTTCTTTTTGTAGCCCTGGAGCGTCGGGACAGCTGGCGCACGGAGGAGGAGTCGGATCGCCAGGCGTTTATTCCGCCACTTCAGAGCCTTACCACGGCTTCTTTATAGGGCACATTAGCAACCGCTGTCAAGTGCGTTTCTAGGTAGGCCGGTGGAAAGATGCCAACCATTTGGCACGGGCGGACAATGCCAGCGCGTTCCCCACCGGGCACGGCGCTGGGTCATTGACGCCGATCCGGCGCCAGGCTGGAGTCATAACTTACTGTAATTGAACGGATATTCAGACGCTGCGTGCGGCCCGGCTTCCCCGGTACCGGCAGAAGTCTCGGCCAGGAGGCTGGGCAACCGGAATCTGTGGCAAATCCACTACATCCGCGGGAAAGGGCGCCCGGCCGGGCTACCGGAGGCGTGTATGCTTCGCCGCCAGCCCGTGCGTTAAGCGGGGCCGTATGACGTGCGAGTATGACGTGCGAATGGGCTGTCCAAATCCGTGGTTCGACTACTTGGTGCGCTAATTCTCGGTGGGGCGGCATGCACGGCGCACGCCGAGATCGCGGTCGTCCTGAACTCGCAGGACGCGAGCGTGAGCGTCATCAACAAGTCGAGTTACGCGGAGCTCAGACGCATTCCGGTCGGGAAGGAGCCGCATCACCTGATGCGCACGCCCGAAGGATCCGAGCTCATCGTCGCGAGCTCGGCCGGAAACGAACTGCTGTTCCTGGACGCTTCCACCGGCGACGTGAAGCGGCGCCTTCCCAACATCTCGGATCCCTACCAGATCGGCTTCAGCCCGAATCGGAAATGGTTCGTGGTGAACGCGCTACGTCTGAACCGCGTGGACATCTATGCTGCCGACGGTTTCAGACTGGTCAAGCGCATCCCGTTGCGTAGCACGCCCAGCCACATGGCTTTCAACCGTGCGAGCACGCACGTCTTCGTCACGCTGCAGGAGAGCGACGAGCTCGCCGCGATCGATCTTGCGCGGGCGGAGATCGACTGGAGGATGCCGGTCGGACGGCAGCCGGCCGGGATCTGGATGACGCCCGACGACAAGCACCTGCTCATCGGAGTCATGGGACGCGGTCACGTCGAGGTCGTGGACTGGCGCGCACGCCGGAGCGTCAAGCAACTCGAGACCGCGCAGGGCGCGCACAATTTCCAGACGCTCGGGGACAGGCGACACGTGCTGGTCTCGAACCGGGCCGCCAATTCGATCTCGGTGATCGACCAGGAGACGCTCACGGTCGTCGACACGTTTCCGGTCCCGGGCGGCCCGGACGATATGGAGGTGACCGCGGATGGCAGGGAGCTGTGGGTCACCAACCGGTGGGCGAGGTCCGTGTCCGTGGTGGACCTGGCAACGCACAAAGTGGTGCGCAAGATCTCGGTGGGGCGCTCGCCGCACGGCATCTTCTTCGTCAATGCGGCGCGCGAGTAGTCTCGTCCTCGCCGCGGCGCTCGTCTTTTCGGGCCCGGGATATGCGGCGTGCAAAGGCACGCTCTATCTGACGCTCGACACCAGCAACATGTCGCAGGCCGAGAACATCGCGCGCATTCTCGCCCGGCAGGACGTCAAGGCGACGTTCTTCGTTGCCAACGAGAAGACGGTTCGCGGCGACTATTCGCTCGATCCCTCGTGGGGAGCGTACTGGCGGGCCCGCGTCGCGGAAGGGCACGCTTTCGGGACGCACACGTGGGACCACTGGTACTTCCGCGGTGACCTGCCGAACGGCAAAGTGCGCTACGAGCGCAGCGGCAAGTCGCGCGAGCTCGACGCGCAAGGCGTCTGCAAGGAGCTGCGTCGCGTAGCGACCCGCTTCCACGAGCTCACCGGACGCGATCTCGACCCGATCTGGCGTGCGCCGGGGGGAAGAACGACGCCGAACACGCTGGCAGCGGCTAAGGCCTGCGGCTATCGGCACGTGCACTGGTCACCCGCCGGGTTCCTCGGCGACGAGCTGCCTTCCGACAAGTATCCGAACGACATGCTGCTCGCCCGGGCGCTCAAGAACCTGCGGGACGGCGACATCATGGTGATGCACCTCGGCATCCAATCCAGGAAGGACCCGCTCGCGCACATCCTCGAGCCGCTGCTTGCCGGGCTGAAGCAGCGGGGGTTCTGCTTCGCGACATTGGCCGAAGCGAAGCCGTGAGCCGGCTCGGCGACGCAGTCGGACTCGCACAGACCTGGCTGTTCGAAGCGGCCGTGCAGCCGGCGCTCTATTGGCTCGACCTGGCGAGCCTGAGCGACCTGGCATACGAGTCGCTCGAGTGGCTGATCTGGGGCGCGCTCGAGATTGCGGTGCTCTATGCGATCCTGCGCCCCCTGGAAGCCCACTTTCCGGCAGAGCGCTGGCGTGATCGTCGGCTGGTCGGCACCGATGTGCTCTACACCTTCTTGCATCGACTCGGCATCGTTCCCCTCGCGTTCTTCTTCCTCCTCACCCCGGTGGTCGATTGGACGGAAGGCACGCTCCGGCTGGCCGGCTTCCGGCCCTTCAACCTGGAGGAGGCGTTGCCTTGGGTCGCGACCAGTCCACTCGCAGCATTCCTCCTGTACCTCGTCGTGCTCGACCTCTCCGACTACTGGCGCCACCGTCTGCAGCACCGATTCGAATGGTGGTGGTCGCTCCATGCGCTGCATCACAGCCAGCGCAAGATGAGCTTCTGGACCGACAATCGCAATCACTTGCTTGACGACATGATCGGCAGCCTGTGGTTCGCGGGCATCGCGCTCGCGATCGGCGTGCCTCCGGGACAGTTCTTGCTGATCGTCATAGCGACCCGGATGCTCGAGAGCTTTTCACACGCCAACGTGCGGATACGGTTCGGGTCCATCGGCGAGCGACTGCTCGTGAGCCCGCATTATCACCGCCGGCACCACGCGATCGGCTTCGGCCACGAAGGGCCGTCGCGCGGGTGCAACTTCGCGGTGTTGCTTCCGGTGTGGGACGTGATCTTCCGTACCGCCGATTTCACGCGCCGCTTCGATCCGACCGGGATCCGTGACCAGCTCGCCGGAGCGCGCTACGGCGAGCGGTTCCTCGAGCAGCAATGGCTCGGGCTGCGGCGGCTGGCCTGCGCGCTCCGGCCACGGCAGTCGGCGGGAAGTCAGAGCACCTCGGCGGCGTGATCCGCGAGGCGGGAGCGCTCGCCCCGCTGCAGGGTCACGTGGCCCGAATGGGCCCAGTCCTTGAAGCGATCCACCACATAGGTCAGCCCCGAGCTGCCCTCCGTGAGGTAGGGCGTGTCGATCTGCGCGATGTTGCCCAGGCACACGACCTTCGTGCCGGGGCCGGCGCGCGTGATCAGCGTCTTCATCTGCTTGGGTGTGAGGTTCTGCGCCTCGTCGATGATCAGATACCTGCTGAGAAAGGTCCGGCCGCGCATGAAGTTGAGCGACTTGATCTTGATCCGTGAGCGGATCAGGTCGCGCGTCGCGGCGCGACCCCACTCGCCGGCCTCCTCGTCGGTGTTCTGAAGCACGTCGAGATTGTCCTCGAGCGCGCCCATCCAGGGCGTCATCTTCTCCTCCTCGGTACCGGGGAGAAAGCCGATGTCCTCGCCGAGCGGCACCGTGACCCGTGTGATGATGATCTCGCTGTACCGCTTCGATTCGAGCGTCTGCATCAGACCCGCCGCGAGGGTCATGAGGGTCTTTCCGGTGCCTGCCTGCCCGAGCAGCGTCACGAAATCCACCTCGGGATTCATCAGCAGGTTGAGGGCGAAATTCTGCTCGCGGTTGCGCGCGGTTATGCCCCAGACCGCGTTGCGCTGGCTCGCGTAGTCACGGACCGTCTCGATGACGGCGGTGTTGCCGCTGCGCTCCTTCACGAGAGCATAGAGGGGCCGCTCGCCTTCCTGGTAGACGAACTCGTTCACCAGAAGTGCGCCGCAGAGCGGACCCTTGACGCGGTAATAGACGCGCCCGTCCTTGTTCCACGACTCCATGTCCTTGCCGTGACGGTCCCAGAAATCGACCGGCAGCTCACGCGCCCCGGTGTAGAGGATCTCGGTGTCCTCGAGAACCTTGTCGTTGAAGTAGTCCTCGGCCGCGAGCCCGAGGGCACGCGCCTTGATCCGCATGTTGATGTCTTTCGACACCAGGATCACCTGGCGCTGCGGGTCGCGCCCTTGCAGATACATCACGACGCCGATGATGTTGTTGTCCGACTTGCCGATCGGCAGGCTCGCGGGAACGTGTCCGTTGATGGTCTCGGTCTGCAGGAACAGTCGCCCGGTCGCCGTGTCCGCGGCGTGGCGGGCGAGGGGGATCCCGCCCTCGATCGGATCCGTCGACTTTCGTACGATCTCCTCGATGAACCGGCTTGCCTGCCGCGCGCTGCGCGCCACTTCCGACATGCCTTTCTTGTTGTTGTCCAGCTCCTCGAGCGTCATCATCGGCACGAAGATGTCGTGCTCCTCGAACCGGAACAGGCTCGCGGGATCGTGCATCAGCACGTTGGTGTCGAGGACGAAGAGCTTGGTGAGCGCGGGGCGTGCTTCGCGGCGTGTGCGGCGGGAGGAGGTGGCGGACGCGGGGGCGGACCCCTGCGGCGCCTGCGAATCAGAGCGTCTTAACAAAGTCGAGTACCTCCTGAGCGTGCCCCGGAACCTTCACGCCGCGCCATTCGCGGCGAATCTTGCGCTGCGCGTCGAGCACGAACGTGCTTCGCTCGATGCCGCGCACCTGCCGACCGTACATGTTCTTCATCTTGATCACGCCGAATTGCTGGCAAAGCGCCTCGTCCTCGTCCGAGAGCAGCTCGAACGGGAATTTCATCTTCGCCTTGAAATTCTGGTGTGATTTGAGACTGTCGCGCGAGATGCCGTACACCTCGCAGCCGAGACGGCGAAACTCCTCGTGGAGGTCGCCGAACTGCGCGCCTTCCTTGGTGCAACCCGGCGTGTTGTCCTTGGGATAGAAATAGAGGACGAGCGACTTGGCTCGGCACTCCGACAGCTGGAACGCGCCTCCGGTGCCCGGAAGCGTGAAATCCTCGACCTGCTTGTCGCTCATCGTCTGCCGTTCGCGAGGGGGTAGTCCAGCGATTGTTGATAAATTCCGCCCCGAGCGCAAGGTCGCGCGTTACGCAAAAAACCGCGCGAGCTCTTGCGCGGTCTCCTCCGGTCGCTCCTCCGGCAGATAATGCCCGCAATCCAGTGATTTCCCGCCGACGTCCACGGCATACTCGCGCCAGTCATCGAGCGGGTGGAAGCATCGCTCGACCACGCCGTGGCTGCCCCACAGCGCCAGCAACGGGCACTCCACTTTACGGCGTCCGAAGTCCGCGTCGTCGTGCTCGAGATCGATGCTCTCGGCTGCCCGGTAATCCTCGCAGGTGGCATGGATTGCGGCGGGATCGCTGAAGCAGCGGACGTACTCGGGCCAGCCGCCGGACTCGAACGGCGCAAGGCCGGCGTACCGGCCGCCCAAGTGCTTGCGCAGATACGCCTCCGGATTCGCGCCGATCAGTGTTTCCGGAAAGGGCTCCGGCTGAATGAGGAAGAACCAGTGGTAGTACGCCTTCGCGAATTCGCGCGTGGTGCGAGCGTACATCGTCCGCGTCGGGACGATGTCGAGCACCGCGATGCGCTGCACGCGCCCCGGATGGTCGAGCGCCATGCGGTGCGCTACGCGGCCGCCGCGGTCATGACCGGCAACGGCGAACCGTTCGAATCCGAGCGCCGCCATGACCTCGACCTGGTCGTTCGCCATGGCGCGCTTCGAGTAGTTGGAGTGATCGGGCAGGCCGTGCGGCTTGTCGCTGTCGCCATACCCGCGCAGGTCGGTCGCAATGACCGTGAAGTGCCGCGCGAGCGATGGTGCGACCTTGCGCCACATCACGTGAGTCTGCGGATAGCCGTGCAGGAGAAGAAGTGGCGGACCGCTGCCGCCGCGCAAAACGTTGATGGCGACATCCTTGGTCCGGATCTTGGTGTGCTGAAATCCGTCAAGCATGGGGCGGGCTCACGACAGGAAGGGGGCGCCCTGGGCGGCAAGCGTTCCCGAGCGGCCAGGAATGGCGTCCACGGCGACGTTGCAGCGGGGGAGCCGGCGCGGATCGAGTGATTCGTAGATGGCGCGCAAGGGGACGAGCTCATATCCCTGCGCCCGCCATCCCTCGAGCAGTCGCTCGAACGCCGGGGCGAACTTTCTGCCCTCGAGCTCGGCATGCAGCGTGAACACGTGCCCCGTCGGCGGCGGGTCCTGGGTCATCTGGAGGATGCGTTCCGCAACGTTGTCGACGGTCACGCCGTCGAGTCCGATCAGCTCGTCCAGGGTGGGGAGCGTGGTGGGAATCTGCGGGCACGCGACGATCTCCGCGCGGTGCATCGGAATGAACGGCTCGCTGCCGCGCGTGTCGGACGCGTAGTCGAATCCGAGCCGCTGCGTGAAGCGGTAGGCGTGCCAGTTCATCTGCCAGCCGGCGGCGCCGTGGGCGCGCGCAGGCTCTCCGAACACCGATTCGAATCGCTCCCGGGCAAGCTGCATCTGGCGCTCGGTCCATCCAGCGTCGGCGCGCGCGACGCCGTCCTGCCATTTCACGTGATCCCAGCAATGGATGCCGCACTCGAACCCGGCGTCGCGGACGTCGCGGAGCACGTCGGCACAGGCGACGCCTATGTCGGGACCAGGCAGCAGCGTGCCGTAGAGCAGGGTGACGAGCCCGTAGTGCGAAAGCACCGAAGTGCGGGAGACCTTGCCGAGAAATCCGCGCCGGAAGACGCGCTTGATCGCCCGTCCGGTGTGGTCGGG
>JAJDOG010000061.1 GCA_022340285.1 Betaproteobacteria bacterium
TTCGAAGCACGTGCCTGCGCGCGTGCGAGCCGCCGAACGCCCGAAGCTTCTGCGCTTCGGGCCGGGCGGGGTGGACGCGCAGCGACCGGGGTGGTGCGCGGTGCTGATCGAAGCTGCAACCACCCCCGCCCTTCGGGTGGACCCCTCCTTGAAAAGGAGGGGATGGATGATCGGCCTCTTCATTTTCCAGCCAAGTCGCGACAGCCAGGGGCGCGGTGTATCATCATGGCAGCCATGCATGGAGGCAGCGATGAATGAGCACGACGGGGTAGTGCATCGCGACCCGGAGATTCTTGGGGGTACTCCAGTGTTTGTTGGCACGCGCGTTCCTGTGAAGATCCTCTTCGACTACCTCGAAGCGGGTGACAGCCTGGAAGTCTTTCTGGACCAATTCCCGTCGGTGTCTCGCGAACAGGCGGTGGCCCTCCTGGAGCGCGCACGGGAAGTACTCACTGCAGATGAGAGTGCTGCTTGATGAGTCGGTGCCCCGCCGGCTCGGTGCTGAACTCGTAGGGCATGAAGTACAGACCGTGCCCCAGGCCGGGTGGGCGGGCCTGACAAACGGCGAGCTTCTCCGGCGCGCAAACGGCCGCTTCGATGTGCTCATCACGGCAGACCAAAATCTCGAATTTCAGCAGAATCGGGTAGGACTACGGATTTCCGTTGTCGTGCTCGTGGCGCTCGATAACCGCATCGAGACGTTACGGCCATTGATTCCGTCGCTTCTCCAAATGCTCCCTCAGATCGGACCAGGCAAGCTGATGCACGTTAGCCTTTGAAGGCCCGCTACCGTCGGGTGGCGGAACATGGACATCGCGCTCCGTCGGCACCTCTTTTTGAGAAGGACGGGATGCGTTGAGGCTCTTTCACCCCCCGCCCTTCGGGCGACCCCTCCTTGAAAAGGAGGGGAAAATTGAAACCCTCGACCGATCGCCTAGCGAGCAAAGGAGATCCCAATGGCCACCGCTTCCAAGCAGCGCTACATCCTCCTGCCGTCCCAGGGTGTGCGGCTGCACAGTAGCGGCGTGCGCGCGGCGCGCGTCTCCGTGCCGCTAGAGAGCTTCCTCACCAGCATGGCGCCCCGCGCAGGCCGTGTCGCGATGCGAGTTCGCACGAAACGGCGGGGAAAGGAAGGGGCGAAGGGGCGTGCGCCACGCACGGTGTCCGTGCGCGTGCTGGACTCGGTGCGCGAGGATGGCGCGAAGCTCGTCGAGATGGCGCCGGATCACATGCTCGCGCTGCGCACCGCGCAGCCGGGACTGCGGGTGGTGCCCGAGATCTTCTACAAGCCCGCAACCGCCCCGCGGCCGATGCCCCAGCGCAAGACCGTGGCCGCGCTTGCGGCACGCGCGCCGACGACCGTGACGCTGAGCGTGGTGTCGCGCACCGACAAGAAGCCGGTGGCCGGAGCGCAAGTGGTGGCCTTCACCGATTTCGCGAACTTGATCGGCGACGATGGCGTCACCGACACCAAGGGCCAGGTCAAGCTGCGGCTACCGGCGTCCGCAAGAACGATCGAGCGGCTGTACGTCTATCCGCCGACCGGCTTCTGGGGCGTGCTCAAACAGCGGCTGCGCAAGCGCACGACGATGAAGGTGAGCGTTCGCCCCATCGACCTTACGATCGACGACGCGTTGCGGTATTTCTACGGCACCACGCGTCTCACCGTCGGCAAGGGCGTGACGGTCGGCATCATCGACACCGGGGTGGGTGACCACCCGGACCTCGTGGTCGCGGGCGGCGAGAACACGGTCCAGGGCGAGCGGCCTGATAGCTGGCGCGACAACGGTGCGGGACACGGCACGCACGTCGCCGGGATCGTCGCTGCGCGCGGACGCAAGGGGAGCGGCGTGCGAGGGCTCGCGCCCGGCGTGAAGCTGCGCAGCTATCGCGTGTTCGGCAAGGGCAAGGAGACCGCGTCCAATTTTGCGATCCTGAAGGCGATCGACCGGGCGGTCGCCGACGGGTGCGACCTCATCAACATGAGCCTCGGGGGCGGTGCACCGGACGAGGCCACGTCGTCGGCCATCGCCGATGCGCGGGCTCAGGGCGTCCTGGTGATCGTGGCCGCGGGCAATGACGGCCGTGCACCGGTGAGCTTCCCCGGCGCCGATCAGCTGGCGATCGCTGTCAGCGCGATGGGGCGCAAGGGCACCTTCCCGCGTGATTCGACGCACCGCGCCGAGGTGATGCAGCCGTACGGGCGCGACCGGAATAATTTTCTGGCGGCTTTCTCGAACATCGGTCCGGAGATCGACCTGACCGGCCCGGGCGTGGCGATCGTGTCCACCGTGCCGGGCGGCTATGTCGCCCTGGACGGCACCTCGATGGCCTGTCCGGCCGCGACCGGGGCGGCGGCGGCGCTGCTCGCTCGCAATCCACGCATCCTCAAGATGCGGCGCGGTCCGGCACGCTCGGACGCGATGGCGCAGATCGTTTTCGCGACAGCGCTCACGCTCGGTTTCGGCGCGATCTACGAGGGGCGCGGGATGTTATGATGAGTCGTTGGTCATGAAGAAGTACATCCTGCGATTCACCGGCAACGGCGCCAAGCCGGCCGCCGACGTGGCGCGTATCCGGAAGAGCCAGGGCGTCACCATCGTCGACGAGGCGCCGCGGATGCTGCTCGTGCAGTGTCCGAAGACGCGCGCCAAGCAGCTCGTCGAGGCGCTCGACAACTGGGTGATGAGCGAGGAGCGCACCATCGAGTTGCCAAATCCGCGGCCGAAGGTGAGGTCGAAGCGGGCGGCTTGATTGAGACTCGCTGAACCACCCCGCCCGCTCCGCGGACACCCCTCCTTGAAAAGGAGGGGATGGTGTAGAGCCTTTTCCCCTCCTCTCCGAGGAGAGGTGGCGCCGAAGGCGACGGGGTGGTGAGCAGCGCTGATCAAAAAAGTCCAAACCACCCCCCGCCCTTCGGGCGGACCCCTCCTTGAAAAGGAGGGGAAGAAAATCAAAAATCTCCCGCATTGCAGGCTCACGCGCTGAGCCACTTCCGCGCGCAATCTCCCCGAGACCATGATCCCGCCTAAACACAACGCCCCGGAATTGAAATCGCGCCGTCGTGAGTTGCGCGCGAGCCTGACGCCTGCCGAGTCGCTGCTGTGGCATCACCTGCAGCGGAGCAAGCTGCAAGGCCGCAAGTTCCGCCGCCAGCACAGCGTCGGCCCGTACGTCCTGGACTTCTACTGCCCGTCGGAGCGGCTCGCGATCGAGTTGGACGGCGCTGCGCACGATCACGAGTTACCCGGTCGTCGCGACGTGCTGCGCACGACCTATCTCGCCACGACGGGTGTTCGGGTGATCCGGTTCGAAAATCAGGATGTGGTGCGCAACCCGGAAGGGGTGCTCGAGTCGATCACACGCTGCTTCGGCTCGCCGCTCGGGCGCGCGCACGTGTTGCCAGACGACTAGCCCGCGCCCGCTGGTTTGTTAGCTGCCCACGGCGTCCGCCACGCATTTCTTCACAAAGGCGCGCTTGGCGGTCCCGTCGAGCTCTTTCTTCTTCGCCTGCGATTCGCAGTTCTTCTTCGCCTCCTCCTCGCACCTCTTCATGAAGTATTCCTGGGCGTGACTCCGGAGCTTTTTTGCGTTGGCTTGCTCGATGCAGGTCGCGGCGAGGGCGTGGCTGGAAAGAAAGGTCAGAGCGATGGAGACGATGAACGTTTTCATGGTGTCCCTCCATTTACCTCGGCGTTGAACCACCCCGGCCCCTACGGGGCCACCCCTCCTTGAAAAGGAGGGGAAACAAAAACACAAACCATCACCACCCTACTCTGAGGCGCCGGCGAGGTGGCGTGCGGCGATCCAGGCGAAAGTCATCGCGGGGCCGAGGGTGATGCCGGGGCCGGGATAGGCGCCGCCCATGATGCTCGCCATGTCGTTGCCCACGGCGTACAAACCGGGGATTGGCTCGCGTTGCGCGTTGAGCGCGCGCGCGTGGCGGTCGGTGCGAATGCCGTCGTAGGTGCCGATCTCGCCCACGACCACCTTCACCGCGTAGTACGGCGGCTGGGCGAGCGGCGCCAGGCAGGGATTGGGTTGGTGGTCGGCGTCGCCGTAGAAGCGGTTGTACGCGGTGCTGCCCTTGCCAAACGCAGGATCCTCGCCGCGCGCGGCATTGCGGTTGTACTCGACCACCGTCTGCTCGAACGCCGTGGCGTCGATGCCCGCTTCCGCGGCCAGCGCCGAAAGCGTGTTCGCTCGCAGGAGGTAGCCGGAGGCGAGGTGCGACGACAGAGAGAAGGGTCGCGGCTTCACGTAGCCGAGGCCGTAGGCGCGGATTGCGCGATGGTCGGTCACGAGGTACGCGGTGACCTGTTCCTCTCCTTCACACGCGGCAAATAGCCCCTGCACAAAGTCGTGATACGAATTGCCTTCGTTCACGAACCGGCGGCCCTTTCGCGTCACGGCAATCACGCCCGGTTTCCCGCGATCCACGATGTGCGGGAAGAGACCGGTCTCGCCGTTCTCGCGCACCACGAGTGAGACCGGTACCCACGCGGCTGCGTTGGGCAGCGTCTCGTCGATGTCGGCGCCGGCGCTCTCGGCCAGTCGCAATCCGTCGCCGGTGTTCGACTCGGGCGCAGGCGACCAGTGCTCGCCATGTGGGAAGAGCCGCTCGCGCCGCGCGATGTCGCGCGGAAAGCCGCCGCAAGCGAGCACGACGCCGCGGCGCGCCGTGACGCGTACGGGTTGCCCGTCGCGCTCGATGACCGCGCCGCGCACCGCGTCATTCTCCACGATGAGCTCGCTCGCGGAGGCCGCGGCCCACAGCTTCACGCCGCAATCGACGCAGGACTTGAGCAGTCGCCCGACCAGCGCGTTGCCGTTGGTGAGCCATACGCCGCGGCCGTACAGAAGCGTTTCGCCCGCGTGGCCGGCGAGACGGCGGGCGGTGTAGGCAAACGAGCGAAGCGAGTGCAGCGCGCGCTGAAAGTGCCTGAGCTCGTCGCCCGAGCCGATCGCCATGCCCATGAGCAGCAGCTCGGGCAGCGGCGGACGCAGCTTCGCGAGCAGCGGGCCGAGCTTACGACCATCGAAGCTCTCGGCGACCAGCGCGCGGCCCGCAGTCTTTGCGCCGGGAACGTCGGGATGGTAGTCGGGGTAGACGGCCGAGGGCGTGAACTGCACGGCGGTCTCGCGGGCGAAGAATTCCAGCATGCGCGGACCGTGCGTGAGGAAGGCGTCGACGTGCTCGGCGTCGTAGTGCTCGCCCGCTTCGTGCAGGAGGTAGGTCTCCGCCTCCTCGCGGCTGTCGGTGACGCCGATCGCCTGCTGGAACGGATGGCACGGCACCCAGATCCACCCGCCCGAGCGCGCGGTGGTGCCGCCGTAGACGGGCGCCTTCTCGGCGACGATGACGTCGAGGCCGAGATGGCGCGCCGTCACCGCGGCCGCCAGACCGCCCCCACCCGACCCGATCACCAGCACGTCGCAGGCAACGTCGCCTTGCGCGCCCTGCGCGCGACGGGTCGTCTTGCGGGGTGCCGCTCGCGCGGCGGGGCGTTTAGGCCGTGGCGGCTTCGGCGCGCTCGTGCGCTTTGCCCCAGATTTTTTCCCAGTCATTGCCCGCGAAGTCGAGCACGCGCCCGTCGTCCTGGAAGAACTTGTTCGGCAGCTGGAACATCGCGAGCATGAGCCCGCCCTCGGGGCCGGCCCACGCTTCGTGGCGGCTGCCCGCCGGGCGCCACACGAAGTTGCC
>JAJDOG010000076.1 GCA_022340285.1 Betaproteobacteria bacterium
AGTCGAGATGGCACAAGAGTTTCATCGGCGTATGGCGGCGATCATCGATGCCGTCCAGGCCGGAATCTGGCAAACCGGGGTGCACCACCTGCTCGGCTACTCCACCGACTTTGCATTCGGCCAGGAGCGCGGGCTACAGACGCTCGTCCTGAAAACCCGCAGCCGGTCCAAATACGTGCGCCTGCAATGGGACACCATCCTCGGGGACACCCCCGCTGATCGGCAACACGTGGACGACGCCGTCAGAAGCGCGATCACGGACTTGGCCTGACCCAGTTTGCGTGGGGTATGGCGTGGTGCAATGCATCGAACAACAGCCGCTTCGCCGTGACACTTGTCGACGGCGCAAGCCTGTCGAACGATTGAAGTCCGCATGCGTCGGCAGCGGGCTCTGCGCGCCAGGGCACAGAGAACACGCTGAATCTGAGCAATGATCGCTGCCATGATCGAGCAGATCGCTCGGTAGTGACTGTCAATACCTCGCCGCTTATACGGGCAGTTGCACGGATGAAGGCAACAGGCGGAGGATGTCCTAACTTGTGAATCGAAAATGATCATGACCCAAACATTGGCCAAGAAGAAGTTAAGTCTCGCGGTATTGTGTGCCGTGCTCGGCGTCGTTTCGGGCGCTGCAGGGGCGCAAACCAACCCGGCGGAAACGGGATACCTCACTGACGAGCGCCACGCTGTCACGACGAGCGGCGTCGGGCTGTGCTGGCACACCGGCACCGGTCCTGCCCCGGTATCCACGCTCCAGTGGGATCCGAACTTCGTTCCGGCATCGGCCGCGAAGGCCGTCGCCCCCCTGGAACCGGTTGCAGTGGCCGCGGTGACGCCGGAACCGCTGAAAACCATAACCGAACGCGTGACGCTGGACGCCGACACGCTGTTCGACTTCGACCAGGCCACGCTGCGTTCGACAGGTCGGGCAGCGCTGGATGAGTTCGCCGGCAAGATCAAGGGCATCGACCCGGAAATGATCACGGCCGTCGGACACGCCGACCGCCTCGGCTCGGGAGCCTATAACCAGCGCCTTTCCGAGCAGCGCGCTGAAGCAGTCAAGATCTATCTGGTCAGCAAAGGCGTCGCTCCGGATCGCATGCACACCGAAGGCAAAGGTGAGATGCAGCCGGTCACGAAGAGCGGCGAATGCGATGGCGCCCAGAGCGCCAAGGTGATCGCCTGCCTGCAGCCCGACCGCCGCGTCGAGGTCGAAGTTGTGGGGACCCGGGTCGCCAAGTAATCGTCTCAGCGGCAAGTTTCGCGAGAAGAACGATGCCCTGCCCATGCAGGGCATTTTTCTGCGGGCGAGGCGCGCGGGCGCGATCAAGCGCCCGTTTCTTGCGGTCAAGTCTTTGGTCGAAGCTCCCAATAGTCAATTTGTAAAGGGACGGGTGCGCTGATCGGCGGCGCCACCGGCGCGCTGACCGACGAGGACGACATCAACCTCGGCAAGCCGGTCTGGCGCTGAGGGAGCTCGAAACCCAAGTCAACGCGGCGCTCACATTGGCAAGTCGGATCCGGCCGCCGTGTCACGTCTCAGGCAGCCTTAACGTCCACTACTACGCCCCATCGTCCTGCGACCCCTGTTCCGGGGGCGATTGTGCGGCTGGTCTGAGCGTACCGGCTTCTGCGCCTGGGGGCGCACACGCGTCGGCCTGGTGATTTCGCCGGCCGCGCCGGCCAGTGTCTTCACCCGCTCGATCTCGGCCGTCAACGCTTCGATGTTCGCCGCGCGTCCGGCGGTCGGGCCGTGCGCCTGCACCGCTTCGCACTCGCGGTGGAGGAGTTCATGCAGTTTGCGCAGCGCTTCGTTACTTGCCGCCGCGATGCTGGCTTCCTTTGCAATTTTCTGCCGGTGCTCTTCGATGTGCGCGATAGCGTCCATTACTTCGTCAGTCGACATTTCGGCCTCCAAGCCAAATGCCGACGCGAGCGTGTCAGCATGGCGATCAGACGAGATGCGGCAGCCGGTGAGCGAACTCGCGGAGAGCGGCGATGCCGCTGGCGTCGGCTCGCTCGCGCCAGTCACGGAGCTGCTTCAACAACTGGTCGGTCGAGGAGCCGGATCGGCTCCAGAGCGCGCTCAACTCCTGCCGCAATGAACAGACGGTATTCAGCAGTTCATTCTTGCGCACGAGCGGGTCAAGGGCAATCGGGCGGCGTACCCGCCAATCCCAGGTATGCAAGCGCAGCCAATGCAGCAGGCTTCTCGCGGAGCGTGCGTCGAGTCCGTCACCGTCGGGCGCCGCGGCGTGCCGGGTGAGCCTGCGGATCTCCTGCCGGCATGCGTCTCCGACCGAGCGCATGAACTGTGCAAGCACGTAGTAGCGGTGGGTAATGACGGCCTTGACGCTGGCCGCGTCGCACTCCGTCTTCCCGGGGCTGAACCGGGGTGCTGGCGCAATTCTTCTGACCCGCGCCAGGCCCATCATCTCGAGCAGGCGGATGTACATCCAGCCGATGTCGAGCTCGTACCAAGCGCTCGAGAGTTTCGCCGACGTCGGGTAGGCATGGTGATTGTTGTGGAGCTCTTCGCCCCCGATCAGCACGCCCCAGGGGACGATGTTGGTGCTGGCATCCTCGACCGGGAAGTTGCGATACCCCCAGTAGTGCCCGATCCCGTTGATCACGCCGGCGGCCCAGAACGGGATCCAGACCATCTGGACCGCGAAAATCAGGCCACCCGGGCCGACGCCGAAGGCGACGACGTCGGCAAGTGCCATGAGGACGACGCCGCAGATGGGGCACTGCTTATAGAGGCGCGTCTCGATCCAGTCATTCGGCGTGCCATGGCCGAATTTCTCGATCGTGTCGCGGTGACGCGATTCCCTCACGTAGAGGAATACGCCGCCCCCCAGCACTCGGCCGATGCCGTGGATCTGCGGGCTGTGTGGATCTTCGGCGGTTTCAACCCGGGCGTGATGCTTGCGGTGAATCGCGACCCACTCCTTGGTCACCATGCCGGTAGTGAGCCAGAGCCAGAACCGAAAGAGATGACTGATCGCCGGGTGGAGTTCCAGCGCGCGATGGGTCTGATGCCGATGCAGATAGACCGTGACCGCGACGATCGTCGCATGGGTCAGGGCTAGCGCGACCAACAGATGACCCCACCACGGCAAATCAAAGATACCGGACGCGATCACCGTCTGATCCCTTCCACGAATGGTTGGCGCCAATGCTCCCGGACGAAGTCGCGATCGCTGTCGAACTCGTCAATGATCAAGGCTGGTCGGATCTCCGCATTCGCTCAAACCCTATTGTTTGAACAAAGCGGACGCCTGGTCCGTGGCGCTCTTCATCGCGGCCCACGCACCTTCCATGTCGGCCTTCATCTGCTGCCACGCCGACTCGTTGGCCGCTTGCATTTCCTGCAATTTCTTGTATGCAGCATCGCGGTTGGTGCGCATCTTCTTGAGATGCTCGCCGTATTTTGTGCGCGCATCCGCATTCATTTTGTCGGCTATGGCGCTCAGTTTATCGACCTCAGCATCCCAAGTCTTGATCTGCGATTCCATGATCGCGACGTATTCGTTCTTCATGCCCATGGTATGAGTCCTCATGTTTAGTTGTACTGACGACGATGTGCTGCCACCGACCGCAACGCTCTCGATTGACTGTGGCTCCTGCTGTGTGACCAGCTCGGAATTACGCCGAGCAGGGCGAGAACCACCACGATCAGGAGGATCATTCCTAATGCCATTTCGCTCCTCCTCGTGTTGCCGTCCACGATCCCGGCGCACACATCGTGGTGAACGGTACATTTGCAGCAATTATCGTCTGGCGCGGCAGGACGCTCTGTGCGCCGGCGCACACAAGGCGCAGAGTCTTTATGAACGCTGACTGTAGCCGAGAATCCCATCAGCAGCGTGCCATCAAGTTCCTGGCCGAGGAATCGGCCATGCCGATGGATGAGGTTGCGCAGCTCTACGACGACGAGCGCGCCGCGCGCGAGGTCGGAGCGCGGATCATGGTGCTCGCCGCGCCCGCGCGCCGGTCACCGCGGGATTCCGCCGCGTTTTGGTATGCGGCTCGCGGGCAGGTTGCCTTCCCAATCGCAGTCCATCGATCGGCAGCGGTAGCGGCGTAGTGGCCGGAGCAGGCTGATCACTCGATCGATGAACCGGCGGTGCACGCGCATGAGATTCCCGGATGAGCCGGAGCGCCGGCACTGCGGGCACTCGTGTGTGAGGGATCCTGCCATCGCTTCCTCCCGGTCTGTTAGGCGAATCGCCTCAGATTCTCGCCGCGCTCCCCGGACCGCTCTGTGCGCTGGCGTACGGATCCACTATACTTACGTGGGGACCTTCGGATCTCTGCAAAGCACCGAGGTGCCGATCTCGACCTGTTCGAGAGGGCCATTCAAGTGCTCGGGCGTGAAGGCGCGATAGGCCGTCGTTTCGGGCAGCGCAGCGCGTTCGATCTCGATCACCGCGACGTCTATCTCTCCAGCAGCATCGAAGCCCTGGCGCCAGAGGGCTGGAAATTGGCGGACAATAGAAGCCCGCGCGGCGGTTTTCCGTGCGTCCGAAGCGGAACGATTACCGGCGCCCAGCGCCATGATCAAGGTCGTCTACTTTTTCAAGCGCAGACCGGAGATGTCGGTCGAGGCCTTCCAGGACCACTGGGGGACGACTCACGCGCAGCTCATCACCGCGCTGCCGGGCATTCGGCGGTACGTGCAAAACCATACGCTGCCCTCCGCTTACCGCAAGGGCGAGCCGGCGTTCGACGGCGTCGCCGAGAGCTGGTTCGATGATACGGGGGCCATGAAGGCGCTCGCGAGCACGCCGCAGTACGCCGCGGTGCTCGCCGACGAGCCGGCGTTCATCGACCACGCGAGCATGGGCTCGATCATCACCGAAGAGCATGTGATCAAGGACGGGCCCGCCCCGGAAGGAGGCGTGAAGACCGTCGATCTGGTCACGCGCAGGGCGGGCATGCCGATCGACGCTTTTTTCAAGTACTGGCGCGACGATCATGGTCCGCTGGGCGCCGCGAGTCCCGCGGTCCGGCGCTACGTGCAGAGCCACACGCGGCGCTCGATTTACGACTCGGGCAGAACGCCCGCGTACGACGGGGCGGCGATGATGTGGTTCGACGACATGGAGACCCTGCGCACGGCCTCCAGGACGCCGGAATTCGAGCGACTGCGCGCCGACATCGACAATTTCATTGCGCGCGACAAGTCCCCGTTCGTGATCGCGGCCGAGCGCGTGGTGCTCGCTTAGGGTGATCCGGTCGCGCCGGGAAGGTCGTCGAGGCGGTCAATGCCAGACGGTGTCGGCTCAGGCTTTCTCGATCCGGCAGAGCAGCGCTCGCAACTGGTACGACCCCATCGCCGGATCGTAAGGTCCCTTGTGGGTCGTGAGGACGTTCGCGTTCGATTCCCAGATGCCGTGTTCCCACCCGTCACGCTCGGGGAACCACCAGCCGTGCTGGCATTCGATGACTTCGGGATGGATGTCCGGCGTCAGGTGGGCGCGCTGACGGATGCTGCCGCGCGGCGTCGAGATCACGACCCAGTCGCCGCGCTCGATCCCGTGCCGGGCTGCGGTCTGCGGGTGGATTTCCACCCGCGGCTCGCGATTGCCTCGGCGTAGCTGCGGCAGCTGACGGTATTCGGAGTTGTAGAAGACCGGAATGCGCGCGCCGGTGGTCAGCACGCATGGAAACTGCCTGGCGAGCTCGGGCGCGCTCACCGGTGTTTCCGGCGGCTCTTCGTAATGGGGCAGGGGATCGTAACCGAGCTCCTCCAGGCGCGTGGAATAGAGCTCGATCTTGCCGGTCGGCGTCGCGAAGCCTTTCTCCTCGTGCTTGCGGTACTTCATCGGCACCCTCATCGGGCCGCGCGCTGCAAGCTCCCGGAAGGTCAGACCGAGCGGAGCGAGCAGGCCATCGTAGACGTCCTCGGGCTCGTCATCGCAATGCGGCAGCCCCAGTCGCCGCGCAAGCTCGGTCATGATGACCTCGTCCTGCTTGCACTCGCCGACTTGCTCGCATTTCTGCTGTGCGAGGACCACGTTCTCCCCAAAATAGGGCATGGCCACCACCTCGTCGATCTCCGGCCAGGCCGCAGCCGGCAGCACGACGTCGGCCAACTCGGCAGTAGGCGTCATGAAGAAATCGGCCACCATCAGGAGGTCGAGCTTGGTGAGCGCCTCGTAGACTTCGCGGGAGCCGGCGTACGTCGCGAGCGCGTTGTTGGCGAAGATGAGGAAGCCCTTGGTCCAGTACGGCTTGCCCGTGCGCATCGATTCGAAAACGCTCGGCATGTGCGCGCTGGGCAGCGGCGAGCCCGCGCCCGACAGGACGCGGAAGCGGTCCGCGCCGAGGCATTTCTTCTTCTGTTCCTCGGAAAGCAATTCGAGCAGCGAGGGGAAGGGCGCGAGCGCCTTCATGCCGAGACACCATCCACCGGGGACGTCGACGCTGCCGCTCAGCACTGGCAACATCGACACCGCGCGCACCGTCTGCGTCACGTTCAGGCCGTGCTCGATCGCCACGCCCCACTCGAGCGCGCCGGGTCGTGATTCCGCCCAGAGCCGCGCGGCGGCGCGGATCTTCTCTGCCGGCACCCAGGTGATGGGCTCCGCCCATTCCGGCGTGTACTGCCGGACGCGTTCGACCAGCAGGTCGAAGCCGTGCGTCCATCGTTCGACGAAATCGCGGTCGTAGCTTCGATTGGCGATGATGACATTCAGCATCGCAAGCGCCAGCGCGTCGTCGGTGCCGGGCCGCAGCTGCAGGAAGACATCGGCCTGCTTCGCGATCCAGGTCTTGCGTGGATCGACGACGATGATCTTGGGCTTTGCCGCAAGCGCATCGAGGGCCTGGAAGCCGACTTCGCCATCCGGGCTCGAGGTGAACGGGTTGTGGCCCCAGAAGAGAATGACCCCGGGGGCGCGTTCGCCACCGTAGTCACACCACGGCAGCCCGCCGAGGGTCAAGGTCGTGATGTTGATGCGCGGAAACAGGCACTGCGCACGGCCCGAATTCCCGGAATTCGGCGTTCCCATCATGTGCGCAAAGCGCGGCACCCAGTGAATGTGGTGCCGCCCGGTTCCGGTGCCGATGGTGATGGCTTCCTTGCCGTACCGGTCCCAGATCGCGCGGATCTTCGTGCAAAGGAAGTCGTAGGCCTCGTCCCAGGAAGCGCGGCGCCACTTGCCCTCGCCCCGGGCGCCGGTGCGGATGAGCGGGTGCTTCAGTCGCTCGGGACTGTGCACCAGCTCCATGGCCGCGGCGCCCATCGGGCACAAGCGTCCGTGGTTGAGCGGGCCGCCCGGATCGCCTTCGATCTTGACGATCCGTTCGTCCTCGACGTGGACGAGGGCGCTGCACCCACCATGGCAGCTGCGACAGGTGCTCTTAAGCACCTTTTCCGCGCCGGTGGTTCCCTTCCGTTCGGCGAGTGTCGTGTCCATGTTCGCCGCCTCCCAAGTACCGACTGCCGGAATACCGATCATCCGGCGCGCCTTGGATGACCTTTATAGCCTCACGGTCCCTGCGGCTCCTTGCGCTATGTCAAGCTATCCCTGGTCCGTCTCGAGTGCGCAGCGGATTCTCGCCGAGGTCGTGGGCGATCGGGCGCGGGCGTAGAAGTCGTTGCCCTCGGTGCCGTGGTCTCCGCCCGTACCTCGCATGCTGGTATCCTTGTTCGCGCGTTTTGCACGGCGCCGGAGCAGGATCGAACGGTACCAATAACAACATTGGGGGCGCAGAATGCGGATCGGGATCGTTTCTGTGTTCGTCGACTATCACCGGCGCGGGCGGAAGAACCCCCATTCGCTGCAGCCCCAGATCGGGCCGCTGCTCGCCGGGCTCTTGCCCCGTGACGTCGAGATCGAGATCGTCAACGAGACCGCGCAGGATCTCGACTGGCGGCGCGACTACGACCTGCTCTTCATCTCCTCGCTGCACCCGGACATGGACCGGGCGCGGCAGATCTCGCACTACTGGCGCCGCCGGGGCGCGAAGACCGTCATCGGCGGATCGTTCGCGAGCAGCTACCCGGAACTGTGCGAGCCGTGGTTCGACGCGGTGGTCGTCGGCGATCCGGAAGGGACCGTCCCGCGTGTCTATGCCGACTTCTGCGCGAACGCGCTGCAGAAGCGCTACGTTTCGCCGCCGTACTCGCCCGACCTGGTGGCGACGCCGCGCTTCGACCTCTTTCCGGGCATGGAGCACCAGGCCCTGTGCTTCGAGGCGACCCGCGGCTGCCCGTTCTCCTGCGAGTTCTGCGTGCTCACGGGGCTCGGCACGAGGCACCACACTCGCCCCGTTCAGGCGGTCGTGCGCGACATCCTCGCCGGCCAACGCTTGCTCGCCGACAGGGTGCCGGCCTACAAGCGGCGGATCGTGGGCTTCTGCGACAACAACATCGGCGGCGACCTGACGTACCTGCGGGCGCTGTGCGCGGCCCTGGAGCCCTTGCGAGTCAAGTGGTACGGCGCTGCCACCTTCAACGTGATTTCGAACCCGGACCTCGTCCGCACGATGTCGCGTTCCGGATGTCTCGGCCTGTTCGTCGGGCTGGAAAGCTTCAATCCTGCCACCCTGACGGACATGCACAAGCACCAGAACGTGACCCACAAGGTGCGCGCCGCGCTGGAGTCCTGCCGCAGGAACGGTATCCTGATCGTCGCCGGCCTCATGGTCAGTCCGTCGCTCGATTCTCCCGAACACATCCGGCGCATCCCCGAGCACCTCGAGGCCTGCGGGCTCCGCGTGCCGTCATTTATCGCCTTCGAGTCGCCGATCCCCGGCACGCCCTATTTCCAGAGACTCGGGCGCGAGACCGATCCGCCGGCTTTCATGCCCAACGTTTTCCTGCGGGACCTGGCCGGATATACGCTGGCGGTGCGGCCGCGCAAGGCCTCGCCGGAGGCGTTCGTTGCGGCCTATCGTGAGGCCACGCGCGAGGTGTTCTCGGCGCGGCGGCGCATTACAAAACTCGCGCGCGACGTGCCGGCTTTCCTGGCGCGCGGCCGCTGGTTGCCTGCGCTGGTTGACATCGGGGACATGGCGGCGTTCCAGCCGGGCACCTATGACGCTCCCGACCGCACCTACATCGCCGGCACGGACATCCCACCGCCGGAGTCAGTCCCACTGACTCCCGCCGATTTCGCGTCCGAGGCAGAGTGTCGCGCACTGCTCGACCCGTGGCGGGTGACCGACGAGCGCGGCGCGCTGCTGCCCGAGTGGCGGAATTCCCGGCTCGTGTTTCCGCCGAAGCGAACAACGCGTGCGGCCGGGCGCCAGGCGGAACCGGTCGTCCTCTGAGGACCGCATGAGCCGCCCAGCGAAGACTCCCCCGACGGCGAAGGTCGATCCCGCGCCTCCCGACCTCGACGAGCGCGTTCGCGCCGAGCAAATCCGCATGGTGTATCTGCACTCGCCGACGACGACCGGCGGCTCGCTGGTGGCCGGCGCCTTCCTGATCGCCGTGATGTGGAACACCGTGTCACGCCCCATCGTGCTCGCATGGGGCGCGGCGCTGGTGATACACCAGGCATTCCGCATCGTCAGCTACCGGCACTACCTCGCCGCCAATCCGGATCCCGCGGCGTCGCATTACTGGGGCCGTCTCTACATCCTCGCTACGACGATCGCCGGCTGCATCTGGGGTAGCGCGGGCGTCCTGTTCTACGTGCCGGAGTCCACGCTGTCCCAAGTCTACTTGTGCCTCATCCTATTCGGCATCGTGTCGCTGACGATTCCGACGCTCTCCCTGTTTGCCCCGGCCTTCTATCCGCTGGTCGTGCTGGTGCTTCTGCCGTTCATCGTCCGTTTGCTGTCTAGCGGGCACATGGAGCAGATCGCGCTCGCGGCCCCGCTGATCATCGCGCTCGTCCTTGCGATCACCTTCGGCCGCAGGATCAACCGGCTGATCGACGAGTCGATCCGCCACGGCTTCGAGAACCAGGCGCTGATCGAGATCGCGCAGCGCGCCCGCCTGGAGGCGGAGCAGAGCAACCGCGCGAAGTCGCAGTTCCTCGCCACGATGAGCCACGAGCTGCGCACCCCGCTGAACGCGATCATCGGGTACTCCGAGCTGATGACCCGGCATCCGGAGCGCTACGCGACCGAGAAGGCCAAGGACCCGCTCGAGCGTATCCTGCGTGCGGGCCGCCACCTGCTCAATCTCATCAACGACCTCCTCGACATGGCAAAGATCGAGGCGGGGAAGACGAGCTTCCGGTACGAGGACGTGGACGTGGCGGCGCTGATGCGCGACGCGGTGGAGACAACGCGCTCGCTCGCCGAGCAGACCGGGAACACCGTCGCCGTGCACAGCCCGGCCGGCCTTCCGCTCCTACGCACCGATCCCAAGCGCCTCACACAGGTCTTTCTGAACCTCTTGTCCAACGCCTGCAAGTTCACCGAGCGCGGGCGTGTGGACATCTCGGTCGCGCCGAAGCTCGTCGACGATCGCAACTGGATCGAGATCGCGGTAGCGGATACCGGCGTGGGCATGGGTCCGGAGCAGCTGGACCGGCTCTTCGAGGATTTCTCGCAGAGCGACGAGGCCGCGCAGCGAAAGTTCGGTGGCACCGGCCTCGGCCTCGCGATCAGCCGTCGCATCTGCCGGGCGATGGGCGGTGACCTCACGGTCGTCTCCGAGCCGGGCAAGGGCTCGACGTTCACCGTGCGACTTCCCGAGCACCCGCCCACTGAGGTGGCGTCCCCGGGGCCAAGCCAAGCCTCGCCGGCTGCACCGGTGGAACGGCTCGCAACGTCGGCGGGCGTCGTGCTCGTCATCGACGACGACGCGGCCGCGCGCGAGCTAATCGCCGAACGCCTTGCACGCGACGGTTATGCCACGGCGACCGCGGCCGACGGCCTGGAGGGGCTGCGGCGCGCGCGAGAGCTCGAGCCGGCGGCAATCACGCTCGACATCGTCATGCCGGGCTACAGCGGGTGGTCGGTCCTTGCGGCCCTGAAGGGCGATCCCGAGCTGTGCGTGATTCCGGTGATCGTCATCGCGGCGCTTGGTGCCGAGCTGAACAAGGGCTTTGCGCTCGGCGCCGCCGCGTGCCTCACCAAGCCGGTGGATCTCGACCGTCTCGTCGACACGCTCAATCATCTGACCGGGCGGCGCGACGCCCGCTTGGGCACCTGACGCGGCGGGACGCGGGAGACGCGACGCCGACGGCGACTGGAGGTTCGATGCCCAGGATCCTGTACATCGAGGACAACGAGGACAACGCCGCGATGCTCACCGCGTGGCTGGAGATCGAGGGCGACCTGGAAGTGATCGTTGCCCCTAATGGGGCGCAGGGCGTCGCGCTCGCGGCGCGGGAAGCGCCCGATCTCGTGCTGATGGACCTCTATCTTCCCGGTATCAACGGCTTCGAGGCTGCACGCCAGATCCGGGCGGGCGCGGCGTCGCGCCGGATTCCGATCATCGCCCTGTCCGCGCATGCGATGGAGGACGATCGGGCGAACGCGCTCGCGGCCGGCTGCGACGAATTCGAGACGAAGCCGATCGTCTTCACGCGATTGCTAGCGAAAATCCGTCGGCTGCTCGAGGCGTGACGCTGACGCGCACCGGTTCGAAGCTCAGCCGGCGCCCGACAGCCGGAACGCCTCGACCGGGTCGCGGAACCCCTTGAGGGTCAGCGGTCCGATCGCCTCTCTGCGGAAGGTCTCCGGCAGCGCCGCCGCGGCGCGGGCGCTCACGATGATCTCCCCGCCGCGCGCCTCGCTGCACAGCCTCGAGGCGAGGTTCGCGATCGTCCCGACCACCGCGTAGTCGTAGCGGTCGCTGAATCCGACCGCGCCGAGGGTCGCGTACCCGTACGCGAGACCGGCCCCGATGTGCAGGTCGAACCCCTCGCGGCGCCAGCGCTCAATCGGTTCCCGGCATGCCTCGAACACGGCGAGCGCGAACCGCGCCGCCTGCACGCACGGTTCCGGCACGGGCTCGGGATCGTTGAAGAAGACCATGGCACCGTCGCCCACGAAGCGCTCGATCGTGCCCGAGAACCGCTGGGACTGGGTCCCGATCGCGTGGTGGAACTCGCGCAGCACGCGCATGGCGTCCTCCGGCTCGCTGATCTCGGAGAACGCGGTGAACCCGCGCAGATCGAAGAAGACAAGGGCGATGTCGCGGCGGTGCGACGCGAGGATCGAATCGGCGCCGTCGAGCGAGACGCGCGCGGCCACCTGCGGCGCGAGGAAGCGCTTCAGCTTGGAGAGCCGCTCCACCTCGGCGACCTTGGCCAGGACGCGCCGCTCGAGGTCCTCGTTCAGCGCTTTCAGCTCCGCGGACTGCGCCTCCACCCGGTCGAACAAATGCTTCACCCGCACCAGCGAGCGGACGCGGGCGAGCAGCTCGCTGGCGTCGACCGGCTTCGCAATGAAGTCGTCGGCGCCGGCCTCCAGGCCTTTGACGCGCTCGATGTCGGGGTCGAGCGCGGTCACGAGCACGATCGGCAGCATCGCGAGCCGTGTGTCGGTGCGCAGCCGGCGCAGGACCTGCAGGCCGGACATGCCGGGCATCACCACGTCGAGCAGGACGAGATCGGGGACCGATCGTGCCACTGCATCCAGCGCCGCCTGCCCGCTGAGCGCCGTCTCGACCGCGTACCCGTGCACACTCAGGATGTCCGAGAGCAGCTGGACGTTGTCCGGCTGGTCGTCGACCACGAGGATACGGGCGCTGTCGGCGGGCGCTGCCATGGCATCCTCCATCGAACCGTCAAGGCGCATACCGCAGCCACGCACCGGGCGCCGGCATCTTGAAGGGCGCGCCCCCAAGTGCCGGCTTCACGCGCTCGAGGAAGCCCTGGGCGTCCAGGGTTGGCACCGTGCGCAGGTCTCGCGGGTCGTCCGGAAGCGGCGCGAAGAAGTCCTCCCAATGGATGAGCAGCGCCGCGCGCGCCTGCGTTCGACGGATGATCGCTTCCGGATACTCCTTCACCTGGTCGAATCCGGGCATGCACAGGATGGCCAGGTCTACGTTCCGCTGGTCGGCCGAGCCGCTGAACAGGGGTGGAAAGCCGTATGGCGGGTTGCTCGCGGCGTCCTGGTAGTGAATGCGGAATTCGACCGTCCTGCCGTCGACACCGAGAAAGTCGATCAAGTAGGCAAGCGTCTGCCCCTCGCGCCATTCGGACGGGCGCGTCGGCGGGTGCGGCAAGGGCCGGTCGTAGTGCCCTTCGAAGAACTTGATCCCCCAGAAGACCGGCGCGTGCTCCGACTTGAGCGCCATGAAGCGCAGCCGGCGACTCGCATACACCCAATGCGGTGGCTGCTCCGGCTCGCCGTGGGCTGGGGCAGCCCAGGCGCGCGACTCCAGCGGCACGACGTCGGTCTCCTTCAGGCCGAGGGCTTTTAGTGTGTACCTCGCGGTCGTGCTGCCGTAGATCTTGGCACGCGGCAAGAACCTCTTCTTGATGTCCGGTACGTCCATCAGGTGATCGTAGTGGGCATGTCCGACGAGGACCACGGTGACCCCCGCGAGGTCCGGCTCGTCACTCGGACCCAGGAACCGATTCACCTGCTCCGGCCGCGACTTGAATTTCGCAAGCCCGAATTCCCCGAGGATGACGCGTGGGATGGACGGGTTGGAGAAGAACGGCGCAGTGAGGAGGCTGTCCGCGCCGCGTTTGATCAGCACGCTGCCGGCGCCCAGGTATCTGATCTGCACGGTCGTTTCGTAGGCCGGGTCGCCGGGCGGGATCGGCTTCGTGCCCGTGTCGATCTGCAGTCCGGTGATCGGGGCGCTGCAGCCCGCCAGCGCGATCAGGATGAGGGTCGAGACAAACGACAGAACGCGGCGCCCGCCCGGAGCGCTTCGGTCGCAGCGCCGCGTGCCGCGCTTCGCCTGCCCCGAGATCTGACCGCCGAGCGCCACGCGATCAAGCTTGCCACGAAGCAAGTCGTTTCGCAAAGCTTTCGCGGCCCCGGGGTCAGGACACGGCGAGGGCGTCGGGTCTCAGATCGGCAACAAGCCGTGCGCAGGCGAGTGGGCGACAGATCTAGGCGCGGTTCTCGAGCACCATCAGTCCGGAGGCGGTGTTGGAGATCGGGATGTGGTAGTTGCTGTGAACCTTGTTCACGGTACCACTGAGTGCCGCGCGTGCGGTCAGCCAGTTGATGACCTCGACACCCTGTGTTCCGGCCTGCTCGACGAGGTCGTCGATCGAGTAGCGCGTGAGCGCCTCGGGCTCGCCGACCAGCTTGTCCATGCACATCGCGTCGAACGCCTTGTTGATGAACCCGGCGCGCTGGCCGTCGAGCTGGTGCGAGAGCCCCCCGGTGCCCAGGATGACTACCTTGAGGTCCTCGCCGTATGACTCGACGGCGCGCCCGAGCGCGCGGCCGAACTTGTAGCAGCGCGCAGGCGTGGGCAGGGGATGCTGCACCGTGTTGACGGCCACCGGCAGGGTCATCACCGGGCACTGCTCGGCATCCGGCCACATCAGCTTGAGCGGCAGCGTGAAGGCGTGGTCGACGACCATTTCCTGGCAGGTCGTGATGTCGAACTCGTCCGCCACGAGCGATTCGATCACGTGCCAGGAAAGGTCCGGGTTACCGCGATACGGCGGCAATGTCGGCAGCCCCCAGCCCTCGTCCGCGTTCTGATATTCGGCTGCCGCGCCGACCGCGAAGGTCGGAAGCTTGTCGAGAAAGAACTGCAGGCCGTGATCGTTGTACACGACCACTGCGACGTCAGGCTTCGCCGTGGCGAGCCAGTCGTGCACGCCGTCCCAGCCGCGGAAGAAGGGCTTCCAGTAGGGATCTTCCTGCATCCCGCGGGCGATCGCGTTGCCGATCGCCGGAACGTGCGAGGTGGTGACTGCACCGATTATTCTCGCCATGGGCTACCTCGCTGCCTCGACCAGTTTCTGCCTGAAGGCCTCGACGCTCATGCCGGTCTGCAATGCGCCGAGATCCTGGACGTTGAGGTTGAAGATCCCGGCGAACTTCGCCAGGTAGTAGACGTTGCCGCCTTCGGCGATCAGGCCGAGCACGTCGCGCGCCGCGATCGCCTTGCGCTGCACCTCGCTCAGACCGAATTTCCGGCAGTACGCTTCCTCGTCGGCGAGGAACGCGGCGCGATTCTCGGCGGAGTTGAACGAGTAGCACATCTTGTTGAGCGCATAGCCCTTCTGCGCCTGCACGCCGTCGAAGATCGTCGTGCCGGGAATATTGCGATGCGCGTAGCGCGGGCGCGAAGCCATCGGGTGTCCTCCGGTTCGGAAGTCCCAATTTTGCGTGCGCCACCCAATCCTAGATTTGATCTATCGCAAATGCTCGCCGTCGTGGGATGACGTCGGTCAGGCCGCCTGCGCCAGGCCCATACTGCGCTGGATGAACAGCCGCGCGAGCGGACTTTGCGGGCGCACCGCCGCACGCTCGGCGGCGAGCGCTGCTGCGAGCGCAACGTTGCCTGCGCGGAAGCTCGCCTCGATCAGCATCAGATCGAAGAGATCGCGCTGCGCGTGGCTGCCGCCGAAGCGATGCGCGATGTTGCGAATCGAGCGCAACCGCCGCACCGCCTCCGCGTAGTCGCCTGCGCCGAACGCCTGGATTGCGAGCGTAGCGTCGTTCCCGACGTCGCGGGCAAAGACCGCATTGTCGCCGCTGCTCTTCATCGCGACACGCTGCGCCTCGAGCAGCCCCTGCAGCGACTGTGGGCGCCGGCTGCCGACGAAGGCCATCGCCGCATGGAAGTCGTTGAACGCATAGTTCCCGGCGTCGATGTGCGGGGTCCAGTTGTCGGCCAGCGCCTCCCAGCGGTCGCCGAGCTCGATGCCGCGCAGGTGCAGGCGCCACAGCAGCGCGGCCGCATCGATCATGTCGAGGACCACGGTCGAGCGCTGGCCGTAGATTGGCCCGTCGAACAGCCGCAGCACTTCGTCGACCTGATCGAGCTCGAGGTGGTAGAGCGAGAGATGCCACCAGTTGTGGACCGCGAGAAAGTTGTCCTGCGACCACCCGTCGACGTTGCCGCGCATCCATGCGATGCCGTCGCGTGGACGGTTGGTCATTTCCAGAACGTGGGCGACGGCGTGCTGACCCCAGCCGTCGCGCTGTTCCAGCTCGACGCTCAGGCGTCCCTGCTTCTCCGCCTGCGTGTAGTCGCCAGTCTCTTCCAGGCCGAACGCGTGCATCCCGATCACGGCGTGATAGCCGGGCAGGCTCTTGCTCCAGTGCGGCAACGCGCGCGCGATCCGATCGCGCAGCATGCGCGAGTCGCCAGTATAGAAGTCGACCAGGTGGCCGGCCTGCAGCGCAAGCGCGTCGCGCGGGTACTCGGCGCTGAGATCTTCCAGGATGCGAGCGGCATCGCGCCAGCGCCCGTCGGTGATCCGGCGCGCCGCTTCGAGGTGATACTTCTCGCGCTCGTTGGCCGGGAGCCCGACTGCCGCGTCCAAGGACGCGCGGGCAACGGGTAGCCCCGCCGGCTCGGTGCCGAGGAGATGCAGATAGGCTCTCAGCGCGTGCGCCATCACCATCGTCGGGCTGGCAGCGAGTGCGCGGTCGACAGTCGCGACCGGGTCGTTGATGTAGCAGCGGAGTTCGTGCTGGGCCTGCTCGAAGGCGGCCACGCTTTCGGGGGTCGCGCCGGATACCAAATAGCCAGCGGCGTCGTTCGTTTCGATCATGGAGTCGGCCTCGACGGTTCGGTGGAGTGGCGTGAACGATAGGCGACGCCTGTATCCCCTTCATTTCGGCCGCGCGACGTTTTGTATCGGTTTTGTTTCAGGGCCGTCGCAGTGGGTCTGCTCACCCGCAATGACGGTGGCTCGAGGAAAGGCGGACGATCTACTGAAACCGCACCGGGACGAAGTGATCGGTGACGAGAACCGCGAGGGCGAGGACCACGAAGGTCGCCAGAACCCATCCCGCTTCGACCGCAAAGGGTAGCTCGCGCATCTTCATCCCTTGTCCTTCGTGAGCTTTGCCCTCCTGAGTCGGTTGCCGGTGCATGACCGTTTCCGCGACTGATGTCGACATAGCTGCCTCGCGCTCGGGTGAAAGATGGCCCAAGCCAGGCGCCGGCGCGTCTCGTCCCGGGAGCGTCATGCAACCATGCTTCAGGTGGCTCTTCACCAGCCACCAGTTCACCGGGAAGGCGAAAAGACCCCCTACGATTGAGGCGATGCTCATGCGAAACCAGAACGTCGGACCCGTCGGATCCTCCGAGCGCGGCCATGCGGACGTCAGGATCACCATCGTCGGAATCATCCCGGTCATGACCAGGTTCATCGAGACCGTTTCCGCAAAGAACGTCTTGCGCACCGCCTTCAGGTAGTTGCCACCGAACATGCCGAGCATCATCAGCGCCTGAAAGATGAAGAGTCCGCAGACGAAACCCGCGAGATATTCGATCGTCGCATCCCAGCCGTTCGTAAGCCCGAGCGCGGGCACGATGGCGGCAGCGATGACGATGCCCGTGGCGTCGCCTGCCAGACAGTGCATCTCGCTGTTCACGCCCTGCTTCCAGCTCGCGCGCGTATAGGCGTCGTGGGCACCGGGAAACGGTCGGCGGCAGGCGAGCAAATACAGGACTAGTCCTACCACGCCCGTATAGACGACGACCAGGATCCATGCGATGCGCTGCACCCAGCTCGTCGGGGTATTGGTCGCCGAATCCCAAACCAGGAAGAGGACGCTCGGGATCGCGAGCGCAAACCAGACCAGCATCGCTCCCTCAAGCATCGTACCTTCTCGGCTGAGTCGGCTCAGGGCTGTTCGTCAGGAGGGTGCGGCCAGGCGGACTGTGAGCATGGCGATATCGTCGGCCGGGGGCGCTCCGTCCACGAACTGACTGATGCTCTCGGTAACCGCGGTGACGATTTCCGACGGCTTCCTGCCCGCGAGCCCCGCGAGCGCGGCCTCCAGGCGCTGCTCCGCATATTGCTCCTGGCGTGCATTCGCCGCATCGGTGACGCCATCCGTATAGGCAAAGAAAGTGTCGCCGGGTCCGAATTCCAGGACCTGCGTCTCGTAGCGTGTGGCGGCCCTTACACCGGCCGGCAATCCCTTCGTCGCCGTTGCGCGGGCGAGCTTGCCCTGCTTGGTGAGATGATATGGGTCGTTGTGTCCCGCGTTCGCAAATTTCAGCGTGCGTGTCTGCGGGTCGATCATACCGAGCAGCAGGGTCACAAACATCGAGGCGTCGTTGTTGCGGCACAGCTCGGCGTTCATCTCGCTTAGGAGACTTCCCGGATCGGTCGGGTATCCGGCCGCGGTGCGGTAGGTCGAGGCAATCAGGCGAACGGTACCCAACGTGCGTGCCATGAACAGCGCGGCCGGCACGCCCTTGTCCGAGACGTCGCCGATGACGAAAACGTATGCACCGTCGTCCATTCGGAAGAAATCGTAGAGATCGCCGCCGAGCTCGCGCGCCGGCTTGAGGAGCCCCGCGAACTCGGCCGGGTTGTCCGGACCGGGTGGCGCGAAGCGCATGGGAACCATCGACTCCTGAAGCTCGCGAGCGCCCCGGAGCTCCTCCTCCATTCGCTCGAGCTGGGCGGTCGTCTGGTCGCGGAGCCGCTTCTTTTCCAGGCAGGCGCTGATGCGCGCCTTGAGCAGCACGGGATCGAACGGCTTCGGCAGATAATCCTCGGCGCCGAGCTCGATGCACCGCACGACGCTATTCATTTCCTGGAGGGCCGAGATCATCACCACCGGCATCTGGTGCAACCTGCCTTCGGCCTTGAGCTGCTCGAGCACCTGGTAGCCGTCGAGCTTCGGCATCATCACGTCGAGCAGGACTAGATCGAATTTCTCGGCACGCAGGTGTGCGAGCGCTTCGGTGCCGTCACCGGCCTGCGCGACGTTCGTATAGCCCTCGAGGTCGAGCAGCATGCCGAGCGTATAACGGTTGTCCTCGACATCGTCCACGATCAAAATGCGTGCGTCGTTCATCGGAGGAGGCTCGCGTGCGCGATCGATACCGCTCCCGCAAGAGGGCAATTTACCTGAAAATTGACTTGACCCCAAAAAGCGTCTAAACATTCGCGCCGACGCGTGGTGCGGGCATGAGGGTCGGCCGGCATTGACCGGTTGACTTGACCTGCGCAAGTGTCTAGAGGACAGTCAGCGCTTCGCGGCACGGGTCGGGCCGTCGGTATGGAACGGGCGGAGATCAAGATCACCAACAAGCTCGCCGAGCTTGAAAGCGTTCGGGAATGGGTCGAGGAATTCGGCGCCGCCCATCAGCTCTCTCCGCGGGTGATGACGAGCCTGTTGGTCTCCTTCGACGAGGTTTTGAACAATCTGATCTCCTATGGCTATTCAGACGAACGCGACCACGACATCCGGCTGCGCCTGGTGCTCGCCGGTAACGACGTATGGGCGGAGATCGAGGACGACGGCGTGCCATTCGACCCGCTCACGGCGCCGCCGCCGACTCTGAGCGGAGGAATCGGTGAGCGTCCGGTGGGCGGGCTGGGAATCCATTTCCTCAAGACTTTGAACGACGAAGTGACGTACCGGCGACAGGACAACACGAACCGATTGCGGTTCAGAAAATGCCTGGTTGACGCACCTTCATGAACCAAGACTGAGGCGGAGGCAGCATCGATGGAAATCCTGATCGGAGAGTCTGAGGGCGTGTCGACGGTGGAGCCGAAAGGCCGCATCGACAGCGTTACGGCGAGGGAGTTCGGCGATCGGGTCTGCGAGCTGATCCGCTCGGGCGCGAAGCGCGTCGTGATCGATCTTGCCAATATTGCGTATATCTCGAGCGCCGGGTTTCGCGCGTTGCTGATCGCGGGCAAACTCGCCGAGGAGACGGAAGGCAAGCTCGCGCTGTGCGGGGTCGTCGGAGAGGTGCAGCGCCTGTTCGACATATCGGCGTTCACAACCGCGTTCCAGATCTACCCGACGCGGGAGGAGTGCATCGCGAAGGTGCGCTCGGCGTAGCGCGCGCGGCGAAAGAGCCGTGAAGAAGCCTGCCGATCTCGCATTCGGCGTCGACGAGCGTCCGCCATCGTCTGTGCTGTGGCTTGCCGCCCTGCAGCACGTCGGGGTGCTAGCGCTGGTGATGGTCTTCCCGCTCCTCGTGAGCCGGGCGGCCGGGGCTTCCCCGGCAATCGCCGCGCAGATCCTGAGCGCGGGGATGCTTGCGCTCGGTGTGGCGACTATTGCGCAGGCGCGCGCATACGGACCGATCGGCAGTGGCTATCTCGCGCCGACCGGCTTTCAGGCGGTGTACCTGGGGCCATCGCTGGTCGCCGCGCAAGCGGGCGGTCTGCCGCTCGTATTCGGCATGACGATCTTTGCCGGCCTGGTCGAAGCGACTTTGTCGCGCGTCTGGCGGCCGTTGCGTGCGTATCTCCCGCCGGAGCTTTCCGGGCTGGTGGTGCTCTTCACCGGGTTGGCGGTAATGGCAATCGGCGTGCGCTACCTGATGGCGGGGAGCGATGGACAGCCTGTTCCCCTGGTCGGCTGGGCGGTGGCCGGCTCCACTCTCGCGATCATGATCGGCCTCAACTTGTGGACCCGAGGCATGCTGCGGATGTTCTGCGCGCTGATCGGGCTGATCGCCGGATACGTCCTTGCCGTGACGCTGGATCTTGGGTCTGCAACGGAGCTCGCGGCGATCGGCCATATGCCGCTCATTGCCCTGCCACGGTTCGATCATCTCGCCTGGTCGTTCAACCTCACGATGATCGTGCCGTTCGCGGTCGCGGGCATCGCGGCGGCACTGAATACGAGTGCCAACGTGACGATCTATCAGCGGCTGAACGACGCCGAGTGGGTGCGCCCGGACATTCAGTCGATTAGCCGGGGCACGCTTACCGACGGTCTGGCCGCCTCGACGTCGGGAGCGCTGGGATCGTGCGGCATCTCTACTCTCTCGGCGAGCGTCGGAGTGATCATGGCGACCGGTGTGGCGGCGCGCGTCATCGCGTACGCCATCGGCGCGATCGTATTTGCGCTCGCTTTCTTGCCTAAATTCACCGCCGTGCTGGTCGCGACGCCGACCCCGGTGGTGGCCGGAGCGCTCATCTTCATCGGGTGCTTCATTCTCATCGGCGGGATGCAAATCATCACCTCGCGCATGCTCGATGCGCGCAAATCCCTGGTCATTGGGCTTTCGGTGACCGCGGCGTTGGCAGTCATCATGTTTCCTTCTGTCGCCGTGAGCGCACCGACCTGGCTCCGGCCGCTCCTCGGCTCGGCCCTGGTGACCGGGACGGTGCTCGCATTCGTCTTGAACCTCCTCTTCCGGCTGGGCGTCCGGCAGAAGGTGGCGCTGTCGCTCGACGGCGCCGGCAACTATCCCCAGGCGATTGAGGACTTCTTCACCCAGCGCGGCAAGGCCTGGGGCGCCCGACCGGACATCATCCGGCGCGTGATCTTCGGCGTGACCCAGCTCGCCGAGGCAGTGATCGAGAACTGCAGTCCGACGGGTCCGCTCGTCATCGACGCCTCGTTCGACGAGTACAACCTCGAGGTGCACGTCAGCTACGAGGGCGATCTGCTCGAGCTGCCCGATGCGCGTCCCACCGAACGCGAAGTCCGCGAGGAGGACGACGGCGCCCGCCGCCTCGCCGGCTACATGCTCCGTCGCAATGCGGATCGTGCCCAGTCAGTCCGCAGGGACGGTCGGGCGGTGATCCACTTCCATTTCGACCACTAGGCTTGACCGCGCGGTTGCTCTGTCTGACCTCCGGCGGACGAGGTGCTGGGCGTGCGCCGGGGGCAGGTTTTCCTTTCTGCGCGGTTGTCACGTTACAATCGCGACTCCGTCACGGGCGCGGAACGAGAATGCGTCCGGAGGAGGCCCTAGGAGGGATGGATTCCGATGGAGATCGTGATCGGGCGGTCCGCGAGCGTGTCGACGGTCGAGCGGCGCGTCGACGGGAAGGAGCTCGGCCATTGCGTCTGCGAGCCCGCGCACTCCGGCGCGGAAGCCCTTCTACCCCGCCGACGACGAATGCACCAATAGGATACGGTCACAAACGCCCCGACTCGTGATGACGAGGGCACGCCATGTCTGAGGAGGAGAGCATATGGAACGCCGCAGATTCATTGCTGGTGGAGCGCTCGCGGCGAGCGGCGCGGCAGCAGCGCTGCAGGCACCGTACGTCATCGCGCAGCCGAAGGTCAAATGGCGCATGGTCACGACGTGGACCCCGGCGTTGAACGTGATGCAGGGCTCCGCCCAGCTTCTGGCGAAGCGCGTGGAGCTAATGAGCGGCGGTCGTTTCACCATCGAGGTGTTCCCGGCGGGGCAGCTGATGAAGCCGCTCGATTGCTTCGACGAGGCCGGCAAAGGCACGGTCGAGGCCTTTATGGCCGCCTCGTACTACTGGGCGAAGAAGGAACCCGCACTGCAATGGTTCTGTGCGGTGCCGTTCGGAATGAACCCCGAGGGCATGGCAAGCTGGTACTACCACGGCGGCGGCCTCAAGCTCTGGGAAGAGAGCTATGCCGCGTTCGGCCTTGTGCCGCGCCCTGGTCCGTCCACGGGTCCCCAGATGGCCGGGTGGTTCAGGAAGCAGATCAACTCGGTGGAAGACCTGAAGGGGCTGCGAATGCGCATTCCGGGCCTCGGCGGACGAGTGATGAGCCAGGTCGGCGTGACTGTGGTGCTCACGCCGGGCGGCCAGATCTACGGCGCGCTCGAGCGCGGCGTCATCGACGCCTCTGAGTGGGTCGGCCCGCACGATGACCTGAAGCTCGGCCTGCAGAACACGGCCCGTTACTACTACTACCCGGGCTGGCACGAGCCCGGGACGACGCTCGAGTTTGCGTTCAACAAGAAGGCGTACGAGGCGTTGCCCGCCGAGTTGAGGCAGATCCTGGACGATGCCGCGGCGGCGGTGTCGGTGTTCGGCCTGTCCGAGTACGAAGCGGCGAACGCGACCGCGCTTGCGAAGCTCAAGAGCGATTACCAGGGCAAAGTGGAAATCGTTCAGCTGCCGGTGCCGGTGCTGCAGGGCCTGCGCAAGCTGTCGGCCGAGGTGGTCAAGGAGGAATCGGAGAAAACAGCGCAGGCAAAGCGCGTGTACGCCTCCTTCACCGAGTTTCAGGCACGGCTCGGCGGGTGGCGACGCGTCTCCGAGGCCGCCTATCACGAGCTGGTTGCGGTGTAGCGAAGCGCGCGTGCGCGGACTCCCGGCATCTCGAACGAGCGCGTGCCGCTGGGCTGCCCTTGCACTGGCAGGCGCGCTCCTCGGCTCGGCGGCGTTTGGCGCCGAGACGCAAACCGCGCCCAAGCCTTATCGAATCGGCGTCGTGACCGAGGCATGGGCGGCCAATCACCCCACCGTGCTCGGGCTGAAAGCCGGATTGCACGAGCTGGGGCTCGAGGAAGGCCGTGATGTCGCGTTCGACGTCCGCTTTGCCCAGGGCGACCCGGAGGCGACGCCCGCCGCGGCCAAAGCGCTGGTGGAGTCGGGCGTGGATCTTCTGTTCTCCACCGGGGTGGCGAGCACGCTCGCGGCGAAAGCGGCAACGGACAAGTTGCCGATCGTCTTCGCGCAGGTCAACGATCCGAAGGCGGCCGGCATCGTCAGCGAACTCGCGCGTCCGGGAAGAAATGTGACGGGCATTTCGACCCTGGCGACCGAGCTGACGCCGAAGCGGCTCGAGATGCTCAAGACGCTGCAGCCACAAGCCCGACGCGTGTGGTTCGTCTATGCACGCGGCGATGTCACGGCCGATGCGGCGCTCGCGAGACTGCGTGACGCGGCACCGCTGTTCGGGGTCGAAGTCGTTTCGCGGCAAGTCGGGACGCCCAAAGATGTGGCGGAGATTGGCCACGAGCTCCGACCCGGGGATATGCTGCTGGCGGCCGATATGGACTCTTTAGATGTTCCAGTCGCGCTTCTCAAGCTCTCGCTTGCCGAGCGCGTTCCGGCAGTCTTCTCCTCGTCGTTCTGGGTCGGCTACGGCGGACTCGTGTCCTATGGGCCGGACTACTTCGCGCAGGGCACGCAAGCTGCCAGGTTGGTGGCGAAAATCATCGGCGGGGCGCGGGCAGGCCAGCTGCCGGTGGAAGGCGTCGACGTCATCGATCTCGCCGTAAACTTGCAGACCGCCTCGCTCTTGGATGTCAGCGTGCCGCGGAAGGTCCTGCTTCGCGCCGACACGATCCGCAGATGAGCGCGCCGCAACCTCGAGGCCGGCTGTTTAGGAAGTACGTCGTTGTCCTGCTCCTGCTGGTCGGTGGAGTACTGATCGCGAGCAGTCTCGTCGAACTGTACTTCGCCTACCAGGAGACCCAGAACTCGCTCACGCTAGTGGCGCGCGAAAAGGCGCGGGCCGCGGCGCAGCGCATCGAGCGGTTCGTGTTGGACATCGAGAGCGGGGTTCGTGCAACGACCCGCGTCGACGCCGACGATCCTGCTGTGGCGCCGCCCCGCGGTCTCGGTGTCGGCTACCGCCAGGCGCTGGCCAGCGCGCTTGCCGAGCAGCGCGAGCTTGCCTTTCTGCGGTTGCTGCGGGCCGAGCGGGCGATCACGGAGATCAGGCACCTCGACGTCGGTGGCAAGGAGCAGCTCCGTGTCGCGCGCGTGGCGCTTGACGCAGTCGGCAGTGGCAAGGACTTCTCGGGTTCGCCGGCATTCATCGCCGCGCAGTCCGGGAAGACCTACTTCAGTCCAGTGTCCCTGCGCAACGGTGCCGAGCCCTACATGACCATCGCCGTGCCCTCGGGCGAGTACGCGATCGAGGTGACGGTGGCCGAGGTGAATCTGCGCGCCGTCTGGGATGTGATCTCACGCATCAAGGTCGGCCGGGCCGGATATGCGTATGTCGTCGACTCGGTCGGGCGGCTGGTCGCGGCGCCGGACGCGACCCTGGTGCAAGACCGGCGCGATCTCTCCTCGTTGCCCCAGGTGCAGGCCGGGCTCGCGGGCGGCGCGGTCGCTCCCTCGCAGGGAGTGTCGCAGGAAGCGGTGACGATCGGTGCGGGGCTGGCGGGCGGTGAAGTCCTATCCGCGTATGCACCCATCGGGCCGCTGCAGTGGGTGGTCTTCACCGAACAGCCGCTCGACGAGGCGTTCGCGCCGCTCCAGGCGACGATCTACCGCAGCATGGTTATCCTTGCGTTGGGATTGCTCGCGTCGATCCTCGCAAGCGTTCTGCTCGCGCGCCAACTCGTTGCGCCGATCCGGCGGCTGCGTGAGGGCGCCGCGCGCATCGGGGCGGGGGACCTGGGGCACCGCATCGACGTTCGGACCGGAGACGAGATCCAGGCGCTCGGCGAGGAGTTCAACCGGACGGCGGCGCAGTTGCAGGAGTCCTACCTGCGGCTCGAGGACAAGGTCGAAGCGCGCACCCGCGAGCTTGCCGAGGCGAACCGGGACCTGACCGAGACGGTGGCGCAGCAGACCGCGGCCAGCGAGATCCTGCGGCTCATCTCCAATTCGCGCACCGACGCCCAGCCGGTGTTCGAGCTGATCGCTCGTCACGCAACCCGGCTGTGCGGCGCGACGTTCTCGATCGTGTACCGGTTCGACGGCAAGCTCATCCACATCGTGGCGCACGATAACCTGACGCCCACGGCGCTGGAGGAGCTCAAGCGAAGTTATCCGCTGCCGCCGAGCGACGAAAGCTTCGTGGCCCGCGGGATACTCGAGCGGTCGGTCGTTCACGTCAGCGACGTCGATGCGGAGTCCGATGTTCCGGCAGCCTCCGCCCGCATCGCCAGCGCGCTCGGGTTCCGGGCGATCCTGTCCGTCCCCATGCAGCGGGGCTCCGAGCCGCTGGGTGCGATTGCCGTGCTTCGCGACACGGCGGGGGCGTTCTCCCCGAAGCAGATCGAGCTTCTCCAGGTCTTTGCGGAAAAGGCCGCCATCGCGCTCGAGAATGCCAGAACCTTCCAGGAGCTGGAGCTCCGAAGGAACGAGCTCCAGCGCTCGGTCGGCGAGTTGCAAGCGCTCGGCGAGGTGAGCCGGGCGGTAGGCTCGACGCTCGATCTGCAAACCGTGCTCGCCACGATCGTGACTCATGCCGTACAGATGTCGAATGCCGACGCGGGGACGATTTACACGTTCGACGACGCTGCTGGGGTGTTCGTGCCGCGCGCAAACTACGGCCTCGGCGAGGAGCACATCGAGGCGCTACGCGGCGCGCGCATCGGCGCCGCGGATACTGTGGTCGGGCAGGCCGCGACGCAGCGGCGTGCGGTCCAGATTCCCGACATCGATACCGTTCCGATGGCGGCCAACGTGAAGACGCTGCTGATGCAGGCAGGCTTTCGGGCCCTGCTCGCGATTCCACTCCTGCACGGCGAGCAGGCGGTCGGCGCGCTCGTCGTGAGGCGATTCGCTGCCGGCGAGTATTCTCCCTCCGTGGTCCGGTTGCTCGAGGCTTTCGCCGCCCAGTCGGTGCTCGCGGTGCGCAACGCGCGGTTCTTCGACGAGATCCAGCGCCAGAAGCAGTATTTCGAAGCGCTGGTGGCCGCCTCACCGGTGGCGATTGCGACGATCGACCGTGGCGGGCGCATCATGTCGTGGAACCCGGCAGCCGAGCGGCTATACGGTTGGACGGCCGGAGAGGCGCTGGGGTCCAATCTCGATGATCTGGTCGCCGCCAATTCGACGGAGGTGCGCGCCGAGGCCGAGGAATACTCGCGGCAAGTCCTGTCGGGCGGCCGGGTCGAGGCGGTGACGCGTCGGACCCGCAAGGACGGGAGCCTCATGGATGTCGAGTTTGCTGCCGTACCCGTGATCGTGGATGGGGACGAGGTCGGCGTCGTCGCCATCTACCACGACATCACCGAGCTTCTCCAGGCGCGGCGGGACGCCGAGGCCGCGAGCCAGGCCAAGAGCGCGTTTCTCGCGACGATGAGCCATGAGCTGCGCACTCCGTTGAACGCCATCATCGGATTGTCCGAAATGCTCGGCCAGCACACACAACGGTTCGGGACCGAGAAGGCGGCCGAACCCCTCGGGCGCATTCTGCGGGCCGGACGGCACCTGCTCAATCTCATCAACGACCTGCTCGACCTTTCCAAGATCGAGGCGGGCAAGCTGGAGCTCGTCCCAGAGCGGTTTGAGGTAGCAACGCTCGTGGACGAGGTCATGGAGACCGCACGGCCGCTCGCCGACAAGAACCGGAACGTGCTTGCCGGAAGGGTCGCACCCAGCGTGGCTCTGCTGCACACGGACCGCAAGCGGCTGATGCAGATCCTCTTGAACCTGCTGTCGAACGCATGCAAGTTTACGCAGGACGGCCGTGTGGAGCTCGCGGTAAGCATGTGCGGCGGTTCCGACGGAAACTGGATGGAATTCGTCGTCACCGACACGGGAATCGGGATCACCGAAGAGCAGCTGTCGCGGCTCTTCAAGGACTTCACGCAGGCCGATGCGACCACGCAGCAGAAGTTCGGGGGCACCGGCCTCGGCCTGGCCGTCAGCCGCAGACTGTGCCGCATGATGGGCGGGGACCTAATCGTTACCAGCGAGGCTGGAAAGGGCTCGGCATTCACGGCGCGGCTGCCGGTGGACGTCAAGGTCGCGGTGCTCGAAGAAGCGGCCAAGCCCATCGAAGCGCGCATTCTGGAGCCGTCTCCGGCCGAGCGCCCACGCGACGTCGTGCTCGTCATCGACGACGACCGGACTGCGCGGGAACTGATCACGAGCTACCTCGAGGAACAGCGGATTCCCGTCGTGGCGGCGACAGGCGGCATCGAAGGCCTGCGCAAGGCGCGTGAGCTGCGCCCCGCCGCGATCGCCCTCGACGTGCTGATGTCCGACTTGAGCGGCTGGGACGTACTCGCCGCGCTCAAGAGCGACCCCGAGCTCGCATCCGTGCCGGTGATCGTGACGACCATCGTCGACGAGCCGAACAAGGGCATGGCGCTCGGTGCGGCGGATTACCTCACGAAACCGATCGACCGGGAGCGCCTGCTGCGGAGCCTCGCGCGGTACGTCACGGCCGGTCGTCCCACGCGCGTCCTGATCGTCGAAGACGATCCGGCACAATGCGAGTTCATGCGCACGGCGCTCGAGGCAGCCGGCTACGTGGTGGACGAGGCCGAGGACGGTCACGCCGGGCTCGCGCGGCTGCGAGCGAATACTCCGAATGTGATCGTGCTCGATCTGATGATGCCGCGGATGGACGGCTTCGAATTCGCCGCTGCGCTCCGCCAGGATGCGAACTGGCGACGGCTGCCGGTGATCATCGTGACCGCCATGGATCTGACATCTGAAGACCGCCGGCGCCTCCAGGTGAACGCGACGCGGATCCTGCGCAAGCAGGAGTTCGAGCCGTCCGAGCTCGTCGACCAGCTGCGCGCGTCGATCGCCACGGCGCATGCGGCGGCCTAGGAGAGGGGCCGTGCCCAGGATCCTTTACGTCGAAGACAACGAGGACAACGTCTATATGCTCAAGATGCGGCTCGAGCTCGAGGACGAGTTCGACGTCCTCGTCGCCGGGAACGGGGCCGATGGTGTGGCGCGCGCGGGCGCCGAGCGGCCCGACCTCATCCTGATGGATCTCAATCTCCCGGTTATCGACGGCTGGGAGGCGACTCGCCGCATCAAGGCAGATGCGCAGACGCGCGAGATTCCGATCATCGCGCTCACGGCCCACGCGATGGCCGGCGACCGCGAGAAGGCGCTCGCGGCCGGCTGCAACGATTTCGACACCAAGCCGATCGACCTGGAGCGCCTGCTCGGAAAGATTCGCACCGTGCTCGCCGGGCGCTGACGGTATCAGGGAGCATGACCCTGCTGGCGAAGGATTCGATACGCCAGACCTGAGGGCATCCAAGGATCTTCTGGACCAACTGCGCGAGGGTCACGACGCATCCCGCAGGGTGAGCGATGCAGGCAACGCCCGCTTCTGGCGAACCAGCAGCCCGACTGCGAGTAGCACGATAACGGCCAGCACCGCGACGAGGCTGTTCAATGCCGCCCAGCCGACAGTCGCGTAAAGGACTCCCGACGAGAGACTGGCAGTGGCCACGACGCCGAACACCACAAAATCGTTGAGTCCCTGGATCTTTCCCTGCTCCTCGGGCCGGTGAGCCTCGGCAAGCAGCGAAGTGCCTCCGACGAACATCAGATTCCACGCGACGCCCAGGCATACGAGACCTAGCCAGAAGTGACCGGCCGACATGCCCGAGACGTTGACCAGCGCCGTGACGACGTTCAGCGCTGCGCCTGCGCCGATCACGCGCGCGGCCCCGTAACGCTCGATGAGCCTGCCGGTGAAGAAGCTGGGCACGTACATGGCGAGCACGTGCCATTGGATGACCCAGGCGGCGTCTTCGAAAGAGAATCCGCAAGCGGTGACCGCGAGCGGCGTCGTCGTCATGACCAGGATCATGGCGCCGAAGCCGATCGCCGCGGACAGTGCCGCGACGACGAAGACCGGCTGCCGCGCGACAACGCGCAGCGGCCGCCCCGAAGCGGACGACGATTGCTTCTTGATCCGCGCATACCGTCCAGCTTGCAGGACCGATGCGTTGATAAGACAGAGGCCCGACAACGCGATAAAGCTTCCGGCGAACGCTGCGGGTGTGAACAGGTCGCGCGTATGGGTCGCCAACCACGGGCCCAACAAGGCGGCCACGACTCCACCCGCCAACAGGTAGGAGATCGCGCGCGCCCTGTGCGCGGGTTCGACGGCATCGCCGGCGGCGAAGCGCAGCCGCTGCCAGACGGCGTTGTGGATGCCGATTCCTCCGCTCGCGGCCACGAATAGCCAGTAGTCACCGAGGACGACCGCGACCGCGGCGAGCGCGGCCGAGATGGCACCGACGAGCTGGCCCGCCGAGAATCCCAGTCGCGCGCCGGCACGGGTCGTCAGTTCTGCCGCCGGGATCGTGGCGATCATCGTGGCCAGAAACTGGACGGCGAGGGGCAGGGTGGCCAGCGCGGGATCCTCCGACAAGAGAGAGCCGGTGAGCGCTGTCACAGTCATCATGAGCGTCGACCCCGTCTGCGCGAGCGCGTACGAGGCACCGAGGACGCCGACCGTCCACCACGTACGGTGATCGGGGCGGGGCGGCTGGGTGGGCATCGGCGCAGCCCTCGTGATCAGGCGGCGGGTTGCGGGACGTAGCGCAGATATGGCTTGGGCGCTCGCCATCCCCCGGGGTATTCGCGGCGAGCCTCGTCGTCCGATACGGACGGCACGATGATGACCTCTTCGCCCTCACGCCAGTTCGCCGGCGTCGCGACCTTGTGTGTGGCGGTCAGCTGACAAGAGACCAGGACGCGCAGCACCTCGTCGAAGTTGCGCCCCGTGCTCATGGGATACGTGAGCGAGAGCTTGATCCGCTTGTCGGGCCCGATCAGGAACACCGTGCGCACGGTGGCGTTTGCTGCCGCGGTGCGTCCCTCGGACGACTCGCCCGCGTCGGCCGGAAGCATGCCGTAGAGCTTGGCGACAGCCAGTTCGGTGTCCCCGATCAGCGGATAGTTCACCGCGTGGCGCTGCGTCTCCTCGATGTCTTTCGACCACTTGGCATGCTCGTCGACGGGGTCCACACTCAGGCCGATGATCTTGCAGTTGCGCTGCTCGAACTCCCCCTTCATGCCGGCGAGGTAGCCGAGCTCCGTGGTGCAGACCGGCGTGAAGTCCTTGGGGTGCGAAAACAGGATCGCCCAGCTGTCGCCGATCCACTCGTGGAATCTGATCGATCCCTCGGTCGTCGTGGCGACGAAGTCAGGTGCGATGTCTCCGATACGTAACGTCATTGCCGTGTCCTCCTGGCGCGTTGAAATGGATGTCCACCGAGCGAGCAGTAGGAGAAATCCGGACCGTCGATCGGTCCGGCCATGCTAGGGAGCGGCGAGCGGAAAGACCTGAAGAAAAGCTTGAGGATTTGCATTGATTTCGTTCAACCTCCAGAATCGGGTTCCGCTTGCGAGCAGAAGGTAGTGCGCGAAACCGCGCGCCGGCCGGCGGCGAGACGCACCCCTCGGCTCGGCCCGTCAAACCGATAGCATCGCGATGAAGTACCGATTCCTGAACTGCGAGCTCGACACTGACCGTCAGGAGCTAACCGTCGACGGCCGCGCGCGCGCCGTTGAGCCCCAAGTCTTCAGCCTGCTCACCTATCTGGTCGCGAATCGGGACCGGGTGGTGAGCCGGGACGAGCTCAACGAGGCCGTCTGGCACGGACGGATCGTCTCGGACGAGACGCTCTCGAGTCGTATCAGCGCGGCGCGGAAGGCGATCGGTGACAACGGACGCGAGCAGGTCGCGATCCGCACCGTCGCGCGGCGCGGGTTCCGGTTCGTCGCCGAGGTGGACGGCAGCGGCGAGGCCCCGCCGTCGGCCGGCGCGCCGGCCGCGCCGAGCGCGGACCGACCCGCGGTCGCCGTGCTCGCGTTCGGGAACATGAGCGGCGACGCTGACCAGGAGTACCTGTCCGACGGGCTGTCAGAGGACATCATCGCCGCGTTGCTCCTCTGGGGCTCGTTTCCCGTCGTATCCAGAAACTCCAGCTTTGCCTACAAGGGGAGGTTCGTCGACGTCAAGCAGATCGGTCGGGAACTCGGTGCGCGCTACGTCCTCGAGGGGAGCGTGCGCAGGATCGCCAATCGCCTGCGGATCTCCGCGCAGCTCATCGATGCGACGACAGGTCATCACGTGTGGGGGGAGCGCTACGACCGCGTGGTGGAGGACGTATTCGCTGTTCAGGACGATATCTCGCGGAAGATCGCATCGATCGTCGAGCCTGCGCTGGGCCGGGCAGAGTACGTGCGCTCCAGTGCGAAGCAGCCGGACAACCTCAGCGCCTGGGATTACTACCTGCGCGGCAGGTGGCATCTCCACGATTACACACGCGAGGGGAACCAGAAGGCGCGTGCTTTCTTTGAGCGCAGCATCGCACTCGACCCGGAGTTCGCGAGGGCTCATGCCGACTTGGCTCTCAGCTACTCGCGCGACCTGTTGCTGCACTTCGCCGAAGATCGCGAGGTGTGGATGTCCAGCCTCATCGACGCCGCGCAGACGGCGGTCCGTCTCGACCGTGCCTCCTCACGCGCGCATATCGTACTGAGCACCGGATACCTGTGGCGGAATCAACTCGAGCTCGCAATCAAGGAAGGGCGTCTGGCGGTCGAGCTCAACCCGAGTGACGCCGACGCGCTGCACCAGCTCGGTAACATCCTTGACGTCTCGGGAGACAGCGAGGGCATACCGATGATGGAAAAGGCGCTGGGATACCAGGCGCAGAGCCCGCAGCGCCACATGCAGCTGACGTTCCTTGCACGCGCCTACGTCAACCGCGGCAACCACGCGCGGGCCGTCGACTGCGCCGACGCGGCGATTGCCCAGCGGCCCGACTATCCTCACGCGCACTACATCAAGGCCGTTGCTCTCAGCCATCTCGGGCGCCTGGAAGAGGCGGACGCGGCGCTGCGCGCGTGCGAGGACGCGCATCCGGGATTCGTGCGCGATCGTGCGGAGTGGACGCCCTATCCCCACGCCGGCGCAGGTAACCAGCTGATCGCCGGGCTTCCGAACGCCGAGCGATTCAGGTAGGTGGTATGCACCGCCGCTCTTTTCCAAGAGCGTATGCTCGCGACGCCGCGTGGACACCCGCGGACGCCGAGCTTCAAGGAGTGGACTTGTCGACTCCGGCGTTCTTGCGCTGGACGAGTAGCCAAGCGCTCAGCGCGCTGAGCGCCGCGAGCAGAGCGGCGACTGCCATCACCAGACGGAAACCCGCCACGAACGACTCGTTTGTCGCGCGCCTGAGGGCTGTGCGCGTTTCCGGAGCGAGAACCTCGCCGAATTCCGCCCCCGCCAGCTTCGCGCGCTGACCATCGACGACAAGGCGCGCCTCCGGCGGAAGGTTCAGACGCGATAGGCGCAGGTCGAGCGCACGATTGAAGGCGTGCTGCAGGACAAGCCCCAACACTGCGATCGCGAGCAGCGCCGCCGTGCGGGCCACCGCATTGTTCACGCCGGAGGCGAGTCCCGCACGCCGCTCGCCGACGGCGTTCATCACGGTGGTGGTGAGCGGGGCGACGCTGACGGCCATGCCGATGCCGAGGGTCACCACCGCGGGAAAGAAGCTCGTCCAATAGTTTCCGCCGATGCCCGGCGGGATGAACAGTGCGAAACCGATCGCGGCGATCCCCGGGCCGACAATGAGCGGCAGCCTGGCGCCGTAGCGTGCCACCAAGCCGCCGGACCAGCGCGACAGGAAGAACATGATGAGAACGAACGGCAGGATCGCTGCACCAGCCGCCGTCGCACTGAAGTCTTGCACCTGAATGAGATTGAGCGGAAGGAAGAAGAGCGCTCCGCTCAGCGCGGTGTACAGCAAGAGCGTCAGCAGATTCGCCCCGCCGAAGTCCCCATCGCGGAATAGGGCGAGTGGAACCATCGGATTGCGACTTCGCGCTTCGACCAGGAGAAATCCTGCCGATGCCGTGGTCCCAACGGCGAGCGCTCCGAGCACGCGCGGCGCGTCGAAGCCGAGCCGTGGCGCATCGACGAGTCCGTAGACGATCGCTCCCAGTGCGACGGTCGCGAGCGCTGCCCCCTGCCAGTCGAGTCCCGCGCGCGATTCGTCATCGCGGCTTTCCGGTACATATCGCCAGGCGAGTGCGGCCACTACTGCTGCGAGCGGGATGTTCAGGAGAAAGACCGCGCGCCACGAGACGTGCTCGATGAGCCAGCCGCCGAGGACCGGCC
>JAJDOG010000101.1 GCA_022340285.1 Betaproteobacteria bacterium
ACGCAATCGTGGAGGCGGCGACGACGCCGAACCCGCGACTGCGCTACTTGGTCAAGGCGTCGTCGACGCCGCTGCCGTTCGAGCCGATTGTCATGGAGAAGGAACGATTTGACGAGGGTCGACGGTCCGTGGGCTAATCGGATCCAGTGGGTTCAGAGCTTCGTGACCGACAACAAGATCCACTGCGAATACATCGCACCCGACGAGGAGGCAGTGAAGCAGCACGCACAGAAAGGGGGGGTTCCCGCCAACTCGGTAGCCCGGGTGCGCTCGGTGATCGATCCGACTACCGCGGAATAGTAGCGTTGGTCAGTATCCACAAGGACGCCGAACCATCGGATGCAGCGGACCGTTTCGAAGCGGGCATTCGCCCGCTTCTTCGCGGCCGCTGATCGCGAGCGTTAGGCGCCAAGTCTCACAAGAGATACGCTTGGGTATGGCCCTGATGATTCTCGGAGCCCTTGCATATTGTGCGATTGCCGTATGGTTAATCGTGCTAAGTGCGAGGCGCAGTAAGCCCGGATTGGTCCGTACTGGTGTTGCGGTGACGACATTTTCAATATTCTTTTCAATAAGTTTTCTGGTCGACCATGGCGTGATACCCGTGCCTGCGCTAGTAGTTACGGTCTGGTGTGTGACCGGTGACTGCACGAAGATGTATGGCAATTGGGGTGGCCTAACCTGGGGCGTCTTGCCTATGCTGATCCAATGGATCTTGTTGCTGATAACTTTCTTGGTAATCCATAAATTGGCCGAGGTATTGCGAAGGAAATCGAGAAATGGGGCCTAACGTTGGCTCGACGAGCGGATCGTGTTTCGTGCACATCAGGAAGCGTCTGTCGCCTAACCACGCGCTCGAGCCGACCGCCGCCAGCGGGCGTCGCCGGCTTGCGGTTCCCTCGTCGCTGCGCGCCTCGGCGGCGGCTCAGCGCGAGCGTTGGGCCCGGGTCTATGATGAGCGCGTGGTTCTATAAGCATCTCGGTGACGCAATGATGGCCTTCGAACCTTTGGGCCACATCGAGGCTCTGTTTGAATCGGCGTACCGGGGTGCTGCGCGCCCGAAGGATGTAGCGGTGTTCGTTCGGCACGACTCGGAGGGTCATCTCCATTGCCAAGTCGAGGTGTACTTTTCTCCGGCTTCGGCCCTTCTTGCGAAGGAGGTAGATGCCGCCCCCTGCGAAAAGCCCTCGATAAACGGCCTAGGTTTGCTGATCGGCTCACAAGATTCGTGGTCGGTGCTGTTTCCGGAGGACGACGCTTGATGGCCACCTCGCTGGGACCTCACGTTCATTCTTGCTCGCGGATCTCGTGGTCCAACCACACGTTCGATCGGACGCGCCGTCAGCGGGATCCTTTTGGTGTGGGCACGCCTTCGCGGTCGTGCGGTCTCGCGGCGCGTCACGAGCACGCCGCTCAACGCAGGCGTTGGGCGTGACTTCGGACATGGCGACGTTCGTTCTGATCCACGGCGCATGGCACGGCGGGTATGCATGGCGGCATGTGGCGCCGATGCTGAGGAAGCGTGGGCACGAGGTGTTTACGCCATCGCTGACGGGGCTGGGGGATCGGGCGCATCTGTCGAGCAGGGAGATCGATCTCGATACGCATATCCAAGACGTGGTGTCGCTGCTAGAGATGGAAGACCTCCATGAGGTAATCCTTCTCGGGCACAGCTACGGGGGCATGGTGATCACCGGCGCGGCGGACCGCGTGCCGCAGCGGATCCGACGGCTCATCTACTTCGATGCCTTCGTCGGCGAGAACGGTAAGTCCTGCATGGACTACGTCGCCGCGGCCGTCCCCGAGCGCGTGAATGGGTTCCGGGAGCAGGCCAAGGAAAGTGGGTTCGTCCCACCGCCGCCGGCCGCTCTGTGGGGCCATACCGATCCGGCGCTGATCGGGTGGTTGAAGCCCCGTGAAGTGCCACATCCCTTCGCGTCGCAGACGCAGCCCCTGCGCCTGAACAACGAGGAGGCGCTTAAGCGCATCCCCAAGACCTTCGTGCACTGCACCTCGCCCGGAACCGGCTCGTTTGACCAGTTCGCGGCGAAGTATCGCAACGCGCCCGGCTGGCGCTTCTTCGAGGTGAAGAGCGGGCACGATGCGATGCTGCTCAAGCCGCGCGAAGTCGCCGAGGTATTGCTCGAAAACGTGGAGGAGTGAAGATTTCGAGCTGTCTACGGTGATAGTTGGGCGTCAGTAGATATGGCAGTAGTTGCTATTCGCGAAACTCGACAAAGGAGGCTCCGATGGCAAACACAGATCAACCGCCGGGCCGAATTTCTTCTTGTTCAGTGATCCCGAGCAGAGCGAAAAGGCGCTCCTAAAGGCGGGCTTTGCCTCTCCGTTCTGTCGTCAAGTGCCCCAGGTATGGCGTGTTTCGGACCCGAACGAGGTCTTCGAAGCGGTAACCGAAGGAACTGTACGCGCGGCGGCAACGCTTCGCGCACAGAGCCCGGGCGCGAGAGAGGCAATCAAAGCAGCCTTGCGGGAGACGGTGATGGAATACAAGCGCGGCGAATATTACGAGATGCCGACTCCCGCAGTACTCGCCACGGCAGTCAAACCATGACGCTGATGCCCAACCATCCGTTGCAGCGGAGGCGCCGCAAGCGGCGCGCCGCTGAAGGCGAGCGTTAGCAGGCCGCGCACGCCGCGCACGGCATCATCCGGCCGCGGAAAGCGCCCCTCCTGCGCACCCCCTCAGCGGCGACGATCGGGGCGATTCTGGTGGTAAAGTCAGGCATTCGTTACCGATGGCACACACCGACGCAGTCGATCAGGGCCGGTCGGCATTTGCCCGGCGGCAATGGCGGACAGCCTACGCGCGGCTATCCGCCGCCGACCGTGACGCGTCGCTCGATCCCACGGACCTCGAACGCCTGGCCACGGCCGCCTACTTGGTGGGCCAGGATGACCATGCGGTCACGCTCTGGGCGCGCGTCCATCACGATTGGATTGACCGCAGCGACCTAGAGCGCGCCGTCTACTGGGGCTACTGGCTGAGCATTGTTCAACTCGTGCGCGGCGAGCCGGCCCAAGCCACCGGCTGGCTGGCGCGGGCGCGGCGCCTAGACAGCGCGCGGCACGAGGTGAGCGCCGTGCAGGGGTACGGCGAGGTCGTCGGCGGCCTGCTGGCGATGGGTTCGGGCGATCTCGCTGGCGCCGCCGCGCGCTTCGCCGCCGCAGTCGTGCTCGCCGAGCGGTTCGATGATTCCGATCTGCTCGCGCTCGGCCTGCTCGGCCAGGGCCAGGCCCTGATCATGCAACACGAGCTTGCCGAGGGCACCGCCCGGCTGGACGAGGCGATGCTCGGGATCACGGCGGGCAAGGTCTCGCCGGTGCTGGCAGGAATCGTCTATTGCGCAGTCATCCTGACCTGCCAGCGTACCTTCGATCTGGCTCGAGCACACGAATGGACGCGGCAACTTGACGTTTGGTGTGCCGCGCAGCCGGATCTCACGCCGTTTCGCGGCGAGTGTCTGGTCCACCGTTCCCAAGTCTTGCAGGCGCGCGGCGACTGGTCCGGCGCCCTCGATGAGGCCGCCAAGGCACGCGACCATCTGGCGGCACGCTCCGAGGTCGTGGTCGGGCGGGCCTGTTATCAGCAGGGCGAACTGCATCGCCTGCGTGGCGAATTCGACGCCGCTGAGCAGATGTTCCGCGACGCCGACCGCTACGGTTGCGAACCCCAACCCGGTATCTCGCTTCTGCGCCTTGCCACGGGTGAGGTCGACGGCGCCGCAGCGGCGATCCGCCGCGCCGTCGACGCTGCCGTCGACGTGCCCGGCCCTACGGGCGGGCTGTCACGTCCTCGGCTGCTTGGCCCGCTGATCGAGATTCTGCTCGCACTGGGTGACGCCACGGGCGCGCGCAAGGCCGCCGATGAGCTTGCCGCAATCTCGGCGAAACTGAACACGCCTTATCTGGCAGCGGCGTCCGCGCACAGCAGCGGCGCCGTGCTTCTCGCGGAAGGCGAGACGCAGGCCGCACAGGCGTGCCTGCGCGAAGCATGGATGCTGTGGCAGCAACTTGAAATGCCCTATGAATCCGCGTGCGTGCGTGTCCTGCTCGGCCAGGTTTGTCGCCGGCTCGATGATCGCGAAACCGCGCGCATGCATTTTGATGCCGCGCGCGCCGTGTTCCAACGGCTCGACGCCGCGCCGGCGCTTGCCCAGCTGGAACGATTGGCGTCGGACGCCGAATCCGACGGCGCGCTTACCCAGCGCGAGCGCGAAGTGCTCGCCCTGGTCGCCGCGGGACAATCCAATCGCCGGATCGCCGCCGCGCTCGCCATCAGCGAGCACACAGTGGCGCGCCACTTGAGCAACATCTTTGACAAGCTCGGCGTCAACTCACGTACCGCGGCCACCACCTACGCCCATACCCACAAGCTCATCTGAATCCCGCCATGGTCAATTCTGACCATATGCCCATCGCCACGGCATGCCGATTTCTGGCGATGCGCGCCCGGCGCCCGCTCGCCTAGGCTGGTGGACGTCCCAATCAGGCAAGGAGGAGACAGATGAATGCACCATACACACAGGCCAATGCACAGCCTTATTCGAAATCCCCACCCGAGAACTACCAGCGCTATTTCGTCCCGGCCATCGGCGGACCCGTAGCGGAAGACCTGATCGAAGCCGCTGGACTGCAGCCCGGCGAGCGAGTGCTCGATGTTGCCTGCGGCACGGGCGTCGTCACCCGGCTCGCGGCCGAACACGTCGGGCCCTCGGGCATGGTGGCCGGCCTGGACGTGCACCCGGGCATGCTGACGGTCGCCCGGGCGTCGACACCCTCTGGAATTTCCATCAACTGGTACGAGGCGAGCGCGGAAGCAATGCCCCTGCCGGACGGCTCGTTCGATGTGGTGCTGTGTCAGATGGGCCTGCAGTTCATGCCCAACAAACCAGCGGCGTTGCGCGAGATGCGGCGCGTGCTGGATCGCGGAGGTCGCATCTATGTCAACGTGCCGGGCCCGAAGCCGTCGCTCTTCGGCATCATGACCGAGGCATTGGCGCGGCACATCGGCCCGCAGGCGGCCGCGTTCGGTGACCTCGTGTTTTCGCTGCACGACGTCGCCGACATGACGAAGCTTCTGCGCGACGCGGGCTTTCGCGAGGTCGACGTGCAGGCCAGACCCAAGCCGCTGCGACTGCCGGCCCCGGTCGATTTTCTCTGGCAGTACCTGTACAGCACCCCACTGGCCGAGCCGGTCTCCAAAGCCAGCGCGGAGCGGCGCATGGCGCTCGAACGGGAGGTGTGCAGCCGATGGCAGCCCCTCGTCACCGACAGTGGTTTGCCCTTGCAGGTAGGCATGACGACGGTCGCGGCCCGGAAGTAGGCGACGGGCCCGAGGCTCCGGGCGCCCCGGCGGGACGTGCTTGCGGCAGACGGTCGGCCACGATCATCCTAGTTGCATGGGTCTCTTGGGGGATTGTTGGCCGCCCGCTGCTGATGCACTGTTGGGCGACACAAAGGGTAGGGGCCGTGTTCTCGGAAATGCCGCTGCCTCGCCAGGTGCTACCAGTCGCCTCGGGTGTCATAGTCGCCGTCGGCGCAAACCTTGTAACCATTTGCCACGGCCACCGGCTTGCTAATGCCCAGTGACAATCCCATTCCGCCCGACCCCGCGGTCGGGCCGAAGGGCTTCCGACCGGCGCAGATGTCGCCGCTGGTACTGACGCTGACACTTCTTCTTCTGGCGCTCCCACTCGCATTCCTCGTCGGTGCACTGTTCGGGAGGCGGCTGCTCGCCGCTCCAGCCGTGTTCCTGATCGCCACATACGCCTGGGTGTGGCTCCGGTTTCGGCCGAGCCAGTTCATCGTGCATCGGGGAGGACTCCAGGTGATCTGGCCGCTCAAGCGCCGCGACATTCCCCGAGGGGACATTTCGAATGTGCGAGTTGTCGACAGACAAGAGCTGAAAAGGGAGATCGGGTGGGGCATGCGAGTCGGTGCCGGCGGACTTTGGGGCGGGTTCGGATGGCTTTGGACGAAGCGGCGTGGCGTAGTCCAGATGTATGTCACGCGTACTGATCGTTTCGTGTGGATCGAGCGCGCTAGCGGTAGGCCGTGGCTGATCACGCCTGAGCAGCCGGAGGCATTTGTTCGTGCGCTGTCGCGGTGATGGGCGGGAAAGCGATCAGTTTGATGCACGCTCTTTTTTGCGGAGCCGCGATACATGTGTAATCCTTGGTGAGGAGCCGCTCCTCCTTCGTGCCTCTAACCAAGCCATGCTGACAATTGATGACGTCCGGAAGATCCCGCTGTTCTCGACGCTAGCGGTGCCTGAACTAGAACGCCTCGCGCGCACATCAGCCGATCTGCATCTCGCCCCCGGGGAATACGCCTTGCATCCGGGCAGCGAGGAGCGCGCGCTGTTCGCGGTCCTCACTGGCAAACTGCATGTGTTCACCGTGATCGACGGCATCGAGCGGACGCTTTACTACCTTGGCGCCGGCGACGTTTTTGGCGTAGTGCCGATCACCATCGGCACGCAGTTCTTCGGAGGATATCGGGCGTCGGAACCCTCTCGAGTCATGCGCGTGGGGCTCAGGGAGTATCACGCGATCGCTGCGGCATCACCCGAGATTTCCTTGAAAGTTACTGCACTGGCGCGCGAGCGTATCGGCCTGATGCAGAACGTCTCGGCCGAGGCGCCCAAGCCGCGCGTCACCATCGTCGGCCACCGCTGGGACAGCGCCTGCGGCGGGTTGCGCCAGTTCCTCGCGCGGAACCAGATTACCTATGACTGGATGACACCCGATGCGCCTGATTTGCCGACGCATTGGGCCGACAACCGTCCGACGGATGAAGAGTGCCCCGTGCTGATGCTGGCCGACGGGACACTCCTCAAACGACCTGCGAGGCGCGACCTTGCGCAGCGCCTTGGCCTGCAAACGCATCCACGCCTTGCCGAATACGACACCGTAATCGTCGGCGGCGGGCCGGCGGGTCTCGCAGCGGCGGTGTACGGCGCATCCGAGGGACTGCGCACGCTGGTGGTGGAGCGTGAAGCACCGGGCGGCCAGGCGGGGACGTCCTCGCGGATCGAGAACTATCTCGGGTTTCCCAGCGGCGTCTCGGGCGACCACCTCGCGAGCCGGGCGCTCAAGCAAGCGGGCCGGCTCGGGGCGGAGATTGTGGTCACCCGCTCTGTCGATCGTATCGATCCGACAACGCGTCGGATCTATCTCGATGGCGAGGACGTCATCCAGGCGCGGACCGTCATTCTTGCCACCGGCGTCGCGTGGCGCCGACTAGCGATCGACGGCTTCGATCGGCTCATGGGCAAGGGCGTTTACTATGGCGCGGCACGCAGCGAGGCGATCGCGACCCATGGGCTCGACGTCCACCTGATCGGTGCCGGAAACTCGGCCGGCCAGGCTGCGTTGTACTTTGCCAATCACGCGCGAACGGTGACGCTCGTCGTCCGGGGCGATTCCCTGGAGAAGAGCATGTCTCACTACCTCATCGCGCAGCTCGGCTCGAAATCCAACGTGACGGTGCAACTGCGCTCGGAAGTCGTCGGCGCGCATGGCGACACGCATCTGACAGGAATCGACATACGCGATGGCGCGAGCGCGAAGGTGCGCAGAGAAGACTGTGGCGGCCTTTTTGTCTTCATTGGCGCCGACGCGGAGACCGGGTGGCTTCCGGAGGAAATCGCACGCGATGCGCGCGGATATGTCCTGACCGGCGACGACGTGGTGAAGGCTGGGCGCTGGTCGCGCAGCCGCGATCCCTACCTGCTCGAATCGAGCGTCCCCGGGATTTTCGCTTGTGGGGACGTGAGGCTGAGCCCGGTCAAGCGCGTCGCCTCCGCGGTCGGCGAGGGCAGCATGGCGATCGCTTTCGTCCACAAGTATCTGCAGCAGGCTACGCCCACTCGGACGGGCCGCTGAAGTGAGTCGTTGGGCATCAAGACAACGAGCACGCTATAGAGATGACTGCGGGAGACGATCATGCCAAATGTGATTGCTGAGGTCACCACGGAGGTCTTGCAAGCCTTCGCCGACGCGTGGAATCGTCACGATGTCGATGCCCTCATGTCATTCATGACGGAGGATTGTGTCTTCGAGGCCTCTGCGGGCCCGGAAGTCTGCGGCACCCGGTATGCAGGTCGTGAGGCCGTCCGAGCTGGCTTTGCTGAAGTGTGGGCAACCTTCCCCGATGCTCACTGGGGTGACGCACGCCATTTCGTTCGCGGGGATAGAGGAGTATCTGAGTGGACATTCACGGGAACACGCGCGGACGGCACTCGCGTCGAAGTGAATGGCTGTGATCTGTTCACCTTTCGAGACGGCAAGATCGCCTTGAAGAACTCTTATCGTAAGAATCGCCCGCCCGTCTGACTACGCGGTTTAGCCGCGGCTGCGCTTGCTCGTTCGGCGTTCCCCCAGAAAAAGTTCCGTCATCGCCCATGAGTGCGTGGCGCGTTGACCGGTAGCACTATCGTATCGAACCGTTGTCTGTTCCTGAGCCTATGGACCAGAAGATCCGCTTCTGCGCGGCCACTCACTTCGATGGAACGAAGTCTGCGGGCCCTTCAAAGTAGACCAGGGCGAGCAACGGCCCGTCGCCAGCGTTGACCTCAGAGTGGGTTTGGCCACCCGGCTGCACGACGTACGAGCCCGGCCCATATACCTCTGCAAAATCCGTGGCGGCGTCTTTGCCGCGGGTTCGGAACTGGCCTTCGATCAAGACCGCTCGGTACGTCGCCGTGTGGCTGTGCCATGGCTCCGAACACCCCTTGGGCATGCGAACAATGAAAGCGGCTGGTCCCTTCCCCGGGTCTCCCCACAACAACGCGGCCTCCACAGGATTGCCCTCGCCTAAGGGAGCAAACTGCAAATCTTTGTAAGATGTAATGGACTTTTCAAGCATGCTGTCCCCTGTCTGATGATTTTGCGAATAGGCCAGTGGTAATTCGGTACACGGGCGACGACGACTCATTTCGGAGCGCGCACCGCGAGCTACGCCACGGTACGGGTGCCCCGGGCAGTCGTCAAGGAGGGTATCTCCCGCGCATCCCGGCGGCCCACAGTGCGAGCACCGTGGCATGACACGCGTCCAACGTCGGGGGATCGAGATTGCGTTCGAGGCAGTTGGTGATGGTCCGGCGGTGGTTCTCCTCCACAGCTTCCTGTGCTCAGGTGCGATGTGGCAGAACCAGGTGGGGCCGCTTGCAGCCCACAACCGTGTCATCAACATCGACTGCCGGGGTCACGGTGCCTCGAGCCGGGTTTCAAGGGCCTTCAACCTGTATGACATGGTGGAGGATACGCTCTCGGTCCTTGATGTCCTAAGGATCGATCGAGCAGCCTGGGCTGGTCTGTCGATCGGCGGGATGATCGCACTGCGCGCTGCGCTTCGCGCACCCGACCGGTTGAGTGCATTAGTACTGGTCGATACGGACGCGGGACCCGAGCGACTCTGGAGCCGCCTCAAGTACACCGCTCTCGGAGGGTTGGTACGCGTCTGTGGGGTCCGTCCCGTGCTTTGGCAGATTAGGCGCCAGATGTTCGGTCGGACGACACGTCAGAGGAAGCCAGATCTGGTTGCGGAGTGGGTCGATCGGTTTGCTCGTGTGGACATTCCATCGGCACTCCGGACGCTAGAGGCACTGAACGAACGGGACGATCTGTTTCCGAGGCTGGGGGAGATCAACGTGCCCGCTCTCGTGCTGGTCGGAGCCGAGGATCAGTCCCTGCCGCCGGATCGGTCCCGGCGGCTGGCGCGGGCGCTACCCCACGCCCGACTGGTGGAGATTCCGGGAGCCGGGCACCTGTCGTCTCTAGAGCAGCCTGCAGCGGTCACGAACGCGATGTTGGACTTCTTGCAGGGGGCGGAAGGGTCCTCCCCATAGAGCACAAGCCGCCGCAAACAGGAGCGAATAGACATGAACGACCGATCTCGGGCGCAGTTCGATTTCTCAGCGTTCAAACGAGCATTCGTCGCCCAGGACATATCGGCCTGGTTGGAATTCTTTGACGAGAATGCCGAATGGATCGAGTACCGGCACACGCACCCACCGAGGGCGCCTCACCGAATGGCGGGACGCAAGCAGATCGCGGACTTTTTGGGTCGTGTGAAGGCGAGCAACGTGCTGCTGGCGATTGAGGACGAAGTGATCGGCTCGGGCCGCGCTGCATTCCGCGTCTGGTGCACTCTCGCCGATGGCAGGCGAATCGTAGAGCACGTCATCATCGTGTTCTCGGAAGGCAAGATCACCCGGCAGGTTGATGTAGAGGCGTGGGATTGATCCAATGACTCTTCCGGACCGACCTCCGCGCCCTAACCGGGGCCGAGCGGTGCAATGCTCGCGGCACGTTCCGGGGCGGGGAGATCGGCCGGACTGATTGGAGTACAGTTGCCGAAGGGGGTGGAAACGTCAGTTGCCATTCCCGGGGAGGCTTCGGTGCAGGTCGACGGGCCACTGGATGTCATCATCATTGGCGGCGGAATCGGCGGTGTTCTCTGCCTCTACTACGCGAAGCGGGCGGGCCTCGACGCCGTGCTCCTGGAAAAGCAGGGCGTGGTGGGCGGCCTCTGGGCCCAACTGCCGGAGTGGCAGGACATCCAGTCCCCCGGGAAGGAATGGACGCTGGGGGATGTGCCGATCGATGGGGAGGACCAGAAGAGCGTCCTGAAGAACATCCAGGCCTGGGTCGACAGGTTCGAGCTTGCGGCGCGCATTCGCCTGGGCGAGCCGGTCGAACGCGCCGAGGCCGGCGAGGGCGGCTGGAGAGTGTCGACGACGGCGCGGACTTACCAGTCGCGTTTTCTGGTGTCGGCAACCGGCGGACACAACCGCCCGATCGTGCCGCCAGTCGAGAGATCGCATACCTCGATCGAGGAGCGCCACTCATCGACGCTCCGGGACCCTTCGGTGATCGCCGGCAGAGACGTGCTGGTGGTGGGCGGTGGGGCATCGGCCTACGACTTGCTCGAGCTATGCCTGAAGCATCAGGCGCGTCGGATCGCGTGGGTCTATCGAGCGACGCGATGGATGAGACCTACCCGCAAGCCCAAGAACATCGCCGGGGACACGCGCGCGCTCGCGAAGATGCAGATGCTCGGCAACAGCGCCGAAAAGATCAGCCGCGACGTCACGCAGGATTTCCGCCAGCGGTATCACGAGTTCGGGCTCGAGGACATTCTTCCCGACGAGGACTTCGATCTGCGGCGCCACCAGCTCATTCCCGGCCGCTGCCACATGATCGAGCATTTCCGCGAATTCGAGAGGCACCGCGGCGAGGTCGTGCGCATCGAGGGAAAGTCGGTGCATCTGTCCTCCGGCGCGCGGACCGACGCCGATCTGATCCTGTGGGGAACGGGGTACGAAATGGACCTCAGCTACTTCGCCTCGCCAGCGCTGGCGAAGATCCGCCACATCGACGACTTGGCCGCGCGTTGCGGCTCGCTCTTTCGCTCGCTCGACGAGCCGAACCTGTTTTTCCTGGCCGTCCTGCTCGACGCCACCGCCGCGTCCATGACCTGGTCCTATGCCCACGCCTGCCGGTCGATCGTGGCGCACATTTGCGGCAAGGCGCATCTGGACACCGTGCCGTTCAAGGGGAAGCTGGCGCATTTCGAATTGGCAGCCTTTCTCGCGGAGCGCGATCCGTACAACTACCCGCCGGATACCTGGCGCTCGGAGTACGAGAAGCTGGCGCTGGAATACCCGCAGAACGACCCCTTGCCCATTCCCTAGGCGCATCGTCGGAGCCATCTCATGCCAGTCGGTGATTTTCCGGACCGGAAATATCTGATCGATCCTCGCGAGCTAGGCGAGCGATTGGGGACGGTTACGCTGATCGACTTGCGCCCGGCGGAGGAGTTTTCGGTCGGCCACATCGAGGGCAGCAAGCATCTCGACATCTACGGTGTCAGCTTGAACGATTCCTCGGAAGCCCCGTTGAATGCCTTCCTGCCAATATTCCGAACACTGTTTGGGGCCCGCGGTGTATCCGTGCATAAGGGGGTAGTGATCTACGATCACGAGAGCGGGGAGCGCGCGGCGCGGGCGGTCTGGCTCCTTGCGGTTCTGGGGCACCCGGACGTCAGAATCCTCGACGGCGGAACGCAGGCGTGGACCGCATCGGGCAGGCGCCTCGTCCGCTTGGCAGAAGCCCCGCCGCCAGCCGATCCGGCAAAAGCGCCGCCGACGCCGCCCCCGTTCAAAGGAACGCCCGACCTCGGTCTGCTGGCAACCCGGTTTGATGTGCTTCGCGCCATCGAGGATGACGAGACGGTCATTGTCGATGTGCGGCGGGAGTCCGAGCACCGGGGGACCGAGAGGCGGGCCCGGCGCGCCGGAACCATTCCGGGCGCCGTGCACATCTTCTGGCGCGATCACCTGGACGATAAAGGCGCATTTCGCCCCGCGGATGAGATTCGGGATCTCTATGTTTCAAGAGGTGCGACGCCAGACAAGACCATCATTCCGTTCTGTCATGGCGGCTATCGCTCGGCCAATACATTCCTCGCCCTCAAGTCGTTAGGTTATCCGCGCGTCCGCAACTACGTGGCATCCTGGGGGGAATGGGGGAATAGAGATGATTCGAAAATCATCGTCCCGAATCCAACGGGTTAGCATTCGATGATGAGCCCAAACACGCGCTCGAGCCGACCGCAACCAGCGCGAGCGTTACGCGAACGGGAAAACGGAGTCACACGCTATGCCTCGAATCATTGAGTCGCCCACGATCATCGAAGCGGCCGGAAACAAGCCGAAGCGAATCGAGGAGTATGTCGGTCGCGTCAACTCGAGTCACTCGGAAGTGAGCGTTGCTCGAATGGTTTCCCCCGCGGGTTGGATTGAGCCTGGCCAACGCCCGGAGTTCAGTGAGATCACCGTTGTCTTGAGCGGAAGGGTTCATCTGGAATACGAGGGCGGTGAGTGCGACGTAGCCGCCGGGCAGTGCGTTGTCACGCAGCCCGGCGAGTGGGTTCGCTACAGCACTCCGGACGCCAAGGGCGCCGAATACATCGCGGTGTGCCTTCCCGCGTTTTCGCCTTCAACCGTGCATCGGGACGAACGATGAGACGTCCGCCTAACAATGCGCTGCAGCGGGTAGTTGATGTAGCGCGCATCGACGCTGCTCGCCAGGCCGTGCGGATCAACGAGACGTGCTGAGAACCTCCGCCGCGCTGGCCGGGTTAACCTGCCTCACGCTGATGGCGCCAGGGGCCACTCTGGCGGCCGAGCGGTGGTTTCTGATGTCAAGACACGGAGATTGCGTGGAGATCGGGGTTCTCAAGCGCAAAGTTCCCGATCTGGGTGAAGTCAGTAGCCCCGACGGGTTTGCCAGCTTCATGCGTCAGAAGGGATACGAAGTGACATCGACCCAGGTCCCTGTTCGGAGAGGCAAGGCGCAAGAAGTCAAGGTGCCGCAAAAGGAACTATCCCTGATTTTCGTCACGTCCGAGATGTGCAGCGGTCATGAGACGCGATGAGTTCTCGGACTAACCGCGCGCGGGCGGTGCTCGTCGCGGCGCTTCTCACCGAGGCTCGGCACCAACGCTTGCTCGAGAGCACTGAGATGAAGTCGCTCAACTGGAGGATTCGATGTCCACCACAAGCGTACGCGAAGCGCTAGAGAAGACCAGTAGGGTCATAGCGGAGCAGCCCGAGACCGCATACTCGAAGAGCGTACCGGCGACAGCGCGAGTTCTCGCTGGTCTTCGGTGCGAGGTGACGGGGCCCAATCGGGAGACCGTACACACCGACATGCCGCCGACGATGGGGGGAATCGCTTCCGCGCCGGCGCCCGGCTGGCTGTTCCGAGCAGCGGTAGCGAGCTGTACGGCCACAACGATTGCAATGCGCGCGGCGAGGCTGGGAATCAATCTGACGACGCTGGAAGTGACTGCCGAGAGCTTCTCGGACAATCGAGGGATCCTGGGTCTCGATGACAACGTCTCGGCCGGTCTATCCGAGCTCACGGTTCGGGTCAAAATCGGCGCAAGGGATGTCTCTGCGGACGGACTTCGTGAGCTGGCCGAGTGGGGAGACGTCCATTCACCGGTAGCTTGCACAGCGCGCAATTCCTCCAGCTACTCGCTAGAGGTCGACGTAGTCTGAACGCGTCGGTGTCAATCCCGCGCGCGAGCCGATCGCGGCGAGCCAGCTTCGCGCGCGTGCGGTGCTCTCCACGTCGGAGGGCTCGTGCGAATCAAGGTCCCCTTATCGCGCTCCAAGGCGTCCGACCCGATTCACTCGCCACCCAGCCGGTGCCGATACGCCCTCTCAGTCCGGCCCGTGCTAGGCTGCCATGGCCCAAGTCACCTAAGGACGAGATCATGGCCAAGGCCTACATGGTTGTCTGCTACCACTCCGTGTCTGACGAGGAAGCGCTGAAGGCGTACGCAAAGATCGCGGCTCCCGCGACAGAGGCCGCGGGCGGACGCTATCTGGCACGTGGTAATCCGGCCAAGACATACGAATCCGGGCTCGACCAGCGTACGGTCATCGTTGAGTTCGACAGCGTCGCGCAGGCGATCGCGGCGCACGACAGTCCCGGCTATCAGGCTGCGCTGAAAGCACTCGGCAATGGCGCCAAGCGCGATGTGCGCCTTGTCGAAGGGCTCGGCTGACCGGCCAGGGGGCGGTTCTTTTCCTGACTCCCATTGCGTCCTCGGGAGTCGGCGTTGCGAGATCTGTTTGCGGTGGGCGCGCTCTCTGCAAGCGTTGTTCTGCTCGCCTGGTCCTGTGCGGGACTGGTGCCGACGAAAAGCGTCTCGAGTACTCACGTAACGCGGGTGTCTAGGCGAAAAGGAGGCGACACATGAACAAGCGTCCTACGTCAGTGACCGTTATCGCATGGCTCCTCATCGTCCTCGGCGGGATTTCGATCCTGACGACGACGGCCGCAATCAACAATCCTGCGGTGCTGGAGGTGATGGGCAGGAGCCCGCTTCCCATCGGCGTCCAGTTTGCGATGACCTATGCCGGACTGGTGATCATGGTCGTCTGCGGCGTCGCCATGCTCAAGGGACGCAATTGGGGCCGCCTTCTCTACGTGATATGGACCGGCGCGGGCTTCGTGATCGGTATCTTCACGTCTCCAGTGAAGGGGGCGATGATCCCGGGGTTGGTCGTATTCATCATCGCCTGCTTCTTCCTCTTCCGCCCAAAGGCCAACCAGTACTTCGCCGCGCCTGATCCTCCCGGTGGTCCGCAAGATACTTAGCGTCGCGCTCTACATCCTCGCGGGGTTCTTCTTCTACATGGGGAATATCCTGGCATTTGTCAGCGGCGTCCCCGGTGGTACAAAGTGGGCATTCGTAGCGGTCGTGCTGGTGGTTGCCGTGCTAGCTTTGGTTGCCGGGCTCGCGTCGGGGCACTTTCGGGACTGGAAGAGATACGCGGGAGTGGTTCTCGTCGGTGCGTCAGGCTTCACGATTCTTCTTGTGTTCACGTTCGCGTGCCTGGTCCTGAGCGAGGATTTGCGAAAGGTGATGCGGCCGGACACGGTCGCCTTTTTCGGAGACTACCTCGCGGGCGCCGCAGTGGTCACGTGTGCTGCCGTCGCTGGCATGCTGCTGCTCCGCGCGAGCAGGGGAAGTCCGGAGCGGGCCCGTTCATCCGGCAACGCGCCTTCGGGCGCAGGCGACCCTTGAGGTCGCACCATGGAGCATCGCATTGACGGGAGACCTGTATGCCAGCCTATATCATCGCAAGCATCGATATTCACGATCCGGAAGCCATGAAAGCCTATTCGGCGCGGGTGCCCGCAGTGCTCAAGGCATTCGGCGGTCGCTAGAGTCCGGCGCGCCGCCGAACACCAAATCCACAGGCGTCACGAGAAGGGACTCTTGCTTGAGCGATAAAGACGAAATTCGAGACCTCTTGATTGAAATTCGAGACAACCAGCGACTGTCCCTCCAGAAGCAAGAGGAACATCTGGCTGTCGCACGGGAACAGATTGATCGCGCGAGGCGACAGGTTCAGGACTCGATGGAGCTGCAGCGCCAAGCCATCGACAGGGTGAAGCGAATCTCGCGCATTGCAGTCCCCGGGATCATACTTTGCGTCATCCTGATCGCATATTTGGTGGTCCGATACTTCTAGGCGTGAGTGACGTGCCGGGGGACCGATGGGCCTTTACAGCAGGTACATCCTTCCGCGAGTTATCCACTTCGCGTGCGGCTTGAAGCCGAATATGCGTCAGCGCGAGAAGGTGGTGCCGCACGCCCGTGGGCGCGTTCTCGAGGTTGGAATCGGCTCGGGATTGAATTTGCCGTTTTACGATCCCGGGAAGGTTACGAAGGTCTGGGGCCTGGATCCTGCGCCGGAGATGATCCGGATCGCGGAACGGGCCGCGCGCTCGCTCCCCTTCGAGGTGGAATTCATCGGCCTCCCGGGCAACGAGATTCCGCTCGAGGACAACAGTATCGATACCGTGGTCGTGACATATACGCTTTGTACCATTCCGGATGCCATCGCCGCGCTGCGTCAGATGAGCCGAGTCCTCCGGCCAGACGGCGAGCTGGTCTTCTGCGAGCACGGGGCGGCACCGGATGCGAGCGTCCGCCGTTGGCAGGATCGCCTGAACCCGATATGGAATAGGGTTGGCGGCGGTTGCAACCTCAATCGGCCGATCCCCGGGCTCATCGATGCGGGAGGTTTCCGGATCCGGAAGCTGGACACCATGTACATACCGGGCTGGCGCCCGGCAAGCTTCAACTACTGGGGTGCGGCCGTGCCGCGATGAGGCGCGACATGGCTCATATGAACCCGGCATTCGAAAAGAAGATACTCCTCGATGTCGTCGATCAGATAAAGGGCCGGAGGCGACGAATCGAAACGAGGAAGCGTATCGATATGAACAGTGTTCGAAAACGCCTCGATGAGCTTGGAAGCTAACGCGTCTGCGCGAGATTCGGTCGTGGGAGCAACGGTCAGTCGCTTGGTAACGTCCCGTGGCGAAGAATACGAAGCTGGCTAACCTGCTGTCGCTATTGGTGGGCGCTTCATTCCTGACAAGCGCGATTTCCTGCGCCGCGAGCGGCATCGAGCTCGAAAGCGGGAGCACGCTGACGATCAGCCATGCTGAATTCAGTCGATTCCTTCCGCACGCTTTCTACGACCAGGCCATAGCGTCTCTGCCGCACGTGTATCCGAAGCATGTGCTCCTGGCCAGCCGTCGGACGGGAGAGTTGGGGGAGGTTCGATACGCGCTGGTGTGTTTCAAGGAGTCCCCCGAAAGTGAACGGGTAACGATTCAGGCTGTCGCAGTACACGGACGCCAGGCCTGGCGTTTCGAGACGTATGCGCCCCTTTCCTATGAGGACACTCTCGTCGAGGTGCTCGAGCAGATATCGAAGCTGCCTGCGCGGACGTCGTCGGGAAGCGTCGGCGACACCGGGGGAGCCGGCCGAGGCCCTTCGTTCGCCTGTGACAAGGTGGCCGCCGGCAGCATCGAGGCGATGATTTGCGCGGACGCGGAATTGTCTGCGCTCGACCGCGAGCTTTCCGGCGTCTACGCTGCTGCATCGAAGCTGGCGACCAACGAGCGGCCGCCGCAGCTGAAAGCGGAGCAGAGAGGCTGGATGAAAGGGCGAAACGAATGCTGGAAGAGCGGCGCCAGGCGCCAATGCGTCAGCGAGGCTTACCAACGACGCATCGCCGAACTGCAGGCCAGGTATCGGCTGGTCCCCGGAATTGGACCGGTTCGCTATGTGTGCGAGGGCAACCCCGCCAACGAGGTCGTCGCCACATTCTTTCAGACGACGCCCCCAACCCTGATCGCCGAGCGGGGTGATAGCGTCTCGCTCATGTACGTGCAACCGAGCGGGAGTGGCGCAAGGTATCGAGGCCGCAATGAGTCCCTCTGGGAACACCAAGGCGAAGCGTTGATCACGTGGGGGTACGGCGCGCCCGAGATGCGTTGCAAGAAAGTACGTTGAAGCGGAGGGGCAGCCGGGCATGAGTCCGGGGCCTGACGGAACACCGGTCGGAGGAAGCGATGGAAGCTTTGAAGGATACGAGCCATTTCTACGAGGTCGAGCGCAGGGAGTACCACGCTCAGCGACCCGGGTTCCGAATCAACGAACTGCAGATCTCTCCGAAGCAGCAGGTCCCCTGGCACTTCCACACCAATATCCAGGACACGTTCTACGTGATCGAAGGATGCATTCGCATCTTCCTGCGGGATCCGAAGGAGGAGGTCAGGCTGAAGCCCGGCGAGACTTTTTCCGTGCCACCGCGCCGTCCGCACCTCGTCATCAACGGCGGCGACACCTCGGCCACATTTCTCGTGCTTCAAGGCATCGGCGAATACGACTTTGTTCCGCTCGTGCCAAAGCGTGAAGCCTGACTGCGCGATGACCGCTTTGGTATCCGGATAGGAACGACCGCATGGGCTTCCCGTCACAGGGGCGCGGCAGGCCTGCGGCGCGGTCGGTCTATCGCTTCCTGCCCAGGAGCATATGGGCATTGGGATTCGTTTCGCTGCTGATGGACAGTTCCTCGGAGCTCGTCCACAGCCTGTTGCCCGTATTCATGGTCACCGTGCTGGGCGCCTCCACCATCACAGTCGGAGTGATCGAAGGCGTCGCGGAAGCCACCGCAGCGATCACGAAGGTGTTCTCCGGGGCACTCAGCGACTATTTCAGGAAACGCAAGGTCCTTGTGGCGCTCGGATACGGGCTTGCCGCCTTCACCAAGCCAGTCTTCCCGCTCGCAACGACGATCGGATGGGTGTTTGCTGCACGGTTCGTCGACCGCATCGGCAAAGGTATCCGCGGCGCGCCGCGCGATGCGCTGGTCGCGGACATCGTGCCGCCGGAACTGCGTGGAGCGGCCTACGGCCTGCGGCAGGCGCTCGATACCGTCGGAGCATTCATCGGGCCCTTGCTCGCGATCGCGTTCATGGCCTGGTTCGCGGACGACATCAAGTCGGTACTCTGGGTGGCGGTGGTGCCCGCGTTCCTGGCGGTGCTGCTGCTGGTCTTCGCGGTGCGCGAACCCGATCCCGAGTCGTCGCCGCGGCAGCCGGGCTTGCGAAACCGGTTGACTTTCACCGACGTTAGGCGCCTGTCCGTTCGCTACTGGCTCGTAGTCGCGCTTGCGGCGGTCTTCACGCTGGCCCGATTCAGCGAGGCATTCCTGATTCTCCGCGCGCAGGACGTCGGACTCGCCATCGGCTACGTGCCACTCATCATGATCGTGATGAACGTGGTCTATGCGGCGGTTGCCTATCCGGCAGGCGTTGCCGCCGACCGGATGTCGGCGCGCAAGCTGGTCGTGCTCGGGCTCGCCGTGCTGATCATTGCCGATGTGGTGCTGGCATTGGCGGCGTCGCCCGGAGTCGCCTTCGCCGGGGCAGCATTCTGGGGCCTGCACATGGCGCTCACCCAGGGGCTGCTCTCGAAACTCGTCGCCGATACGGCGCCCGCCGAGCTTCGCGGCACGGCTTTCGGTATATTCAACCTGGTGAGCGGCGGCGCGCTTCTGTTGGCAAGTGTCATCGCCGGGACGCTATGGAGCGAATTCGGCGCCTCGGCCACGTTCGTCGCGGGGGCAATTTTCGCGGCCGTTGCGGCGCTGGGGTTGCTTTTCTTCCGCCCCTCGGGCGCGATATCAGGCCACAAGTGAGACCGCAATGAACGAGGCGTGGCTACTCTGGGGTTTGCTCTTCGGCTCGTTCGGCCTCGGCTTCTTTGTGTACGGCAGGAAGCAGAAGGCCATCGTCCCCACGGTGTGCGGACTGGCTCTCATGATCTTTCCGTATTTCGTGTCCAATACCATTCTGCTCGTCGTGATCGGGATCGCGCTCATGGCTATCCCGTACTTCGTCAGAATCTGAGGCTGGGCAACCCAAGATTGCCATCGACGGCGCGCATGCGGAAACCGACGGTGCGCACCTTCGTTGGTTCATTGCCTCCGACAAAGTGCGGGGCGCGGGCGTCGGCAATGCGTTGCTGGCTTCGGCCGTCGAGTTCTGCCGCGCACAGCGCTATGACCGTGTGTTTTTGTCGACGTTCGAAGGCCTCAGCGCGGCCCGACACCTGTATGAGAAGTCCGGCTTTCGGCTGGTGCACGAACAGCTCGGTTCGCAGTGGGGCTGCGAGGTGAGGGAACAGCGCTTCGAATGGCGGGCCTGACCTCAGAACCTGTCGCAATGCCCGGCATGGGGTGTATTCTTGCGGGGCTTCAGTCTGGACAGGAGGAGACACGTTGAATACCAATTACAAGATCCTGATCATGGGCGCCTCTTACGGCTCGTTACTGGGTACGAAGGTGGCGCTGGCCGGGCACACGGTGAGGCTGGTGTGCCTTCCCGCCGAGGCGGAGCTGATCAACAAGGAAGGTGCCCGGGTGCGTCTGCCCGTGAAGGGCCGCGAAGGGCTGGTCGAGGTCGATTCGCGGAAACTTCCGGGCAAGCTGTCGGCCGGCGGAACCGAAGGCACCAACCCGGCCGATTACGATCTGGTCGTCCTGGCGATGCAGGAACCGCAGTATCGGTCACCGGGCGTGCGCGAGTTGCTCGACGCAGTGGCAAAGGCCAAGGTTCCCTGCATGTCGATCATGAACATGCCGCCGCTGCCCTATGTGGCGCGGATTCCGGGCGTGAACGTCGAGAAATGTCGGCCCTGCTACACGGACCCGACCGTGTGGGATCGCTTCGATCCCAAGCTGATGACGCTGTGCAGTCCGGATCCGCAGGCGTTCCGCCCCCCGGAAGAGAAGGTCAACGTGCTGCAAGTGAGACTGCCGACCAATTTCAAGGCGGCGCGGTTCGACTCGGACGCGCACACGGCCATTCTGCGCAAGCTCGAGGCCGACATCGAGGCGGCAGGGTTCGATGCCGGCGACGGCAAGATCGAGCTGCCCGTCAAGCTCAAGGTGCACGACTCGGTCTTCGTGCCGCTGGCGAAGTGGAGCATGCTGCTGGCGGGCAACTATCGCTGCGTCCAGAGGGAGGGCATGCGGTCCATCAAGGACGCCGTGCACACCGACATCGAGGCATCGCGATCGGTCTACACGTGGGTGATGAAGCTTTGCATGTCGCTCGGCGCGGCCGAGAAGGACCTCGTCCCGTTCGAGAAGTACGCGAATGCGGCCCTTTCGCTGCTGACGCCATCGTCGGCGGCGCGTGCTCTCGCCAACGGCGCGCGGGACATTGAGCGAACGGACCGCCTGGTGCAGACCATCGCGGCGCAGAAGGGCATGCAGTCCGACCTGGTCGACCAGACGGTGGTCCTCGTCGATGGCTGGCTCGAGGCGAACCGGCGCAAGGCCGCATAGCGTCGCTACGCGCGCATGGCGGTCGGGGGTAGGGCGCCCACACGGATGAACACGGCGCGGCTCTTCGTCTACGGCACCCTGCGAAAGGACTGCCGCGATGGCATGCACCAGATGCTCGCGCAGCAGGCGAGATTCGTGGGGTATGCGCAAATCCGCGGACGTCTCTATGACCTGGGCGACTATCCGGGTCTGGTGAGCGCGACGGAGCATCGCGCCTGGGTGCGCGGAGAAGTGTACGAGCTGGAGAACCCGTCCGCAGTGCTGGCGCGCCTGGACGACTACGAAGGATGCGGCCCCCATGATGCGAAGCCGCACGAGTTCGAGCGCACGCGGCGCGAGATCGTCCTGGAGAGCGCAGAGACCGGACTTGTCTGGGTTTACCTCTACGCGGGATCACTCGTCGGGAAGGATGAAATCCGGTCCGGAGACTATTGCCGCCGATTCGAGGAATCGGGCTCCGAGGAGTGCCGGTGAGCCGACGCGCACGATCCGGGGCGTGAGGTGTTCGTCGGTCATCTCGGGGCAGGCCTGCTGGTGAAGCGGATCGAGCCCAGGCTCAACCTGGGGGTGCTCTTCGTCGCGGCGCTGTTCGTCGATATTCTGCTCTGGATGCTCGTGCTGCTCGGCGCCGAGTCGGTGGGAGCGCCTCAGTCCGCAGGGTCCGCGAGGTTTTTCACTTTCGAATTTCCCTATTCACACGGTCTCGTCGCGAACGTGCTCTGGTCCGCGCTCGCCGCGCTCGCCGGATGGTTCCTTGTCGCGCCCGCTGCATCGCGCCGCACAAGAGTGGCTTGGGCGCTCGGCCTCGCGGTTTTCTCCCATTTCGTGCTCGACCTGATCGTGCACGTCCCCGATTTACCGATACTAGGCGAGCACTCGCCGAAGCTCGGATTGAGCTTATGGCGTCACATGCCCACCGCCTTGGCGCTCGAGCTGCTCCTGGCAGCCGGGGCCCTTGCGGTCTATCTGCATGCGGCCCGCCTCTCAGTCTGGAGGACGATCCTCATCTGCGGTACGGTCGCGGTGGCGGGAATCCTGACGGCTGCCGGTCCGTATATTTCTGGAGCGCCTCCGCCGGAGAGAATTCTGGCGCTGTCGTCCCTGGCAACCCTGATTGTCGTGACGGCGCTGGGCTTCGTCGTCGAGGGCCGCGTCGGGCTCACGGCGAACCGGCGGAATATTCTCGGCGTGAGTCAATAGCGGTAGTATCGTCGACTCGGAACGACGGTCAAGAAGGAGCGGAGACGATGACGGAAAAGAGGTGGAAGATCGCCGGCGAGTACATGGAGAGCTGCAACTGCGACTACCTGTGTCCGTGCATCTTCACCAATCCCCAGGCCGGGGCCACCTTCGATCAGTGCACGTCGCTGCAGATCTACCGCATCGAGCGCGGAACCTTCGACGATGTAGAGCTCGACGGTCTGGCCTTCGCGCTGATCATCCGGTCGGGAAAGGTGATGTCCGACGGCAACTGGATCTTCGCCGGCGTCGTCGACGCGGCGGGCAATGACGCGCAACGCGAGGCGCTGACGCGAATCGTCAGCGGCGAAGCCGGGGGGCCGCCCGGGCGCCTTCGCAAGACACTGGTCGGCGATTTTCGTGGGGTCGAGGCGCGGCCGATCACGTTCAGTGTGGATGGCGCCAAGCGCGCCACCACCATCCCCGGCGTGCTCGAATTCGCCATCGAAGGTGTCCTGTCGCGGGCCAACAACGGCGAGCCGATCTATCTGGACAACGTGGCGCACGTCGCCGGCCGCAAGCTGGCTCTCGCGCGATCGAAGGAGACTCACATCCATTCCTTCGGCCTGGATCTGGACGTGGCGGGCAAGGGAAACAACGGCCACTACGCGCCGTTCGCCTGGGCGGGCTAACGGCAGGTATTTAGGCTTTCACCGGAAGAGAGTCAACGGAGGTTCTCATGAGCCGAAAGTGGACCGTCGAGGAGATGGAGAAGCGGGTCGCCCGCTTCAAGAAACTGACGCCACACCCGACGACGTTTCTCGATCAGGCATTTCCGGAGAACGAGCGCGACGTGTTCAACATCATTGGACGCGGCGTCTCCGAGGAAAAGGACGCGTCGGCCGAGATCACCGACGTGGATGGTTTCAACGTCCAGATGTCGCGCTGCAAGCCAGGGAAGGGCAACGCGCTCCATTCGCACACGACGATCGAGACGTTCATGCCGTTCAACGGTACCTGGGCCATCCACTGGGGTGACGAAGGCGAGAACCGCCTCGTTCTCGAGCAGTTCGATCTCGTCTCGGTTCCTCCGGGCGTCATGCGGTGCTTCCGCAACATCGGGAAGGAGGAGGCGTATCTGTTCACGATACTCGGCGGGACGGACCCGGGACGCGTGACGTGGTCGCCGGAGCTTTTCCGCAAGGCGAAGGCGCGCGGCTGGGATCTCGATGCGGAAGGCAATCTCGTCGTGAACGGAAAGACCTTCCGGGTCTAGACGCTCGGCTCGATGAGCAAGGGTTCACCCCCGCAGGGACCGCAGACCCGCCAGATTGCCCTGTTCGACCTCGATGGCACGCTTGCCGACTACGAAACGCGCATGCGCCGGGATCTCAGGAGGGTGCAGGCACCGGACGACCCGATTTACGCGCTGCACGACCGGCGCGCACCGAAGTATTTCGGCGTGCGGCTCGATCTCATCAAGGCCCAGACAGGCTGGTGGCTGAGCCTTCCGAAGCTGCCGCTCGGCTTCGACCTCCTCCGCCTCGCCCAGGAGTTGGGCTTCCAGGTCCAGGTCCTCACGATGGGGCCGCACAACACGGTGTCGGCCTGGGCGGAGAAGGTGCAATGGTGCCATCGGCACATCGGCAGAGCCGTCAAGGTCACGGTCACCGAGGACAAGAGCCTCGTCTACGGAAAGGTGCTTGTCGACGACACGCCGCGCTACGTGCTCGACTGGCTGGCCCAGCATCCCGACGGCTGGGGGATCGTCCCGGCTCAACCGTCAAACGAAGGCTTCACGCATCCGAGGGTGGTCCGCTATGACGGGACCAATCTGAGCAGAGTCCGCGCGGCGATGCGGGCGGCTTGGAAGTCGTGAGGAGCGGTTCGAGCTCTCATTCGCCATGTGCCTTGCGCGAATCGTCGGGCGCCTCGGCACGATCGTGCAGGCCATAGCTCCGGATGACCTGCGCCACGCTCAACCGGTAATCGGCGAAGATCGCCTTGCGGCCCTGATCCTGGCTCTTGCGGTGCGCTTCGAGATTGCGCCATTGCTGCACGGACTCCTCGTCGCGCCAGAACGACAGCGACAGCATCTTGCCCGGCTCGGTCAGGCTCTCGAAGCGCTCGATCGAGATGAAGCCCTCGACCTCGGCGAGGAATGGCCGCAGGCGCGCGGCCATGTCGAGGTAGGCGTCCCGCCGACCCGGATTCGGTTTCACCTCGAAGATTACCGCGATCATGTCGATCCTCCTTGCGCTCGTCCGCCACGACACGGGCAGTCGTACGCTACGATAACGCCTTTCAGGCGGAGTATCCAAGGCTACTGCGGCCACGGGCAAGATCGCGCATGTTCAAGGTGCTCGGCATACTGCTCGCAGGGTACGTCCTCTACGCGATCATTCGTGGCGAGGTGGTCGCGAAGGCCGGCCCCGGCGCACGCCTGGTCGCCAAACGGGAATCCACGCGGTACTTCTGGATCGTGATCGCGATTTACTCGGGCTTGAGCCTCGCATTGCTCACCGTGTTCTGACGTGGCTATCTCGGTCAAGAGGGTGTACGAATCGCCCGCGGCCGACGACGGGCTGCGCGTGCTCGTCGATCGCCTGTGGCCTCGCGGGCTCTCGAAGGCCGCTGCACGAGTCGACCTTTGGGCCAGGGACCTGTCCCCGTCCAACGAGCTGCGCAAGTGGTACGGACACGATGCGGCGAAGTGGCCGGAATTCAAACGTCGGTACCGGGCAGAACTTGCGGCGCACGCGGATGCGCTCAAAGAGCTGGCGACACGAGCCCGACGGGGCAAGGTCACGCTGCTCTTCGGGTCGAAGGAGCCGCGTCTCAACAATGCATACGCCCTCCGGCAGATTCTGCAGGTTCGCATGCGGACTGCCAGTCCGACCGGTCGGCGCAAGGCGCCCCGCCGATCGCGGGCCGTCGCGTAGAATTTGCCCATCAAGGAGGGCGAGCATGAAGGTCGACGGCGGTTGTCATTGCGGTTTCATCAAGTACGAGGCGGAGGTCGACCCCGAGAAGGTCATGATCTGCCACTGCACCGATTGCCAGACCCTCTCTGGTTCGGCGTTTCGCACGGTCCTGCCGGTTCCGAAAGAGCGGTTCAGGATGCTGAGCGGACAGCCAAAGATCTATGTGAAGATCGCCGAAAGCGGATCCAAGCGCGCGCAGGCGTTCTGCCCCGAATGCGGCACGCCGATCTATGCGTCGGCCGTGAGCGATCCGCCAAGTTTCAACGTCCGAGTGGGCACGTTACGCCAGCGCGCAGAGTTGCCCCCGAAGGCGCAATTCTGGTGCCGATCGGCGCTGGGATGGGTCATGGACGCGGCGCCCAAGCAAAGTCTGCATCAGCGCGGCGCCGGGACCTGACGGTCCCGGGCACATTCACCTATACATATTTCGGGCGTTAGCGCGCCCGTGATCGATTACTGCGCCGCGAAGCAGTAGAGCAGTCCATCACCGCCGGTGGGACGCACCTTCTCCTGGCTGCAGCCGAGCGTCGGGTGAGCCGAATTCCAGGAAGTCGCCCAATTGGCTGCGGTCGGGCCGGAGCGATCATGATGGCCGACCATCGCCGAGCCTTCCGTTGCGCCGCTCGTCCAGTTGCCGCAGGTCATGTCGGGAAACGGAGCCCCGGGAAAGGCCGTGCCGTCGGGTCGCGACCCGGTCAGAATGTCGTGCTTGTTGGGCTTGTCCCCGCGTGCATTGACCGGCTGACCCTTCTCGTCCAGTGCCGTCTGTTTCGACAGGTTGTTGCTGGCCGAGTGCAGGTCCTCGACACTCTTGGCGATGACGACGCCCTTGGCGTTCTGCCAGGGACCGGTGCCGATACGGTCGCGCGCATTGACGAAGTTCGGGTCACTCAGCTTTGGCGCCTGCGTGCTCAGGTAGGCGCGCCACGTCTTGTTGCCCGCTCCGGCCGCAGCGGCGAGCGTCTGGCAATGCTTGTCCGCGCCCTCCAGGCCGCCGAAATCGCCGCCCTTTCCGGAGCCCACGCTCGTGACGAAGAAAGTCATTGCGGATTGCTGTGCCTGCACGCCGCCGGACAGGCCGAGCGCCAGCAGCGCGATCAAAGTGGTGAGGCATGAAGCCCATTTCCTCATTGCGTTCCTCCGGTTGTGTTTGAGTTCGCCTTGGCGAGAGCGATTCCGGCCACAGGCGCGACACCATAAACACTCGTGCGACGGTTCCTATTCCCGCCGGAATCGGTTTTCCCGCGCGCAGCAGCGTCGTCGTCCGACGACATCGATTTGACGCGCCACCGCATGGGGCCGAAACTCGGTGCAGGGCACGCTGAACACACGGTGCGAGCCCGATTTCCGTTGGAGGGACGCGACATGCGAGTGAGCATCACGGCTTTGGCCTTGACGGCCGGTATCTTCTGGGGCGGGGCGATCTTTCTGGTGGCGTTGTCGGCGCTGATCTGGCCCGGCTACGGCGGGGCTTTCCTGGATCTCGCCGCGTCCATCTACCCGGGATATCGCCCGGGACCCGGAATCGGGCCGCTGGTCACCGGAACGCTCTACGGCTTGGTCGACGGCGCGATCGCGGGAGCGCTGTTCGGCTGGATCTACAATCTTCTGGCGCGCCGCTTCACGGCCGGCGCAAGCTGACGCGATAGAACCGACGAAAGGCAGAAGGGGCATGTCAGATCCGCTCGCGAAATTCAGCCTAGAGAACAGGGTGGCGATCGTGACGGGCGCCACCGAGGGAATCGGCAGGGGAATGGCGATCGGGCTCGCCGAGGCCGGTGCGGACGTGGTGGTCTGTGGGCGACGGGAGGATGCGCTACGGGAGGTTCAGGCCGACGTCGCACGCACCGGCCGGCGCGGCGAAGCGTGCCCGCTCGACGTGTGCAAGATGGCGGACATCGAGCGGCTGAAGGACTTCACGCTGAAGGGGTTCGGCAAGGTGGACATTCTGGTCAACGCGGCGGGCTTCACGGTGACCAAGCCCGCCTGGGACATGACCGAGGACGAGTGGGACCGTATGGTCGATACCGGGTTCAAGGGGCTCTTCTTCAGTTGCCAGATCATCGGCTCTGCGATGCGATCCCGCGGATACGGAAAGATCATCAACCTGAGCTCGACGTTCAGCCGCAGCATTATCAACGGGCGGTCGGTGTACGGCGGCATCAAAGCCGGCGTCACGCACCTCACCGAGGCGCTCGCCATGGAGTGGGCGCCCGACGGGATCCGGGTGAACGCCCTGGCGCCGACGGCGGTGCTCACGCCGAGCCGGGAGAGCCTCCTGCAGGGCGAGGTACTCGAGCGAATCCTCTCGCGCATACCGCTCGGAAGGCTTGCAACTCCGGACGATCTAACCGGGGCCGCGGTCTATCTTGCGAGCCCGGCATCGGATTTCGTCACCGGCCAGACACTCTTCGTGGACGGGGGCTGGGTCGCGGCCAGCTGATCGGCAGGTTCACCCCGCGCGTCAGGCGAGCAGAGTGCGCATGCCGTCGTAGAGCAGCTTGCATCCGGTGACGAACACGAAACCGTAGACGATGCGGAAGAAGATCGTCCGGCTGATGTGTTTACGCAGCAGGATGCCGATCACGATGCCTGCGGCCGCTGCGGGCGCGAGCACTGCTGAGGTCGCGAGATTGGTCGCGTCGAAGAGACCGAGCGCCAGGTAGGGTACGACTTTCGTCGCGTTGATCACCGCGAAGAACACGATCGTGGTGCCTGCGAAGAGCACCTTGTCCAGTTGCTGGCGGAGCAGGTAGAAATTGAGCGGCGGTCCGCCTGCGTGCGTGACGAAGCTCGTGAATCCCGAGACGGTGGCCCAGATGCGGCCGCTCGTGTCGCTCGCGCGGGCGGCGTGCGGCGCGGTCGGGCGCAGGCCGTCGATGACGAATGCGAGCGAGATGACGCCGAGCAGAATCCTGATCCAGTGATCGGCGAGAAAACGGAACGTCAGCCATCCGATGACGATTCCGACGAGGCCGGCGGGCAGGATGATGCGCATGATTCGCCGGTCCCATTGCCCGCGGTATGCGTAGAGCCCGACCGCGTCCATGAGCATGAGGATGGGCAGCATGATCGCCGCTGCACGAGCCGGTGCGATGGTGAGCGCGATCAGCGGAACGGCGAGGCTTCCGATTCCGCCGCCGAACCCGCCCTTGGCAACGCCGGTGAGGACGATCGCCGGGATCGCCGCGGCGTAGAACCACGGGTTGTCGATCAGGCCCGCGAACAAGCGCGGACGCCCGGACTACGCGTCATCACCCGGGAGCGCTTTCGCCGGCGGCCTGATCGCGCAGGACGCGCTTCAGGATCTTGCCGGTGGCGCTCTTCGGCAGTTCCTTGACGAACTCGACTTTCGCGGGGGCCTTGTAGACCGCGAGATGATCCCGGCAATACTGCACGATGCCGTCCTCGGTGGCGTGCTGTTCCTCCTTGAGGACGATCGCCGCCCGTACCTGCTCGCCCTTCACCGCGTCCGGCGCGCCATACACCGCGATCTCCTTCACCGCGGGGTGACGATAGAGCACGTGCTCGACCTCCGCGGGCCAGACCTTGAATCCGGAGACGTTGATCATGTCCTTCACTCTGTCGACGATGAAGACGTAGCCGTCTTCGTCCATGCGGCCGATGTCGCCGGAGTGCAGCCAGCCGCCCCGCAGCGCGCGGTCGGTGTCCTCGGGCTTGCCCCAGTAGCCTTTCATGACCCCGGGACCGCGGATCGCGATCTCGCCCCACTCGCCGACGGGCACGGCCTGGTCGTTCTCGTCGAAGATGCGAATGTCGAAGTTCTCCACCGCAGTGCCGACCGACCCGAAGCGATGGGTGACGAGGTGGTTGTACGCGGCGAAGGGCGAGCACTCGGTGAGACCGTAGCCTTCGTAGATGGGTCGGCCGAAACGCTCGGTCCAACGGCGCGAGATCTCCTGCGGCATGGTCGCCGCGGCGGAGAATTCGTAGCGGATCGAAGAGAGATCGTACTTCGCGAGATCCATGTTGAGGAGCGCGATGTATATCGTCGGCACGGCGAAGAACATGGTGACCTTCTGCCGGTGAACGGTGGCGAGCACCTCGTCCGGAACGAAGCGCCGGAAGAGCACCATCGTGGCGCCCGCCTCGAAGCAGCCGTTCATGATGTAGTTCTGGGCGAACACGTGGAAGAGCGGCAGGAAGCACGCGAGCCGGTCCTCCGGACGGTAGCCCGAGTACTTCGCCGCGGTGCGGATGTTGGTGACGATATTGTTGTGCGTGAGCGTCACCCCCTTTGGAAAGCCCGTCGTCCCGGAGGAATAGAGCAGAGCAGCCGGATCATCGGGCTGCATGTTGTTGGCGCGCAGCGATGCCGAACCCTTGTCAAGCCAGGTTTCCAATGCAATCTCGTCCGGCTCGCGGCCTTCGCACAGAACCGTATGCTCGATGGACGGGCAGTGGGGGCGGGGGACATTGGGCAGCAGCTCGGCCGTGGTGAAGAGCACTTTCGGCCGGGAGTCGTTGACGATGTAGCGCACCTCGTCCTGCTTGAAGATCGAGTTGATCGACACGGCGATCGCGCCGACCTTCTGGATGGCCACGTAGGCGAGCGCAAAGGCGGGAATGTTCGGCAGGTAGAGCGCGACGCGATCGCCGCGATGGACGCCATGCTTGATCAGCGAGTCGGCCAGCGCGGATGCGCAGGAGTCGAGCACGCCGTAGGTGAGGACCTTTCCCTCGAAGACCACTGCGGCATGGTCGGGTTCGCGCCGTGCAGCGCGCTCGACGTGTTCGGCGATGTTCATCTTTCTCCCCCTCTTGTCGCTTCGTGCCTACGCCGAGAGCGCCGTGGCGATTGCCTTGCCCATCTCTTCGGTGCTGCTGGTGCCGCCGATGTCCGGCGTGCGGGGCCCGTCGGTCAGGACCGTCTCGATCGCGCGCACGATCGCAGCCGCCGCCTCCGGGTGTCCGAGATGCTCGAGCATCATTGCGCCGGACCAGATCTGGCCCACCGGGTTGGCGACTTTCTTCCCGAAGATATCCGGCGCAGACCCATGGACGGGCTCGAAGAGCGACGGGAAGTCGCGCTCCGGATTGATGTTACCGGAAGGCGCGATGCCGATGGTGCCGGTGCAAGCCGGACCGAGATCGGACAGGATATCGCCGAAGAGATTCGATGCGACGACCACGTCGAACCAGTCGGGATGCTGCACGAAGTGCGCCGTGAGGATGTCGATGTGGAACTGGTCGGTGCGCACATCGGGGTACTGGCGCGCCATGTGTGCGAACCGCTCGTCCCAGTAGGGCATCGTGATCATGATCCCGTTCGACTTGGTCGCCGAGGTCAGGTGTTTCTTTGGCCGGCTCGCGGCGAGATCGAATGCATAGCGCATGATCCGGTCGATGCCGAAGCGCGTGAACGTGGCTTGCTGAACCGCCATCTCGCGGTCGGTGTCCGAGAAGATCCGCCCGCCGATGGACGAGTACTCGCCTTCGGTGTTCTCGCGCACGACGTAGAAATCGATGTCGCCGACATTGCGATCCGCGAGCGGCGGGCGAATGCCGGGCATCAGGCGCACCGGCCGCAGGTTCACGTAGAGATCGAATTCGCGGCGCATCGGGATCAGCATCTCCCAGAGGGACACGTGATCGGGCACGCCAGGGAAACCGCACGCGCCGAAGAAGATGGCGTCGTGGTGGCGGATAGTCTGGAGCGCATCGGGCGGCATCATCCGCCCGTGCTTCGTGCGATATTCGCAACTCCACGGGTATTCGTCCCACTTGAAGCCGATGCCGTGCATGCGGCCCACCGCCTCGAGCACGCGGATCCCCTCGGGCACGACTTCCTTCCCGATTCCGTCACCGGGAATCACTGCGATTTTGTAGTTCTTCTCAGCCATTTCTTGCGCTCGTTAAGAGGGACTGCCGGATTTCGGTTTAGCGGGAAGGAGGGTAACGGGAGGAAACCAGCCGGTTTCCTCCTGCTCGTGATGTTCGCGCCGGCGCTCGAGGAACCCGACGCCTTTTCTCCTTTTCGAAACTCATCGAAACTCAAAATGCCACGCTATGCGGGCCCTTGAGCTTGAGCATCGCGCGGGCCTCGTCCGGCGTTGCGACTTCCAGGCCGAGCTCCTCCAGGATACGCCGCGCCTTGGCCACCTGTTCGGCGTTCGATTTCGCAAGCTGACCCTTGCCGAGCCAGAGACTGTCCTCCAGGCCGACGCGCACGTTGCCGCCCATGACCGCCGACATGGTCGCCACGTATATCTGATTGCGCCCCGCGCCGAGCACCGACCAGTAGTACGCCTCGCCGAACAGGCGGTCCGCGGTGCGCTTCATGTGCAGCACATCCTCGGGATGCGGGCCAATCCCGCCGCGAATCCCGAAGACCGACTGGATGAGCAGCGGGGGCTTCACCAGGCCACGGTCGAGGAAGTGCGCCGCCGTGTAGAGATGGCCGATGTCGTAGCACTCGATCTCGAAGCGCGTGTCATTGCCGCTGCACGACTCGAGGATGTAGGCGATGTCGCGAAACGTGTTCTTGAAGATCCGCTCGTCGCTGCCGGCCAGGTAGGGTTTCTCCCAGTCGTACTTCCACTCCTTGTATCGGGCCATCATTTCGTAGAGGCCGAAGTTCATCGAGCCCATGTTGAGCGAGGCGACCTCGGGCTTGAGCTGCAGGGCGGGCTGCAAGCGCTCCTCGATGCTCATCGTCGGCGCCCCGCCCGTCGTGAGGTTGACCACGACATCGGATCCCGCCTTGATTTTCGGCAGGAATTTCCTGAAGACGTCGGGGTCCTGCGTCGGTCGGCCGTCGTTCGGCATCCGGGCGTGCAGATGGACGATCGCGGCGCCGGCCTTGGCGGCGCCGAGCGCGCCCTCCGCGATCTCCTCCGGCGTGATGGGGAGGTGTGGCGACATGCTCGGCGTGTGGATGGCGCCGGTCACGGCGCAGGTGATGATGACCTTCTTCTGTGGAGCTGCCATGGCGTGCCTCTCTCGAACGCGATTTCGTACGATGCTGCGCGTAATCTACCACTCCTTCGCGGCCTCTGAATCCGCCGCCCAGCGCGGGGACTCACACAAGGTACTGGATGTCTCCACACACCGGGATCGCCTGCCCCGAGATGTGCTTGCCGGCATCGGACGCGAGAAAGAGCGCGACGTTCGCGACCTCCTCGGCGGACACGAAAGAACGCAACGAAACAGTTTGCAGAAACTGGTCGCGCTGTACTTCGAAGGACACGCCGCGCGCCTCGGCCTTCGCGGCGATGACCTTGTCCATGCGCTCGCCCGCGACAAATCCCGGCTGGATGCAATTCACGCGTACGCCGTCCGCGCCCGCCTCGGCCGCGAGGCTCTTCGTGAACCCGACGACCGCCCACTTCGCCGCCGCGTACGGGCTGCGCAAGGGATGCGAGAGCCGTCCCGCGGAGGAAGACAGGTTGACGACACTGCCTCCACCAGCGGTCTTGATCAGGGGCATGGCGAGTCGGGTGCAATAGAACATGCCGTTGAGATCGACGTCGATGGTCCGCGTCCAGTCCTCCGGCGCGATGTCCTCGACCTTGCCGGTGGGCCCGGCGATGCCGGCGTTGTTGACCAGCACGTCGAGTCCCCCGAGCTCTCTGCGAACGTCGGCGAAGAGCCGCTCGACGTCAGCGAGCTTGGAAACATCGGCGATCGACTGCGTGACTGCGGGCAGCGCCCGGGCGCAATCCGCGAGGGCTTGTTCGTCCACATCGCAGATGTGCACGCGCGCACCGTGCTCGAGGAAGAGGCCAGCCGTCACGCGGCCGATTCCGGTCGCAGCGCCGGTGACGAGTACGCGGAGGCCTTCCGCGGAGACGTTCACCCGGTGCCTTTCCCGTGCAAGGCCGACCAGACCCGCTGGGGTGTCATCGGAAGGTCGAGGCGCGTAATGCCGCGGGCGGCAAGAGCATCGAGCACCGCGTTCACTGCCGAGGGCAGAGACCCGGCGACGCCCGACTCCCCCGCACCCTTCACGCCAAGCGGATTCGTGGCGCAGGGCGCGCTGTGGTGGCCGACCTTGAGCGACGGCAACTCGTCTGCGCGGGGCAGCATGTAATCCATGAAGGAAGCGGTGATCAGCTGGCCGTCCCCCGAGTAGATGATCTCTTCCCCGAGGACCTGTCCGAGCCCCTGGGCGACGCCACCGTGGATCTGACCCTCGACGATGGTCTCGTGCAGGACGTTGCCGACGTCGTCGACCGCCGCGTAGCCGACGACCTGCACCGATCCGGTCTCGGGATCGATCTCGACTTCGCAGATGTGGCAGCCGTTCGGAAAGCTCATGTGCTGCGTGGTGAACGTCGCGATGGTGTCGAGGCCGCCGGCCAGCTCGGCCGGGAGGTCCTTCGCTGCCCGCGCGCGTTGCGCGAGTTCGAGCAGCGGGAGCTCGCGGTCGGTGCCGGTGACTCGGAACTTCCCGTCGACGTACTCCAGGTCCGCGGCCGCTGCCTCGAGGAAATGACCGGCCAGGCGCTTGCCTTTCTCGATCGCTTCGTCGCACACGCGGACGATGGCGCCGCCCGCCATCATCGTCGACCGGGAGGCCACCGTCGGAAGTCCCGCCGGCACCTGGTCGCTGTCACCCTGAATGACGCGCACTTTCTCCGGCGCGATGCCCAATTGATGCGCCACGATCCGCGGCATCACGGTCATCTGGCCTTGCCCCATAGCCTGGGCGCCGGTGCGCAGCACGACCTTGCCGTCCGACTCGAAGCGCAGATCGGCGATCTCCTGGAGCGGGCTGCCGCCCGCCACCTCGAGGAAGCAGCACATGCCGATGCCGCGCAGGCGGCCCGCCTTTTCCGATGCCGACTTGCGCGCGTCGAAACCCTTCCAGTCCGCGAGCGCCAGCGCCTTGTCCATTACCGATTCGAACTCTCCGCTGTCGTACACGGGCCCGTTCGGTGCATGGTAGGGCAGTGCGGAGGGCGGAATCATGTTGCGCCGGCGCAGCTCGACACGATCGATGCCCATCGCTCGCGCGGCCGTGTCGATCAGGCGCTCGATCAGGTAGATCGCTTCCGGCCTGCCCGCGCCCCGATACGGGCCGAGCGGCGCCGCATTGGTGAGCACCATCTTCGCGCCGATGTGTATGGCCGGAAAGCGATACACGCTCGAGAGGCAGTTCTTGGTGTTGTTGGTGGCGACCACCGCGGCGTAGGTCGTGGCATACGCGCCGATGCCCACGGTCGTCCGCGCCCGGAGCGCAAGAAACTTGCCATCCTTGTCGAGGGCGAGCTCGCCGTCGAGCTCGCCGTCGCGGCCATGCGTATCCCCGAGAAAACTCTCGAGGCGAGATGCCCGCCAGCGCACCGGCCGTTCCACGCGCTTTGCCGCGACCAGAAGCGCCGCATGTTCGGGATACACCTGCACCTTCATGCCGAAGCCGCCCCCGACGTCATACGTGAGCACGCGGATGCTCTCGAGGGGAACCCTGAAGACGTTTTCCGCAAGAAGCTTGCGGACGACCGCTACCCCCTGCGTACAGGCGATGAGGGTGTAACGCCCGGTCGTCTCGTCCCATTGACCGATCGCGGCGCGCGGCTCGAGGGCGCTGGGCGCCACGCGCGTATCGCGCAACCGCACTCGTGCGACGTGTGCGGCGGCTCCGAACGCCGCGTCCACGGATGCGGCGTCGCCGTCTTCCCAGTCGAGCGAGACGTTGTCGGGGGCCTCCTCCCAGATCGCCGGTCCGCGCGAGGCAAGCGCGCTCGCCACACTGGACGCGGCGGCCAGCTCGTCGAAGTCGACCATCACGGCGTCGGCAGCGTCCTGCGCCTGGGCCGCCGTCTCGGCGACCACGATCGCCACCGGCTCGCCGACGTAACGCACCCGCTCAGCCGCCAGGACCTGCATCGCCGGCCCGAACATTTGCTTGCCGCCGCGTCCAGGCAGCAACACCAGCGGGGGGATCGTTCCGATTCCTTCGTCGGCAAGGTCGCGACCGGTGATCACAGCGAGTACGCCCGGCATGCTCCGCGCGGCGGCGACGTCGACGCGGCGAACTTCGGCATGCGCAACGGGCGCGCGCACGAACGCGGCATGGGATTCGCCGTGCACACCCAAGTCGTCGGTGAATCGACCGCGTCCGGTGAGCAGCGGCGCGTCTTCGGTGCGGCGAGCGTCGTCTGAAGAGCCGAAACGGAATTGGCTGCCTGTCATCGCGTCTCCTCCGGTAACTGTTCCGAGGGCCTCACTCGGGAAGTTCGCCTTCGGCGAGAATCTGTTCGCCGGCGCTCATGAGATCACCCTCGAGCGCCCGGCGGGCGGACACGGCATCGCGGCGACGCAGGGCACCAAGGAGCCGCGAATGCCAGTCGGGGGCGGGACTGCGCCCGCGGTAATCCGCGCGAGTGCGCAGGCTCAGGTACAGCACCGGCCCGATCTGTAGCCACAGGCTTTCGATCGCACCGAGCAGAACCGGCATGGCGGCGGCCTCGTAGACCGCGAAATGCAACTCCTTGTTCGCTCGAAAGACTCGGGAGAGGTCGGGATGGCGCCGTTGCAGACCGCGAGTGAACTCCCCGTTGTACTTCTCGAGCCGCGCAAAGTCCGGGGCCCGGAGGTGACGAGTTGCCTCTTCCACGGCGAGTCCCTCGAGAGCAATGCGGATGCGGCGCACTTCGCGAAAGCGGGTCTTGGTCATGACGGGCACGCGGATCGTGCGATTAGGCAACGCCTCGAGCGCGCCTTCCACCGCGAGCCGCTGCACCGCTTCACGCACGGGCATCGGGCTCGTGCCGAGCGCGCCGGCAAGTTCCCGCAGAGTGAGCTTCTGGCCCGGCTGGACCTGTCCGGCCATCAGCATTTCGCGCAGGCCACGGTACACCCGCAGGGCGAGGGTGGCGTTTTCGACGGGTTGCAACGCGGCAAGCGCGGGTCGCACTTCTCGCGCGGACACGGTCTTGGAGGATATGCGCTGCAACATCACGTGGATCGGGACGGGAGACTCGGAGTGCCGGGATGACCGCCGCGGGCGCTCGCGCACTCCTTGCACTCGGGTGCTATTGACACTCGCGTCGACCGCCTAAGTATAATGTGATCACATATCAACCTTGCAAGCCGCGTCGACGATCAAGCCGCGTCGATCCAGACACGGCAGACGCCTCGTGACGAGTCGGACACTCACGGTGCTGCGGCTGGTGCAGGAAAGATCCCCGAAGGAGGAGACGCCATGAAAGCAACAAGGCAAGGACTTGGTACGTCACTGCGCACCGTCGCCGCGCTCGCCGCGACTCTCGGACTTGTCGCGGCGAGTGGTGCGTTGCATGCACAGACCGGCCCGATCAAGATCGGTCTGCTCGCGCCGGTGACCGGACCGCTCGCCAAGCCGGGCGCGGAGATGGTGAACGGGTTCAAACTGTACTGGGATCAGGCCGGCTACACGGCGGGCGGGCGCAAGGTCGAGGTCGTCGTGGCCGATACGACCTGCAATCCGGACCAGGCGCTCACCCAAGCGCGGCGGCTCGTGCACCAGGAGAAAGTTCACTTCATGGTCGGCCCGCTCTGCGGGCACGAGGGACCGGCGGCCGCGCAGGTGAGCAAGGAGACGGGTGTGCCGCTGGTGATGGATCCGGCGGGCGCCGACAACGTGACGAAGTGGAACCGCACGCCGACCGTCGTGCGAACCGCGGTGTCGTCGAGCCAGATTGGCCACCCGATGGGCGACTACCTGTACAACGTCCTGAAGCTTCGCAACGTCACGTTCATCGGCCAGGACTACACCTTCGGCCAGGAAGTGACGCTCGGCGCGGTCAAGGTGTTCGAGGAGCTCGGCGGCAAGGTGGACAAGATCATCTGGAACCCGATCGGCACCAAGGACTACGGCGCGACGATCGCGGCGATTCCAGAGAACACGCAGGCGGTCGTCGCGGTCGTCGTGGGCGCCGACCGCGTGCGGCTCTTCGAGGCCTGGTTCAACTTCGGCATGGACAAGAAGAAGAAGATCTACGGCGGCTACTGGCTGCACGCCGACGTGCTGCCACAGATGGACGACCGCGCCGTCGGGTTGATCGGGAACTCGCTAGTCTATGCGGCGGGTATCGACACGCCGGAGAACAAGGCGTTCGTCGACGCGTTCGCGAAGAAGCACAAGATCGTCCCGTCCTGGTTCGCCGAGAGCGCCTACACGG
>JAJDOG010000111.1 GCA_022340285.1 Betaproteobacteria bacterium
GCGGTGGTGGGCGCATTCATACTGCTTTTCGTCTACGGGAAGTTGATCGGCAAGTGATCCATGTCCGCGCGGGCGGACTTGTTCCCAGCGCGAATCTTCTATAATCGGCCGAGCCGGCGCGGGTCGCGTCGGCTTTTTTTCTCCCGCGTCCGAGAATGGAAATCGCCAAGCGCAACGTCGTCGTCCTGGCCGCCTGCCAGGCGCTGCTTTTCACGAACAACTCCACGCTGATCGCCCTGAACGGCCTGGTGGGCTACGCGATAGCGCCGGACAAGCGGCTCGCCACGCTGCCCGTCACCGGCTGGGTGATCGGCGCTGCGCTCACCACCTTCTTCGCGTCGCTGCTGATGAAGCGCATCGGCCGCCGGGCGGGGTTCATGTTCGGCACGACGGTGGGCATCGTCGGCGCGCTCATCTGCTCGACCGCAATCTACCTGGGGCACTTCTGGCTCTTCTGCTCCGGCACGGTCGTGTTCGGCGTCTACAATGCGTTCGGCCAGTATTACCGCTTCGCGGCGGCAGATACCGGGTCGGTCGAGTTCCGCAGCAAGGCGATAAGTTTCGTGGTTGCTGGAGGCCTCGTCGGCGGAATCCTCGGGCCGACCTCCAGCCGTTTCACGATGGACCTGCTGCCGACGATGTACCTCGGCGCCTATCTGGCCCTCATCGGCATCCTCGTTCTGGTGCTCCTAGTGTTGACCCAGCTCAGGATTCCGCTGCCGAGCGAGAAGGAGGCCCACGAGGGCGGCCGCCCGCTCCTGCAGATCATGAAGCAGCCGGCCTACATCGTGGCCGTGGTGGCCGCGGGATTCGGCTACGGCATCATGAACCTCCTGATGACCGCCACACCACTCGCGATGGGCGTGTGCGGCCATCCCTACAGCGCGGCCGCAACGGTGATATCGTGGCACGTGATAGGAATGTTCGCGCCCTCGTTCTTCACCGGCAGCCTGGTCAAGCGCTTCGGCGTGCTGAACATGATGATGGCCGGCGTTGCGCTCAACCTCGCGTGCGTCGCGATCGCGATCGCCGGCGTCGACGTGGCCAACTTCTGGTTTTCGCTGGTTCTGCTCGGTGTCGGGTGGAACTTTCTCTTCATCAGCGGCACCACGCTTCTGACCGAAACGTACCGGCCGGAGGAACGCGCCAAGGCGCAGGGCGCGAACGACCTCACCATCTTCATCATCATGGCCACCTCGTCGTTCGCGTCCGGGGTGGTGCTCGAGGCGAGCGGCTGGAACACGCTGAACTTTCTGGCGCTCCCGTTCATCGGCGCCGTCGCGCTCGCTGTGGTGTGGTTGATGCTGCGCCGGCGTGCACTGGCCGCGCCCAGGCCCGCATGACACTCGATCCCCAGGCTGCGGCAGTGCTCGAGCGCGCGGCGCGTGCCAATCTGCCGCCGTACTCGCAACTCGGCGTGCCTGCAGCGCGCGAGCTCTATCGGGAGACACGCGGCGCGCTGGCGCCAGCGCCCCCAGAAGTATCGAAGGTCGAGAATTTGCAGGCATCCGGGCCGGCGGGACCGATACCGGTGCGCCTGTACCGTGCGCTCGGCGCAGAGGACGATGAGCGTCTTCCCGTCCTGGTGTACTTCCACGGCGGCGGCTGGACGATCGGGGACCTCGACACCCACGACGTCGTCTGTCGCGAGTTCGCGAACCTTGCGCATTGCGCGGTGGCCTCGGTCGACTACCGACTCGCTCCGGAACACAGGTTTCCGGCGGCCGTGGAGGACGCAATCGCCACGACGCACTGGATCGGTCGCATGGCCGAGACGCTCGGCCTCGATCCGGCGCGCGTCGCGGTCGGAGGCGACAGCGCGGGCGGCAACCTCGCGACGGTCGTGGCCATCACGCTGCGCGACGCCGGCGGGCCCCCGCTGGCGATGCAGGTCCTGATCTATCCCGCGACCGACATGACCACGGATCGGGAATCACACCTGAAATTCGCCGAGGGCTACATGCTGACTCGCGAAGCGATCCTGTGGTTCACGTCGAACTACCTGCGCGGGCCGGACGACGTCGCCGACTGGCGCGCTTCGCCGCTGCGGGTGGGCGATCTCTCCGGGGTCGCGCCCGCCTATGTCATCACCGCCGGATTCGATCCGCTGCTCGACGAGGGAAAAGCGTACGCCGACCGCCTGTACGAGGCCGGTGTGCCGGTCACCTATGAATGCTTCGAAGGGATGATTCACGGCTTCGTGACCATGGGCGGGGTGATCGCCGCTGCGCACCACGCGATCAGCCGCGCGGCGACGAGCCTCAAGCAGGCATTCGCGGGTGTCGCGCGCAAGCCGGACCGCTGAGGCCTGCGATCGTGCTGTTGTGACTGACTGAACCCATCTGAACCGAACCCTCGAATTCATCGGCCGGCACGCTGCGCTGTTCCTGGCCGGCGGCGTGCTGATCGGCCTCGCGGTGCCGCCGCTCGCCACGGCGGCTCGCCCGCTGCTCGCGCCCGCGCTGCTCATTCCGCTCACCATTGCGCTGCTGCGCCTCGACTGGCGCCACCTGTACGACTACGCGCGCCGCCCAGTGCTGGTGGCGATGGCCACCGTATGGCTGCTCGGCGTGAGTCCGCTGGTCATGTGGCTCGTCGTGCGCGGCGTTCCGCTTCCCCCGGCGCTCGCGCAGGCGCTGGTGCTCGCTGCGGCGTCGTCGCCGGTCACGATGTGTGCGACGGTCTCGCTGATCGTAGGTCTGGACGCCGCCCTCGCGGTGGTTGTCGTGGTGGTCACCACTGCGCTCATGCCGTTGACGCTGCCCGCGATGTCGCTGTGGCTGCTCGGGCTGGACGTCGACATCGGGCTCGCCACGTTCATGGCGCGTCTGTCGTGGCTGGTCGGCATTCCGTTCGCCGTCGCGCTCGTGGCACGCCGGCTCGTCGGCCTCGAGCGGCTGGCACGCAATGCGCGGCCGCTCGACGCGATAGCGGTCATCAGCCTGGTGATCTTTGCGATCGCGATCATGGGCGGCATCACGCAGGCCGCCTTCGAGCGTCCCGCCGCGGTCCTTGGCACACTCGCCGCGGCGTTCGCGTCCAATCTGGCGCTGCAGCTTCTGGGGACGCTTGCATTCTGGCGCCTCGGCGCGCGGCGTGCCCTCACAATCGGGCTCATGACCGGCAATCTCAACATGGGCATCATCCTGGTTGCGCTCGCGGACAAGGCGGATTTCGACATCGTGATGTTCTTCGCGCTGGGGCAGCTCCCGATGTACATGCTGCCTGCGCTTCTGGCACCGCTCTATCGGCACGCGGTGCGGAGAGAGGGTGTCGGGACTGATGCGTGAGGCGAGGGCGCAGGTGCATGGCCCCGTACGGGTGGCGTAGAATTCCTCCCACAAGGCACCCTCCGAACGCGCCATGAACGCTCCCGACTCGATCGGCCGGAAAATCGTGCAGCTCGCCTGCCCGCATGACTGTCCTGACACCTGCGCAATGGACGTTACGGTCGAGGACGGCGTGGCGGTCGAAATCAAGGGCGGGGATATGCCATTCACGGCAGGCGTGCTCTGCACCAAGGTGGCGAAGTATCTCGAACGCACATACTCGCCAGAGCGCGTGCTCCACCCGCTGAAGCGCGTCGGCCGCAAGGGTGAAGGGCGCTTCGAGCGGATCTCGTGGGACGAGGCGCTCGACACGATCGCCGCCCGGTTCAAGGCGATTGCTGCGGAGGACCCGCAGCAGATCCTGCCGTCGAGCTACGCCGGAAATATGGGGCTCATCAACTTTGGCGCCATGGACCGGCGCTTCTTCAACCGTCTCGGCGCGAGCCATCTGGATCGCACGCTCTGTTCCACGGCCGGCAAAGCAGGGATGAAGATCACGCTGGGCGGATCGGTCGGCACGAACGTCGAGCACGCCGTCGATGCGAAGCTCATCCTCATCTGGGGCTCGAACCCGATCGTCTCCAATCTGCACTTCTGGACCCGGTGCCAAGAGGCGAAGCGCCGCGGCGCGAAGCTCGTCATCATCGATCCGCGGCGGAACGAAACCGCGGAGAAATGCCACGAGCACATCGCGTTGCTGCCGGGCACCGACGGGGCGCTGGCGCTCGCGATGATGCACGTCATCATCGGCGAGAATCGTCACGACCGCGACTACGTCGAGCGGCACACCGTCGGCTTCGATCGGCTCGCCGCGCGCGTGAAGGACTGGACACCCGAGCGCGCGGCTGCGGTGTGTGGAATCACGCCCGACCAGATCGTCGCGCTTGCACGCGAGTACGCCACGGTGAAGCCGGCTTTGATCCGGCTGAATTACGGCATGCAGCGCTGTCACGGCGGCGGCATGGCGGTGCGCGCCATCGCTTGCCTGCCTGCGCTGGTCGGCGCGTGGCGAAGTCCGGCCGGCGGTGTCGTGCTAAGCACCTCAGGGTTCTACGGCCTCAATCATCACGCACTCGAGCGGCCCGACCTCATTTCCGGCGCGCCGCGCACGATCAATCATGCGGCGCTCGGCGACGCGCTCACTGCGGCGCAGCCTCCGGTTAAGGCGATCTACGTCTACAACAACAACCCGGTCGCGGTGTGCCCCGATTCGCGCAAAGTCATCGCCGGCTTCTCGCGCGAGGACCTCTTCTGCGTCGTGCACGATCTCTTCCTCACCGATACCGCCGACTACGCCGATATCGTCTTGCCGGCCACCTCGCAGCTCGAGCACCACGATATTCACTCGTCTTACGGGCACCTGTACGTCCTCGCGAGTCAACCAGCCATCGCGCCGGTGGGCGAGTCGAAGCCGAATGCCGAGGTCTTCCGCCTGCTCGCGAAGCGGATGGGTTTCGACGACCCATGCTTCGACGACACCGACGAAGACCTGTGCCGCCAAGCGCTCGAGTCGTCGAGCCCAACACTCGTGGGCATCGGGTGGGACGGCTTGAAGGCAGCCGGCTGGAAGCGCTTGACCGTCGCAGACGCCCCATTCGCGAACGGCGGCTTTCCGACGCCCTCGGGAAAGTGCGAGTTCTACAGCGAGTGGGCCGCCAAGCAGGGCCTGGACCCGCTCCCGACCTATGTGGCCCCTTACGAGGGCCCGACCAGCAATCCCGAGCTCGCGAACCGGTATCCGCTCGCGTTCATCTCACCGCCGAACCGCCACTTCCTCAACAGCTCTTTCGCGAACCTGGAGTTTGCGCGGAAGGACGCGGGCGAGCCGACGCTCGAGATGCATCCCGACGATGCCGCTCCGCGCGGCATCTCCGACGGCGCCCTGGTGCGCATCGCAAACGACCGTGGGGAATTCTCGGCGGTGGCGCGCTTGAACGGTCGCGCGCGTCGGGGAGTCGTGATCGCTCCATCGGTCTGGTGGCGGAAGCTCTCGCCGGACGGGTGCAACGCGAACGAGGTGACGTCGCAAGCGCTTGCCGATCTCCGCGGTGCCGCAACGTTTTACGATTGCCTGGTGGAGGTGATCGCGGCCTGACACGTCGCGACCGCTGCGCGGGAATTCGTCAGAGCGGGCGATGGAATCTCCGGTACAGGAGAAGGATCCAAGCGCCGACGCCGAAAAGAAATCCAACCAGCAGGGAAACGAACGGCACGAGCGGCAGCATCGGGGGCGTCGCTTCGTGGGCACGCAGGATGAGCGCGTGCACACCCCCCACCATCAGCACGATCAGGCAACCCAGCCAGCACGCGTGGCGGCCGAGATACGCCAGCGAATCGGCGCGCCGCTCCGGCGCGAACCAGTAGTCGCGATTCGGGAGATTGACGAAAGCGAGCCCGGGATACGCGCGTGGCAACAGCGCCACCATCGCGGTCACGATCGCGGGAAAGACGACGCCGAACGCGAGCATCCAGGTGAGATAACCCTCGCGGGTCATCCACGCATCGGCGTGCCCGCCCCACCCGAAATGCGAGGCGACCCGATCCGGAAACGCACCGACCGTCGCGACCAGAAACCCCGACCAGCCAATCAGGAGCAGGAGGAAAAGCACGCAGGGCATCAGCTGGCGCAGGCGGTCAGGGTTCAACTTGTCGAGCTCAACGCGTCGCTAGGGCCCATCGTCGGGGCCGGTATCCGGGAACCCCGAAGCATACTTTGCGATCCACTCCGACGCCGCCTCCTCGGAGGACAGCCGCCGCCCCTCCTTCTTCAGCACTTCGCGGCGATACTGCTCGATGTGGCAAACCTGCTCGACCATGCGGACGCGATACGCGTCCTTCACATCCAGAAACTCCGCACCGACTTCGAACGCGCCATTGGCGGCGCTGCACCACACGACCCGCGCGCGGGTCGAGAATTGCGGGCGCACGAAAGGGATCCGCAGCAGCACAACGCTGCCGGGCTCGAGATTCGCGTGCGACAGAAACGCTATTCCGCCAAGGCTGACGTTGCGCGTCTGCGGCGCAGCGGCCGCCCGCCGCCTTTCGCGGCGGATCTGGATCGGTATCTCCGTGGGGTGCCGGATGAACTGCCGCATCGCTCGATCTCAAGCCGAATCGAAAGGGACGCGGGCGTCGCGTGATCGGGTTGGGCGCCTGCGTCACCGCCGGTCGGAATGGTGCCACGTTAGGGAGCTGTGCGTGCGCCCCGCGCCGACAAGCAGCGCGCTGACGAGCAGTGCGCCCGCCGCGACGAGCGACGGAGCGAGGAAGCTCCCGGTCGTATCCGAGAGCACCCCGGCAAAAGCCGGGCCGATGGTCTGTCCCAGGCCGAACGCGGCAGTCATCAGTGCGAGCGTATGGCGCGGATCGCCTCGCGAGAGCTGGCGCGCGCCGACCAGCCCGAGCGCCGTGATCCCCACGAATGTGCCGCCGAGCAGGACGGCTGCGAGCAGCACGCCAGGTGTCGAGATCCAGAGAACACTTGCCCCGACGCCCATCGCCTCGAGGATGCACGCGAGCGCAAAAGCCCGGGCGATATCGATGCTCCTTGCCACCCAGGTCCAGAGCGCGATGGATGGAGCCGCTGCCACGCCGACGACGAGCCAGATCACCGGTTCGAGCGGTCTGATCGCGTCCGAGCCTCTCACGATGGCCACGAGGAACGTTGCGGTGATGACATAGCCGAAGCCGAAGAGACCGTAGGCCGTGATGAGCGCGGTGAGCCCGCGCCTTGCCTCGGCCGCTTGCGGCTTCGAGCTTGCCTGCGGCTCCGGGCGGTCGGGAATCAGAACCGCCACGACAGCGAGCGCGACCAGGGAGACAATGCCACTCGCGAGCCATTGCGCCCGCCAGCCGAAGCCGAGCGCTGCGAGGCTCGAGACGAGCAACGCCGCCACCGCGATGCCGACTCCCACGCCGGCGAAGTGGAGCGCGGCCAGGGCGGATCGACCGGCCGCGTGGAGTCGATCGATGACCAGCGCCGACGAGAAGACGAGCACGAACGCGCTTGCGACACCACCCGCAAAGCGCAACGCGAGAAATGCCCACTCGGAGTCGACCAGGCCCATCGCGCCGGTCGTGACGGCGCTCGCGGCGAGTCCGCCCATGAACCATGCGCGCCGCGATCCGCGCAGCAAGCTGGTGGCCGCCGCGAAGGCGCCCGCCAGATAGCCGAGAAAGTTGGCCGAGGCGATGAAGCCCGCAGCGGCCTGCGTCATGCCGAGCGCTTCCGTCATGATGGGCAGGATCGGCGTGTAGACGAACCGGCCGATGCCCATGGCGGCGGCCAGCGCGACGAGTCCGCCTGCGGCGAGAGCGAGGGGGCGTGGTGCTGCTGTCACTCGCGACTTTCGGTGGGCCGAATCGGTGCTGCGCGGGAGCGCGTAGGGTATCATCGTCGCCGAGCAGCGCCGGACGCGGTGTCACTCCGAAAACGAGCGGAGGGTTTTTCTTGGCAAAGACTGTCGATTACTACTTCACTACCGTCTCGCCGTTCAGCTACCTCGGGCACCAGCGGTTCGCGCAGATCGTCGCGAAGCATGGTGCACGCGTGAACCTCAAGCCGGTGGACCTGGGCAAGATCTTCCCGGTGTCCGGCGGCATTCCATTGAAGCAACGTGCGGCGCAACGCCAGGCATATCGCCTGGTCGAGCTCGCGCGCTGGCGCGACGTGCTCGGTGTCCCGATCACGCTCGAGCCCAAGTTCTTCCCCGTGCCGCCCGAGGGGGCGTCGCTGCTGATCATCGCGACCGACCTTGCGCATGGCACACCGGCCGCGATGGACATGGCGCTTGCCCTCTACCGCGCATGCTGGGTAGAGGACCGCAACGTGGCGGATGCGGAGACGCTGCGCGAGATTGCGCGTGCGCAGGGGCGCAACCCGGATCAGCTCATGAGCCCTGACGCAGTGGCGACGGCGAAGCCGAAATACGACGGGTACAGCCAGGAAGCGATCGACCGCGGCGTCTTTGGCGCGCCGAGCTACGTGATCGACGGCCAGATCTTCTGGGGCCAGGACCGGCTGGACTTCGTCGATCGCGCGCTCGGCGCATGAGATCGGACAAGGGAGAACGAGCTTGATCGGGTTTCTCGATCGAAGGCGAGGCGCGTTGCTTGCCGCGATGCTCTTCCTGAGCGCGTGTGCGACCGACATGCCCCGGGACGTGACGCTGCCGGAGCACGTCACCTATCGCTGCGAGGGCGGTCGGACTTTCGAGGTGCAGTTCGCGTCGTCGGGCGAGTTTGCGACTCTCAACCTCGGTGGCAAGGCCTACCGGCTGCCGAGAGTTCCCGGCGCGACACAGGCGAAATTCAGCGACGGAAAGACGTCGCTCTGGCTCGACGGGCAGAACGCGCTGGTGGAATCCAGCGTCGCGATCGCGGGACGGAACTGCGCCAGCGAGCAGCCGCTCCCCGAGCGCGCGCGGCCCCAGCGCCCGCTCTTCGGCAGCGACCCGTGGTGGCGATGACGCGCGCGCACGCCTAGGTGCCGGGGTCTCGCATCTTCCGGGGGTGGGTGGTCGTCGGCGCAGCGTTCACGGCGCTCACCGTCATCTTCGGCGTCGCCTACTCGTTCGCGTCGTTCTTCGCGTCGTTCGAGCAGGAGTTCGCCGCCCTGCGCGCGGATGTCTCGCTCGTTTTCTCGATCGCGGGGTTCCTCTGGTTCGCGCTGGGCGCCGTCACCGGCGCGTTCGCCGACCGGATCGGACCGCGACCGATGGCCGTCACCGGCATGCTGCTCCTGGCATGCGGACTTTTCGCCGCTTCGCAGGCCACGTCCCTCCTGCAGGTGTACGCGACCTACAGCCTGGGTGTCGGGCTGGGCGTGGGATTCGTCTACGTGCCGGCAATCGGTGCGGTTCAGCCGTGGTTCCGCAAGCGTCTCGGCCTCGCGGCGGGTCTCGCTTCGGCCGGGATCGGCATGGGGACGCTGATCACCCCTTATGCATCGGTGGCGCTCATCAACGCATTCGGCTGGCGAGGCGCATTCGCGGCGCTCGGGGGATTGGTCCTCGTCGTGGGTCTTGCCGCGGCGGTGCTCCTGGACAACGACCCGGCGCGACGCGGACTGCATCCCGACGGCGCGACCGACGAACCGGGCAAGCCGCCCCCGAAGGCGGGGCTCACGCTGCGCGAGACGCTGCGAACGCGCGCGTTCTGGATCTTCTACGCGTCCCTCGCGCTCTGCACCATCGGTCAGGCGATGCCCTTTGCGCATCTCGTGCCGTATGCGCTCGATCGCGGGCACTCGCAGTCGTTCGGCGCGATCCTGATCGGACTGGTCGGCGTGGGAAGCGTGCTCGGCCGCTTCGTGCTCGGCGGCTTCGGCGACCGCCTCGGCCGGCGCGAGATGCTCACCGGGGTCTACGCGGCGATGGCGCTGCTCTTCATCGTCTGGGCGATGTCGGAAAGTGCGTGGCTGCTCGCAACCTTCGCGCTGCTCTATGGCGTGAGCTACGGCGGATTCGTCGGCACCAGCCCCCCGCTTGCCACCGACTACTTCGGGCCCAAGGCGATCTCGGGTGTCGTCGGTGCGCTCTACACCGGCGCCGGCATCGGGTATCTCATCGGCCCGCTCGCCGCAGGCGCAGCTTACGACCTGCAGAAGAGCTACACGCTGCCGATTGCAATCGCGGTGGCGCTGCTCGCCGCCGCCGCCGTGCTGAGCTGCTTGCTGCCGCCGAGCGGTACGCGGGTGCAGGCGACCGGGCGCGCGGCTGATCATCCCGCGGCCGCGACGTGAGGGCGCTTCAGCCCAGGCGGGCGAGCATCGCCGCTTTCTGCGCTCCGACGACTGGGTGATAGCAGTCGGCGGGCTGCGCGCCGAGGTGACCGATGCATGCGTTGCAGTCGACGCAACGGGGTCCGGGTTCCCCGTCGCGAAGATGGCGATACAGCAGCGGATCGGCAATGAAGGCGCGGCCGGCGGACACGATATCGCAGCGCTTCTCCGCAAGCGCCATGTCCATCGCTTCACGCGTGAGAAAGCCGCCGACGCAGATGACCGGGATGGAGAGCTTGTTCTTGAAGATCCGCGTGTAGCCGGAGTTGAACCCTTCGCGGCGGCCGAACACCAGGTTGAACACGACCGCCAGGATCGGCCAGAACAGGCGGAATCCCCAGCGACGGAAGAAGGGCAGATAGCGCATCCCCCCCTGCACCATGTTGCGCAGGCAGCGACCGAACGTGCCGCGCACCATCGGAAACCCGGATTCGTAGTGTCCGACCGAGACTTCGATCGCGTCGGCCCCCGCGCGTTCCATGAGAACCGCGATCTCAGCGAGCTCGGGCGTCGTCAGGCCCGGGCGCAGCGGCAGGTAGTCGGAGCCGTTCATCTTGATGATGACGGGAAATGCCGATCCGACTCGCGACTTGATCGCACGGAGGACGTCGCGCAGCAGCTTGACGCGATGCTCGACTGGCCCACCGTACTCGTCGGTCCGCCGGTTCGTGTACGGCGTCAGAAACTGGCTCATCAGGTAGCCGTTCGCCGCATGGATCTGGACCCCATCGAACCCGGCGCGCCGGCAGCGGTCCGCGGCATCCGCGTATCGCTCAACGATGCGCTCGATCTCGGGAACCGTCAGTGCGCGCGGCCGGGTTCCGGTCACCAGCTCTGTCTTGTCGGAGGCGGACACCGCTTCGGACAGTCCGGCGAACCTCGGGACCACCTGACGGCCGCAATGGTTGAGCTGCGCGATCAGCTTCGATCCGCGCGCGTGCACGGCATCGACGAGTCGCGTCAGGCCCGGGACCTTGTCGTCATCGTCGACACCCACCTGCCGGGGCGCCGACTTCCCGTCCAGACTCACGTAGATGTTCCCGGTGATGATCAGCGGAGTCTCGCCCCGCGCCATCAGCTCGTAGAAGTGGATCAGCTCCCGCGTGACGAATCCGTCCTCGGTGGCGCGCGTCTCGGCCGTGGCCGTCTTGATCAGTCTGCCGGAGAGGGCGAGTGGGCCGATGTTGATCGGCGTGAACAAGACACTGGTGTCGGCCGCCATGACGAGGCTCCGGATCGATCTTTCGCTGAATCGGACCTCGCCAAGATAACGGCCCGTTGCCGCGCGCGCATCGGCCAAAAGGCATATTGGCCCTGAAGTTGCCCAAGTCCCATGCAGACATTCTCAAAACTGGGCTCCGGGCTGATGCGCAGGTTAATTCTTATCGGGGAACACCTTCGCGACCGCGTTCCGAATGTCCTCCGGCACGACCGTCGCTTGTCTCCTGTCGAGATCCAGGAGCACACACTTGAACTCGGTGCTCATCGCCAAGTCGCGGGTCGCCGCGTTCCTCAGCCGATGGTGAAAGGTGGCCGATTTTTCTCCAACTTTCAGAACCGTCGACTCCAGCGCGACGATGTCCCCCGCATGGAGCTCGCGATGGAACTCGGTTTCGGCTCGAACGACGGCAAAGGAGAGCTTCCGGCGACGAATCTCTTCCGGGGTCAGACCCAGGTGGACCATCACCGCGAACATTCCATCACTCACGGCACGGAAGTAGTGCTGGACGTTCATGTGGCCAAGGTGGTCGCAATCCGCCGGAGCGACGGTCCCCCGAAAGGTCTCGACGTAGTTCGCCATTCGTGTCCTTCTTGGTATCGGAGTCCAGTAGCGTCCGTCTCTATGTCACGGTGACAATGAATGGCGTTTCGGTCCGATTCTCCGGGTCGAATTGCGAGCGCCCCGTGAAGTTGATGTGCTTTCCATAGATGTGCAGGGACAAGGTCACCTTGTCGGTTTCATTCCACACAACGTGGATTCCACCGGTCGGCATGGCGACCACTTCTCCAACGCCGAACACCTTCTCCCCGATCGTCTTCAATTCCGCATGCCCTGGGCGGGTTCGGTCGTCGACCCGCTCGAAGAACTGGTTCATTTCCGGTCCGTCCACGCCGGCCACCAAAGCCCAGGTGCCATGGTCGTGTGCCGGGGTGCCCCGACCCGGCAGCCAGCTGAGAGCGAAAATAGCCAGCGTGTGGTCGGGCTCTTCGTGCAGCATGTGGACGCCGAACCCCTGTTCCGGGTCGGCCTCGTACATGTGAGGCTTGAGCCATGAGTCTTTCGCTAGCGCGGCGCGGCGCGCGAGTGGGCGAGCCCGACTCAAGATTTCACGCTCGTCCTTCGCCTGCGCGCAGATCCCCTTGAGATCTTTCACGAGCTGGGCGATCGAATACGCGGTCGTGTCCATCGGCTCTCCTCCGTTCGTACACCTGTTCGCCTCGCGGAGAGGTCGAACGAGGCGTGTAACCCGGCTGCTTCGCAGAGCGGTACAGGCTGTACCAAGAGAGCGGGTCCCTGCGGCCCGAATTTGCGACGGGCGATCGGCTGGGCCGCCGCCTTGTCATTATTTCCGCCTGGGTCGGCGGGTAGTGTACCTCCCTGGCGCGGCGCTGCAAGAGGCCCGCTACTGCAGCGCCGTTTTGCGCCAGCGTGTCCCCTGCTAGCTTGGAATGTGCACGTACTCGAGCTTCATACCGTCCGGATCGGTAAAGAACAGCGCGTAGTAGCCGGGCACGTAGGGGTATTCCTGGGGCGCATCGAGAATGTTTGCGCCCATCGTCTTCAGCTTGCCGAACAACTCGTCGACGTCGGCGCGGGAAGCCGCCGAAAAGGCGACGTGATGCAGCCCGACGTTGTAGACCTGAAATGAATTGCCCCTGAGATCGGGTTTGGCCTCCCAAAGGGTGAGCATAAATCCGGGCGCAGCAAACGCACACCAATGGCCCTTGGATTCCTTGTGCGGTGCTCCCTCGCCGCCCATCACCTCTTGGGCGCCGATCGCACCCAGCACCCCGTTGTAGAAGGCTTTGGACTTGCCCCAGTCGTTTACCGTGAGCGCTACATGATGGATTCCGGTGACTGCCATGTGCACCTCCTTTAGGGCTTCAATGCGACGGTGATTCGTCGCGGTCGTCGAGACACGTGTCGCGACGCCCAACATCACGGGTGCGCCGCTCGCGGCGCATCTCCGGCAAACGCTGGCTCCAAGTCGGAGCCTTACTTTATCGCCTCGTCCGCGATGGCTTTGAGCACGCCTTCGACCTTCTTCACTACTGCCTTGTCGTACGGCGCTCCATGTCGCACATAGATCGTGCCGTAGAGGTACTCCGCCGAGTTGTAGCTCAAGAACACTTTCCCGTTCGCGTCTTCCCAGACCATCGCTTTGAGCGGGAGATCGATCGCGACGGTGGGAGTCTTGAGAAAGACCGGGGTGCCCAAGCGCGGATTTCCGAAAACGATCACGGTCGCGCGCGGCATCCTCAGACCAGCGGATTCGGCCGCTGCAGCATGATCGAGGCGGGTGAAGACCATGAATCCGCGTTTCTTCACTGCTGCCTCGAACTTGTCCATCGTCGCGTCGGCGGAATTTGCGCTTGGGCTCGTGATGAGCCCGTCGACTGCGAATGCGGAGAGGGAAGTGGCGCCAAGCAATATGACGATGGATGAAGCGACGACATAGCGCAGGAATATCATGACGACCCTCCGTTATGGAATGGAAAGCCCGTTGGCGCCGGTCCGCTCGAGCGTGCGGTCACGCGGCGGGGCGCGGTAGGTACTCTAGCACTGGCCCGTCGTGGGGGCGCACGCCATCGAGCATAGATCGGGCCTCAACGCGACCGATGTCTGGGCCCCAATGGCACCGGCCCGCTAACGCCGGCCGCCAACCATATAGAAGGCGAGCTTCGTGCATTCCAGCATAACCTGCGGCGCGGCGTCGAGGTCGGTCCACCACCGGTCCGGGAAGGGTTCGTAGCGGCTTGCGACCACGAGCACGCGCGCGTGGGGCAGGACGTCGCGGAAGATGATTCGCGCGCGCCGTACGTGATAGGGCGACGTGACGACAAGCAGCACGGGCGTGCCCTTCGGGAAGAGGGCATGGATCGCGCGAGCCTCTTCCACGGTGGTGCGCAAACCCGTGCCGAACGTTGCGATCGCTGCATCGGGCACCTCCCGACGCAAGAGCAGCGTCCGGCCTGCTTCCTCGAACCAGAGTACCGGCAGGCCTTCGTGCGCGAGCGTGACGGCGCGCTGCGACCGCGCAGGAGTAGAGAGGAGGACGCGCGGCGCCCATCCGGCGTGATACAGATCAGCGCCCTGGAGCACGCGTGTGAGATCGTTGCCCAGGACGACGATCGCATCGGCGCGCCGGGGCGGATCGCCTTCGCTTAGCCATGCCGCGACGTGGTATGCGGCGACCGCTGCGAGCACGACGGTGACGACGGCGATCGTCAGAAATCCGAGGACGCACCGCTTGAAGCACTGCATAATCCGGCCTCGTCAATTCGGTTCTGCATTCTATCCATTGGCCATATGAAGGGTCTTCGGCGCTGGCTGGCAGGCAAGCATTCGAGCGTGGAGGTGAGCGAGAAGCGCGGCGTGCGCGCGCTGCACCTCGGTGGGCCGGCGATCCAGAGCGCGATCCGCCTATCGCGGCCCGACGAGCTCGAGCTGCACTATACACAGGCGATGATGGCTTTCCTGCTGTTCGAGCCCGCCCCGCGCGACATCGTGATGATCGGGCTGGGAGGCGGCTCGATCGCGCGGTTCGTCAGCGCCCGCATGCCCGAGTCGCGCATGACCGTCGTCGAGATCAATCCCCGCGTGCTTGCCGCCGCGCGTAGCCTCTTCGGGCTGCCCACGGATTGCGAGCGCCTGGCGATCGCGCTGGAGGACGGGGCGAAGTGGGTACCGGCGCATCGGGACTGCGCCGACGTGCTGCTGCTCGACGCGTTCGAGGACGGCGAATCCGTCAGGGCGCTCGCCACTCAGGCATTCTACGAAGGGTGTCGCGAGACGTTGCGCCGACGCGGCATCCTCGTCGTCAATTTCATCGCCGAGGAGCGGCGCTTCGGCAAGTACATGGCGCGCATCGAGGAGGCATTCGATGGAAAGGTGCTTTGCCTCCCGGCTCAGGACCGGGTGAACATGATTGTGCTGGCGTTCAAGGGCGGGCCGACGCGCGTGGCGCTCGATTCGCTGAAGACCGCCGCGCGCGCGCTGAAGCGCAGGTACGGGATGCCCTTCGATCACTTCGTGACGGATTTGCTCGAGCTCAACACCCGCACGGCCGCATACCTGCGCATCGAGCGGCCCTGACGCCTCCGGGGCGGGAGGATGTCACGAGCGGCACATGCCAGTCGCCGCAATCGCGTCCATCCGCGCCCGCGCGGGGCTAAACTCTCGCGGAAGGCCGGCTGCAGGGAGAGACGCCATGGCGCTGTGGGATTTCGTCAAGAAGCAGTTCATCGACATCATCCAGTGGACGGAGGACGAGGAGGGGACGCTCGCCTACCGCTACCCGATGCGGGATATGGAGATCCAGTACGGCGCGAGCCTTACGGTACGGGACTCACAGCTGGCCGTGTTCGTCGACGAGGGGCGCGTGGCCGACGTGTTCCAGCCCGGCCGCTTCAAGCTCACGACGCAGACGATTCCCGTCCTCACCTATCTGAGGAACTGGGACAAGCTGTTCGAATCGCCGTTCAAGAGCGACGTCTACTTCTTCAGCACGCGGCTCCAGGTCAACCAGAAGTGGGGCACGCCGAATCCCATCACGATCCGCGACAAGGAGTTCGGCGCGGTACGGCTGCGGGCATTCGGCATCTACACTTACCGCATCGTCGATCCGAAGTCGTTCTATCTGAACGTCAGCGGCACGCGCGAGCGCTACATGGTGGACGACCTGTCCGGACAGCTGCGCAACACCATCGTCGGCTCGATGACCGATCTGTTCGCCGAATCCGGCATTCCGTTTCTCGACCTCGCGGCAAACCAGGACGAGCTGGCGGCACGGCTCCGCGCAAAGCTCGCCGATAATTTCAAGGCGCTTGGCCTCGAGCTTTCGGGCTTCGTCGTCGAGAACGTCTCGCTGCCGGAGGAGCTGCAGAAGATTCTCGACCAGCGGATCGGCATGAACATGGTGGGCGATATGGCGCGCTACACCCAGTTCCAGGTCGCAAGCAGCATCCCGACCGCCGCGGCGAACGAGGGCGGCGTGGCCGGCGCGGGCGCAGGTCTCGGCGCGGGGGTGGCGATGGGGCAGGCGATGGCCCGGTCCCTCGGGCAGACCATGCAAACCGGCGGCGATGCCGCGGGGGCCACGAAAGAGTCCGCGCAAGACGTGATGCAGCTTCTCGAGAAGCTGCACGACCTCAAGACCAAGGGAATCCTGAGCGAGGAAGAGTTCAGCAGCAAGAAGGCGGACCTGCTCAAGAAGCTCGGGTGATCCGAGCCACGAATATGGATTGCCCGAACTGCAAAGGCGAGATGGAGTCGCAGTCTTTCGAGCGGCACCTCTCGGGTGACGTGTCGGTCGATCTCTGCTTTCCGTGCCATCTCATCTGGTTCGACCGCGCCGAGAGCCTGCAGCTCGCGCCGGCCGGCGTGCTCGAGCTGTTCAAGCTGATCCACCGCCACGACAAGGACGAGCGCTACCCGCTGCGCAAGCGGTTCGGCTGCCCGCGATGCGGCGGGCAGCTCCGACGGACCGAAGACATGTCGAAGGCCGGGCGCTTCCGCTACTTCCGCTGCGCGAAGAATCACGGCCGACTTACGCCGTTCTTCGAATTTTTGCGCGAAAAGCAGTTCGTGCGGGCACTCACTCCCGGCGAGATCGCCCGCGTACGCGCGGAGATTCGACAGGTGCAATGCTCGGGCTGCGGCGCGCCGATCGATCTGGGCCATGACACGTCCTGTCCCCATTGCGGGGCGCCGATCTCGATCCTCGACGCCGACGCGGTCGAGAAAGCGGTGCGGGCGTGGTCGGCCGCCGCCAAGTCGCGCACGAAGGCGGATCCAAAGGCCGTGACCGCGGCGATAAAGCAGCTTCGCGCAAGCGAGCACACGCTCAGGCGCGCCGGACGCCGCCGCGGGCCGGTGCCGTTGGGCGGAATCGGCACGGGCGGCGATCTCGTGGATCTTTGCATCGGCATGCTCCGCGGTCTCTTCGACTGATCCGGCGCTCGCGCGACTTATTGCCCCTCCCGCCGGCGGTTTGACATTCCTGTAACGATCCTGACGGCCACCGCCGGCGCGGGCGGATACAATGCCGTCGTCATGACGGACGCTTTGGCCCAGGCGCGCATCGACCTCGCAGCAGCGTTGCGCTGGGCTCACCGATACGGGCTCTCGGAAGGCGTCTGCAATCATTTCAGCCTGGCGGCTCCGGGTCTCAAGGACCGGTTCCTCATCAATCCGCAGGGCGTGCACTGGGCGGAGATCGTGCCGAGCGACGTCGTGCTGGTGGACACCGCGGGCGAAGTCGTGGAAGGCCGCCATCGGGTAGAGCCCACGGCGTTCTACATCCATAGCCGGCTCCACCGCTCCAAGCGCTCGCCCGCCTGCGTGATGCATACGCACATGCCGTTCGCGACGGCGCTCACGCTGCTGGAAGGCGGCCGGCTGGAACCAGCGAGCCAGAACGCCTTGCGGTTCTACGGGCGAGTTGCATACGACGAGGAATACAACGGGCTCGCGCTCGACGATGCCGAGGGCGATCGCATCGCCGCGCGCCTGAACGGGAGCGACATCCTGTTCCTGCAGCACCACGGCGTGATCGTGTGCGGCGACAGCGTCGCGTACGCATTCGACGATCTCTATTACCTGGAGCGTGCGTGCATGGTGCAGGTGCTCGCGCAGGGCAGCAACAAAGTGTTCAAGCGCGTCCCGCACCACGTCGCTGCCACCACCGCGAAGCAATGGGCCGGTGAGCGCCAGCAGTCGATCCTGCATCTCGCGTCGCTCCGGCGGATGCTCGATCGCGAGGAGCCGGGCTGGAGCGTGCTCTAGACGGCACGGGCCGGCGGCGGGTTAAGATTGCGTCCCAGTGACGGCGTCGACCCGATTCCTCGAACCATTTCGCCCGGCTCTGGCCGCGGCGCTTGCGACGGCCGCGCTCGCTGTCGCCGTGCTGCCTGTGGGGGCGGCAACCCAGAGCTATTCCTATCGGGTCGAGCTTGCGGGGACCGCGAAGAAACGACACGCGCACGCGGGCAATGTGGATTGGGAGTGCCGGGGCAAGTACTGCATCGCGAGCGCGCGAGGCGGCAACGTGAGTGTGCGGGGTTGCCGAGAGCTAGCCAGCCAAGTCGGCCGCGTCGTCTCCTACCGGAGCGAGATCAAGCACCTCGGTGGTGATCAGATCGACGAGTGCAATGCCGTTCTCGCCTCCGACACGTCGCCGCCCAAGGGCGCGCCGGGAAAAGCTGCTGGCCTGGCCGCCACCGCAGCGCGACCCGATTCGCCGCCGCGCGTCACCACCGAAGAGCTGACGTTCACCGGGGTGCACAACTGGAGCCCGGTGAAGTGAGGGCTGCCGGAGTGCTCGGCGCGGTCGCGCTTCTGGGGGCTGTCTGTGTGGCGCCGGCCACGGCGCGCGCCGAGATCTTCACGATCGAGACGCCGGTCTCCGTCAAAGGGCTGCCGCCCGAGGTTATAGATGGGGCGGTGACGTGCGCGGTCTTCACCGAGCCGGACGGAAACAGCAGCAACCTGGGCTACGGCGGGTTCGGCTCCGTGCAGTTCACGGTGAAAGGCGGCGCATTTCTCGGGCGCTTGCGCGTCCCGGTCCAGCTCGACGTGGCCTCGGCGAGCCTGCTGCGCTCGTACCGCTGCACGCTCTACTTCATCCGCAACGTGGGAGGGGAGCGCAAGAGCGCCACGGCGGCCCGCCTCTCCGATCCAAGGAGCCCCGACTACCGCGAGGAGTTCCGCCGCGCGCGCGGCAGCCGCTTCGCCGGCGAAGTCGGCGGCTCGCTTTAGATAACCACCCCGGCTGTTACGCAGCCACCCCTCCAGCGCTCAGCGTTTCGGGATGGTCCAGAGATAGATCGTGTCGCGCCCGATGCGCACGGTCTTCTCGGGCGGCCAGTCGCGGCCCATCGAGAAGTCGTGCGACACGATACGCGTGCCCGGCTTGAGCTCGCGCAGCAGCTTCGGCTTGAGCTTCAGGTTGATCTCCGGAAGGAGATAGAGCGTGACCACGGTCGCGTCGTGGATGTCGGCGTCGAAGAGGTTGCCCAGGATGAACTCCACCCGGTGCGTCACGCCGTCTTTCTTGGCGCGCTCGTCGGCCTCCTTGATGCGCTCGGGGTCGATGTCCACGCCGACACCTCGCGCGCCGTACTTGTGCGCGGCCGTGACGACGATGCGTCCGTCCCCGCAACCCAGATCGTAGACCACATCTTTCGCCGTCACGCCGGCGAGGTCGAGCATCGCCTCGACCACCTCCTGCTTGGTGGGCACGAAAGGAACGTCGAGCTCGAACTGTTCCAGCCGGCGGGGCTTGGCGGGCTGCTGCGCTCGCGCCGGCAGTATTGCCGGCTGAACCGCGAGGGCGGCAAACCACGCCATGAAAGCCCGGCGCTTCACACCGACTGCCTCGAGGCTGTGGCCGCGCCGCCGAAACGCAGGTTCAAGCCGAGCAGCACCACGCCGACCGCGAGGACGCCGACGCCCAGCCACGCGCCGTTCGTGACGTAAGCGAGGCTCGAATACAGGAGATACGCGCACGTCGCCACGAAGACCACCGGCGTGAGCGGATAGAGGGGCACACGGAACGGACGCGGACGGTCCGGCTCGCGGACGCGCAGCACGAAGACGCCGATCCCTACCAGCATGATGAAGAACCAGAACACGGGCATGGTGTAGTTGACCATCGTCTCGATCTGGGCGGCGAACGCCCCCGCAATGATGAGCCCGAGCGCCACCGCGCACTGCACCGCGAGCGCGTTGCGCGGCGCATCCGCGCGGTCGTGCCACTGTCCGAGCCACGCGAAGACCGGCCAATCACGCCCCAGCGCGTAGTTCGAGCGGGCGCCGACGATGATCGTCGCGTTGATCGAGGTGAGCGCGGCCAAGGCGATGACTACGCTGATCGCCTTGGACCCGACTTCGCCAAGAGAAAGGCGCAGGACGTCGGCGGCGACCGTGCTGCTCTTCGCGACGCCTGCCAGCCCGAGCGCCCGGATGTAGGCGTAGTTCATCGCGAGGTAGAACGCCGTGACCAGCAGGAGCGCGCCGACGAGCGCCGTGACCATGCTGCGCCGCTCCTTCAGCTCCGCGGAAACGTAGGCGGCTTCGTTCCATCCACCGTAGGTGAACAGCACGAACAGGATGGCGAGCGGCGCGCCCGCCATCCAGGGTTTCGCTTCGCCCGCGGCGGCGGGAGCGGCGGCGGCCGGTTCGGCTGCGAATCCCGCGACGATGACGGCCAGCACGCCGATCACGAGGAGCGCAGTCAGCACGTTCTGCGTGCCTCGCGTCTCGCGGATGCCGGCCACGTTGATCGCGGTGAGCGCAAGGACGGCGAGCACGGCATAGATCGCCGAGGAGTGCGGTCCGAGCCGCAGGAGGTTGGACGCGTAGTCGCCGAACGTGTAGCCGAGGATCGCGATGGAGCCCGTGGTGATGACCGCGATGCGTGCCCAGGCGAACAGGAAGGACAGGCTGCGCCCGTAGGCGCGCCGCAGAAAGTAGTAGTCGCCGCCCGCGTTCGGGTACGCGGTCGCGAGCTCCGCGTAGCAGAGCGCGCCGACAAGGGAGATCAGTCCGCCCGCCACCCACAGGCCGTAGAACACGAGCTCGTTCGCGCTGTTGCCGGCGACGAGCGAGGGCAGGCGGAAGATTCCGGCGCCGATGACCAGTCCGACAATGATCGCGACGACGTCGCGGGTGACCAGGACGGGTTTCGGCGCGCCGAGCTGGGCGCTGTCGGGAGTGCTCACGTATCGGGTCTCCTGGAGCGAGGCGGCAGTTTACTCCAACGGCATTGCGCTGGATTGACGCGCCAACGCCGATATGTCTTCAGCGACGCAGGATTTCCCTGGTTGCGTGCGCCCCTGCCACCCCGACGCCGCCACCCGGGTGCATTGCCGGTCCGCAGAGAAAGAGTCCGGCGACGGGCGTGCGATAGCGCGCCAGGGCGGGGACCGGCCGCATCCACAGGAACTGATCGAGCGCGAGCTCGGCATGATGGGGCTGACCCTCGGGCCAGCCGGCGGTTCCCTCCAGGTCGCGCGGGGTGAGCACGCTTCGTTCCGTGACGGCGTCGTCGCCGCCCGACAGGTGTGCCGCGAGCGAGTGGACCACCATGTCGCCAAGCGCGCTGCGGCGCGCCGCGTCCCAGTCGCCCTCGGCGAGCGCGTAAGGCGCGTACTGAACGTGGACATTAAGCCGATAGCGCCCGTCGACGGTCGGGGCGCCTGCGCGGACCTCGAGATAGGGTTCTCGCGATATGCGGCCGTACTTCGCGTCGTCGGATGCGCGTTCCAGGAAATCGAGTGAAGGCGCCACGGCAAGCACGGCGAATCCCGGGGCGCGGGCGACAGTGACGTCGACGCGCGCGCTGACGCCTCGGGATCGGATGTTGCGGAGGGCACGGACAAGCTCGGGATCGAGCCAACCCGGATCGACGAGGTCGAGCAGCGTGCGGCGCGGATCGAGACCGGAAACGACCACCGGTGCGGCGATGTGCTCTCCGCTCGCGAGGGTGACCCCCGCGACGGTTCCGGCACGCACTTCGATTCCCGAAATCTCCACGCCGCGCCGGATCTCGATGCCCGGGAGCTTTGCCAGCGCGTCCATGACGTTGGACGTTGCGGGGCGAAACACGCCGGGCGGTTCTCCGACATGCCGGTGCAGGAGCGCAAACGCCGTGCCGCCAGCGCGCGGACCGTGTCGCAGATGGCGGATACCCGCCGCGCCGAGCGCACCCTTGAGCGCGTCGGTCTCGAACCAGTCGTCCAGCCAGTCGGCGACCGACATCGGTAAGACGCGAAAAAGCTCGGCGATCTCCTTGCGCCCAATCCCGCGAAGTCGCAGGCCAAGCCGCGCCTGTCGAGCGCGTTCCCGGAGACCGCCGCGCGTGGGATCGGGCGGTGGCGCCTCATAAAGTGTTTGCAGCATGCGGGCGAGGCTTGCCATGCGCGCGCAAAACGCCGGCCAGCGCTCCGCATCGTGCGGGCTCACCCGACGTATCGCTTCCGCCGACTGCATGACGTCCTGCGGGAGCGCCAGTCGGCCGCCGTCGGGAAGCGGAATGGTGAGCCAGGGATCCGCGCGGCCGACCTTCAGTCCGGCGCCGTCGAGCCCGAGGTCGCGCACGATCGGCGGCGGAATCCAGCCTTCCGCGTCGTGCATGGTGTACGCCTCGATCACCGTCACTTTACGTCCCGCACGCGCGAGATAGTGCGCCGCGACGAGCTCGTTCGCGCCTGCGCCGATCACGATCGCGTGCGCGCTCACGCTTTCTCTCCCAGGATGGCCTGCGCCGCCAGTCTTCCCGAAGCGCCCATCACGCCGCCGCCGGGATGCGTGCCCGCGCCGCATTGGTACAGACCGGGCACGGGCGTGGCGTAGCGGGCCCACGCGGGAACCGGCCGGAAGAAGAACATTTGCTGGAGCGTGAGCTCGCCCTGGAAGATGTTGCCTTCGGTGAGGCCGACCGTCCGCTCGATGTCCGCGGGCGTGATGACCTGACGGTGGAGGATCGCGCCCTTGAGGTTGGGCGCGTACTCCGTGATCGTGTCGATCACCGCGTCGCCGAATGCCTCGCGTCGCGCGTCCGTCCAGCCGCCGTTGAGTGCGTACGGCGCATATTGCGCGAAGATCGACATGACGTGCTTGCCCGGCGGCGCCATGGCGGGGTCGAGCAGCGATGGGATGACGATGTCGAGGTAGGGGCGTCGCGAGAACTCGCCGTATTTCGCTTCATCGTACGCGCGCTCGAGATAGTCGACGCTCGGGCTGATGGAGATCGCGCCGCGCAGGTGCGGCCCCGCATCGGGCAGTCCGGCGAAGCGCGGCAGCTCGGCGAGGGCGAGGTTCACTTTCCCGGAGGCACCGCGAAACCGGAAGCGGCGGATGGCCGCAACGAAGTCGTCCGGGAGCTGCCCCGGTCCCAGCAGATCGAGGAAGGTGCGCCGCGGATCGGCGCCGGACACGACGACCTTGGCCTGGATCTCTTCGCCGCTCTCCAGCGCGACGCCGACGGCGCGGTGGCCTTTCACGATCACGTTCGCGACCGGCGCTCCCGTGCGGATCTCGGCGCCGAAGCGGCGCGCCGCGGCGGCGATTGCTGCGCTCACCGAGCCGTTGCCGCCCTTCGCGAATCCCCAAGCGCGGAAGACACCATCCAGCTCGCCCATGTAGTGGTGCAGGAGCACGTACGCCGTTCCGGGCGAGCGGGGCCCGAGCATCGTGCCGATGATTCCGCTTGCAGATTTCGTGGCCTTGAGCGCCTCGGTCTCGAACCACTCGTCCAGGTAATCGGCCGAGCTCATCGTGAGGAGCTTGTGCAATGCGTGGAAGTGTTCCGGGGCGAGCCCGCGCAAGTGCCCGCCGAGCCGTGCGAGGCTGGCGAGATCGCGCACGCGGAGCGACGCCGGGTCGGGCGGCAACATGCCAAGCAACGGCCGTACCGCGCGGGCCATCTGGTGCAGCAGTCGGCCGAGCTCGTCGTAGGCTTCCGCGTCGCGCAGCGAGTGGCGGGCGAGCTCATGCCGGTTCTGGTCGTGGTCGTTCCACTGCGCGATGTGTCCGCCGTCGGGCAGCGGTGTCAGCGTGCTCTCGAGCGGGAGGATGTGCAGGCCGTGACGGGGGAGGTCGAGGTCGCGGATGATCTCAGGCCGCAAGAGGCTCACCACGTACGAGAAGACCGAGAACGTGAACCCGGGAAAGACCTCCTCGCTCAGCGCTGCGCCACCCAACACCTCGCGGCGCTCCAGGACGAGCGCGCGCTTGCCGGCGCGCGCCAGGTAGGCTGCGCACACCAGGCCGTTGTGTCCGCCGCCGATCACGATCGCGTCGCATTTTTTAACCATCGCCTGTCACGCCCGCTTGCGCTCGGGATCGAAGAAAGGCCTGCGGACAACGCAAGCGGTTGCATGCATGCGGCGATGCTCGACGGTCACCTCCATTTCCAGCCGTGTTCCGGGCGCCGCATGGCTCGACTCGATGTGCGCCAGCGCGATGTACCGCTTGAGAAGCGGCGACCAGCCACCGCTCGTCGCATATCCGACCTGGTCGCCGTCCGTGTAGAGCGGCACGCTCGTCCGCCATACAGCGGCGGGGACCTGCGGGGCGAGTTTCACGTCGGCGTAGAGCTCCTCCAGCGACTCCCATTCGATCTCGACCCCCATGAACCGCCATGCCGGACCGCGCTTCGCCGCCTCGACGAGCGCACGCTTGCCGACGAAATTTTCCTTGTCCAGGTTCACCGCCCACCCGAGGCCGAGCTCGAACGGCGTCGACGTCTGCTGCGGGATCAGCGCCTTGCGCGCGGAAATGTAATCCACGTCGATGAGCATCAATCCGGCCTCGATGCGCGCCATATCGAGCGCGAGCATTCCGGCTGGCGCGATCCCGTACGGCGTGCCGGCCTGGATGAGCGCGTCCCAGACGGCCAGGGCATCCGGAGCGTCGACCCAGACCTCGAACCCGAGATCCCCCGTGTAGCCGGTGCGCGAAATCGTGACGGGAGCGCCGCGCAGCTCCGCCGCGGTCGTGCGGAAGTACTTGAGGGCGCCGAGGTCTTTGCTACAAACCTCCTGGAGAATGGCGCGCGAAGCCGGACCTTGCAGCGCGAGCGCCGCGATGGAATCGGTGGCGTCCTCGATTTCGACGTCCAGCCCCAGCGCGTTGTCCTCCAGCCAGCGCAGTCCCGGATCGGCGGACGTCATGCGGAAGAGCGCGTCGTCGAGCCGCGCGATCGTCCCGTCGTCGAGCACTTTTCCGGCGGCGTCGCACCAGGGCGTGTAGAGAACTCGGCCGACCTCCGCGTGCGCGACATCTCGCGGCACGACACGATCGAGCAGGCGTGCCGCGTCCTTGCCGCGCACCAGGTATTTGCAGAGCGGCGAGATGTCGAGCAGCGCGGCGGCGCTACGGATCGCGTGATATTCGTGCTCGTGCGAGAGCCCGTACGAGCTTGCGACCACGTAACCGGCCCAGCGCCGCCAGGCATAGCTCGCGCACAGCGCAGCGGTCCGGGGGTGAAAGGGCGTTGTCTTGAGCATCGATCAAACGCTCCGCTGCGACTTGTCCTTGTCGTTCTGCGCCTTGATCGCCTCGCGCATCCCGGCGACGGCGACCCCGCGGCCGCGCCAATTCTAGCCCACTGACCCGTCCGGGTTGACCGCCATGCGGACGGCGTTCACCATCCCGAGTCGTTGCTCAATGACTCCAGGTCCAATGCCATCCGATCCACCAGCCGAGGTCGGCACGCCGCTCGGCGCCATCGACACGCCCGCGCTCGTGCTCGAGCTCG
>JAJDOG010000030.1 GCA_022340285.1 Betaproteobacteria bacterium
AAGCGCAAGACCTCGCACATCTCCGTTGCCAACTGGTTCTTCGGCGCCTTCATCCGTACCGTCGCGCTTCTGCATCTGGTGAACAGCGCCGAAATACCGGTGACGTTCTGGAAGTCATATTCGGTGTACGCCGGCGTCCAGGATGCCATGGTGCAGTGGTGGTACGGGCACAATGCGGTGGGGTTCTTCCTGACGGCGGGGTTCCTGGGGATGATGTACTACTTCGTCCCGAAGCAGGCCGGCCGGCCGATCTACTCGTACCGGCTGTCGGTCGTGCATTTCTGGGCCCTGATCTTCACCTACATGTGGGCGGGGCCGCATCACCTGCACTACACCGCGCTTCCCGACTGGGCGCAGAGCATCGGAATGATCTTTTCGCTCATCCTGCTCGCGCCGTCCTGGGGCGGGATGATCAACGGCATCATGACGCTTTCGGGAGCGTGGCATAAGCTGCGCGATGACCCGCTGCTGAAGTTCATGATCACGTCGCTCTCGTTCTACGGCATGTCGACGTTCGAGGGCCCGATGATGTCGATCAAGACGGTCAATGCGCTATCGCACTACACAGACTGGACGATCGGCCACGTGCACTCCGGCGCGCTCGGATGGGTAGGCATGATCTCCATCGGATGCATCTACTATCTCATCCCCCGCATGTTCGGTCAGACGGAGATGTACAGCAACCGGCTGGTGACGCTGCACTTCTGGGTGGCGACCATCGGAATCGTGCTTTACATCGCGGCGATGTGGATTGCCGGTGTCACGCAAGGCCTGATGTGGCGCGCGGTGAATCCGGACGGGACGCTCACCTACACGTTCGTCGAGTCCACGCGGGCAAGCATGCCGTTCTACTGGATCCGGCTCGGCGGAGGCCTGCTCTACCTGTCGGGCATGCTGGTCATGGCCTACAACGTCTGGAAGACCGCCGCGGGCAGGAAGGCGACCGACGCGCCCATCCCGGCTCTGACGACGGCGCACGCTTAAGGGGACGGGCGATGGCATTCACGCACGAGAAGATCGAGACCAGTAACACCTGGCTGATCATACTGATCGTCCTGGTGGTGCTTGTCGGCGGACTGGTCGAGATCGTTCCGCTCTATTTCCAGAAATCGACCACGGAACCGGTCGCTGGCCTCAAGCCCTACTCGGCGTTGCGGCTGACGGGACGTGACGTGTACATCCGCGAGGGGTGCTACAACTGTCACTCGCAGATGGTCCGTCCCTTCCGCGCCGAGACGGAGCGTTACGGCCACTATTCCGTTGCGGGCGAATTCGTCTATGACCACCCGTTCCAGTGGGGCAGCAAGCGCACGGGTCCCGACCTCGCTCGAGTCGGCGGGCGGTACAGCGATGACTGGCACCGGATTCACCTGCTCAATCCGCGCGACGTCGTACCGGAGTCGATCATGCCGGCCTACCCCTGGCTCGCAGCGACCGCCGCAGACGGCCGCGACATCGAGGCCAAGATGCGCGCGTTGCGCGCGGTCGGTGTCCCGTACAGCGATGCGGAGATTCAAGGTGCCCAGAAGGAGCTCGAAGGGAAGACGGAGATGGACGCGCTCATCGCGTACATGCAGGAGCTCGGCACCGACCTCAAGGCCCAGAGGTGACGCCGATGGACATCAACGACGTCCGATCACTGATCACGGTGGTCAGCTTCATCGCCTTTCTCGCGGTCGTGGTCTGGGCCTACGGGTCCAAGCGCAAGGCCGGATTCGAGGAGGCGGCGCGGTCGGTGCTTGACGAGAGCGACGACGATCGGGTCGTCGGCAAGGTGCGGGGGGAGCGGAAGTGAGCGAATTCACGAGCGGTTTCTGGGGGATCTACATCGCCGTCCTCACGGTGATCTCGATCGTCGCTTGCGGCGTATTTCTGAAGACGCAGACGGTGCGGAGGGTAAAAGGCACCAAGGTCGATACGACCGGCCACGTCTGGGACGAGAATCTGGCGGAGTGGAACAACCCGCTCCCGCGCTGGTGGGTCTGGCTCTTCTACATCACGATCGTCTTCGCGCTCGTCTACCTCTTGCTCTATCCGGGTCTGGGTCTCTACAGCGGCGCGTACAAGTGGAGCTCCACCGGGCAATACGACACGGAGATGAAACGGGCCGAGGAACGGATCGGTCCGATCTACGCAAAGTTCATGGCTCAGGACATTCCAGCCGTTGCGGCAAACCCGGAAGCCCAGGCCATCGGCCAGAACCTCTACTTGAACTACTGCGCGCAATGCCACGCATCGGATGCTCGCGGAAGCAAGGGATTTCCCAATCTCACCGACGGCGACTGGCTCTGGGGCGGGACGCCCGAAGCGATCAAGACCACGATCACCAACGGCCGCAACGGCATCATGCCTCCTTTCGGGCCAACGCTCGGCGTTGAAGGAACGAAGGACGTCGCACACTACGTGATGTCCCTGTCGGGCATGGCGGCCGACTCGATTCGCGTGGCGCGCGGCAAGGAGAAGTTCCAGCAGATCTGCGCCGCATGCCATGGCCCCGAGGGCAAGGGCAATCAGCAGCTCGGCGCCCCGAACCTGACGGACGGCACCTGGCTCTACGGGGCAGGGGAGCCGACCATCATCGAGACGATCACCAAGGGGCGCAACAACGTGATGCCGGCTTGGCACGATCGCCTGGGCGATGCAAAGATTCACATGCTCGCCGCATTCGTCTGGGGCCTTTCCAACCGCGACAAGCTGCAGCAGTCGGGGCAATCGGGGGCGGGGACGGCTTCGGGGGGGAAGTAATTGGCCGAAGCGGCAGCGGCGCAGTCCGGACAGAACGGCGTCAAGGTCAACGGGGCGGCTGCTCCGCCGCCAGGAGAAGCTGACGAGACCGAGGTTGCGCTATACGAGGTCCGCAAGAAGATCTACCCCCGGGCGGTCCACGGGTGGTTTGCGGCCTTGCGCTGGGCGCTGGTCTGGCTGACGCAGATCATCTTCTATGGCCTGCCATGGCTGGTTTGGAACGATCGCCAGGCAGTGCTCTTCGATCTCGCCGCACGCAAGTTCTACATCTTCAGCCTCGTCTTCTGGCCGCAGGATTTCATCTACCTCACCCTCCTGCTGGTCATCGCGGCCCTGAGCCTCTTTCTCTTCACGGCACTGGCCGGGCGCGTGTGGTGCGGATACGCCTGCCCGCAAACGGTCTATACCGAGATCTTCCTGTGGGTCGAGCAGAAGATCGAGGGCGGGCGCCTCGAGCGGATGCGGCTCGACCAGGCGGCGGCCGGACCGCGCAAGCTCGCGCTCAAGACCGCGAAGCACGCAGTCTGGATCGCGATCGCGCTCTGGACCGGCTTCACCTTCGTGGGCTATTTCACTCCTATTCGGGAGCTGGTCAATGCGGTAGGAAGCTTCTCGACGGGGCCGTGGGAGACGTTCTGGATCCTGTTCTACGGGTTCGCCACGTACGGAAATGCCGGATGGATGCGCGAGCAGGTATGCAAGTACATGTGTCCCTACGCGCGATTCCAGGGCGTCATGTTCGACCGGGATACGCTGATCGTGACCTACGACCCGGGTCGCGGAGAGCCGCGCGGTGGACGATCCAGAAAAGCCGACAGGCGGGCGCTGGGCCTGGGCGATTGCGTCAACTGCGACATGTGCGTGCAGGTGTGCCCGACCGGCATCGACATACGCAATGGCCTTCAATACGAGTGCATCGGGTGTGCGGCCTGCATCGATGCATGCGATCAGGTGATGGACAGGATGGGGTATCCAAAGGGCCTCATCCGGTACTCCACCGAGAACGCGATCGAGAAGGGGTTCACCGCCGACCAGATGAAACGCCGCGTCCTGCGAACGCGGGTATTCGTCTATGCGGGCATTCTTCTGGCCGTCATCGGCGCATTATTCGTTGCGCTCTATGTGCGCGTTCCGCTGAAGGTCGAGGTGCTGGCGGATCGTGGCAGCCTGATGCGCGAAGTGGAGGGCGGGCGGCTGGAAAACGTCTATCGCCTGCGGATATCGAACACGCAGGAGGTGCCGCATCGCTACCGCATCGGCGCCTCGGGAATCGAGACGCTGACGGTCGCGAGCGAAAACGAGGTGGAAGTGCCGCCTGCCACGACCCGGGTGTTTCCGATGCGGCTCCGCATCGATCGGGGCGTGGTGCCCAAGGGGTCGCACCGAATCGAGGTCGAGGTGCGCGCGCGCGAGGATGCGAAGATCGCGGCGCGCGAAAGAGCAGTGTTCCTGGTGCGCTAGGGGAACGGAGATGCGCGTGATGGCTCGAACGCCCAAGCCCTGGTACCGGGAGCCTTGGCCCTGGCTATTGATGCTTGCGCCACTGGCCGCGGTGCTCATGGGGATCGTGATGGTCGTTCTTGCGGCACGGTCCAACGATGGCCTCGTTGCGGACGATTACTACAAGCAGGGGCTGGCGATCAACCGGACGCTCGAACGGGAACGACACGCCGCGGCGCTCCATGTCTCCGGCTTGCTCAAGTTCAACCCGGACCGCACAGGGGTGCACCTGCTTTTGGGACAGGACGCGGACCTGCCCGCGGCGCTGCTGCTCACGCTCGTGCACCCGACGCGCGCCGGCTTGGATCAGCGCGTCCCGCTCGTCCGGGTGGCGCCCGGGGAGTTCGCAGGAAAGCTGCGCGCTCCCGTTGCGGGTCGCTGGTTACTCACCCTCGAGGACGATTCACGGAGCTGGCGCGTGAACGGCGCGTGGCGGACCGTAGAGGACCAGGTATCGCTCGGTACGGGTGATCAGGGGGGCAGGCGATGAACGTGCAGAGACTGATCTGGATTCTTTGGCCGTCGTTCATCGTGGGCGGCGTGGCGACCGGCGTTTTTTTCACGCTGTTCGATCCACGCGAGCTCGCCCTGTTCGGGGGCGAATTGGGGTTGAGCCGCCTTGCCGTATACTCGATCGGCTTCTTTGCATTCTGGCTCTTCGCCGCGGCGTCGAGCGCCCTGACGTGCTTTTTCCAGCGGACGTCGGCCGACATCAATCGCGGAGAAGGCAGTTCCGCCGGTCATTCGGGTGACACCGATCGCGACGCGCCGGATCCAACGCACCGGTAACAGCATGCACCATCGAGGAGAATAGGCGATGTTCAAGAGGATTCTGATTCCGACAGACGGCTCGAAACTGTCACGCAAGGCAATCAAGGCTGGCGTCCGGCTCGCGAAGGACCTCGGCGCGAAGGTCACGGCCTATTACGCGCTGGAGATGTTCCAGCCGTACGTCTACGGCGACGGGACGGTCATCGACTCCGCCACCCTAAACGCTTTCGAGCAGCGCGCGCGGCAGCAGGGCCAGAAATATCTCGACGAGGTGGAGAAGGCGGCCAAGGCAGCCGGGGTCGGCTGCGAGAAGGTGATGACGAAGCCTGCGACACCCTACCAGGGCATCGTCGACGCCGCCCGGAAGAAGAAATGCGACGTGATCTTCATGGCGTCGCACGGTCGGGGCGAGTTTGCGTCCCTGATCCTCGGCAGCGTCACCCAGAAGGTGCTCGCGAAATCCAAGGTCCCGGTGCTCGTCTACCGGTGAGCTTGCTGCCCGAGCAATGCCTCGAGGCCTTCGACCTGGAGGATCCTGATGTGCTTCTGCTGCACGCTGATCAGGCCATCCTCCTGGAACTTTGAGAATATCCGGCTGACCGTCTCGAGCTTGAGCCCGAGATAGCTGCCGATTTCCTCGCGGGTCATCCGGAGGTGGAACTCCGACGGGGAGTATCCGCGCGCGACGAACCGCTGGGACAGGTTGAGCAGGAACGCCGCGAGGCGCTCCTCCGCCCGCATCGAACCGAGCAGCATCATCACACCCTGGTCGCGCACGATCTCGCGGCTCATCACCTTGTGGAACTGGTGCTGCAGGCTGCGGACCTGGTGCGCCACGTCCTCGAGCCGTGCGAACGGGATGACGCAGACCTCGCCATCCTCGAGTGCGGTCCCGTTGCAGGCGTGCCGGTCGGTGCTGATGCCGTCCATGCCCATGATTTCACCGGGCATGTGAAACCCGGTGACCTGGTCGCGCCCGTCCTCCAGGATCACGTTGCTCTTGAAGAATCCGCTGCGTATGGCGTAAAGGGAGTTGAAGTCGTCTCCCGCACGGTAGATGTTCTCGCCCCGCTTGACGCGCTTGCGGGTATAGACCAGCGTGTCGAGCTGCTCGATTTCCTCTTCCGACAACCCCATGGGCAAGCAGAGTTCGCGCAGGCTGCAGCTGGAGCAGACAGTCTTCAGATGATGGAGGTTGATGGGCTTGAGGAGCGGCTCGGAGCTCATATGACCATGCGGTAAAGTCGGAACATTGCGAGGCTTGATCTACGTCAAGGCACAAAACCGGCAGAAAATCAGACTTGGTCTGACCATTCGCCGCACTGAATTTGCTGAATTCCGCCGGGCATGCGCCCTGACGACCTGATCATCGACGCCAACCTGATCCGGCAATTCGACCGGGCAGGGCCACGATACACATCGTACCCGACTGCGGACCGCTTCGTCGAAGCCTTCGGCCCCGACGCGTATTGCCGGGCGCTCGAGGAACGCAAGATCGGCAGGCTGGCCCGACCGCTGTCATTATACGTGCACCTGCCTTTTTGCAGCACGATCTGCTACTACTGCGCCTGCAACAAGATCATCACCAAGGATCACGGGCGCTCCGCGAAGTATCTGCGCTATCTGGGCCGGGAGATGGCGCTCGTCGAGGCGACCCTGGGCACCCGGCAGCGGATCGATCAGCTGCACTGGGGCGGTGGCACGCCGACGTTTCTCAACCAGCAAGAGCTGCGTGAACTCATGGGAAGCATCCGCTCGCATTTCGAGCTGGATGCGCAGGCGGAGTGCTCCATCGAGGTCGATCCGCGCTCTGCGGACGGGGAGACGATTCACACGCTCGCGGAGGTCGGCTTCAACCGCATTTCGGTCGGCGTGCAGGACTTCGATCCGGGCGTCCAGCGCGCCGTCAACCGGATCCAGAGCTACGAGCAGACGGCGGCAGTCGTCGAAGCCGCACGGGCGGCGGGCTTCAAGTCCGTGAACGTGGATCTCATCTACGGGCTGCCAAAGCAGGATACAGAGAGGTTTCACGAGACGATCAACAAGGTGCTGGTCCTGAACCCGGACCGCATCGCGCTCTACAACTATGCGCATCTGCCGACCGTCTTCAAGCCACAGCGCCGCATCAACGAGGCGGAGATGCCGACGGCGGAAACGCGGCTCGACCTGATGCTGCTGGCGATCCGGAGCCTGACACTGGGCGGATTCCGGTACATCGGCATGGACCACTTTGCGAAGCCAGGCGACGACCTCGCGACCGCGCAACGCCTCGGCACGTTGCACCGGAATTTCCAGGGCTACACGACCCGTCCCGAATGCGATCTCGTCGGCCTCGGCGTTTCGGCGATCGGCGCGGTGGGCCCCGCTTACGCACAGAACGTCAAGACGCTCGACGAGTACTACGACTGCCTCGATCAGGGCAAGTTCGCGGTGCTGCGCGGGATCGAGCTCACCAAGGACGACCTCGTCCGGCGCGCGGTCATCCAGGCGTTGATGTGCAGCTTCGAGGTCTCCATCGAAGCGATCGAGGTCGGTCACCTGATCGACTTCAAGCGGTATTTCGCGCCGGAGCTGCAGGAGCTGCGCGAGTACGCGTCAATGGGTCTCGTCGACCTCGACGACGAGTGGATAACCGTCACGCCGCGCGGTAGGCTCCTGGTGCGCGCGGTCTGCATGATCTTCGACTATCATCTGCGAACGGCGCAGGCGCGCGCGCGCTACTCGAAGGTCATTTAATGGATTCTCTTGTCCTGGCGGCGTTCCTCGTCGGGGTCGCCGGCAGCGTGCATTGCGTGGGAATGTGCGGCGGAATCGTCGTGGCTCTGTCGATTCGCTCGCCATCCGTGCACGCCGTATCGCCTGGCGCGGGAGCCCTCGCTGCTGGCGTCCCTCATGGCACCGGTCAACTGTCGTTCCAGCTGGCTCTCAATCTGGGCCGAGTGGCGACCTATGGCGTGATCGGCGGCGCCGTAGGCGCGATCGGATCGCTGGGACTGCTGCTGGACTCCGTATTTCCAGTGCAGCTCGCACTGCGAGTGATCGCCGGCGCGCTGGTCATCCTCGTGGGGCTGTACATAGCAGGATACGGAAGCAGCGTCGTGAGCGGGCTCGAGCGCGCGGGGGCAGGAGTCTGGCGCCTCGCTCAGCGTTTCGGCGGCGGTTTCCTTGCTCCCGACACGGCCGGCCGGGCCATCCTCGCTGGCGCCGTCTGGGGCTGGCTGCCATGCGGGCTCGTATACGGTGCGCTGGCGACCGCGCTCGTGAGCGGCAGTGCGACACGCGGCGCTGCGATCATGCTGGCTTTCGGACTGGGTACGCTCCCCACACTCGTCGCCACCGGGCTGCTGGCGCAGCGCCTGCGCAAGGGCCTGCAGAAGCCCGCCGTGCGGCTTGCAGCAGGAACGCTCGTGGTTGCGCTCGGCGTGGCCGCGATCGCCGCGGCACCCGGGCTCGGCGCACAAATCCGCGCAGGCATCTCGTGCCTCACATGAGGCGAGGCTGGTGACCCGCTTCCGGTTGTGTTAGGGAAGAGCAATGGCTAGTGCCCCGCGCAATTATCCCGATCTGCACGAGCATCTGAAGAAACTGGAGGAGCGTGGGCTCCTGCGCAAGATCGATCGCGCGATCGACAAGGACACCGAGCTGCATCCACTGGTGCGCTGGCAGTTCGTCGGCGGCGTCGAGGAAGCGGAGCGCAAGGCTTTCCTGTTCACGAACATCCGGGACGGGCGCGGTCGCAAATACCAGATCCCGGTGGTGGTCGGCGCCATTGCTGCCAACCCCGCGATCTACAGCGTCGGCATGCAGACGGATCTGCACGAAATCCAGGCGAAATGGGATCGGGCGATCGCCAATCCGATCGCGCCACGCGTCGTGAACCACGCCGTATGCCACGAGGTGGTCCACGAGGGCGCCGCACTGCAAGGGGAGGGCAATGGCCTCGACCGCCTGCCGATCCCAATCTCGACGCCAGGCTTCGACAGTGCCCCGACCCTGACGGCGACCAACGTCATCACCCGCGATCCCGAAACCGGCGTGCAGAACATGGGCACGTACCGCGCGGCGCTCAAGGCGCCGGACCGGCTGGTGGTGCGTATGGCGACGCGCGTCGGTGGCGCCGGAGGGTACCAGCACTATCTCAAGTATCAGGCTCGGGGCGAGAAGATGCCGTGCGCGATCGTGCTCGGCTGCCCGCCCTATGTCGCGTTCATGGGACCGCAGAAGCTGCCGCTCGGCGTCGACGAATTCACCGTAGCAGGCGGGCTTGCCGGCGAGCCGATCAACGTGGTGCGGGCGCACTCGGTCGATCTCCTGGTGCCGGCGGAAGCCGAGCTGGTGATCGAAGGACTGATCGACACGGAGTATCTGGAGCCGGAGGCGCCGTTCGGCGAGTCGCACGGCCATGTCGCCCTCGAGGAATACAACATGCCCATGCAGGTGACCGCGATCACCCATCGCAAGGCGCCGGTCATCCCTTCGTATATCAGCCAGGTGGCGCCGAGCGAATCGAGCGTAGTCAAGCGCGTCGCCTACGAGCCGCTGTTCACCACCCATCTGCGTCACACACTCGGCATCCGCGGGGTCAAGCACGTTGCGCTGCATGAGCCGCTCACCGGCCTGCTGCGGGTGACGGTGATCACGCTGGAGAAGGGCACCGCGCGCACCGAGGTGTGGCGCGCGCTCTACGGTGCGGCGTTCTTCAAGGGCGATTGCGGCAAGATCTGCATCGCCGTCAACGAGGACATCAAGGTTGACAATGCCGACGCGCTGCTATGGGCGATGGCCTATCGCATGAACCCCGTCGAGGACGTGCAGGTCGTGCCGCATCGCGGCCAGGGTCACGGGCCCAAGCGGGAGCACGCTCAGGAAGAAGACTCGACCATGCTCATGGACGCGACCATGAAGGGCGACATGCCGCCGCTCGCCCTGCCGAAGCAGGAGTACATGGAGCGTGCCAAGGAAATCTGGAGTGAGCTCGACTTCGGTCCATTGCGGCCGCAGGCACCCTGGTTCGGTTACTCGCTCGGCGACTGGCTGCCGGAGTGGGATGAGGCCGCCAAGCGGGCCGCCGAGGGCCGCTATCTCGAGAATGGGCGGATCAGCGCGCAGAAGCGGCGCAAGGGACTCAAGCCCGAGACCAAGTATCGGCCCGATCGCGACGGCGAGCGGTAACGGCGAGCGCGGAGCTAGGTGTCGGTCCGGGCAGAGCCCTCGGTCAGCCGCCGCACCGCCAGGAACTCGCGCGCCAGGATGGCGAAGCCGAGCACGATACCCGCGAGATCGATGATGCCGCCGGCGCCGATCGCCGTATCCGGGAAGACGGCCGCCAGACCGCATATCGCAAGCAGAACGCGAATCGCTGCGCCCAGCGGTCGCACGAAATATCCCACCACGGCCACGGATGCTATGTAGACGCCGATCGACGCCGTGCAGATGTTGAGCGCGATCTTCCACGGCTCGCCGACCATGAGCAGGGAAGGCGACAGCACGAACAGGAAGGGGATGACGTAGGCGACCCAACCCATGCGCATCGACGCGAATCCCGTCTCCATCGGATCCGCGCGGCTGAGCGATGAGGCGGCAAACGCGGCGAGGGCGATCGGCGGCGTGATCATGGACATCATGCCGAAGTACAGGATGAACATGTGCGCCGGCAGCTTGGCGACGCCGGCCTCGATCAGGCCCGGCGCAACGAGCGCCGCGAGCAGGACGTAGACCCCCGTAGTCGGCATGCCCATGCCGAGGACGATGCAGATGAGCGCGCCGATCAGCAACAGGATGAAGAGATGTCCGCCGCCGAGCTTGACGAGCACGAGCGTCAGCGCAAAACCGCCGCCGCTCAGGTTGAGGATTCCGATGACGAACCCGGCCGCGGCGACGATCATCACCAGCTCGGTGGTCGCGAGGCCCGCGCTCCAGAACGATTCGGCGAGGCGGCGCGGGTTCATGCGCCGGCCCTTGTAGCTGTGCAGCGCGCCTAGTATGACCATCGCCGCCACCGCATACATTGCCGACTCTTCCGCGGAGACCTGCGCGATGTAGAGGGCATAGAGCAATATCGCGAACGGCACGATGAAGTGCCAGCCCTCGCGCAGCACGGTACGCACGCGCGGAAGCTCCCCGGAGATGAACTTGATGCCCTCGCGCGCCGCGACGAGATCGACCTGGACGAAAATCGCGAAGTAGTAGAGCAGCGCGGGAATGATGGCTGCGACGACCACGTCGGCATAGGGTATCTCCAGGAACTCCGCCATCAGGAACGCGGCGGCGCCCATGATGGGCGGCATGAACTGGCCGCCGGTCGAGGCGTTTGCCTCGATTGCCCCGGCGTCGACCGCGGAGTAGCCGGACTTCTTCATCAGCGGAATGGTGACAACGCCCGTCGTCGTGACATTCGAGATCGCGCTGCCGGAGATCGATCCGAAAAGCGCGGATGCCACCACGGAGATCTTGGCGCTCCCGCCGCGGCGCCTGCCCATCGTGGCGGACGCGATGTCGGTGAAGAACTCGCCGCCGCCGGTGTTGAACAGCACCTGGCCGAGAAATATGAAGAGCACGACGATCGATGTCGCCACCGTGAGCGGGGCGCCGAGCAGCGCATTCGTGTCGAATGCGAGATAGATGGTGAGGGGAACGAGCTCGCTGCGCGTGCCCGTGAGCGGCGCCGGCACGAGATGCGCAAGCAAGCCGTAGGCGATGAAGACGAGCACCACGATGGTCAGGAACTTGCCCGCGACGCGGCGCAGACCCTCCATCACCAGGACGACGACGATGGCGCCCAGCACCAGCATTTCCGGGGTGCGATAGGCCGCCTCGACAAGGAACCGGCTGTAATCCGAGGTGATGTAGAGGCAGACCGCGAGCATGAGCAACGCGGCGATCCAGTCGATTACCGGCACGCGCCCGGCTTTGGTGCCGTTGAACCGTACGGTAAGAAATACGGCCGCTCCCGCGAGCCCGAGACAGGTGAGGAGGAACTGCTCCTTGTAGACGGCTATTCCGAGCCGGCTCGGGACCTGGAAGGTCCACAGGATGGCGAGAACGACGAACAGGGCGCCGCACAGTCGCGCGAGCCAAAGCGCGGCCCATGTCGTGCCGGTCTCGAGGATGCTGTCTGGGCTGTCCAACTGCCGTGCTCCCCGCCCGCAAAACGCCACCGACCGGGCGGAACGGGTCGGTGGCGACGCATCAGATGCTCACACCCGGCAGTTCTTCACTTCGGCGGCCACAGGCCGAGTTCCTGGTAGGCTTTGATCGCGCCAGGGTGATACGGAACGGGATTGGGGCGTGCCATCTTCTTCGGATCGAAGCGGGCGAACGCCGCCAGGGCCTTGGTGAGATCCGGTTTGTTCTCGAAGATCGTCTTGACGACCTTGTAGACGACGTCGTCGGGCACCTGTGCGTTGGCGAACATCGCGACATCGATCGCCAGAAGACGCGTCGGGTCGTCCACCACGCCGGTGGCATTGGGGCTGGGCTTCACCTCTATCGTTCGCGATGTGGGCAGGAACCCGTTGGCCTTCTCGTCGACGTCCGGCGCATCGCCGATCGAAAGGTATCGCCAGCCACCGGGAATCGTCGCCATCGCCTGCTTGCCGATGCCGGAGTTGAACGGCACGTAGGCGGCGTCGGTGCGCCCGGCCATGAACGCCTTGATGCCCTCCACGAAGTTGGGCGCGGGCACGCCATCGAGATCCGCTTCGCTGAGACCGGCGGCGGCAAGGGATGCGCCCTGGAGATAGTAGAAGATTCGACCCGAGGGATAGCCGACTGGAACCTTCTTGCCTTTGAGATCGGCCACGGTCTTCATCGGCGAATCCTTCTTGACCGCAAACCCGTTCATCAGCGCGAAGGTCACCAGCACGCTGCGCAGGTTCTCGTGCTGGCGCCCGTCGAAAAGCTCCTTGCCGGAGTGGGCGAAGGCGTATTCGGCGCCGTTCGACATGCCGAACGCGAGCTCGCCCTTGTTCACCAGAGGAATGTACGTTGAGGAGCCCGCGTAAGGCGCCACGCGGAACTGCAGGCCGGTCTTGTCGACCGCCACCTTCGCGATCGCCGCGGCCGCTGCATAGAAGACCGAACCTTGCGGATTCGCGCCGATGGTATAGGTCTGCGCGGTGGCGGCGGTGCTCAGCCCAAGCAGCGCTCCGGCCGCGATTGCGATGATTCTTCTCTTCGTCATCTCGATGTCCCCTCCAGTTATGATCCCACGTCGAGAAATGAGTGGTGGCGTCTCAGCGGACGACCAGTGATTCGTGGCCGGAAGCCCCCGTCGAGAGCCCACGCGCCTTCATCCAGTCATAGGTCCGGTCGAAAAGCGTCGCGTCGTAGTAGTCGACATGCTTGTAGCGCACGAACGCTGTCAGCAGCTCGGTCGGCTCCAAGGCCCCGTTGGCGTGTGCCGCGACGTGGTGAGCGTACTTGTAAAAATCGGCGTTGATCAGATCGACCGCCGCGTTCTCGGCGTCGTAATAGCTCCTGCGCTGCTCCGCGCTGAGATCGGCGGAGATCACCTCGCCGCCACGGTAGAACGCCGCAGAGATGATGTGCGCGCCGTCCTTGAGGGCGAGGCTGATGAATGGCTCCATCACGGTCACCACGCGATGGGCGCCGCTCTTGAGACCCGCATAGCGCTTTTGCGGCAGGCCACCCTGCGCGATGCTGACGTGTTCGGGACCCACGGCGCTTTCGAGCATCTGCAGGGTGGTGTAGTGCGATCCGGTGAACTCCTGCACGACTACCGGTATATCCGCGAGGTCGCGCGGCACCTGCAGCGTCTCGTCGAAAGTGATGATCGCCTGCGCCGCCACCGCTGCGCGCAGCGCCGCAATGTTGCCACCGCGCTGGCCCTTCTCCAGGCGGTCGATGCTGGCCCACTCGCAGACGTTGTAGCTGTCCGCAGAGCCGCAGTCGAAGAGCTGCTCCTTGAGCCGGCTCATGACCGGACGCGCGGCGCTGTCCTTTTCGCGCTCGGCATAAGTCGCCGAGAAGCTGACATCGAGCC
>JAJDOG010000106.1 GCA_022340285.1 Betaproteobacteria bacterium
GGAACTCGATCAGGCGCGTGTTCACCCGGCTCTGGAGGAGGAAATGCGAATACTGGTCGCGGCTGTCCTGGTCCATGCCGCCGCCCGCATGCCGCGCCGCCTGGTAGCGCAGGTAGAGCGCATAGTGCTCTACCCGGAAACGCAGCCCCAAGGCTTGGCCGATGAGCGCGTCGTGGCGCCGCTGCGCCCGGCGCTGGTAGCGCGAGGGGAGGAAATCCGCGATTGGAATGCGCACCGGCACGCAAGCCCGGCACGCATCGCAGTACGGACGATAGGTGAAGATCCCGCTGCGGCGAAACCCGAGCCGGACGAGATCGCCGTAGAGGTCGTTGCCGATGAGATGAGACGGTGTCGCGACCTGCGAGCGCGCCATTCTTCCGGGCAGATAGCTGCACGGGTAAGGTGCAGTCACGTAGAACTGCAGTACTGAGTGCGGCAGGTCGTTAAGCTGGGACATGTCCTTGCTCGGCGTCGCTCCGCCAGGACCGGGGCGCGCGGTCGTAGTCTACCAACTCTCGGAGCTTGCGTGAGAAGCGCGTGCGGGGAATCTCCCGCGCGCCGAGCGAGGCAAGGTGGCCGGTGCGCATCTGGCAGTCGATCATTCCGAACCCCTCGGCGTGCAGCTTCCGGACGAGATGGACCAGCGCGATCTTGGATGCGTCGCGGACCCGCGCAAACATCGACTCGCCGAAGAACGCGGCCCCCAGCGCCACGCCGTAGAGACCGCCCGCCAGCTCGCCGTCCATCCAGGTCTCCACGGAATGGGCGTAGCCCAGCTGATGCAGCCTCAGGTAGGCGCTGCGCATCTCGGGAGTGATCCACGTCCCTGGCTGTCCGTCGCGCGGCGCCGAGCAGGCCCGGATCACACCTTCGAAATCGCAGTCAAAGCGGACCTCGTAGCGACGGTTGCGCAGCGCCTTGGCGAGCGAGCGGGACACCTTCAGCTCGTCGGGAAAAAGCACCATGCGCGGGTCCGGACTCCACCAGAGAATCGGATCGCCTTCCGAGAACCAGGGGAAGATGCCCAATCGGTAGGCCTCCAGCAAGCGCCGTGGAGACAGATCGCCGCCGACCGCGAGCAGGCCGTTCGGCTCCTTGCGGGCGCTCGCGAGGGGCGGGAAGGGCGAGTCACCGTCGAGCCACGGAATCATTTCTCAACATTTGACTTGCTGGCGGCAGAATTCGGCGAGCTCGGTGACAGTGCACTGGCCCGCAACCGGATTGTGCGCGCGGCCGCCGAATTCGAGCGCGAGCCGAAACTCGTATTTCTTGAAGAAGTCGTTGAACATCTCTCCGCCGAGCGTACCCACCGCCCACAGTTCGTCGCTTTCACGATCGTATTCGAGCAGGATCGCTGCGAGCGGCTGAGGCGCGGGTCCGGCCAGCACCTTGCCCCCGCGCGCGGGATCGTACTGGCTGTGCTCCGAGCAGCAGTGGATCACTCGCGAGAAACGGCTGGTCGGGGTCGCGTCGGGGCGGTAGCTGATGAAGCTGATGTCGCGCGTCGGGTAGGTGAGCTTGTGGGCGCAGATCGCTGAGTACGCCACGACGGCGTCGTTGGCCCCGACGCCGCCCGCCCACTCGTAGGTGCGCGCGTCAGCGGTCTCCAGCCGGGCGCCGACGTTCACGGGCTTGCCGAGATTCAGCAGGAAGCAGGGCGTGCCCGCATATGGATAATGAAAGATCAGATTCGTGTTGACCGGGACGCTCCGCGACTTGAGCGGTTTGCCGTCCGGTCCGGCGAGTCTCGCGCGCGCGTAGAAGTTGGGCGTTGCGTTCCCCTGGGCGAGGGCAGGCAGCGATGACGCCACCGTGGCCAGCGCGCAGGCCTTCACGAACTGACGTCTCTCCATGGGCTCTCCTGTCGATGATGCGGCCCGCACCGCGGCGTGTGGAGGTCAAGGCTAGCCAAGGGTCGGAGGGGAGTCAATGCAGTCCGGCGCAAGACGCGGAAGGTTGACCGCCCTCCTCCTGGTGCGCGACACGCGTTCCGCGATCAGCGCCGGGGCAGGACGTCACCTGCATGGACGCGGAACTCGCCGAGCCGGCGGTCCTCGTAGAAATGCCTGAGGGTGGTCGTGACGGTGCGAAACGCGAGGTCCTGCCAGGGTATGTCCGCTTCCCGGAAGAGCGCGACCTCGAGGCTTTCCGTGCCGGGACCGAAATCGAGGTCCAGCAGCCGGCTCCGGTAGAAGATGTGCACCTGGTTCACGTAGGGAACGGAAAGGATCGTGAACATCTCGGAAAGTTCGACGCGCGCGTTCGCCTCCTCGAGCGTCTCGCGCAGCGCGGCCTCTGCCGTGGTCTCACCGTTTTCCATGAACCCGGCCGGAAGCGTCCACAGGCCCAGGCGAGGCTCGATGGCCCGCTTGCACAGAAGCACGCGATCTTCCCATTCCGGTATGCAGCCGATCACCATCTTCGGGTTCGAGTAGTGAATCGTGCCGCAGGCGTCGCAGACATGGCGCGGCAGCGTGTCGCCGGCGGGAATCTTGAGCGAGACCGGCGCTCCACATTGGGAGCAGAAGTTCATCGTTGCGGGGCGCGCGAAGGCGCGAAAACCGTGCGTGCTATGATAACTCAATCCCGCGTCGCACCTGGCTTTTCTCCCGGCTTTTCTCTTTCATGCGCCCGTCTCAAGTGTATGCCGTCCTCGAGCGGGAATTCGCCGCGGCGGTCGCGGGCACCCACACGCCCGTCATGCTGTGGGGGCCGCCCGGCGTCGGGAAGTCGCAGATCGTCGCGCACGTCGCCGCGCGGTACGCTGCACCGCTGATCGATATCCGGCTTGCCCAGATGGAGCCCACCGATCTGCGCGGGATTCCGTTTCGTGAGGGCCGTCATGTCGTGTGGTCAGTTCCCTTGGCGCTGCCTGACGCCGAGCGCCACGGAACGCACGGGATTCTATTTCTCGATGAGCTGACATCGGCAGTCCCTACGGTCACCGCCGCCGCTTATCAGCTGATTCTCGATCGTCGCCTGGGGGAATACCGCGTACCGGAAGGCTGGGCCATTTTCGCCGCGGGCAACCGGCAGGGCGACCGCGGCGTGACCTACCAGATGCCCGCCCCGCTCGCGAATCGGTTCGCGCACTACGAGATCGAGCCCGACCTGGACGACTGGGTTGTGTGGGCACACGCGAGCGGCGTCGACGAACGGTTGATCGCATTCCTGCGGTTCCGTCCCGATCTGCTTTTTCAGTTCGACCCGGCGCGCTACGCCTCCGCATTCGCCTCGCCGCGCTCCTGGGAGTACGCAAGCCGCGCGATCGCCAAGTTCGCGGACCATCCCGAGCTGCTGGGCGAGGCACTCAACGCATGCGTGGGAGTGGCAGCGGGCTCCGCGCTGCGGGCTTTCCTTTCGCATACCGACGCCATTCCTGACCTCGCAGCGATTGCGGCGGGAGGCGACGCCGACGTTCCCAAGGGATTGGAGCTGCAATACGCGGTCGCGTCCGCGCTCGTACGGTATATCGGGCGGCTGCCCGCGCCGCAGCAGCCGTTGGCAGCCGGACACGCTCTGGACTACGCACGGCGATTTCCGCAGCGGGAGATCGGAGTCATGCTCGTGATGGATCTCCAGCGAGTGCTCGACCGCCCGTTGTATCAGCTGCCGGCGTTTTCCGCCTGGGCCGAGGACGTCAGCGACCTCCTCTCTTTCGAGCGCGAGTAGGCTAGGGGGCACGACCTGATGTCGGAGACGATGTCGGGAACGGCAGGGGCGCTCGTCAAGCTGCGCGCGGCACGCACGCGCCTCGTGCTCGAGCGCCCGTTTCTCGGTGCGCTGGCGCTGCATCTCCCTCTCACGCCGTCCCGCCGATGTCGGACCGTGGCGACCGACGCGCGGGCCTTCTACTTCAATCCCGACTACATCGACTCGCTCTCGTTCGCGGAATCACAATTCGTGCTCGCCCACGAGGCGTTGCACTGCGCGCTACTGCATTTCGATCGTGCGCGCCAACGCATTCGCCGGCGATGGGACCGTGCCTGCGACTACGCCGTGAATCAGCTTCTGGTCGACGATGGCATGCAACGCCCGCCCGGAGCGCTCCTCGACGCGTCGTACCGCGGCCTGGCCGCCGAGGAGATCTATCCGCTTCTCGATCCCGAGCGCGGCGAAGCACCGTTCGACGAGCACTGGTTTGGTCCAAGCACCGAAGGTGCGCTGCACGGTGGTGCCACCGCCGCGAGGGAGACACCAGTCTCCGTCGACCCCGAATTTCTCGAAGCGCATCGCGATGGCTTCGACGAGGTCCTGACGCGCGCAACCATGCTGGCGCCTACCGGGACGCTCGCCACGTTGTGGCGCGACCGCATGGCCGCATCCGGCATCGAAGCGGCCTCGGCGGGCCGGCTGGGCTCGGTCTTTCGCACCGTGCTTGATGCGCTCCTTCAACCCCGCCTCCCATGGCGAGCGCTGCTCGCGCGTTTCCTCATGACTCTCGCGCGCGACGATTACAGTTTCCAGCGCCGGAGCCGCCGCGAGGGCCCGGCGATTCTGCCCGGGCTCGCGAGCGGGGGCGTAACGCTCGCGCTCGCGCTCGACACGAGCGGGTCGATCAGTCCCCAGGACTTCGGGGATTTCCTGGCGGAGGTGGACGCGCTCAAGGGCCAGGTTCGTGCGCGCGTGACACTGCTCGCCTGCGATACCGAGCTCGTGCCAGGCGCTCCGTGGCGGTTCGAGGCATGGGAGCCTCTTGCGCTTCCGCCGGGTCTGGGTGGCGGTGGCGGAACACGCTTCACGCCCGTCTTCGACTGGCTCGCGGAGGAGCCGGCGCGGCCTGACGCGCTGCTGTACTTCACTGACGCGCTGGGCGAGTTCCCGCCATTGGCGCCCAGCTACCCGGTCCTTTGGCTGGTCAAAGGCAATGCACCGGTGCCCTGGGGCGAGCGCGTGCAGCTCAACTGAATGACTGCACGCGAGGTTGAACGGACCTGGTTTCTCCTGTCCGTTCCTCCGTCGCCGCATTAATGCACGTTTCGAATCGGGACTAGTTCCGCTTTTGCGCCGTCCGGCTCTATCGCGGGACCGCTTTTTGCACTCTTTCCTCGCAGGTGTCGGCCGCGCGGCATAACACTGTCTCCGGCCGGCGGGTTGAATTGCCCTGCTGGAAGGAGGGTAGTGAAATGATCGCGAATCTGAAGCGCAATCTGAGACGCCATTGCACGATGCTGGCCGGCTGCCTGCTCGTCGCGCTCGTGGCAATGCCCGCGGCGAACGCGATGGAGCCGACGGATATCTCCAAGCCGGTGCTGCTCGTTGCCAATCCGAAGCTTGGCGAGTTCTACGGCCACACGGTGCTGATCGTGCGGCCCGTCGGCGACGACCAGCACATCGGCTTCATCGTCAACCGGCCCACGAAGATGACCCTGGGCAAGCTCTTCCCGGATCACGAGCCGTCGACCAAGGTGAAGGACCCGGTGTTCCTGGGCGGTCCGGCCAACGTCGGCATGATCTTCGCCATGGTGCAGCGCGACGGAAGCCCAGGCGGCAAATCGATGCCGCTGATGGACCACCTGTTCGTTGCGGTCGACGAGGAAACCGTCGACAAGATCATCGAGCACGAATCCGATCATGCACGGTTCTTCGCGGGGTTTGTCGCCTGGAAGCCCGGCGAACTCGCTGACGAGGTGCGCCGTGGATTGTGGTTCGTGATGGAACCCGACTCGCGGCTCCTGTTCCGCGATTCGATGGACGGGCTCTGGGACGAGCTCGTCATGCGCACCCGAGGGGCGATCTAACACTGCACATCTATCAAGATGCTCGGGCCCGCACTGCGGTGCGGGCCCGAGCGTTTCTGCGCATCGACCAAGTTACTTGCATCGAGGCGCAGGAGGAACGTCACGAACGGGAGGGAACCGGCTGGTTCCCTCAACGGAAAAAGCGGTAGGTCACGAACGGGAGGGAACCGGTCGGTTCCCTCCCGTTACCCTCCTTCCCGCTGAGAGCAAACGTCCGATCAGCCAGAGCCGTCCTCGCGACGCCAAGTCGCAGAACGCTGAAAGGTGTTTCCCCTCGTTTTCAAGGAGGGGTGCCGCCGGAGGCGGCGGGGTGGTTAGAGCCATCTAGGACTTCGCCCGCGGCGCGTTCAAGCGCTGTGCGAGCTCGACGAAAAACCGAAGGCTCGCCGGATTCGCCATGGCGTCCGGGCTCGCCACCGCATCGGCGGCAGCGCCGAGCAGAATCTTGCGCACCGGCAGCTCCATCTTTTTCCCGGTGAGTGTGCGCGGCACATCGTCGACCGCGTAGATCTCGTTCGGCACATGCCGCCCCGACGCGAGGGTGCGAATGCGAGCCTTGATGCGCTGCTTCAACTCATCGTCGAGCAGCGAGCCGGGGGCGAGCACGACGAAGAGCGGCATGAACGACTCCCGCCCCAGATACTCGAGGTCTACGACCAGGCTATCCAGCACCTCGGACATGTCTTCCACCGCGCGGTAGATCTCCGCGGTGCCCATGCGGATTCCGTAGCGATTGATCGTGGTGTCGGAACGCCCGTAGATCACGCAGGTGCCACGATCGGTGAACCGGATCCAGTCCCCGTGGCGCCAGTTGCCGGGGAACATCTCGAAGTAACTCTCGCGATAGCGCGTGTCACCCGGATCGTTCCAGAAGTAGAGCGGCATCGAAGGCATCGGCTCGGTGATCACGAGCTCGCCAACGGTTCCGACGACGGCGTGTCCCTGTTCGTCGAAGGCGCGCGCTGCCACGCCGAGCATCGCGCATTGCATTTCGCCCGCCGTCACGGGGAGCAAGGGAGAGCTTCCGACAAATGCAGCGGCGACATCCGTGCCGCCGCTGATCGGGGCGAGCCATAGGTCGCGCTTGACGCGCTTGTATACCCACTCGAACGCATCGATCGGTAGCGGGGAGCCCGTCGTGCTCATGACCTCGAGCGCGGACAAGTCAGTCACTTCGGCCGGCACGGTCCCGGCCTTCATGGTGGCAGTCAGGAGCGCCGCGCCGCTGCCGAAGTGCCGGCAGCGGGTCTCGCCGACGTAGCGCCATACGACGCCGGCGTCCGGGAAAGCGGGATTGCCGTCGAACAGGACGACTGTGCAACCGGCGAGCAATCCGCCGATACCGAGATTCCATACCACCCATCCGGCGCTGGACATCCAGAAGAACCGATCGCCGGGCCGCATGTCCTGGTGGAGCAGGAGCGTCTTGAGATGCTCGATCACGATTCCGCCATGGCCGTGAACGATCGCCTTCGGCACGCCAGTGGTTCCCGATGAGTACACGATCCAGAGCGGATGCTCGAACGCGAGCGGCTCGAACGCGAGTGGCGCCGGGCGCTCGGTCGCGCGCGACCAGGACATCCCGCCGCGATACGTTTCCGGGCGCGCGTCGGAATCCAGGTACGGCAAGAGCACGACGCGCTCGAGAGTCGGCAGCGCCGCGACGATCTCGGCAACCACGGGGCGGCGGTCATACGCCTTGCCGCCGTACGTGTAGCCATCGACCGCGAACAATACCTTCGGCTCGATCTGCCGGAAGCGATCGACGACCGCGCGCGTACCCATGTCGGGCGCGCAACTCGACCAGATCGCACCCAGGCTCGCGCAGGCTAGAAACGCGACGAGGGTCTCGGGAATGTTGGGCATGTAGGAGACGACGCGATCGCCAGGGCCGACACCGAAGTCGTGCAGCGTGGCTGCGACCGCACTGACGTCGCGCTCGAGGTCGGCCCACGAGATTTCGGTGGTCGGTCGCCGTTCGGACCGCGCGATGATCGCCGGATGCTTCGCCGTCGCATGCCGGAAGACGTGCTCCGCGTAGTTCAGTCGCGCTCCTTCGAACCATCGTGCACCCGGCATGCGGTGCTCGGACAGTACCCGTTCATACGGCGAGGACGCCCGGATATCGAGAAACTCCCATAGAGAGCCCCAGAATGCTTCCAGGTCGCTGACCGACCATTTCCATAACGCGTGATAGTCGGGAAAGGGCAGCCCCTTGCGCTCCCCCAGCCAGCGCATGTAGCGTGCGACTTCGCTGCGCTGGCGGAACGCGGTGGAAGGCTCCCAGAGAATCGCTCCTTCCTGCGGGGTCGTCACGCGTGGGGATCCTGCCGGGCTAGGTCTAGGCGCGCCCGAACACCGGGAGCGCGACGCCGGTGACGGCGCGTGCCGCATCGGACGCCAGGAACACGATCACGTCCGCGATGGCATCCGGTGCCACCCACTTCGTCGTGTCGGCCTTCGGCATCGCCGCGCGGTTCTGCGGGGTGTCGATGGTGCCGGGCAGCACCGCATTGGCCCGTACGCCCTTGGTCTTGCCTTCCGCCGCGAGGGCCTCCGTCAGCCGGATGACCGCTGACTTGGATGCACTGTAGGCGGCGAGTCCGGCCGGGGCGGTGAGCGCCGCCCCGGCGGCGATATTGACGATCGTACCGCTTCCCCGGCCGTAGAATTCGGGGAGCACGGCGCGACAGGTGAGCAGGGTCGTGCGCAGGTTGATTGCCATCATCAGATCCCAGGTCGCCAGTTCCTCCTCGTGCACGGCCTTTCCGCCGCGAAATCCGCCGACGATGTTCACGAGCGCGTCGATGTGGCCAAACCGCTCGCGCGCCGCCGCGACGACAGCCCGTGCGCTCTGCTCATCGGTGAGATCGACACCTCCGTGCAGGAGCCGATCCGGATCCTGCGCCGCTCCCGGGTAGGCCTGCTGAAGATGTTCCTGCGAACCGTCGACCAGCACCGTCTTCGCGCCGGCAGCGCGCATTGCTCCAGCGGTCGCGCGGCCGAGGTTCCCGGCCGCACCGGTGATGATCGTGATCCTTCCGTCCAGCGCGCTCATGGGGGTCGTTCCTCCGTGCTGCGCCGCTCGCGGTCAGGCGGCGCCGACCAGCGCCGGAAGCTCGGCAAGCGAGCGCATCTCGTGATCGGGCGAGACACCAAGCTCGTCGAGCGGTGCGCCGGCCCGGTTGCACCAGTACACCCGGAATCCGAAGGCCTTTGCGCCGATCGCGTCCCAGCAGTTCGACGAGACGAAACCGATCGATCCGGTCGGCACGCCGAGTCGGTCCACTGCGAGCTTGTACACGCGCGGGTCCGGCTTGAAGATCCTGAGCGAATCCACGCTGATCACCGCGTCGAGGATCTCGCTAAGCCCTGCATTCGCGACGACCGGGTCCAGCATCGCGGGGGAGCCGTTCGAAAGGATCGCAAGCTTTCTGCCTGCTAGCCGTTTCAGGGTCTCGGACACCTCGGGATAGGTATCGAGACGCAGATAGGCCTGCATGAGCCGGCTGCGCGCGGCTTCGTCGAGCGCAAGCCCGAGCGCCTTGCAGCCATAGCGCAGCCCGGCTTCGGTGACGTGCGTGAAGTCTTCGTAGCGCTGCATCAAGCTGCGCTGCCACGTGTACTCGAGCTGCTTGGTCCGCCAGAGCTGCGAGAGAGCGGTACCCTTTCCCGGCCAAAGCTCGTCGCACAGCTTGATCACCGAATGCACGTCGAAGAGCGTGCCATACGCATCGAACACCAGGGCCTTGACGGGATCGCTCATGGGAAGGTGCTCCGTGTGAGGGTGTCATGCCACTCGTCGCTCGCGTGGCGTGCACGGCTACGCGTGCTTGGCGCCGGCCAACGCGTACCGCGGTGGACCGTGGGCGGCGTCAACTCTGCACCAGCCGCGCGCACGGCGCAAGGCCCTGCGCGGTCGGATGCTTCTCCCCGTGTCGGAGCCGTGCTAACTTCACGTGCCGCATGGGGGGTCCGGGGAGAGGGAAATGCAGGACCGCTATCACGAAATCTATCGTTCGTTCCGCTGGGAGGTGCCGGAGCGGTTCAACATGGCGTGGGCGTGCTGTGGCCGGCATGCCGAGGATCGCCACCGGTTCTGCCTCTATTGGGAGGATGAGGACGGGGCGACGGCGGCCTTCACGTATTGGGACCTAAAGCAGGAAGCGAACCGTCTCTCCAACGCCCTCATTGGCTTGGGGCTGAACAAGGGCGATCGGGTCGGAATCATCCTCCCGCAGCGGCCGGAGACGGTGATTGCACACATGGCGTGCTACCAGGCGGGCGCGATCGCGATGCCGCTCTCGATTCTCTTCGGTCCCGACGCGCTGGAATACCGTTTGCAGAACAGCGAGACTGCGGTGGCGATCGTGGATCAGGCGTCGCTGCCCAACCTGCTGGCGGTGCGCGACAAGCTGCCCGATCTCAAACACGTGATCGGCGTGGCCGGCGCACGCGAGAGCGGGGTCGTGCCCTGGGAGACGCTGCTTGCGAAGTCATCGCGGCGGTTCACGCAAGTGGACACGCGCGCGGAGGACCCCGCGCTGCTGGTCTACACCAGCGGCACGACGGGACCGCCGAAAGGCGCGCTGAAGCCGCACCGCGTGCTGATCGGGAACCTGCCGGGCTTCTCCTGCTCGCACAACGAGTTTCCGCGTCAGGGCGACATGTTCTGGTCGCCTGCCGACTGGGCGTGGACCGGGGGCTTGATGGATGCGCTGCTGCCGACGATGTACTACGGTTACCCCATTCTCGGCTACCGGGGACGTTTCGATCCCGAGAAGGCCTTTCACCTGATCGAGAAGTACGGCGTCCGGAATACGTTCCTCTTTCCGACGGCGCTCAAGATGATGATGAAGGCGGTGCCCGAACCGCGCGCACGCTTCGACTTGCCCTTGCGCTCGATCATGAGTGCGGGCGAGGCCGTCGGCGAAACCGTGTTCGAATGGTCCGAGCAGGGCCTCGGTGTCACGATCAACGAAATGTTCGGGCAGACCGAGATCAACTACATCGTCGGCAACTGCAGCACGCTTTGGCCGGCCAAGCCGGGATCGATGGGGCGTCCGTATCCCGGTCATCGCGTCGGGGTCATCGACGACGCTGGTGCGGAGGTCGCGGCAGGAGAGATCGGAGAAGTTGCCGTTCATCGCACCGACATGCACGGGGATCCGGACGCCGTGTTTTTCCTCGGCTACTGGAAGAACGAGGACGCGACGCGCAAGAAATACACCGGCGGCTGGTGCCGGACCGGCGATCTCGCGCAGCGGGATGCCGACGGCTACCTGCGCTATCAGGGTCGTGCGGACGATGTTTTCAAGAGCGCGGGCTATCGCATCGGGCCGTCAGAGATCGAAAACTGTCTCATCAAGCACCCCGCGGTAGCCAATGCCGCCGTGGTCGGCAGCCCGGACCTCGAGCGGACCAACATCGTCAAGGCGTTCGTCGTCCTGCAGCCCGGATTCTCGGGGTCCGCGGAACTGGAGGCGGCGCTGCAGGCGCATGTGCGCGGCAAGCTCGCCCCCTACGAGTACCCGAAGGAGATCGAGTTCGTCGACCAGTTGCCGATGACAACAACAGGCAAGGTACAGAGAAGGGTGCTTAGGCTGCGCGAGGAGGAGCGAAAACGCAGGGCGTGAGCCCCGCGCGGTGCAAAGCTACCTGCTCGCGACTTTCAATGAAACTGCCAGAGAATCATCCGCAGCGCTTCGCGCTCGCAAACGAGATCCACGCCCGCCCGCAGGAGGCGCTGCAGCCACCGGCGCGCGCGTCGTACATCGCCGTCGCGGTCGAACCGGAAGAACGCGATCAGGAGCATGCGCACGTCGGGGCGCTGTGCGAGCGCTACGGCGCTCATCCGCCACCGCTCGACGCGACCCACTTCAGCCGCGATCTCGGATCGTTCCGCGTCACGTGGGAACGGCACACTGAGTTCTCGAGCTACACGTTCTCACGCTCAGGCACGGGCGCGGAACCGTTCGCCGAGGCGGCAATCCGCGCCGTGCCGGCCGAATGGCTGGCGGGGATTCCGGGCCGTACGGTCGTTGCGGCGCACGCGGAAGTGCTGGACCGAGCGCTGCCCATGCCCGGTGCGTCGGAGATCGCCCGATGCTTCGAAGGCAACTATGTGGTGGGCGCGGCGATCGGCGACGGCGCGGGGGCCGCTTTCACCGACTTTCGTGTGCATGCCGACGGTTTCGGTCGATTCCTGGTCATCGACCGCGAGCTGTCCCGCCGTCAGGTCGGTCGCGCGCTGCAGCGGCTTTTCGAAATCGAAACGTACCGCATGATGGCCCTGCTGGCTTTGCCGATCGCGCGGACCATCGCTCCGCGCCTCCGCTCCATGGAACACGAGCTTGCCGAGGTGGCCACGGAGCTGGCGGGCGGAGCGGGTACCGACGAAGCGCTGCTCGAGCAACTCACGCGGCTCGCCGCCAACGTGGAGAGCGCCATCGGCGAGTCGCGCTATCGGTTCGGCGCGACGACGGCTTATTTTGACCTGGTGAGAAGCCGCATCGAGGAACTGCGGGAAGGGCGCCTGCCCGGGACCCAGACGATCGAAGAGTTCATGGCGCGGCGCCTCGGACCCGCAATGGCAACCTGCAATTCGGTCGCGCGTCGGCTGGTCGAGCTTTCGGAGCGCGTCGCGCGGGCGAACGACCTGCTCGCAACACGCGTTGGAATCGTGCGTGAGCGCCAGAATCAGGAGCTGCTCGCTTCGATGGACCGCCGCGCACGCCTGCAGCTGCGATTGCAGGAGACGGTGGAAGGCCTTTCGATCGCGGCCATCACCTACTATGTGGTGGGCCTGGTGGGCTATGCGGCCAAAGGCCTGAAGGCTGCCGGCCTCGCAATCGACGCCGAATTGACGGTGGGCGTAGCGATTCCAGTGGTGGCGGTGCTGGTCGCACTCGGCGTCCGCTCCGTACGCCGGAGCGTGGCGAGGGCCGAACGGGTCGGCTGAGGACCGGCCGCGGCGCTACGGCGCGGCATCCGCGCTCTTCACCAGGATCTTGCCATCCGCCTCGGCGACCACGGTGCCCTCCTGGTTGCGGCACGCGCAGGTCAGCAGGACGATGCCGCCTTGCTGTCGCGGCTTGTCGTGCTTTTCGACGACGGTCCAGGTGGTGGTCAACGTGTCGCCGGGCTTCACGGGTGCCTTGAACCGACATGAGTGCTCGAGATAGGCGATCGCCGTCGTGTGGAAATACATTCCGACGGGCGCCGAGACCAGTGCGCTGGTGAACGGTCCGTGCAGGATGCGTCCGCCGTAGCGCGAATCGCGCGCGTGGCTCTCGTCGACGTGAAGCGGGTTGAAGTCCCCGAACAGGCCTGCCGCCAGAACCAGGTGCGTCTCGGTGATCGTGAGCGACGAGCTGAACGAATCGCCGATCTTCACCTCGTCGTAGGTCTTTCCTGCGAACATCCGCCGCTCCCCGCTCGATGCAGCGCGCATTGTTGCCCAGCGGAGCAGGAGCACGCAAGCCGTCCGGCGGATCGGCTAGACTTCGACGCGAAGCCATCGGGCGGCAATGCGGTGCCGCCACATGCGGAGACCACCATGAAGCTCTACACGTATTTTCGATCCTCGGCGGCGTTTCGCGCGCGCATCGCGCTGAACTACAAGGGTCTCGCATACGAGCCGGCGCTCGTGAGCCTCGCCAAGAACGAGCACCACGAATCCGCATATCGGAGGATCAACCCGCAGGGATTGCTCCCGGCCCTGGTGGACGATGGCCATCGGCTCATCCAGTCGCTCGCGATCATGGAGTATCTCGAGGAGCGCTACCCGGAGCCCCCGCTGCTGCCGAAGGACCCGTTCGACCGCGCCTATGTGCGCGCACTATCCGACATCGTGGCGTGCGAGATCCACCCGCTGAATAATCCGCGCACGCTCAAGCATGTCCGCAAGAGCTACGGCGTCGACGAGCCAGGCATCAACGCGTGGTACCGCCACTGGATCGCGGAAGGGTTCGGCATGCTGGAAGGATTCCTGCGGTCCGAGGCGCGTTCGGGCACGTACTGCCTGGGGGACACCGTGACCATGGCGGACTGCTGCCTCGTGCCTCAGGTGTTCAACGCCAAGCGCTACGAATGCGATCTCGGGCCCTTTCCGACGGCGATGCGCATCTTCGACGCCTGCATGAAGCTCGCCGCCTTCGACGCCGCGCAGCCCTCTAAGCAGCCGGACGCGACGTAGCGCGGCCGCCGCTCTCGTTCTTCAACCTCGCAGCCGGACGCGGCGTAGCGCAGGCCGGATGCGGAAAGCGATCCGCACCCGCCCGGCCGAAAGGCCTCACCCGCGCGTACCGGTTGCGCGCATCGCCTTCCCGAGGTTGATCAGATAACGCAGCGCGTCCTGATTGTCCGGATCGCGCATCATTCCCCACAAGCCGCCGAATCCGCCCGAGGCCCGTTCGGCACGGGCGGTCTCCGCCGCTGCGCTGTCGAACGCCGCGAGCAAGTTCTCCAGCATACCCAGGCGCTCGGTCAGCCGGGGCAGGACGTCCGCAATACGCTCTAGGCTGCCGGTCGCTTCCATATGCGCGAGCATCTCTACCAGCCGACCGGCGCCGCCCCGGCTCGCCCTGTCGAGGAGCGACATCCCTTCGGCAATCGTTTCCGCTACCCGCCCGACCATTTCGTCGGTCACCGCATCTTCGGCGGAGCCGTAGACCCGGGCAAGCTTCGCCAGCCGGTCGAGATCCCCGTTGTTGACCATGTCCGCGAGGGCGGGAATGGCATTCGAGAGTCCGGTGCGGTTCACGCGGTCAACGAGATCCATCGCATCGGTTGCGGTGCCTGCCAGCCGCGCGACCATTTCGTCGGACAGCGAATCGCGCGCCGCGGCAACGAAGCGTTCGATCTCTTCGCTCATCGCGGCATGCTCTGTCGTCGGTGCATTCATGGCTGTCTCCCTCTCAGAGCAGACCGCGCGCGGACGCCCAGTACAGCTTGTTGTACGCGACCTTGAACCAATGCACGGCCCGGGTGGGCGCCTTGGGTTGTGGCGGGTTCTGGTAGTCGAACATCGCGTAGGTCGCCCGGTCCTTGCCGGCCTCGATGAAGCAGAACACCTTCCCGTCGTAGTCGCGTACCGGTGCGCCAAGCTTGACGCGCGCCGCGATGTTCTCGCCCAGCGTCTCCGCCTCGAAGTGCGCCGTCGAGCCTGCTTTGCTGATGGGCAGGTTCGTCGTGTCGCCCAGCACGAACACGTTGTCGCGGCCTTCCATGTTGAGCTGGTGGCGATGGGTGGGGATAAAACCGCGCTGTCCGAGGCCGTTCTTCTCGATCACTTCCATACCGCGGTGCGCGGGGATGGTGATGAGCAGGTCGAAGTTTGTCTCCGTGCCTTCCTCGCTCCTGACGATCTTCTTGGCACCGTCGACTTCCTTCATGTTGAAGAGGGTTTCGTACGTGATGCCGAGACGATCCATCTCCGGTGCCGCCCACTTCGCGACGTTCTCGAGCGAGTGCACCCGCCCGATGGGGTAGGTGTAGTGCAGCTTGACCTTGTCGAGGATGCCGCGGTCCTTGAAGTAGTCGTACAGCATGAAGGTGATCTCGAGCGGTGCCATCGGGCACTTGTGCGGCACGCCCACCGCGATCACCACCTTGCCGCCCTCGAATGCGCGCAGCCGCTTGAACATCTTCACCGCCGATTCCTCGGTGTAGAACTGCTCTGCGTTCTCGGCGAGGCCGGGGATCTCTTCGGCCACCGGTCGCGAGCCGGTTGCGATTGCAATGATGTCGTACCCGTGGATCTTCCCGCTCTTGGTCTTGACTTCGTTTTTGTCGAGGTGGAACTCTTCGACCGGGTCGACGTGAAAATCGATGCCGGGCTCGAGGAGACTCGCCTGGTCGCGGTAGAGCTCGTCGGGTGTCATGCGCCCGACCGCGAGATAGAGCAACCCGGGTTGATAGAAGTGCCGCTCGGAGGCTGAGAGCATCGTCAATCGCACCTTGCCGGCACGTACGTCGCCCGAGAGCCTGCGCGCAAGATTGTTGGCGAGAATCGTCCCGCCCATGCCGCCGCCCACCACCAGTATCCGCATGATCTCCTCCTTTTGGTTCGAGCCGAAGCTCAGTGCGTCTTCTTCACGAGTACATGCCACACACCTTCCTTTTCCTCGGTGCCCACGTGCTCGTGCTTGACCTTGTGAATCCACTCCGGGATGTCGGTCGCGGAGCCCTTGTCGGTGGAGAGAATTTCGATCTCCTCGCCGACCTCCGCCATTTTCATCGCTGCGATCAATTCCATGAGTGGTCCCGGGCAGAAGCTGCCCCGGGCATCCACGACTCTGCGGTTCGCCACTCTCTCTTCTCCTTTCCCCCGGTGACGGTCAGAACGACCAGATCTGGCCCTCGCGGGCGTCGTCCAAAAACTTGGTGAGACCCAGCGGCTCGCCGAGGTAGGGCTCCACGTCACTCTTATCGTAGCCGAAGACGTCCATCGCCATGGAGCAGGGGAAGATCTTCGCGTCGCCGAGCTCGACCGCGTTCTCGAAGAGCTGCTTGAAGGGCGGCGCCTTCTTCTCGACCAGGAGCTTACCCATTTCGCCCTCCGCCGGTGCCCTATCGTCCGCTCCTTTGCGGAAGAACGGCAGCGCGTTCATCGACAGGAACACCGTGACGTCGTTGCCGCTCACGGCGCCGACCGAGGCGACCATCGCCGCCATCTGCAGGCGCTCGATGGTCCCCGAAACCACCATGATGCTGATGCGATTGCTCATCTTGCGGGTCTCCCGGAACAGTGCTCACACGCCGGCGCGGAAATGGGCGCTTCACTACGACGCTTTGCGCGCCGGCGCCGGTCGCGAAACCCACACTTGACCACGTGTCGGTCTGCCCAAGTTTGACTCACGTCAAATCATCCTACGTTCGGTTCCCTCGATGCAAGCATTCGCGAGACTTATCCGCGTGCCGGGCGCTACTGCTTGATCGCTCCGGCGAGGAGTCCCGACACGATGTGGCGTTGGAACAGGAGCGCGAGCGCGACGATCGGAGCGGTCACGAGCACCGCTGCCGCCATGATCGATCCCCACGGCAGCTCGAATGCGCTCGATCCGGAAAGGAGGGCGATGGCAACGGGGACGGTTCGGCTTTCGTCGGACAAGGTGAAGGTCAACGCAAAGAGGAACTCATTCCACGCGGCGATGAAGACAAGCAATCCCGTCGCGGCGAGCGCGGGCTGCAGCAGGGGCACGAAGATCCGGAGCAGCACACTGAGCGGACTCGCGCCGTCCAGCGCCGCGGCTTCCTCCAGCTCGACGGGGATGGCGTGCATGAATGTCGCGAGCACCCAGGCGGCGAACGGCAACGTCAGCGTGAGATAGGAGAAGATCAGCGCGCCCAGCGAGTCGAAGAGCCCGAACGAGCGAACCAGCTCGAACATGCCAGCCAGCACTGCGATCTGTGGAAACATCGAAATCGCGAGAATCCCGAAGAGAACCGCAGCGCGGCCTCGGAACCGGATACGCGCGAGCGCGTAGGCAGCGCCGAGTGCAAATGCGAGAGTGAGAACGACCACTGCTGCACTCACAAGTGCCGAGTTGAGAATGTTCCGCAGGAATGCTCCGGCCAGAATTCCTCGATAGTGCTCGGCGGTCCATCGTTCCGGAAAGATTTCGGGCCGAAAGAGCTCTCCGGAGGGCGTGACCGAGGTGGTGAATGCGTAGTAGAGCGGAAAGAGGGCGAATACCAGGATTGCGCCTAGGAATGCGGCGAAGGCCATCCGTCGTAACAGTTGCCGGCCCGTCATGCGGTTTCCCCGGGACGCAGCCGCACCAGGCGCAGATAGGCGATCGCGGCGAGGCCGATCGTCAGGAAGACGAGCGTCGAAGCCGCAGATCCGTAGCCGATATCCTGAAAGTCGATCAACTGCTGGCGCGCGTAGACCGAGATCGACATGGTGCTGGTCGAATTCGCAGTGAGAACGTAAACGAGGTCGAAAATCCGCAGCGCATCCAGCGCGCGGAACGCGACGGCTACGGCGAGCGCGGGCCACAGTAGGGGCAGCGTGACCCGGAGGAACACCTTCACCGGGCTCACGCCATCCACGCGCGCCGCTTCGTAGCAGTCCTGTGGCAGCATCTGGAGCCCGGCAAGAATGAGGAGGACCATGAACGGGGTGGTCTTCCAGACGTCCACCGCGATGACCGCCCCGAGCGCAAGGTCCGGGTTGGCGACCCAGGCGATGGGCGCGGAGATCACCCCGAGACCGAGCAGCACGTGGTTCAGAATCCCAAACTCGTCGTTCAGCATCCAGGCCCACAGCTTGGCCGACACCACGGTCGGAATGGCCCATGGGACGAGCACTGCGGCGCGCACCAGGCCGCGTCCGCGGAAAGGCGTGTTCAATGCGAGGGCAATCGCCAGGCCGAGCATCGTCTCGAGCCCGACCGACACGACCGCGAAAACGAGCGTATTGCGGACGGCGTGCCACCACTGCGGGTCGGCAAGCACCCCATACCACTCGCCGGCATCATGCTCGAGGTAATTCGCGAATCCGATCCAGGCCACATCCGCCGGCCCGGCAAGGGTCGCATCGGTAAAGCTCAGCCATACGGTGCGCGCAAGCGGCCAGCCCGCCGCGACTGCCAGCGCGACGACCATCGGGGTCATGAGCCACCATGCCGATCGCGCCCGGCGCGCGCGGAGCGATACTGCACTCACCGACTTGCCCCGGCGGCGTGCACCGCCGGCCAGTTGCCGCGGCGCTTGAGGCGGCGCAGCCGACGTTCCAGCGCGCGCAGGCTCGACTCGGCGTCGCTCTGGCCGGCGAGCACGGTGTGCACGGCGTTCGCGAACGCGTAGCTCACCCGGTTGTAATCTGCCCCGACTGCCGAGGAGGGTCGCGCCACCGCTCCGTCGAGCGCGTCGCGCAGCGTTCCGAAGAGGGGGCTGGTGCGAAGCAGTTCCGGATCGTCGTAAAGCGCGGGAATCGTGGGGTGGTATCCGCCGACCAGCGCCCGCCGCTTCTGCTCGGCACGGCTCACCAGATAGAGGACGAGCGACGCGGCGGCTTCGCGATTTCGCGAATAACGCGATACGGCAAGCTGCGCGCCACCGAGCGTCGCCGCGGGACGGCCGTCGGCGGCCGCGGGAAGCATCGCGATGCCGACCTTGCCGCGCACCGGGCTGCCCGGGCTCTGCAGGAGGCTCCATGCATACGGCCAGTTGCGCATGAATACCGCGAGCCCGCTCTGGAACACGCCGCGCGACTCCTCCTCCGCGTAGTTGAGAACGCCCTCGGGACTGATGCGGCGCACCCAGCTCGCCGCTAGCGAGATGGCGGCGGCCGCCCGGGGGTTGTCGACGCTGATGTGGCCGTCGGCGCCGACGATCGTTCCGCCGCCGTGGCTCGCCAGCCATTCGAGCGCGTCGCACGTCAAGCCTTCGTAGGCGCGTCCCTGCCACACGAATCCCCACAGGCGCGTCGTACCGGCGGCTCGCTCGGCGCGCTGAATGCGTGTCGCGGTGTCGGTCAACTCCTTCCAGGTGCGCGGGATCGGGCGGCCATGGCGCTCGAGGAGGTCGCTGCGGTAATAGAGCAGGCCGACATTGACGAACCATGGCAAGGCGACCAGCCGTCCGCCGACGGTGTCGTTGCGGATGAGCTCTGGGAAGAACGCACTGCGAAGCGCGGCAGCATTCGCGGAGAGGTCCACGAGGTGGCCGGCGAGGATGCCAGGCCACACGATGTCGATCTGCAGGACGTCCAGATCCGGCGCGCGTGCGGCCAGCAGCTGCTGGTACAGGGCGAGACGCTCGGAGGCCGAGTTGGGCGTCGAGACCAGCCTCACGGTGTGGCCGGTCTCCTTCGCCCACGCTTCGGCACCTTCGCGGCAGATCTCGAGCTCGCGGCCCACCGCGCTGCAGGAGATCGAGATCGTCGCTGCTTGCGCCACGACTCCCGGCGCCAGCGCGAGCGCGACTAGTGCGATCCGCCAGCCACGCCTCATGATCGCCGCATTCCGGAGCGCTCGAGCGCGTCGCCCGCCGCGTCGAACACGTGCACACGCTCGGGTGGGGCGTGAAGCTGCAGCGCCGTGCCGGCACGGACCGGCGTATCAGCGTCCAGGCGCGCCACGACAAACCCGTCGCGCGCGCCGGCGATCTCCAGATAGGCATAGCATGCCTCGCCCACTACCTCTGCCACCGTCACGTTGCCGTGCAGCGGTGCTTCGGGATCGCTCGTCTGATGGAGGTGTTCGGGACGCACGCCGACCGTGACGCGCTCGTCGCGATGCAGCGGGGTTCCGTTCACGGCGGCTCGCACCAACGCGCCGCCCTCGAGCTTGCAGAGGACTTCCCGCACGTCCGCGGAAACGACGCTGGCATCGAGAAAGTTCATTGCCGGCGAGCCGATGAACCCGGCGACGAAGACATTGCGCGGAAGCCGATAGATCTCGAGCGGCGTGCCGACCTGCTCGACGCGGCCCTCGCGCAGAACCACCAGGCGCTGCCCCAGCGTCATCGCCTCCAACTGATCGTGTGTGACGTAGAGGATCGTGGCGCCGAGCTCCCGATGCAGCTTTGCGAGCTCGAGCCGGGTACGCGCGCGGAGCCCGGCATCGAGATTCGAGAGCGGCTCGTCGAGCAGGAACACTGCAGGATCGCGAACGATCGCTCGGCCGAGTGCAACCCGCTGGCGCTGACCTCCAGAGAGCTCGGCAGGTTTCCTGTCGAGCAGGGCACTGATCTGGAGTCGCTCTGCGGCATGATGCACGCGGCGCGCGATTTCGGCGCGGTCATAACGCGCGAGCGACAGCCCGAAAGCCATGTTCTGGTAGGCCGTCATGTGCGGGTAGAGCGCATACGACTGAAACATCATCGCGACCGAGCGCTCCTGGGGAGGCAGTCCGTCGACGCGCCGCCCCGCGATCTCGATCGAGCCGTGGGTCAGCTCCTCGAGCCCGGCGATCACCCGCAGAAGCGTGGACTTCCCGCATCCGGACGGCCCGACCAGGACCACCAGTTCCCCGTCAGCGACCTCGAGATCGATGTCGCGCAAGACGGGCGAGAGCCCGAATTGCTTGGTTACGCTGCGGAGCACCACTGCCGCCAAGAGCGCCTCAAGAGCTTGCGCGGCCTGGGGCCGCTGACGTGGTGGCAGGTCGCATTCTCGTCGCGCTCCCGCGCGTGGCGCCGCCGGGGCCGCGCTCTCGCCTGCGGTCCCGCATTTTGGGGGAGCATCTCGAGCATGGCAATATTCGAACAGCCCGTTACCCTATTGCGGCGACCTCCTGCAGTGGAGCTATTGCCCGGACTGGGGTGTCAGTGCTTTACTTGGCGCGGATCCGATCAGGGGGAGAATCGATGAATCCACCGCCCGTTGCTACGCGCGAAATCGCCAGGGAAGAGCGCTTCAACGTCGTCTGGACCCAGGAGCTGAACGATGTGTTCGCCGATGTGGCCCCGTACTACGACCGAGCAAACTACATCGCGAGCCTGGGGCTCTGGGGCTGGTTTCTGCGGAAATTCATGGAGACCGTCGACATCCGGCCCGGCGAGCGGGTGCTCGACGTGTGCGCTGGCACCAACGCGATCGGCATCGCGCTGCTGAAGCGGGAGCCGACACTCGAGGTGCACGCCATCGACCGCAGTGCCAAGATGCAGGAGGTCGGACGCCGCAACGCCGAGGCGCTGGGATTCCGAATTCACAGCGTCATCGACGATGTTCACACGCTACCGTACCCGGACAACTCGTTTGACGTCGCCACCCTGCAGTTTGCCTCGCGGCATCTGCGCATCCGGCAGGTGGCCTCCGAAATCCGGCGCGTGCTGAAGCCCGGCGGGCGTTTCTACCACTGCGACATGCTGCGTCCCGGGAACCCGACCGTCGAGAAGCTCTATTACGCCTACCTCCGATTCTGCCTGTGGTTTACGGGATTCCTGTTTCGCAGCGGGCCTGCGGCGCTCAACTGCAAGGAATATTTCATCCAGGCGCTGCAGATGTTCTATTCCGCCCAGGAGCTCAGCGACATGCTGGAGGACGTGGGCTACCGGGATGTCACGGCAAAAACGGTGTTCGCCGGCATGCTCGGCTTTCACCGCGCCGTGAAGCCTCAGTAGGCCCGAACACGGCAGGGCAGCGATTTTTGAGACCGGTTCCGGTCTCATGGCGCCCCGGAGACGAATCGAACGTCCGACCTGCCCCTTAGGAGGGGGCTGCTCTATCCACTGAGCTACCGGGGCGTGCGCCTTGCGCGCAGCCCGAATCTTAAGCGAGGCGGCATCCCCATGCCGCGCGAACCGGAGGCGGGCCGGCCTCCGGGGATTCGCAGCGTACGCGAAAGGCACGCCCCGCTCGGGTAAGATGAAACGTCCCGCCCGATCCGAGATCGCCATGCCAAGCTGCCTGCCACGCATCATTCTGTTTTTGGCCGTGACCGTCTTCGCGCCCATCGCGGCTGCCCAGACCGATACGACCTCGCCTTTCGTTACATCGCCGCCCCTGGTCGTCGAACGCATGCTCGCGCTCGCAGGCGTCACGCCGAAGGACTTTGTGGTCGACCTCGGATCCGGCGACGGGCGGATCGTCATCGCCGCGGCCAAGCGCTACGGTGCGCAGGCGATGGGGGTCGAATACGATCCCAAGCTGGTGGCGCTGAGTCGCAAGAACGCCATCGCTCAGGGCGTGGGCGACCGCACGCGGTTCGTCGAGGGTGATCTATTCAAGGTCGACCTGTCCGGCGCGTCGGTGATCACCGTCTACCTGCTGCCCGACGTGAACCGCAAGCTGCGTGAGAAGCTGCTGGCGGAGCTCAAGCCCGGTGCCCGACTCGTCGCCCATGACTTCGACATGGAGAGCTGGCGACCCGACCAGACGGAGAGCATTTACGCGCCGCAGAAAAACAATGGGCGAGGCGGGACGAGTCGGATCATGCTTTGGATCATCCCCGCCCAGGCGCGGGGAGATTGGCGCCTCGAGAGCGAAGGCTTGCCGGCGGGGGGCGCGGAACTGTCGATCTACCAGAATTTCCAGGCGATCGAAGGAGAGATGGCGATGGGCGAAAAGCGTGTTGCGCTTTCCGAGCCCCGACTCCGCGGAACGGAGATCCGGTTCGACGTTCCGGCCGCGAGCGGCCCGTTGCAATTTGTCGGGCGAATCGACGGGAACGAGATCGTGGGGACGGTGCGCGGCGGCACGCACGAGTGGCCCTGGCGCGCAGCGCGCGCGCGATGAGCTCGCGGAAGCATGCGACGCTGCTCCTCTGTGCAAGCCCCGGCCATGAAGACGTTTGCCGAGTCAGCCGAACGTAATCGCGACCCCATTCTCGCGGTCCTGCGGCGCTGGGTGACCGGGCCCAACCGCATCCTCGAGATCGGAAGCGGTACCGGCCAGCACGCGGTGTACTTCGCCGGGGCTCTGCCCGACGTTGTCTGGCAGGCAAGCGACCGGGCGGAGAACCTCCCGGGTATCGGACAATGGATCGAGGAGGCCGGGTTGCCGAACCTCGTCGAGGCGATCGCGCTCGACGTGAGCCGCGGCGGATGGCCCCGGGCCGCGTTCGATGCCGTGTTCTCCGCCAACACGGCGCACATCATGAGCAGGCAGGAAGTCGAATCGATGATCGCAGGGGCGGCGGCCGCGCTTCGTTCGGGCGGTCTCTTCTTCCTCTACGGACCGTTCAATTACGGCGGTCGATTTACTTCCGAGAGCAACGCGCGCTTCGATGCGGGGCTGCGAGCACAAGCCGCGCACATGGGCATCCGTGACTTCGAGGCGGTCGACGCGTGGGCGAGCGCCAGCGGCTTCGTGCTCGTCGAGGACAATGCGATGCCGGCGAACAATCGCCTGCTGGTGTGGCGCCGCACGGAAGGCGCGACGGCGGCGAATCCACGCGGAGAGCGATCATGAGCGATGGGAGCGCATTCAAGCTGACATATTCCACCATGTTCGATCCGCCTCCGGAGCTGCACCGGCGCTTCGAGACGGCGCTGGCGGAAGTGAAGGGCGAACTCGGCGCCGAGCGGGCGATGTGGATCGCGGGCGGCGAAGCCCGGGCGGAGGAGAAATTCGAGATCCGCAGCCCGATCAACCGCGATTGGGTCATCGGGACGTTTCAGCATGCCAGCCGCGAACACGTGGACGGCGCCGTGACGGCTGCGCGAGCGGCCTTTCCGGCCTGGGCGTTGACGCCATGGCGCGAGCGCGTGAAGCTGTTGCGTCGCGCCGGACAGCTGATCGAGGAGCGTGTCTACGAGATCGGCGCGGCGGTCGCCCTGGAAGTGGGCAAGAATCGTATGGAAGCGCTCGGCGAGGTGCAGGAGACCGCCGATCTCGTCCACTGGTATTGCGACCAGATGGAGGAGCATGGAGGCTTCGTGCGCGCGCTGCCGAACGATCCGCTCAAGGGATTCGTCAGCCGCAATCGCACCGTACTGAAGCCGTATGGCGTCTGGCTCGTCATCGCGCCGTTCAACTTTCCCTTTGCGCTTGCCGGGGGCGCGGTCGGCGCAGCGCTCGTCGCGGGGAACACAGTGGTGTTCAAGACCGCGAGCGACACGGCCCTCGCAGGCTGGCTGCTCGCCGAAGTGCTGCGCGACGCTGGATTGCCGCCGGGGGTATGTAACTACATCACGGGCGACGGGGCGACGGTGGGGGATGCCCTGGTCCAGCATCCGAACATCGGAGGCGTGACGTTCACGGGATCGTACGAAGTGGGGATGAATATCCACCGCGCCTTTGCGTCCGGGACCTATCCACGGCCGTGCATCGCCGAAATGGGTGGCAAGAATGCCGTGGTCGTGACCCGCCACGCCGATCTCGAGCGTGCCGCGACCGGGATCGTCCGCTCGGCGTTCGGCTTGCAGGGACAGAAATGCTCGGCAGCTTCGCGCGTCTACGTCGAGCGCCCGGTGGCCGAAGACCTCGTCGCGCGGCTCGTCGGCCTGACCCGCGCGATTCGTGTCGGCGATCCGACCGTCAAGGACAACTGGATGGGACCCGTCATCAACAAGGCGGCCCACGCGCGTTACGCGAAATGCGTCGACAATCTCGCGGAGCATGGCGAGATCCTGACCGGCGGTGAACATCTCTCCGACGGCGATCTTGTGAAGGGCTACTACTGCGCGCCGACGATAGGCATGGCGCCATTCGACTACCGCCTGTGGCGCGAGGAGAAGTTCATTCCTCTCGTGCTCGTCGGCGCAGTCGACACGCTCGACGAGGCAATCGACCGCGCGAACGACTCGCAGTACGGCCTCACGGCAGGGTTCTACGGTGCGAAGGACGAGATTCCCAGATTTCTCGATCGGATCGAGGCAGGCGTGACGTACTCGAATCGGCCGCAGGGCGCCACGACCGGCGCATGGCCGGGCTTCCAGCCGTTCGTGGGATGGAAAGGGTCGGGCTCCACGGGCAAGGCGATCGGGTCGTACTACTACCTGCAGCAGTACTTGCGCGAGCAGTCACAGACGATCGTGGATTGACTCTCGTGTCGACGCGCTGGAAGGACGTCCTGCGATTCTGGTTCGGCGAGCCCGGCTCCGGCGAGCGGGGGCGGCCGCGGAAGGCTTGGTTCGTCAAGTCACCCGAATTCGATGCCGAAATTCGGGACAGATTTTTCGGGACGTACGAGCAGGCAGAGGCCGGGCAGCTCGACGCCTGGCAAGACACACCGCTTGCCGCGCTCGCTTTAGTAGTCGTGCTCGACCAGTTCCCGCGCAACATGTTTCGCGGCATCCCGCGCGCGTTCGCGACCGATGCCCGAGCGCTCGCGGTCGCGCGCGGCATCGTCGAGCGCGGATTCGACGTTGCGTATGTCCCGGTCGAACGCGCCTTCGCCTACCTTCCGTTCGAGCACGCCGAGGACATCGCAATGCAACGCCGGTCGCTTGCGCTGTTCGCGAAGCTCCCGCCTTGCTCGTCGAGCGAGAGCTACATGGACTACGCCCGACGGCACCACGACGTGATCGCCCGCTTCGGGCGCTTTCCGCACCGGAACGAGATCCTTGGTCGCGCTTCGACGCCCGAAGAGAAGGCGTTTCTCAACCAGCCCGGCTCGACCTTTTAGGCGGTCGCCGCCGCGAACTCGATCTTTTCGCTCTTGAACGGCATGACGGATACTCCTTCCGGTGATTTGGTGACCGCGCCAAGCGTCCCGATAATGGCGATGTATCGGAACATGCCGGGCTCCCGGCTGTCGTAACGGCACCGCTGCAATGACAGCCCCTCATCACATCGATGCGCCTTCCCCCTGGATCGTGCGCTGGGCGCCGCTCGTCGCGGCCGGCGGACGCGTTCTGGACGTCGCGAGCGGTTCCGGGCGGCATGCCCGCTACTTTGCCCAGCGCGGATTCACGGTGATGGCCGTCGATCGCGACGCCGGCGCCTTGGTGGGCCTGGAGGGGACACCGGGCGTCGAGACCCGGGTTGCGGATCTCGAGGGCGCGCCGTGGCCGTTCGAGGGGGCGGTCTTTGACGCGGTGGTCGTTGCCAACTACCTCTGCCGACCGCTCTTCCCGCATCTGCTGGCTGCAATAAGGCCGGGCGGAGTGTTGATTTACGAGACATTCATGCGGGGCAACGAGCGCTTCGGCCGGCCTTCCAATCCCGATTTCCTGCTCGCCCCCGGCGAGCTGCTCGAACGGGTTGTAGGGTCGCTCACGCCGGTCGCCTTCGAGCAGGGCGTCGTCTCGGCTCCCAAACCCGCGGCGATTCAGCGCCTTTGCGCCGCCCGGGCGGCGCCGGACGCCGTTTTTTTGACCTGAAAGGCACGTATCGGGATGTCAAAGGCGGTAAAATTGCACGTTGTTTCAAGGGCGCTTTTGTTCTGAGGGTCAACGACATGATCACGGGAAGCCTCGTCGCCATCGTCACGCCGATGCACGAAGACGGACGGCTCGACATCGGGCGTTTCGAGGCGCTGATTGACTGGCATGTGGGCGAGGGCACCGACGGCATTGTCGTCGTTGGCACGACCGGCGAGTCACCGACGGTCGATTTCGACGAGCACAAGGAATTGATTCGCATCGCGGTCGACCATGCGGCGGGGCGTGTGCCGGTGGTGGCGGGGACCGGGGCAAACTCCACCGCCGAGGCGATCGAGCTGACCGAATCGGCCAAGAAAGCCGGCGCAGCCGCATGCCTGTCGGTCGTGCCTTACTACAACAAACCGACGCAGGAGGGCCTCTACCGGCACTTCCGAGCGATCGCCGAGGCAGTCGACATCCCGACCATCCTCTATAACGTACCCGGCCGAACCGTAGCCGATCTCGCCAACGACACGACATTGCGGCTCGCGGAGATTCCGAATGTGGTGGGGATCAAGGACGCCACTGGTAGCATCGATCGCGCGACCGACCTCATCAAGCGTGCGCCGCGGGATTTTGCGATCTACAGCGGCGAGGACTCGACGGGTCTCGCGCTCATGCTGCTCGGCGGGCATGGGGTGATCTCGGTGACGGCAAATGCCGCGCCTCGCCGGATGCATGAGATGTGCGCGGCCGCGCTCGCGGGCAAAGCGATTGAAGCCCGGGAAATCAACATGACCCTGCTTGGGCTGCATCGGCGTCTCTTCGTCGAGGCGAACCCGATTCCGGTAAAGTGGGCGCTGCACGAGATGGGGCTTATCGAAGGCGGCATCAGGCTGCCGTTGACGCCCTTGGCGGCGCAGTATCACGAGTCAGTAAGGGAGGCGATGAGAGAGGCCGGCATCACGATACCAATAGCCGGACTGCGAGTCGTGGAGGGAAGAGGAGCATGAACAAGTGGGGCGTAACACGGCACGTGCTGATCGCAGCGCTGGTGCCGGTTGTCATGGTTGGCTGCAGCTGGGACAGCCTGTTCGAGAGCAAGTCGATCGAATACAAGTCCGCAGGCAAACTGCCGCCGCTGGAGGTTCCGCCGGATCTCACCAAGCCGGGGAGCGATAACCGCTACGCGGTTCCGGACCTGCCGACGAGTAGCACGGCGACCTATTCGCAATACAACCAGGAGCGAACCGGGCAGGTTCGCCCGGGGCGCGCCGAGGTGCTGCCGACCTCCGATTCGGTGCACCTGGAGCGCGCGGGCAGCGAACGGTGGCTTGTCGTCAAGGGAGATCCCGACAAGATCTGGCCGGTCGTGCGCGAGTTTTGGCAGGAAAACGGCTTCCTGATCCGGATCGACAATCCAGAGGCCGGCGTGATGGAAACCGACTGGGCAGAGAATCGCGCCAAGATCCCGGATGACATCATTCGCCGAACGCTGGGCAAGATGATCGACGGCATGTACTCGACGGGCGAGCGAGACAAATTCCGCACTCGCATGGAGCGCGGCAAGACGCCGGGTACTGTCGAGATCTTCATCACCCATCGCGGCATGGTGGAGGAACTCACCGGATCGGGCGTCACCAAGGAGTCGGACAGCTCCAAATGGGTTCCGCGTCCGCCGGATCCGGCGCTCGAGGCCGAGTTCATGAGCCGGCTGATGGTGCGGCTCGGCGTCGAGGAAGAGCGCGCAAATGCGATGGTCGCCAGCGGGCGGGGCGTCGACCGTGCCAAGCTGGTCGACAACGGCAAGGGTGACGCCGGGGCGCTCGAGCTCGCCGAGCCGTTCGATCGCGCATGGCGGAGGGTAGGCGTGGCGCTCGACCGCTCAGGGTTCACGGTCGAGGACCGCGATCGCTCGAAGGGTCTGTACTTCGTCCGCTACATCGATCCCGACGTGGACGGCGGTACGAAGGGTTCGGAGGGGCTGCTCTCCAAGCTCGCGTTCTGGCGCAAGGATCCAGGCGTAGATCTGTCGAAGCTGCCGCAGTACCAGGTGCAGATCAAGGAGGCGAAGGACGACTCCAGCGAGGTCAAGGTGCTGGGCAAGGACGGCGCGCCGGAAACGTCCGATACATCGCGAAAGATCCTGAGCCTGCTCTACAAACAGCTCAAGTAGCCAAGTCGCGGATCCCCGCCGCATGCGGATCGCCTCGCTGGCGAGCGGAAGTCGAGGCAACGCGTTGGTCGTCGAGGCCGGCGGTACGCGGCTGATGCTGGATTGCGGCCTGGCGCCGCGCGAGATCGAACGGCGCCTCGCCAGGCTCGAACTCGTGCCGGCGGACATCGACGCGATCCTCCTGACCCACGAGCACAGCGATCACGCCGACGGCGCGCTGGCTTTCGCCGGCCGTCACGGGGTGGCGCTCTGGCTGACGCACGGCACCTGGCGCGCGATCGCGGGCGGTGCCGAACCGGACGCCGCGGTGCGCATCATCGACAGCCATACTGCGTTTGCCATCGGCAGCGTCGAAGTCCGGCCGTTCCCCGTGCCGCACGACGCGCGCGAGCCGGCGCAGTTCGTGTTCTCCGACGGTGCCAAACGGGTTGGCGTGCTGACCGACACGGGTACGTCGACACCGCATATCGAGGCGATGCTGACAGGCTGCGCGGCGCTCGTTCTGGAGTGCAATCACGATGCGCGCATGCTGTCGGACGGCACTTACCCGGCTTGGCTGAAAAGCCGCATCGGCGGTGCGTTCGGTCATCTCGCGAACGAGACGGCGGCACGGTTGCTCGCCGCGCTGGATACCCGTGATCTCCAGCACATCGTCGCCGCGCACCTCTCCCAGGAGAACAACACGCCGGCGCTCGCGCGCGAGGCGCTGGCGGGCGCCTTGAATTGCGCCACGGACTGGATCGGTGTCGCCGATCAGGACGACGGTTTCGACTGGCGCTCGGTCAGCTAGCGTGTCAAAGGCCGAGCTTGGTCGCCGAGACGGCGGGGACCGAGCTTTGCCAGATCTCATCGAAGCGCTCGCGCATGGCGCGCGCCTCTTTCTGGTCGTCGGTGATCACGACTCCGCGTGGATGGGCCGCCACCGCGCGCCGGATCACGTGTTCGGCGTCGACGAGCACGAAGCAATCCTGGGCGCGCGCAGCGTCGTCTACAGTGCGATGCACGGCGATTTTCGTGCTGAGCTGGGTCAGGAGATCCATCATGCGCGGCATGTGACGTGTCAGGTGGTCGGGATCGTGTACAGCGATGTAGAGCCGGCTGTCGCGATTCGCGATCAGGAACCGACGCAGGCCCTCCACGCGGTCGGGGGAATTGAGGTCGAGCTGCGCAAGATCGGGGTCGAAGACGCGCAGCTCCCTCCGGACGTGCGGGAGGAGTTCATCGAAGGCCGCGATGTAGTCTCCGCGTGCCGTGATCACGCGGCGCGCGGGCTGCGGAACGAGGTGGGCCAGAGTTTCATCCATCGGCTTCTCCCAGATCGAGATATCCGGACCGGTACCAAGTGTAGAGCAGCTCTGCAGCGTCTTCCGCGGGAAAAATTCCTGGTTCGAGGGCGCGCCGGTCGGCGAGGCGCGCGAGGAGAGCCCGGCCGTGCCGGGCCGTAACCGATTCACCGTTTACGAAAAACTGCCTGCCGCGGTAGAGCATGATGGTCGCTGCCGCCAGATGGAGCCCACGCCGCGCGGTCATGCGCACGAATCGTTGCTTGCCCGGCAGTCGCGTTGGTCGCTCGAATCGGACGTGGGATTTCGGTTCGCTGAGGTGGCATCCCACGAACTCCCGGACGTCGGACAGCGAAACCGGAAATCCGTGCAGCAGGCGTGCGTATCTCTCGATCAAATCGTCGCTGAGCCGTGCCGGATGACGTTGCGGCTTCAGGCCCGGATCCGCGTAGATACCTTTCCGACTGACGCGATCCTCCAGAAACTGCAGGTAGGCAATGGCAAGCTCCTGCGCGGTGGGCGCGCGAAATCCGATCGAGTAGGTCACGCTGGGCGCAAGGGCGGTTCCATCGTGCGCCCAGCCCGGGGGAAGGTAGAGGAGATCCCCCGTCTCGAGCACCCACTCCTGCTCGGGTCGAAAGTCCGCGAGGATCTTCAGCGGCGCGCGTGCGGTGAGCCGGTACGGGCGCGGCCGCGCGATCCGCCAACGACGCCGTCCTTTCCCTTGCAGGAGGAATACATCGTACGAATCGACGTGCGGTCCGACGCCGCCTCCGGGCGCGGCATAGCTCACCATGACGTCGTCGAGCCGGGCGTAGGACGCGAAGGCAAATCTACGCATGAGGCGGTCCACCCCCGGTGCGACCAGATTGACGCCCTGCACGAGCAGCGTCCAGCGCGAATCCGGCATGCGCGCGAACGTCGCGCGCGAGAAGGGCCCGTGCTCGAGCCTCCATTCCCGTGCACTTCGCCGTACCAGGCGCGATTCGACCTCGCCATGCGAGGCTAGCCGGAAGAGTTCTGCGACGCCGAGGGGTTCGCGGAAGTCGGGAATCGCGCCGCGCACGACGAGCGGTCGGCGTTGCCAGTGGCGGGCGAGGAAGACGCGCGGCGTGAGCCCGCCGAGCAGCGCGAAGGGCATCGCGAAATTATAGGCGGTTGCAACGCTTTACGTGTCGCGAAACTGGTTTAGAATCGCCGCGACTCTCAGGTAGCGACACATGATCGAGCCCGGACAAGCTGCACCGCAGTTCTCCCTGCCGGATGCCGATATGGAGACGGTAAGCCTCGCGAAGCTGAAGGGCCGCAAGAACGTGGTCCTCTACTTCTACGCGAAGGACGGCACGCCGGCCTGTACCCTCATGGCGATCGAATTCAGCGACCACGAGGATCAGTTCGCGGCGGAGGACTGCGTCGTGATGGGTATCTCCTGCGACGACTGCATTACGCACGCGGAGTTTCGCGACGAGAATGGTCTGTCGATTACGCTTCTTGCCGACGCGGAGGGCGAGGTTTGCCGTAAGTACGGTGTCTGGCGCGACCCGGAATCCGACGGGCAGCGCCGGAGCTGCGTGGTGCGGTCCACATTCGTGATCGACAAGAAGGGCATGGTGCGCCATGCGCTCTACGGTGTGACGCCACGCGGTCACGCCGAGGATGTGCTGGAGCTCGTTCGCGGACTGCGCGAGTGAAGATCGCGAAGGATACGGTCGTTTCGCTCGATGTCGAGCTGGCCGACTTGTGGGGTAACGTGCTCGAGCGTTCGGAGGAACCCGTCCTTTATCTGCACGGGGGCTACGACGATCTGCTCCCGGCGGTCGAGGCTGCGCTCGAAGGCAAGCAGCCGGGCGCGCGGCTGGAAGTGCGGCTCGAACCCGAGGACGCGTACGGGGAGTACGACGCCGCCCTGGTCCGGGTGGAGGAGCGCGCGCGGTTTCCCGAGACGCTTGAAGTCGGCATGCAATTCGAGGGGGTCCCCGGCGATGACACGCCTGGCGATGACGTCGATGCGACCATCTATCGGGTCACGGACATCGCGGAAGGCAAGGTCGTTCTGGACGGAAATCACCCTTATGCAGGCGTTGCGATCAAATTCACCTGCGCGGTCCGGGAAGTGCGTCGGGCGAGTCCGGACGAGATTGCTCGCCGCGGTGTGGACGGACCGAATGCGGTGGCCCTGCAGATCGAGAAGTAGAGCCAGTCACCGGGTGGCGGCGCCGCACGGACTGAAGGGAAACCTCTAGACTGCGCCCCGGTTCAGCAGGGCGCGCGCCACGTCGACCAGCTCACCCGCGGTGAGGCCG
>JAJDOG010000033.1 GCA_022340285.1 Betaproteobacteria bacterium
ATACGGTGCGAGAAGCAGATCCACGGTTGCGAGGTCAACAGCCATCACGAGCGCTTGATCTTGGCCAGCGGGTGGTCAGGCGGATAGGTCGGCGTGATCGGCTTCGGCGAGCCAAGCATCACGCACATCAGGGCATCCTCCTCACCGATGTTGATCTCGCCCCGGTACACGCCCGGCGGGATGGAGATCAGGTCGCGGTCAGTGATCACCGCTTCCCAGGTCTCCCCGTCCTTTTCGCATGTCACCTTCACCTTGCCGCGGATGAGGAAGAAGATTTCCTCGACGTCGGTGTGAATGTGCATGGGCCCCTCGGCCCCAGCCGGCAGGAGCATCGTGGAGAACGTGAAATGTTCCGCCGGGACGACGTTGACGTCAGACTTGACTCCCGTACCCCCTGTACCGACGTAACGCATCTGCGCGCGCCGGTACTTCGGGTCATAGTCGGCCTGGAACTTGAGCGCGTTCCAGTCGTATTTGCGCGTCGCATGCCGCGCGACGCGTGCTTCCATCCATTCCGCAAAGCTTGCGCCGTCCGGCCGGTCCCACGACCGCGTCGTCTGCTTTTCCTTTACCGCCTGATCGCTCATGTGTTGCCTCCGTATCGATCCATTCAATGCATCGCGAAACCGCCGTTCACGGCGAGACACTGCCCGGTGACAAAGCTCGCCCCTTCCGAGAGGAGGAAATTCACCGCGCCGCAGACGTCCTCGGGAATCTGCGTCCGGTTGATCGCGCGTCCTTCGACGTAGAGCTGGTGGCGGTCGGCCGGCACGTATTCCGTCGCCTCCACCAGCGTCAGTCCCGGCGCCACCGTGTTCACTGTGATGCCCTGCGTACCCAGCTCGCGCGCCATCGCGCGAGTCATGGCCATGACGGCGCCCTTGCTCGCGACGTAGGCCAGCAGGTTCGGCGCGCCCCAGAGCGCCGTATCGGAGCCGACATTGACCACTCGGCCATGTCCTGATGCGACGAGCTGTGCCAACGCTGCACGAGTGGCGAGCCAGGTCCCGCGCACGTTGACCGTCATCACCCGGTCCCAAACCTCGATATCCAGCTCCTCGAGCCGCTTGCCGCCCGAGCTCGTGATCGCGCCGTTGTTCACGAGACCGTCCAGACCGCCCAATGCAGCGGATGCGGCCGCTACGCCCGACTCGATCGAAAGCGGATCGGCGAGATCGATCGGCACGAATGTCGCGCCGATCTCCTTGGCAGTCGCGCGCCCCACATCCTCGAGAATGTCGGCGACCACGACCCGGGCTCCCGCGGCGAGCGCGCTTTCCGCAAACGCGCGACCGAGGCCACGCGCGCCACCGGTGATCAGGATGCGTCGGTCGCGAAGCATCGTGTCGGTCCCCGGGTCCCTAGGCGGCTGCCTGTCCCGACTGCGGCGCGGACGCCTGCGCCGCTTCGAGCGCCTTCACCTGCTCCTCCGCGCGCTGCTGCATGACACGGCGCACTCGCGCGAGCCCCGTATCGTGCTGATAGAGAAATTCCCGCGACCGTGCATCGGGCGCCATGTGCTCGAGCACCACGCGATCCTGCTCGAGGACGGCCCAGTGCAACCCCTCCAGCTTCGTGCGGTACATGAACTGCCAGACGTCGCGCACCCATCCGGTGCACTTCCGCGCCCGCCAGAAGAACACCAGGCAGTTGTCCTCGTCGACCGGCGTGGCGAATCCGACGATGTAGAAGCTCCCGCCGGGACCGGCACTCTGCCGATAAGGAATCGACAGGCGTAACCACGTAGCGCCGCTGTTCCCGAACTCGACCCAGTCGAAATTGACGTCGCGTTGCGTCGTCTTCTCGAACGAAAACCCGGTCGGCGTCTTCCTGAGCTGCATGTTCGCACTCTTGTCCCCGAACGCCATCGAGTGCGACGCCGCATGCAGATACGCGCCGTGCATGGGATCCATGACGTTGTCGATCGCATAGCGATAATTGCACTTCCACTTCGCGAAGCACACGATCGCGCCGAACTCGGGATTCGTCAGCTCCTCGGGGAGGTCCAGCGGGCAGGGCTGCGAATGCAGCTCGTCGCCGAAATAGACGAAGATCGCGCCGCGCACCTCCTTCGCGGGAAAGCTCCTGACGGCCTTCTGCCCCTCGAGCGGGCAGTTGGGAACGGCCGGAACCTTGCGCACCGTACCGGTTCCGTCCACTTCGACGCCGTGGTACCAGCACGCCAGGCGATCGCCGAGATTCCAGCCGAGCGAGAGCCGCGCGCCGCGGTGGGGACAGCGGTCCTCGGCCGCATGCGGCACCCCGTCGCCATCGCGCCAGAGGACGAGATTCTCGGAAAGTCGCGTGATCCCGACGGGCGCGCCCGCGAGCGCCCAGCTTGGGAGCACCGGATACCATTGATTCAGCAGTCCGCGGTTCAACCGCCGCTCGACCGCATGCGTATCGCTCATATCGCTCTCCTAACCGAACGCGAGCTTGCCGAGCTCGCGAAATGTCGACTGGAAATTCGCCTCGCTCCAGGCCTCTCCGGCTGGCGTGCGGATACCTTCGCGGTTGAGCGCGGCGACGATCTCCGGCAGCTCGTAGACGCGCTGCGTGAAGATCTGTTCGAGCGCCGAGGCAAGCGCCTCCTCGTATTCGGTCGTCGCCGCGGGGCGCGTCTGCCAGACGATCAGCTCGCGCTCGCCGCCCTCGAAGATTTGTCCCACTCCCGCGGTCTGGTTGGGCCGCGGATTGCGATAGGCTTCGATGTACGGATTGAAATCCGCGACGATGTCCGAGTCGTTTGCGCTCGGCACGTGCGTTCGAATCATTCCCGTCTCTGACATCTTTCCTCCTAACTTTACGGTCAGACCGTGGCGTGTTGCGCCTTCGGCATGTAGTGGAGCAGCCGTCGCTCGATGAAAACCACGCCTGCGTACGCGGCGATGCCGATGACGGTGAGCATGATGATCGCGACGAACACCATCGCCGTGTTGCCCTGGCCTTCACCGAAGGTCAGCAGATAGCCGAGGCCCTGATTGCCCCCGACCAACTCGCCGACCACGACGCCGATCACCGCCAGGGTTGCGGCGATTCGCAGGCCCGCAAAAAGCGGGGGCAACGACGCCGGATACTCGATCAGCCTGAAGATCTGCAGACGCGTGGCGGAGAACGAGCGTGCAAGGTTCACCATGTCTGGATCGACCGTGCGCACCGCGGTCAGCACATTCACCATCACCGGAAAGAAGACAATCAGGACCGCGACGAGGATCTTGGGATAGACCGTATACCCGAGCCACATCACGAAAAGCGGCGCGAACGCGACCTTCGGTGCGATCTGCAGGGCGAGGATGTAGGGTGAGAGAACCACCTCGGTCTTCGGCGACAGCCCGAGGACGAACCCGATCACGATCCCGAGCAGGGAGCCCAGCGCGAAGCCCACGATGACTTCCAGAGTGGTGATTCCGCTGTGCCACATCAGCCGTTCGTCGGCGAGCATCCGCAGAAACTCGGTCCAGACTCGCGACGGGGGCGGCAGAATGAATTGCGGCACGCCTGCGGCTTCGGGCACCCATTCCCAAACAGCGAGAAACGCGACTAGCACCGCGATGCTCGCCGCGATCGCACCCGGTGAGAGCTGCGAACCCGCGACGAGCGGTTTCTCGGCCGCGCGGTCGGCGACCGCCTTTGTCCCAGCCCTTGCGCCGGGTCGTTTAGTCACCGCCGATTCCGCGCCCACGTGGGTGGTCTCGCTCATGGTTCGCTCCGTGCCTGCTTTCACTCTGCTCGCGACACTCGGGTGGTCACTTCACGAACTGGTTCGTATACAGCTCGTCGACCGGTGCCGCCTTCGGCACGATGCCTTCCTTCACGTAGAAGGCCTGCACTTTTGCGAGGCGGTCCGGGTTCATCTCCCCGAGCACTTTCTGGCCCTTGTACGTGTACTCGGTGTAGAGCTCGACGACCTCGCCGATGAACTTCTCCTTGCCCTTGAAGTTCGGCGAGCCGGCGATGTAGTCGGGCACGACGCCCTTACCCTGCTTCATGATGTCGTCGAGTCCGTGCAGCGTCGCCTTGACCAGCTTGCCGACGAGGTCCGGGCGCTTCTGGATCAGCTCGTCGGACGCGATGATCGCCTGCGCCATGCTCGGGAAATAGCTGTCGCCGCGATAGATCTTGATCTTCGCGCCGGCGTCGCGCGCGTTGATCGCCCAGTCGACGGGACCCGCGAATGCGGCCGCCCGACCGTCGGCGAACTGCTGCCAGATCCCGCGGGGCCCGGCAGCCTGGATGTTCAGGTCGCTCTTGGTGAGCCCGACCGAAGCCAGCATCCCGAGCAGCGAGAAGAACGTCGTGTCCTGGTAGGCGAGCACCGTGACGGTCTTGCCCTTCAGGTCGGCAGGCCCGTTGATTCCCTGGTCTGCATGGACGACGAGATTGGTGAGCGACCCGCCGCCCAGCAGCGCCACCGCTTTCACGGGGATGCCTTGCGCGCGCGCGATGATCGGCGTGTCGCCGATTCCGCCGCCGATCGGCGCATTGCCCGCCCCGACCTGCTTGGCGACGTCGACGCCACCCTTGGCCACGACGAACTTCACGTTGAGCCCTTCCTTGGCATAGTAGCCGCGCTGCTGCGCGAGGACCCAGGGTATGAAGGCGGGCAGGAAAGCCGGCGCGGGAAGCAGATAGTTCACTTCTTCGAGCTTTTGCTGCGCCTGCACCGGTGCCGCGACACACGCGGCGATCACCATGGCAGCCTTGAGGAACGTTCGCTTGCTTGGCATGTCTTCCCTCCTTCTGTTGAGCATCAGATCACTGGTTCGCCGGGTTCCGCGCGGCCCCGATCATCGCCACCGCGTCGACCTCGATCAGGAGATCAGGCGCCACGAGGCCCTTCACTTCAATCAGCGTTGAGCAGGGTTTTTCCCCGGGAAACGCATCCGCCCGGGCCCGACCGATCTCGCCTCGGCGCGCGACGTCGGTGACGTAGATGGTCAACTTGACCACGTCCGCAATGCTCGCCCCCGCGGCCTCGACCAGATGGCGGATCTTGGCGAACACCGCCCGCGCCTGCGCCTCCATGCTGTCGCCCCCGATGGCCTTGCCGTCTGGCCCACTCGCCGTCATCCCGGAGAGGAACACTTGTTCGCCGACGACCAGGCAGTTCGAGAAGATGCCGCCGGCAGGTTCGGGAACCGCGGGGGTGGTCACTTTGCGAATGCTCATCGGGATCCCTCCTGCCTACGCCGTAACCCGCGGCTTTTCCCAAGGCATCGGCTGTCCCGCGGCGGCGAGCGCCGCAATCTGGGCGGCCGCCTCGTCGCGCATCCAGCGGCGCACACGTGCGACGCCGACGTCGTGGTCGTACAGAAACTCGCGCTCGTTGGCGTCGGGCTCGATGCCTTCGGCGACGAAACGATCCTGCTCGAGAACGTGCCAGTGGCGCGCTTCCAGGCGATTTCTGTACAGGAAGCGCCAGACGTTGCGTTGCCAGCCTTGCACCTTTCGATTACGCCAGAAGAAATTGGCGTTCAGCCGATCGGTGATCGGGGTCGTCATGAAGATGATGCCAAAGTTTCCGCCGGGCCCAACGGATTTCGGATAAGGGATCTCGAGGCGTGCGTACAGCGCGCCCGTATCGCACCATTCGCTCCAGTCGAAGTTGACGTCTCGCTGGGTGACCTTCTCGAAAATGAAGCCGGTTGCGGTCTTGCGCGCGCGGAAGCGTGCCGCCGTGTCGCCGGTCGACATTGAATGGGACTGCCTGTGCAGGAACGTGCCGTGCATTGGATCGAGGTTGTTATCGATCATGTAGCGATACGGCGTACGCCATTCGGTGTAGCAAAGAAAGCGGTCGTACTCGTCCGAAACGAGCTGCGGCGGCGGAGCAAACGCCACGGGTTCCGGGTGAAGCGCGTCACCGATGTAGACGAAGATCGCGCCCGCGACCTCGGCCGACGGATAGGTCTTCACGGCCTTGACCCCCTCGAGCTTGCATCCCGGGTTCCCCGGAACCCTGAGGACTGTGCCGTCACGTCCGATCTCTACGCCGTGGTAAATGCAGGCGAGTCGGTCACCCAGGTGCCGTGCGAGCGACAGAGGCGCCCCGCGGTGCGGGCAATGATCGTCCTGAACGTGCAGCGAGCCGTCGGGCTCGCGCCACAGCACGAACTTGAGGCCCAGGCGGTACAGCGAGAGCGGCCGGTCCTGGACGAAGTGCGACGGGCAAATCGGATGCCAGCGATTACGCAGGCCGATTTGAAGAAGCAGCTCGACCTCCTCTTCGGACACGGCCGGCTTCGTCAGCGGTTGGGGCGTTGCACTCGTCATACGTTCGGCGCTCCGCTATCCCCCGAGACGTTCCATGGCGGCCTGAAAGCGATCGGGGGTCCACTCGAGCCCCTCCGGCGTGCGCAGACCGTCGTCGTTGAGGCGTTTGACCACCGCCTCGAGGTCCCATACACCGGCTGCGAATGCGGCTTCGAGCGCGTCAGCAAGCTCGTTCTCGTAGACAGTCGGAGGCTGCTTACGGGCCTGATGCGGGTTCATGTAAGGAGCAGGCAATCGCGCCTCCACCGGGAACAGGTTAGACGGCGTGCTCATGGCTTGCTCCCCCATTCGCCCGCTCGGTAGCGCGCGACGATTCGATCGCGCACCGGCTCGAAGTCGTACGCGACAAAGCATTCCGTCGTGAACACGCCCCAAGCGGAGCGCTCGAGCTCGATGTTGACGGCCTGTAGCTTCTCGACCGGCAGCCTTAGCGTCACGATCTGACCGAGTCCCATCGCGACGTACCAAGAATCGATCTGCACCCCCGCGGGTGGGAAGCGATCCCACCATTGGCGCTCGGCGAGCGTTCCCTGTATCTCATCGATGTTCTGTGATTGGTCATGCTTCAGGAAGATCGTGAGAAGAATCTCGCCGGTCTTGGAGATGCCGCTCGGTGAAGCGCTCATCGTTTGCTCCGTGTTCAGTTGCGCCGGTCAAGCCGCCTCGCCCGCCGCGCGCTCGCCGACATGGAGTAGCGACATGAGCTCGGCGACGTACGCGCCGACGCGCGGATCACGCCTGCGGCGCATCGGATCATCACGCCCGGGAATCTCGATCACGATCTCCTCGATGATCGTTCCGGGTCGCTCGCTCATCACGTACACGCGGTCCGACAGGGCGATCGACTCGACGAGATCGTGGGTGATCAACAGTGCGGTTTTGCTCTCCGCCGCAAGTGTCTGCGCGAGGTCCTGTTGCAGCACCATCTTGGTCTGCGCGTCGAGCGCCGAGAAGGGCTCGTCCATCAGCAGCACCGTCGGGTCGATGGCGAGCGTACGGGCGAGCGCGGCGCGTTGGCGCATGCCCCCGGAAAGCTGGTGGGGGTAGTGATTCTCGAACCCACCAAGATGGCAGCGAGCAAGCAGGTCCGACGCGCGCGCGCGGCGCTCACCGGACGCGACGCCACGAATCTCCAGACCCAGCTCGGCGTTCTGGCGAATGGTTCGCCACGGGAGGAGCAGATCCTTCTGGAGCATGAACGCGACCTGCCGGTTCGGACCATCCACCCGCACGCCGTCCACTTCGACGGTGCCGTCGGTGGGAAGGTAGAGGCCGGAGCCCATGTTGAGAAGCGTGCTCTTGCCGCAACCGCTCGGACCGATGAGCGAGACGACTTCGCCGTCGCCGATACTGAGCGTCACGTTCTGCACCGCGAGGACCGACGTCTCGCCGGCGCGCTTGGCAGGAAAGCGCTTCCCGACGTCCTTGAACTCGATGCGGGGCGCAGCCACTTTCGACCCCTTAGTCGAGTCCGACGAGGACGGTGTCGCCCTCGACCCGAACCGGAAAGGATTTGAGGTCCCGGCCGCCCGGTTCCTTGGTGCAGCGGCCGGAGGGAATGTGAAACTTGGCGCCATGCAGCGGGCACTCTATTTCGTCCCCTTCCACGAACCCTTGTGAGAGAAGCGCATAGGCGTGCGGACACACGTCCTCGAGCGCGTAGTAGCTCCCTTCAACCATGTAGACCCCCACTTCCCTGCCCTCGATCTTCGCCGAGAGCGGCTGGTCGTCGGTGATGTCGCTTAGGGTTCCTGCCGGGTGCCAGTTCGTGGACATTGCGTGTTCTCTAAGACGCCTGTCGTTTGGTTGTGATGTTTCACTGGTGAAACGTCATTCCATTTGCGAAACAGACTATCGCAAGCGCAAAGCCCTTGTCAAGCGGAACCTCACGCTCGCGGCGGCCGCCGATCGGCATCAGAACAAGGAGGGGTCCCGCGCCAGCGCAGGCTCCAAGCAGAAGGACGAAGCGGCCGTTAGCGGCCGCTGGAAATCAGGAACGGCCGGTCCCGATCGGGGCTGGAGCCGCTGACATAATGCGTTGAAACAGCTCGCGAAACTCTTCTGCGACCGTCACGCCGACCAGCGGATCCCGGTTCGACTCGAAGGCGGCGTCGATTGCGGACCAGTCGCCCGCTGCTAGCGCCCGCTCGGCGGCGGGAAGGATGACGTCCTCTTCCTTGCGCATGTGCGCCCACTGGAACGCGGCGTATCGCTCCACCGCTTCGGCAAACGACTGAAACGCACCGGCATCACGCTGATACCGTTGCAGCGCCGCCGCTAGGTCCTGCGCGTACTCCCGGTCCCGTGCATGTTCCGCCTCGAGCTCGTCGAGCACCGGGACGACCGCTGCATCGCGCGATCGCAGAACACTAAACAGGTACTTGTCCTCCTTGGGGTGGTGCAGGCGGACGGGGAACATGAGGACGTAGCCGATCATCGCATTCAGCAGTGGGAAATCCGGCGTGCCCTTCCCCTCGGCAATCTCCTTGACGAGGTATTGCAATCCATGGAGCACGCCGGCTAGCGAGCGATGTTCCTCTCGAATCACGGCAAGCGACTTGTGCATCTCGACTCTCCCGCGAGCGCCACACTGCGCGATCCGCGCGCAGCGCTAGTTTCACCTATTGAACGGAGCGAAGCTCCTGCCAACGTGAAACGCCATTAACGCCTGGATCTTTGCGCGCCGACATGATCTGAGTCAAGCGCCGCACGCCGAACCAGCGCAGGATCCACATAATTTAACGCCATGCAAAAGCGTCGGTTTGTTCCGGCCTACGTGCCACTCCTCACGAGCGGTGCGCTTGCGCGCCGGGCCGAGGAGGCCTACCGCCATCTCGAGCGCTGCCACCTGTGCCCGCGCTACTGCCGCGTGAACAGGCGCGAGACCATCGAGGGCGCGGTCTGTCGCACCGGGGAGCGCGCGGTCGTCGCGAGCTACGGCGCGCATCACGGCGAGGAGGATCCGCTGCGTGGCCGCAACGGCTCGGGCACTATTTTCTTCTCGTCGTGCAATCTGCGCTGCGTCTACTGCCAGAACTGGGACATCTCGCAGCGGACGGCCGGCTGCGAGGTGGAGCCGAAGAAAATTGCCGACATGATGCTCGCGTTGCAGGACCAGGGTTGCCACAACATCAACGTCGTGTCGCCGAGCCACGTGGTCGCGCAGATCGTCGCCGCCGTGCACGACGCCGCACTACGCGGGCTGCGTCTGCCGCTTGTCTACAACACCGGCGGTTACGACAGTCCGGAGGCGCTCGCACTGCTCGACGGCATCGTCGACGTCTATATGCCCGACATGAAGTATGGGGATTCTGCGTTCGCGCGCCAGTACTCCAAAGTGCGCGACTACGTCGGCGTCAATCAGGCTGCGGTGCGCGAGATGCACCGCCAAGTGGGTGACCTCGTGCAAGACAAGGACGGAATCGCCCAGCGCGGCCTCCTGGTGCGGCACCTCGTTCTGCCCGGTGGCATCGCCGGGACCGACCGGGTCCTCGACTTCCTCGCCACGAGGATCTCTCGCAACACTTACCTCAACCTCATGGACCAGTACCGGCCCTGCTATCGCGCCGACGACTATCCCGGGCTGGACCGGTCGATCACCGCGATAGAGTACCGCGCCGCCCTCGAGACCGCGGCGCATCTCGGCCTGAAGCGACTGGACGGACGAATCGGTCGCTCGCTCACGTGGACTTAAGCGCGCCGACGCTCAGGGCTTCGGCTCCGCTAGGTGGCTGTTTGTGCGCTCGCGAGCCTCTTGGCAGTCGAAACAGCGCAGCGCGACGGGGTGCGCGAGCAGCCGCTCGAAGTCGATTTCGCCGTTGCAGTCGATGCAGACCCCGTAGGTCCCTTGCGCCAGGCGGGTGAGCGCAGATTCGAGCCCGCGAACCGCGCCGACGTCTCGCGATACCTGCGCGAGCAAACTGCCCCTGAGCTCCTTGATGACCTCTTCCAGCTCGGCGAGCTGTCTCCTCCTCAGCTCCATAGCCACATTCCCCCGTCACTCGCCGTTCGAGTTTGCTACGACGGCAATCGGGCGCGTTGACCTTTGTCAAGGAACGCCCTTGTCCGCGGGGCGCCCCCGTTCAGACACGATGCCGGCTCTCACCGCGCGTGATGCCGCCGGCGATGAGATGCGCGGTGCGCAGCGCCTCGGGAACGTTCGAGCCCGCGCTGAGCTGGGTGAGCGCTTGCGACGCTTCGGCGAGCGAAAGGCCGGCGCGCTGGACGAAGATCGCACCGCAGCGCTCGACCGGACCAGCTCGCTCGATGAGCTGCCACTTCCGCATGCCACCCGGCACGTGATCGAGCAGCGCGCGGCGGATACGCGCGAGGTCCGGACGTTTTCTCACCACGACCAGCACCGGGATGCCGGTCGCGCGATGCAAAGCGTCGAGATCGACGACGTTGAACCCGGCGAACGCGATGCCCTGCAGGAGCACGAGCTGCAGGTGGCGCCGAAA
>JAJDOG010000049.1 GCA_022340285.1 Betaproteobacteria bacterium
CAACACGTCCTCCGCGAAGAGCACGATCTTCCTGGCCGTTGTGGGACCGGACTGAATCGCCTGGTCCTTGAGCGCGGCCGAGGCGGCGCTCTGCGCGACGGCCGCCGCGCGCCCGTGGCGCGTCACGCCGAGGCCCCCCGAACGCAGCGCGGCAACCGGCTGCCGATCACCGGTGCTGTAGGTCACCTCGCCATCGGCGCCCGGCTTCAGACTTCGGCCGACGAGGTTCTGCGCCGAGAGCAGGAAGTCCACGGTCTTCAGGGCCGCCCCGTCCGGGTCGACCTGGTAGACGTCGAAGGGCCCGGATTGTTTCTTGTCGAGCCCCCAGCGGTCATCGGCGCCTTCCAGGCGCAGCATGCCCCGCTCGTGATCGGCGGTGCGCTCGCGCGTCGTGAATCGCTCCTTGTCGGCTCGCCAGGAAGTGCGTGGCAAGTGGTCGTCGCCGCTGTTATGCGCGGCGCCCAAGGAGAGTTCCAGCCCCATGACGCCCTGCGCCTGGCCCGCCGCCTCGATCTGCTGGTCGATCGGCGAACCTGACGGCAGCACGCAGTCGATGACCAGGCCCAACCTGCGCAGCAGCTCCGGATAGTCCGCGTAGGAGGCCACGATGCGATGGAAGTCGTATTCCGGTGCGTGCGGGGGCGTCGGCACGTTCTGCAGCGACGGCCTGCGCATGGCAAGTTGGGCGGCACTCGGCGGCTCGCGGCGATAGAAGCGGTTGGCCTGGTACAGCGCGTACTCAGCCGCCGAAGTGAACTGCGACATGAGCGGCGCGTCGGGCGCGCCCCCCGCGGGATCGTTCCAGTCGGGCGGCAGCACGCGGATCGAAAACGACGGACCTGCTTGCGGATTGCCCTCGCCATCGGCACCGATCCCTGCCGTGACCGCGATGTACTTGCTGTCCTCTCCGAACACCATCGCCCGTAGCTGCCTTTCCACGCCTTCCTTGTTCTCGTCGTCGAAGAAGCGGTCGAAGCCGGGCAGCAATACTTCGACTTGCCGGTTACCGAAGTTGAACTTCTGCGTGCGCGTGCCGAGCTCGGTGAGCATCCCCTTGAGATCGGGGTGAGCGTCCTTCCACGGCAGCAGCGTGGGATGCGTGCTTGCCGACTGCACCGCCAGCGTGCCGTAGTGCTTGCGCATCAGACCGAGCACATTGCGCGCGGCGTAAGAGCGCAGGTTGAGCTTGCTCATGTCCTTGAACACGAAGCCGGCCACCGGCGTCTGCGGAGGGAGCAGGCGCGCCCAGAGGCCCGGGTCGGTCTTGCTGACCGGCTGCAGATTCACCAGCTGCGTGCCGATGCGCAGCGCGAATTTGACCTGCTGCAGCGTCGCCGGCCAGTTCAGCCACTCGGGAAACGCGCTCAACACCTGCTCGCCGGCTGTCTGCGGCGTGAGCCGCGCCGAGGCGACGATGGAGATCCGGAGCCGACCGGCCAGTCGGCCTTCCTCGACGCGCCCGTGCGGGAGCACGGTCCACACGATCTTTTGCTGCGCCATGTCGTAATGCCCTTACGCAAACGCCTCGCAGTACTCGCGCCACGGGTACTTGGTGCTGTTGTCGATCGCCGCGAGCTCGTTCGCCAGCGGCAGCGCGGGATCGGCGCCCATCAGCTCGCGGAATGTCGGATCGCCGTTCGAGCCGGCGAACTTGCGCTCGCAGGTAATGGTGACGCTTCCCGAAAAGACGAAGACCTCCACCTCGATGGTGAGCTGGGCCTTGCCGGCGCACTTGCCGGTCTCGAACTCGTAGCGAAGCTCCAGGTAGAGCTCGAGCGACGCCGAGATGAGCCCCAGCACGTCCACGTGACCGCCAAGACGGAAGTACCCGGTCAGCGAGCAGGCGTCGTTCTCCATGCGGAAGTAGACGCCGGCCATCACATGGACGCCGCCCGAGGCGACGCCGAAGTCGATCGAGATGCTCGCGCCAAACTCGAACGCCGCCTCGAGGATCTGGATTCCGTGGGGGTCCAGCGTTATTCCGAAGAAGCCGCCGCCACCGAAGAGCGACACGGTCAGGTTGAACGGCTGCTCGCGGGTGCAGAAATTGAAGCGCACCGCGAGCGGCTGGCCGATGAACGGAACGGTGAAGCCGGCGCCCAGGCTCAGGTTGCCGAGATTGAAGACGCCCACGGAGATGTTGGGTAGCGCGATCGAGAAACCGGCGTCGATGCCCTGCGGCGTGATGTCCAGGAACGGAGGATCCGAGAAGCCGTCGAGGGGAATGAGGTCGCGCAGCGTCTCGACGAAGCTCAGGGGACCGACGAACTTGATGTCCGTCAGGAGCACGTCGACGTCCATCTTGGCGCCGCTGTCGACGCGGAACTCGATCTTCTCGAAGTTGAGCTCTATGAAGCTCGCCGGCGCGATCAGCACCAGATCGAACTGCTTGAGGCTGCAGACGACGCCGATCTTGGGCGCGCTCTGGCCGTTCTTCTTGACCTTGGCCTCCACCGCCACCAGAAAGCCCTTCTTGTCGTTGGCGCGAAAGAGCGGATCGGTGTTGGGATCAACTCCGGGCAGCGCCCAGTTCGCGATCGTCGGGTTCCAGTCGAAACGAATGGTGAGCTCGTCGCCGGTGAGCATCTCGAGGAGATTGAGCAGATCTGCCGCGGCGCCCAGCACCTGCAGCACGACGTCGATGGCGTCGAGCACTGCCTTGCGCGGCGCGCCTTCGAGCAATTTGAAACCCGCGAGGGTGGCGCGCAGCGGCGTGATGGCTGTCTGCACCCCCTGCAGCTTCGGCTTGAGCTGTGCTGGGTCCGATAGCAGGTTGCCGAGCTGCGCCGGCTGCCCGACGATGTCGTCGAGTGCTGCGTAGAGAGTCTTGCCCTGGTTGATGAGCGCGGTGACCGTGGCGAGATCGCCGGCGAAAGCGTCGAGCTGGTTTGCCACCTGCAGCACCGACTGTCGCAAGCCCGCAGGCAGCGAGACGCCGCCCACCTGTGCGTTTGCAGCGTTGCGCAGATTCGTGACCGCCGTTTGCACCCCGGAGATGGCGCCGGGCAGCGCGGGCAGCGGGGGAGCCACGTCGATCGTCGTGTTGACCAGCGACTGCACCTGCGTGAGGAGGGCGTTCAACGCCGTGACCAACTGGTTGATACGGGACTTGACGTCGGCCACCAGCGGCGCCGCGTAGGCCTGTGCCTGGTCGAGCAGGTCCTGCAACGTGTTCTTCGCGGCCTCGATCGCGCCCGAGGCGATGCTTCCGGGTTGGTCGGAGAGCTTGGAGATGAAATCGAGCAGTCGTCCCAGACCGTTGATGAAGTCTTCGATCTGGGTGCTCGCCTCGGAGGCGAACTTGGGGATCTTGTCCGGCTTGCCGGAGAGCGCGGTCACCTGCTCGATCACGTCGCCCAAGGGAATGCAACCGAACAGTAGCGGAAGCGGCAGGTCCGAAAGGCCGCCCGGGAACGCATCGGCGCCCGTGAAGGTGCCTTGGATGAAGCTCTGGACCGTCTGCGCGTCGCCACTGACCGGGCCGGCGAGCCGCGAGATCGCGCCGGGTTTGAGATTGGGCTGGACGAAGCCGCCCGAGCGATCGCCTTGCGTGGAGAAGTCGAGCTGGGCCATGTCGGATTCGGACACGACGTCGACGAACACCTGGCCTTCGTTTGCGGACTTGAAGCCGTGCTGGAGGTAGAACGCGTTCCACTTCACCTTGTTGGTCTTCGCGCTGCCGGTAAGCTGCGCGAGCGCGGCGATGCTCACGCGGGCCTCGTCCACCTTTGGATAGAAGATGGGCCGCGACAGCTCGGCGCTGTATGTGCGCAGCTTGGCGTTGCCCGACTCGACCTCGGCGTCGAAGCTCATCTCCTGGACCTGTACCGTGGTGTCACCGGCCTTCACGCTCTGCGCCAGCGCCACCCGCTGCTGCTTGAGCTGGGCCACGCGGAGCCCCGCGCGCGCGAGCCAGTCCGTCTTGGCGGTCTGCGCGTGCCCTTCCGCAGTGGCGTAGTTCGGGGCCGAGCTGAGCGGGCCCGGGTTCACCAGCGTGTTGTCCAAGAAGATCATCGGCAGCTCGAACTGCACCGTGCGACCGTCCACGTCCGTGGCGGCGCACTGGAAGCGGAACGGCTGCCCGTTCACGTGCGGCCAGAACATCGTCTGGCCGAGGCCGTTCACCTCGCTCGGGCTTTCGTTCGGCGGGTCGAGGTTGGGCGTGACCGCCGTGAGGATGCGGACGCTGGAGAACGGCAGCTGGAACTGGTAGTAAACGTCGCCGGCCTTGTTGGTCAGGTTCGGATCGACGAAGCGTCGCTCGCGCTCGCGGATGATGATGAAGAAGCGCTGGCGGAGGTACGCGGTGTTACCGGACTTCTGCTCGATGGTCGGCTGGTTGTCGTCGTCGCGAGCGCCGTTGTGGAACTTGCGCTCGCTGACTTTGACGAGCGCCACGCGGTGACCGAGCGGAAACAGGAAGCCCTTGTAGACGACGCGTACGTAGTGATCACGCGCCATCGCGGCCCGGTGCACCCATTCCTCCACCGAAAGGCCCGCCGGCGGGTCCCACGCACCGCGGGAATCGAGCCAGCCGCCCAGCGCCGAGAGCATCAGCAGATTCACGCCGACGGCGGTCGGCGCGTACTTGCGGCTCGAGAAATTCGACGACAGGTGCACGAACTGGAAGCGATCGAAGTCCTCCAGGGGCATGAGGAACGGAATCGCGTTCGGGGGCGGCAGCGTCGCGGGGAACGTGCCTTGCATGGGTTGGGTGGATCCCTCTCCGGTCAATGCCCAGACTGCGCGCACCGTGCGCTGATTGTCGGGACGCGGCGGCTCGATGAAGCTTCCGTCCGATTTGGGCGCGACCAGGCGCGAGTGCCAGAGCTCCGTGCGCTGTGTGGCAGGCGAGGTGACCGGGGTTTTCGCGTGGCGCCAACGCTCCGCGCTGTGGGGGCTCAGGATCAGCCGCCAGGGCAGCTCGATCGCCGTGTGCCTGGAGCCGGGCAGGGCCGGTCGCGAGCTGATGGTCGGGCGCGCGATGATCGGGCCGGGCGTCACGCCGACATCGATGACAACCTTGTCGACCGCGGAGGCGCGCAGCGTGCGCAGTCCCTTGCCGCCGCTCGCCTGTCGAAGCTGCACCGTCGCCATATCGCCCTGAACCGCGGCGATCCGCAGGGTCCGCACCGCATAGTTCGAGAGCGCGGCGCGTTGGGCGGCGGAGAGCTTGCTGATGTCCGCGGCAAAAAGTTCGCCGACACTGGCGAACGACCCGCGGGTGCCGGGAGGCTTCGCGTTGGCCGGCACCGACAGCGCCAGCTCTTCCACGGCGGCCAGCACGCCTTCCAGGGTGTAGGGCACGTCAAAGCCGTCGGGCACCGTGAACGCGAGCCGCGACTCGCCGGAGATGCGCGCGCGCACGGGAGGCCCGGTGAGTGCGTCGCTGCCGAGTCCAGTGGTCTCGGAGTCGGCTCCCTCGGGGTTCCTCTCGAAGAACGTCTGCTCGGTGATGGCTTGCGGCGGGAAATGAAGCACCAGGTGCGCGGCACCGCCGCCGGTCTTCTTGAGCCGCGGCGGGCTACCGGGCTGCACCGACAGGTTGTGCAGCTCGATGCGAAGTGCGACGAGATCGTCGGGGCGAACGACAGCGTTACCCGGCCGGCCGGGGTCGAAGAAATTGCCGACGGGGTCGACCGAGAAGATCGGTAGGTTGGGATCGATGATGATCGGTCCGCCCGTGATGACGGGCGTGCCGGTCGTGACGGAAGCTGTTACCCGCGTCGCGGAGGTCGAATCGGGTCGCTTGGCTACCGGCGCACGCGTCCTTCGTTGACCGGCGGAATTCCCGGTCGCAGCGTCTTGCGTACGGCGTCGACGCGACTTTTTCTTGACGGGCATGGAAGCCTCCCAGGACTCGGGCAAGCTGTTGCCCTAGTCTGGATTAGACTTCCCAAAAATGCGATTAGGCCATTTGGCTGAAGCCGGGCTTGGCCGAAGCGAAAGCGGTTTTTGTTTCGTACCGCAACTTCGCATCTCGCGGTGACGTCACTGAAACGCCGTCTCTCATCGCGGAAAATCATGCGGTCACGGACATTCACTCCGCGAAAACGACAAAGCCCGCGAACGCGGGCTTTGTATTGAGCGAGATTCTTCGGAATCAGTGCGATACGACCTCGGGTTTTCGTCCGATCCCGCGGGCCGCCTTGCGCAGCTTCTTGTAGAGATCGGGTTGCGCGACCTTCAGGTATTCGATGACCTCGAAGTCCTCCTTCTTGACTTTCGAAAGGTCGACGCGCTCGACGTGCACGAGCCGCAGCAGCTCGCGCACCGGCTTCGGCATGTCGCGACCGCTTTCGTAGCGTGACCCTCCGCTCTGCGTCACACCGATTTTTGTCCAGAATTCCTGCTGGTTCAGGCCGAGCCGGCGACGGATGTCGCGGGGATTGATCGACAGGTTGAAGAGCTTCATTGTTTGCAAGACTCCATTATTTTGTTCGGGGACCCCTCCCAAAAGGGCGACCCATCCTAGCATGGGAGTTCGCCGGCACTGTTCGCCGAAAAGGTAAAAAATCGTTAAATCATTTCCTCTGTTGCGGCGCAGCACGGCTCCGGAACCCGGCCAGCTTTCCGGCTAGAATGCGACCTTTCGCGGAGCACGCATGGCGTTGATCGTTCAGAAGTTCGGCGGCACCTCGGTCGGCAGCGTCGAGCGCATCCGCAACGTTGCGATGCGCGTCGCGAAGTGGCGCGCGGCCGGGAACCAGGTCGTCGTCGTGCCCTCCGCCATGGCAGGCGAGACCAATCGGCTGCTGGCGTTGGCGCGGGAGATCCAGCCGAATCCCAATCCGCGCGAGCTGGACGTCGTCGCCTCTACGGGCGAGCAGGTGACGATCGGGCTGCTCGCCATGGCCCTGACGGAGCTGGGCGTCAAGGCGCGAAGCTACACCGGCGCCCAGGTCAGGGTGCTGACCGACAGCGCGTTCACGAAGTCGCGCATCGTGGCGATCGATCAGGACCGTCTGCGCGCCGATCTCGAGGCAGGGATCGTTCCCGTAGTCGCGGGATTCCAGGGCATCGATGCCGAGGGCAACATCACGACGCTGGGGCGAGGCGGCTCGGATACTTCGGCCGTGGCGCTTGCAGCGACGCTCAAGGCCGACGAGTGCCAGATCTACACCGACGTGGATGGCGTCTATACGACCGACCCGCGCATCGTGCCCGAAGCGCGCCGGCTGAAGACCATCACCTTCGAGGAAATGCTCGAGATGGCGAGCCTCGGGTCGAAGGTGCTGCAGATCCGCTCGGTCGAGTTCGCCGGAAAATCCAGGGTGAGGCTGCGCGTGCTCTCCAGCCTCACGCCCCCCGACCTGCCGATCGACGAGGAGGCCGTCTCCGGGACGTTGATCACCTTCGAGGAAGACGAGAACATGGAACAGGCCACCATCTCAGGTGTCGCATTCAATCGCGACGAGGCGAAGATCACGGTGACCGGCGTGCCCGACCGCCCGGGCATCGCCTACGCGATTCTCGGGCCGATCGCCGACGCCAACGTGGACGTCGACATGATCATCCAGAACGCGAGCGTCGCCGGGTTCACCGACTTCTCGTTCACGGTGCACCGCAACGATTATGACAAGGCCATGTCGATTGTGCGCAAGGTGACGCCCGAGATCGGCGCCAAGGACGTGGTTGGCGACAACCGGATCTGCAAGGTCTCGATGGTGGGGGTGGGCATGCGTTCGCACGTCGGCATCGCGAGCCAGATGTTCCGCACCCTCGCGGAGGAAGGCATCAACATCGAGATGATCTCGACTTCCGAGATCAAGATATCGGCCGTCGTCAACGAGAAGTATCTGGAGCTCGCGGTGCGCGTTCTGCACCGCGCATTCAGTCTCGATCAGCCACAGTGACGCGCCGATCGCGCGGAGGCCTGTGCTATAGTTTTGCGCACGATCCAGGAGAGATGCCCGAGCGGTCGAAGGGGGCGCCCTGCTAAGGCGTTATACGGTTTACCCCGTATCGAGGGTTCGAATCCCTCTCTCTCCGCCAGAAGCAAGAGAAGCCCCCGCAGGGGGCTTCATCATTTTTGCGACGGAGAAGCGAGCAAACCGCACTTCGCGGAAGAGGTCACACCGAGTTCTGTGGCAGAGGTCACGCGGATCCGGGCGATTGTGCTTCGCGCACAGAACGAGTGTGCACATGAACTACGACGTGGTCTTCGATTGGCCTACTTTGGCCACATGGCTGTGAGGGGAGGCGGGTCCCGCAGGTCGGACGCCGTTCCTGGCTCGCAGCACATTGTGGAAAGGAGAGAGATATGGACAAGTCGATGGTCACTCAAACGTTAACCCGCATACGCGGTTCCGAAATGAAGCAGTTTGATGCCTTTCTAAGCAGCAATCCCGTGTCGGTCGGGGTTTTGGCCGGCGTCGTTACCATGGCGGGGCAGACCGCCGCGCAGTTCGAGCTGCCGAGCCACACCTGCCGCATCGTCGCACTTGCGTTCGCTGCTCTTCTCGCATGCTACCAAGTGCGGTTTGCGCAGAACCGGAGCATGCGCGAATCGGTGTTCCTCGTCCCGATCGTGTCGGTAATCATCTTCACGACCGGCTTGGGAACGAACGGGCTCATCGCCGACGCGCAGGCGAAGACCCCGGTTACACGCGAGGCGCCGGCCGAGCGGAAAGTGTCGCCGCTCGAGCAGTTGAGCGAGCTCTTCATCCCGAGCGCACACGCCGCGAACCAGGATGATCGGGATCGGAAACGCAAGCAGGGCGGCTGGAAGCGCTGGTAAGACGCCCGCCACTGCGTGGGGCGGCAGATTCGATTGCTCGGACGTCGGCGAATTCCCCGTGCGAATATACTAGTTCGTCGTGGAACCCAATGCCCTCGCATTCAGCGTCGTCGTCGGATTGGCGCTCTGCGTGTTCGTCATACTTGCGCGACGCAGCCGCCGCGCGCGCGAGCGACTGAGCTCGCAGTGGCTGGACGCCGAGGCCGAGGTGCTCGACGTCTGGCAGGACGGCATGGGCTCCTACTGTGTTCGCTATCGGTTCACGCCGCACGGCTCCGCCCACCCCGTCACGCGGGATCAGCTTGCAGGCTGCCTGAGAGTCGGGCTTCCCGAAGCGGGCGAACGCGTGCCGGTGCGCTACGACCCGCAGGCGCCGGAGCACGCGCTGCTGCAACGCGAGGGCTGCTGACCGGTCGTCTCCTCCGCGCGGCGGCGTGTGGTACAAGTCGGACCCAGGATGAGCGTAAGCCGGGAACTGACGAGCGCCACCGGCCGGGATGCGACCCGTTCGGCGCGGCAATACGAGGACCAGGCATTCCTGCGCGCGGCCGGCGCGCCGCTCGTCAGCGGAAACGGCGTGCGCATCCTGATCGACGCGGCGGAGAATTTTCCCGCATGGCTGGATTCGATCCGCGCTGCAAAGCGCTCGATCCTGTTCGAGTGCTACATCATCGACCACGACCATGTCGGCCGTGAGTTCATCACGGCGTTGGCCGAACGCGCCCGCGCCGGAGTTTACGTACGGGTCATCTACGATTGGCTGGGAACGAATAGTCCGCTCTGGATCTCGGAGACACTCGCGCCGGCCGGTGCGGAGGTGCGGTGTTTCAATCCGCCGAGCCTCGCAAGCCCGTTCGGCTGGATTTCGCGCGATCACCGCAAGATGATCGCGGTGGACGGGCAGGTCGGCTACGTGTCCGGACTATGCGTGAGCGGAAAGTGGACGGGCGATCAGGCGCGCGGGACCGAGCCCTGGCGTGACACCGGAGTCGAGATTCGCGGTCCCGCCGTCGCTGACCTCGAGGATGCCTTTGCGCGAGTCTGGGATGCGATCGGTTCGCCGCTCCCGGAGGAGGCGTTCACGCCCCTCGATTCGATCGAGTCGGCCGGTGAAGTGGATGTGCGGGTTGTCGCAAGCGAGCCGAATTCGGCGGGCGTTTTGCGCCTGGATCAGTTCATCGCGGCGGTCGCGAGCGAGCGGTTGTGGCTCACGGATGCCTATTTCGTGGGGACCGCGCCGTATATCCAAGCCCTGCGCTCGGCCGCGCGCGACGGCATCGACGTGCGCCTCCTCGTGCCAGGCTCGAGTGATGTCCCGATCGTCGGGGCGATCTCTCGCGCGGGATATCGACCGCTGCTCGAGGCGGGTGTGCGCGTATTCGAGTGGAACGGAACGATGCTCCACGCGAAATCCGCCGTGGCAGACCGTCGCTGGGCGCGTATCGGCTCCACCAATCTGAACATTGCGAGCTGGTTCAGCAATTACGAGCTGGACGTCTTCGTCGAAGACGAGGCATTCGCTGCCAAGATGGCCGACTTGTACGAGAGCGACCTCGGGCGCGCAACCGAGATTGTGCTGCACCCGCGCAAACGGCTGAGTGCGGGCTGGAGGCGCAGCCGCCGCAAGCATCCCAAGCGTGCGCGGTCAGGTAGCGCCGGACGCGCCGCGGCGGGCGCCCTCAGCATCGGCAGCGCGGTCGGGGCGGTCCTCACCAATCGCCGGCCACTGGGGCCGGCGGAGGCGACGCTGCTCGTGTACGTGGGTCTGATATTGATCGGCGTGGCAGTCGTCGGCGTTTTCTGGCCACGGCTGCTCGCGATTCCGCTCGCGGTCATCGCTACCGTGCTTGCGGCAACTACGCTTGCGCGCGCATTCCGGCTACGGCGTGCGCGATCGGGCGAGGCGCGGGAAGGGCGAGAAGACCGGGGCGCGCTCGGGCCCTGATCAGGGCTGCGGGTCCGCGGGCGGCGCGTCGCCGCTCGCCTCAGGCTGTGCCGATTCCGTGGAATCTGTCGGCGCTTCCTGTTCGCCTTCTTTTGCCGGCTGCTTGGCGGCAAGCTTGCGCTGCCGTTTCGCTTCCTGCTTTTGTTTCCGCTTCAAGTCTCGCTGGCGCTTCTCGAACTGGTAGTTTGGCTTTGCCAATAGGATGGTTCTCCGCTGATTCTAGTGCGCGTTAATGAACAGCCTCTGATCGATGCGCTTCCCGATGCCAGGTAGTCGAATACCCCGGCATGCCGACCACGGCCGATGAGCTGGCCCGTATGGCCGTTGGTGGCTCAGTAACGGCCGCCGCCTCCGCGGCCACCGCCACCGCCACGCCGACCGCCGCCAAATCCCCCGCCGCCGCGATTCTCCTGCGGCCTGGCTTCGTTCACCGTGAGATTACGCCCGTCCTGGCTCTTGCCGTTGAGTGCGCTGATTGCCGCCTGCGCCTCCTCGTCAGTCCCCATCTCCACGAAACCGAAGCCCTTCGAGCGTCCGGTATCGCGGTCGGTGATCACAGCTGCCGACACCACCGTGCCATGGGTGGCGAACAGTTGTTCAAGGTCATTGCTGCTGATGTTGTAGCTCAGATTTCCGACGTAGAGTCGCTTGCCCAATTGGACGCTCCCAGGGTGACGAAAGGGGTACCGCAGCCGGCAGGTTAACAAAGTGCCGAGCCGGACGTCGACTGATTTTTGACAGGGGCGGTCGCGGCGGGCGAGCGCCCCGAAATGGCTCCCCAAAACAGGGGGCAGGGATCGACTCGGCAGCTGGCGCGCACCGACGGGAGCGGGGGAGGGCCATGGTCGCCCCAGAGTGTCTTTGCTACAATCCCACTCCTTCGCGCCCGTAGCTCAGTTGGATAGAGTACCTGGCTACGAACCAGGGGGTCGTGGGTTCAAATCCTGCCGGGCGCGCCACCCATTCAAGCCCTTGCGACAACGCAGAGGCTCTTTTCGTTTCGCTCGGCGCAGATCAAGACTGCTGCAGGGATGAGATCAGTGGGCACTTGAGTGCGCCGCGCGCTGATTTGCATCGGGTGACGAGCTGCCCTAATACAGTTTCGATGCGACGGAGGTCTGCAAGTTTCCGTCGCACGTCGACTAGCTTGCGCTCGGCCAAGCCGCGCGCCACGCGGCACTGAGTCCCGTCCTCCAATTCCAACAGTTCGCAAACTTCGTCCAGACTGAACCCCAGACGCTGGGCAGCTTTGATGAAGCGCACACGGGCCAGTTCCGCGCCTGTGTAACGACGAATGCTGCCATGCGGCCGGGCCGGTTCGGACATCAAGCCTCTGCGTTGATAGAACCGGACGGTTTCCACATTGACGCCTGCTGCGTCTGCCAAAGCGCCGATGGTCAGAGGTGCGTCTTTTTCACTCATACCGCTTGACTCCGTACTTATGTACGGAAGTAAGTTTACCCGATGTGGGCAGGCAACTCGTCGCGGTCTGAGCGACTCCCCATGCCGCAGGGTGGGAGCGGCCCGCTGCTGGTCGGCGGTCTGGCCGCCATCCTGGCCTCGACCTGTTGCCTGGGGCCTCTGGTGCTGATTTCGCTCGGCTTTTCGGGGGCGTGGATTGCCAACCTGACCGCGCTTGAGCCCTATCGCCCCATCTTCATCGGCGTCGCCCTGATCGCGCTGCTCATGGCCTGGCGGCGAATCTGGCGCCCCCCAGCGGCGTGCGCTCCGGGGGAGGTTTGTGCCTCGCCGCAGGTCAGGCGCGGCTACAAGACGCTGTACAGCGCGGTCGCACTCCTCGTTGCAATCGCCTTGGCGTTCCCGTACGTGGCGCCTTGGTTCTACTAAGCGGAGTTGCACATGAAGAAGTGGTCGCTTCTGGTTCTTGCTGTCCTGATGATGCTTGCCGCGCCCGTGTGGGCCAAGCCGAGTACGGTGACATTGTCGATCCCCACGATGTACTGTCCGGTTTGTCCGATCACCGTAAAGAAGGCGCTGACCAAGGTGCCTGGGGTCACCGGTGCACAGGTGAGCTTCGACAAGCGCCAAGCGACGGTGACGTTCGACGATGCCAAGACGAGCGTCGACGCGTTGATCCGCGCGACCAAGGATGCCGGTTATCCGTCCACGCTGGTGGATTCCGCGAAATGAGCACCATCGTCCTGGAGTCGGTGCTGAGGTGCCCGGCGTGCGGCCATGTGAAGACCGAGATGATGCCGACTGATGCCTGCCAGTGGTTCTATGAGTGCGAGGCGTGCAAGACGGTGCTGAGGCCTCAGCCGGGCGACTGCTGCGTGTATTGCTCCTACGGGTCCGTGCCGTGTCCGCCAATCCAGGCGCGGGGCAAGCAAGGCGCCTGTTGCGGTTAGTCCTGCCGTCAATCACCGTCGGGACGCCGCTCCGGTCGTATCCATTGCCGGTCACTACGGCGGCACGCTCGCCTACGTTCACGGCGTTGGCATGAAAGGGGAGTATCTCTCCCCTCATTGAGTCCCGTGTTGCGGGCCGTTCGCCAATTGGGATCAACTCCATATATGCTTCGTATTGCGCGTTTGATTTAGGTCAAGCGGGCGGTTGGGCGATATCATAGTGTTGAACTTGAAGCACGGCTTCGAGTCGAAATTTCCGAAGTGAACTCCATTCAGGAACATGACTAGGCTGCACGGCACAGTCGGGGGGAACATCGAGGGGCGCCTCCACGGGGCGCGCCAGTGGGGTGTGTCGCTCGGCATTCTGGCGATTGTCGCGGCCCTGCTTCGTCCTGGGTGCGACTTGTTTGCGCTCAAAGGACACGCCGACGCTGGCGCGGGCGGTATCTTCAACTCGTCAGTAGACACCGACACAGGCGTCGCGTACGCGGACTTGGACGCAGCCAGGCACGGCGAGTCGCACGACGCTGATGGTTGCTGCTCAAGCATCGACGAGTTCGTACTGGTCTCCGCGCAGGAAGCTCAGGTTCCGATTTCTGCGAAGGCTCAGTGGAATGACTTACCGCTGCTCGCCACGCCGCGATTCCATCTCACATTGGCGAATAGGGTCGCGGGGCACCGCATTCCGCGTCCCGCACAGCAGTTACCAGTTCTTTCCTATCACGCGCGTTCCGCGCGTCTGCTCCTTTAGTCCTCTGATCGTCCCGCGCGCCGAATAGGCGTACGGCTGCGCGCGTTCGCTCGCGGATCGCTTATGCCCGCGCGGACTGCGCGCAACCGAGCGAAAGCCGTGGTTGCCCCTTCGCCTGCCGTCTCGCTCGCCGCGCTTTCCGAAAGTGGATTGTCTCTGCACGACCGAAATGCTGAAAGGAGATCAAGAGAATGAAACGAATCAGATATTCCACGATCATCGCTGCCGCTTTGCTTGCCGCGCCGGTGTGGGCGCAGCAAACGGCTTCACCCGATGTACGTCGTGCGGCGCCCCCCGAGCTGCTCGCACAGATGATGGGTGGCGCGAAGGCCCCTGCAGGGGAGAGTGGACAGGCGGGCTACCCCGGAATGGGGCCAATGATGGGTGGGCCCGGCAATGCGCCCGCGTACGGACCCGGAAGAATGAATGGACCGGGGGGTGGATATCCCCAGGGCGGTATGGGTCCAGGAATGATGTACGGGCCCGGCGGCGGCTATGGCATGGGGCCGGGGATGACGTACGGCCCCGGCGCCGGATACGGCCCCGGCATGATGGGAATGATGGGCGGCAGCTATGGGATGGGCCCGGGGATGATGGGTGGCGGCTACGGGATGGGCCCTGGAATGATGGGTGGCTTGCCTATGGGCTATCTCGACCTCACCGATGATCAGCAATCGAAGCTCGTAAAGCTCGGAGACGAGCTGCGACATAAGCAGTGGGACCTCGTCGGCAAGTTGATGGACGAGCAGGCGAAACTGCGCGACCTCTACGGTGCCGCGCAATTCGATCGAAACGCCATCGCAGCCGCCTACAAGCGTATCGGCGAGCTGCGCCAGCAGGCGATCGAGGCGCGTCTCGACATGCTAGGGAACGTCGAAGGCATGCTCACCAAGGAGCAGCGCGACAGGATGCGCCAGGCGTGGGGAAACGGCCACTGGTGGATGATGAGCCAATAGCCGCGGACCACGGCATGCGGCTGTGAGCCATTGCCCATGTGCCACCTAGTCCTCGCGCTTCCCTTCCTTGCGCTGCCGGTGTTTTGGCTGCTCCCGGAAGGTGAGGCCGTCGCGCTCTACGTGCTGGTCCTCGGCGTGACCGGCGCGGTCTACTGGCTCGCGGTGAGAGCGATGCGCGCACCGGTCGTCGTGGGAATTGGAACGCTGTTGCGCGCAATTGGCACGGTGCGCGCGACAGACGGGCGTAAGGCCTCGGTGTGGGTGGGAAGCGAGCTGTGGTCGGCCGAGCCACAGGAGGGTGCGCTCGCCGTTGGCGACGTGGTCGAAGTAGTCGGATTTGAGGGTCTGAGGCTGATCGTCAAAAAGGTATTACCAGCGGCTGGCGCGAGCGAGGAGTCGCGCCCTGCACGCAACTGAGAGGAGCATAACCATGATGAACGGATTCGGAGGTGCGATGGGATTCGGCGGGATCGGGATGCTGATCTTCTGGGCGCTCGTGATCGGCGGGGTGGTGGTGCTGGTGCGGTGGTTGTCTGCCAAGTCGTCTGCGGACAGCGTGCTGAGCGAGCGTCAGGGAAGCCCGCTCGACATCCTCCGCGAGCGCTACGCCAGGGGCGAGATCGACAAAGATGAGTTCGAACAGAAACGCCGCGATGTCGGAGCGGGATAGCGAAATCGGATGGCGTACAACCAGAGGAGATGAGGGATGTGGGGCGACTACGGCATGGGGTGGGGGTGGGGATATTTCGGCGTGGTGCACATGGTGCTCTGGTGGGTGCTGATCATCCTGGGCATCGTTGTCCTCGTGAAATGGCTGGCCGTCGGGTTTGGCCCCTCGCGGGGTGGACCTGCCACCGAAAGCCGGGCGCTAGAGGTGCTGAAGGAACGCTATGCCCGGGGCGAGATCGGCAAGGAAGAATTCGAGCAGAAGAAACGCGACCTTCAGGGCTAGATCGATGAGCGCACTAGGACACACAAGTTCGGTTTCAATGTTCGCGCGGCCGGCGCGGCTATTCTGGCCGGCAATTGTCACGTTGCTGTTCGCTTTGTCGGGAATGGCTCGGGCGGACGCCCAGACGGGAAGTCCGACGCAGCCCGATGCGCAGCTCGAGCAGCGCATCCGCGACGCCGTCATTCGGGAGCTGCGGGAAAGCGGCGTGCTCGACCGCGAGATCGACCAGGGCATCGAGCGCTACGTCGCGCGCCAGCGCGCCGCGGCCGCGCAGCGTGAAGAAGCTGCCGCCAGAGCGCACGCGAGCAAGGTGCGTCCTGTTTCGAAGACCCGCGATCACATCCGCGGCAATCCCGACGCGCCCGTCTCGCTGATCGAGTACTCGGATTTTGAGTGCCCGTTCTGCAAACGCTTCCACCCGACCGCCAAGCAGATCGTCGCGGCGTACGACGGCAAGGTCAACTGGGTGTACCGGCATTTTCCACTCGACTTTCACAACCCCGCGGCGCAACGCGAGGCCGAGGCCGCCGAGTGCGCGGCGGAGCTCGGCGGCAACGAAGCGTTCTGGCGCTACACGGATCTCGTCTACGAGCGCACTGCCTCGAACGGCAAGGGCGTAGCCGAGGGCGACCTGGCTGCCATCGCGGCGTCGATCGGCCTGGACCGCGCGAAGTTCGCCGCATGCGTAAAGAGCGGTCGCACACGCGAGCGGGTCAAGGAGGATCTCGACGAGGGCACCGCGATCGGGATCAACGGCACACCGGGGAACATTCTGCGCAACAACCGCACCGGGGCCATTGCGACGCGGTACGGCGCGCAGCCGATCGACCGGTTCAGGCAAACCATCGACGAGCTGTTGCGATGATCGGCCGGTAGGTGCTTGGCGCGAGAGAAAGGAGTAGGGACCATGGACTGACTGCTCTGGCCGAACTTCGGTTTCGTGAATTGAAGGGCGGAACAAACGACGACGCGGCCCTCACGCGGAAGAGACACGATGAACCACAAGCACGCCTCGCACACTCACGGCGCCGCCCGCGCGCCGCAGCACGCGGGTCACGACGCGCATTCACACCACGCGCACATGGTGGCCGATTTCCGTCGGCGATTCTGGGTGTCGCTCGGCCTGACTGTCCCGATCCTCGCAATCTCGGAGCACTTCTGGGCGCTCGTGGGGTTGACCGCGCCGGTTTCGTTTCCGGGGGCGCGTTATGTGCTCTTCGCCTGCGCCGCCGCAGTGTACTTCTACGGAGGTTGGCCGTTCCTGAAGGGCGCGGGCGAGGAGGTCGGCGGGCGCAAGCCCGGGATGATGCTGCTGATCGCGGTGGCGATCAGCGCCGCGTTCTTCTATTCGGCGGCAGTTACCTTCGGGCTTTCGGGCACAGGTTTCTACTGGGAGCTGGCGACGCTGATCGACGTGATGCTGCTCGGCCACTGGATCGAGATGCGCTCGGTGATGGGGGCGTCTGGGGCGCTCGAAGCGCTCGTGCGGCTGTTGCCGTCTGAGGCGCACCGGTTGAAGGCTGACGGTTCCACCGAGGACGTGACGATCGATGGGCTCGCTGCGGGCGATAAGGTGCTCGTGAAGCCCGGCGAGCGCGTGCCGACGGACGGGGTGATCGTCTCCGGGGCGACGAGCCTCGACGAGTCGATGCTCACCGGGGAGTCGAAGCCGGTCGACAAGAAGGAAGGCGCCGAGGTGATCGGCGGGTCAGTGAACGGCGAGGGCGCCATCACGATCGAGATCCGCAAGACGGGCGGGGAGACCTACCTCGCGCAGGTGATGGACATGGTGCGACGCGCGCAGGAGTCGCGCTCGCGCAGTCAGGACCTTGCCAACCGTGCCGCCGTGTGGCTCACCGCGATCGCGCTCGGCGTCGGTGTCGCGACGTTCGTCGCTTGGCTCGCAATTGCCGGTGACCTTCAGTTCGCGATCACGCGCGCGGTCACCGTGATGGTGATCGCCTGCCCGCACGCGCTCGGTCTCGCCGTGCCGCTCGTCGTCGCGGTGAGCACCAGCCTCTCGGCGAGCCATGGCCTCCTGATCCGCGATCGCGCCGCCTTCGAGCGCGCCCGCAACCTCCAGGCCGTTGTGTTCGACAAGACGGGCACGCTCACCGAGGGGCGGTTCGGCGTCTCCGATGTCGTGCCGCTCGGCGAGCTCTCCGAGGAGGAATGCCTGCGGTTTGCCGCGGCGCTGGAGAGCCAATCCGAGCACCCGATCGCGAAGGGCGTCACGCGCGTCGCCGAGGAGCGCAAGCTGAAGCTTCCGCCGGTGAGCGATTTCCGGAACCTCACCGGGCGCGGGGCGCAGGCGCGCGTCGACGGCCTCGAAGTGCTCGTCGTAAGCCCCGGCTATGTGCGCGAGAAGGGGCTGGCAGCGGAGGATGCGGCGCTCGCCAAGCTCGCAGAGCAGGGCAAGACCGTCGTCTATCTCGTGGTCGAAGGCAAGGCCGCCGCGGCGATCGCGCTCGCCGACGTCGTGCGCCCCGAATCGCGCGCGGCCGTCGCCGAGCTCAAGCGCATGGGCATTCAGTGCATGATGCTCACTGGCGACTCGCGTGCCGTCGCGAAGACGGTCGCCGCCGACCTCGGGCTGGACGACTACTTCGCCGAGGTGCTGCCCGAGGAGAAGGCGGCGAAGATCAAGGAGGTGCAGGGTCGCGGCCTCACCGTGGCGATGGTGGGCGACGGCGTAAACGACGCGCCCGCACTCACGCAGTCCGATCTTGGCATCGCGATCGGCGCTGGCACCGACGTCGCCATCGAGTCGGCCGACATCGTTCTGGTGCGCAGCGACCCACGCGATGTCGCCGGGATACTCGGGCTTGCGCGCAAGACCTACGGGAAGATGGTGCAGAACCTCATCTGGGCCACCGGATACAACGCGTTCGCCATTCCGCTCGCCGCGGGTGTTGCCGCCGCGTGGGGCATCGTGCTCACGCCGGCGTTCGGCGCAGTGCTGATGTCAGCGAGCACGGTCATTGTGGCGATCAACGCCCGGCTACTGGGCAGAGCCGGCTGAGCGCGAGAGCCACGAGTGCCGCGCGGATTGCACATCGAAAGACTAAGGGAGGAACCCACGAGATGAAAAAGTCGGCACACTCCGGCGCAGCGACCAAGCGCAAGCCCGATCTCGGTTGGTTGATCGTCGTACTGATCATCGTCGCGGCAGTCGTGGCGGCATGGACTTTCATTTCCCAGCGTGACAAGAGCCGTGCTGATCCGGACGACCGCGAGCTCGTCGCGCGCGGGCAAGCCGTGTACGAAAAGCAATGTGCGACGTGCCACGGCCTGCAACTGGAAGGACAACCCGGCTGGCGGACGCGCCTGCCGAACGGGCGCATGCCGGCGCCGCCCCACGACGCGTCCGGCCATTCGTGGCACCACCCTGACGAGTATCTGTTCGCCGTGACCAAGGAGGGACTCGTGGCCGGGAAGTACGCACCGCCCGGCTACCAGAGCGATATGCCGGCTTACGGCGACAAGCTGTCGGACGATGACATCTGGGCCGTGCTGGCCTACATCAAGTCTTACTGGCCGGGCGAGATTCGCCGGGCGCAGAGCGCACGACGGTAGCGGGATACTTCGATCTTTGCGAGGCGAGCATGAAGAAGAGCATGATTGTGGTGGCAGCGCTTGGAGCCCTGGTCCTGGTCTCGGTGGTCTATGGCCAGATGGGGATGATGGGCGGCGGGGGAATGATGGGCGGGTCCGTGCTCCGTCATCAGTTCGTCGCACAGAACGGAATCGACCCGAAGTACGCTAACAAGACGGAGCCGCTGCGCGCCAGCGCCGAGAACTTCGCGGCAGGACGGAAGCTCTATGAAGCGGACTGCGCAACCTGCCATGGCGTGAACGGCCTCGGAGACGGCCCGGCTGCAAAGGGCCTGAATCCGCCTCCCGCGAACATCGCCGCGACGGCGAGGATGCCGATGACCACCGACGCGTACCTTTACTGGACGATCGCGGAAGGCGGCGTGCCGCTACACACCGCGATGCCGCCCTTCAAGGCTGTGCTAAAAGACGAGGAAATCTGGAAGATCGTTCTCTATCTCCGCCGCCTTTGAGCAGGCCTTCGGCGGCCGTCGTTTGAGCTCCGCCGGGCTGGCATTCTCCAATGAGCGCCATCGAATCAGCCGTTCGCGACACGCTGCCACGCGCGGTCCGTGATCTCGCGCGCCGGGTCGAGTACCCGAAAGGCACCCCGGTGTTCCGCCAGGGCGACCCCGTGCGCGCGGTCTTCCAGGTGCTCGGTGGCGAGGTGCGGCTCGCGCGGTTTGGAAAGGACGGCGCGGAGCTCGTGCTGCAGCGGGCGCGGCCCGGCGAATTCTTCGCGGAGGCTTCGTTGGATACTAGCCGCTATCACTGCAATGCCATTGCGTCGGAGGAGGCCGCGCTTCTCGAGATCCCGGCGCGGGCGCTGCGCGAGTTGCTCGACGAGGACACCAAGTTCGCGCGTCAATGGGCTGCGCTGCTTGCGCGCCAGTTGCGCAGCGCGCGCGCCCGGCTCGAGCGACTATCGCTCGGCAGCGCCGCCGAGCGGGTTCGCCACTATCTCAACACCGAAGGCCATGGCACGACGTGCGAGGTGGAGTTGAGCGGCTCGCTCAAGGACTGGGCACGTGAGCTCGGGCTCGCGCACGAGACCCTGTACCGGACGCTCGCGCGCATGCAGGAGAGCGGTGAGCTGGAGCGCGAGGGTGCAGCGCTCAGCCTGAAGGCTCACAGGAAGCGCGTATGACCTGAATCATATGACTGCGCCCCGTGCGGGGGGAGAATCGTGAGGCCACTTCGACGGAGGCGAAATGAACCGGAAGCTCCTCGTTGGGTTGTTCGCAATCGGCCTGCTCGTGGCAGGCGCCCGACTCCTCGCCGCTGAGCAGGAACACGAGCATATGCATTCAGCCGGCGTCCCCACCCCCGCCACCGACACGCGGCAGCTCGTTAGATTCCCCGAGCCGTTGCGCGAGCACGAGCTCGCCAACATGCGCGATCACCTCATGACACTGCAGCGCATCCAGGACGCATTGGGTAGAGGGGAGTTCGAAAAGGCCGCAGACCTCGCCGAGCAGCGGCTCGGCATGAGCTCATTCAAACTCCACGGGGCGCACGAAGTGGCACCGTACATGCCTCAGGGGATGCGGGATACCGGCACGGCGATGCACCGCGCAGCGAGCCGTTTCGCACTCGCGGCACAGGAAGCAGGCGCGACTGGGGACCTCAAGGCGTCAATTGCCGCACTCTCCCGGGTCACCGAGCAGTGCGTTGCCTGTCACGCCGCATATCGGCTGAATTGAGGCACGCGTCGATGCCATTTCCTCCCCATACACTCCTGCACATTACGCAACAGAACGTCAAACCGGAGGCTGCATCTTTTTCGCAGGCATTCTCGACTGACCGAGCAGCCATGCAAGATAGACCGCCGCCGTCACATCAAAGGTTAGACAGAACGCCGGCCACCATTCCGGCACACCCGGGTTTGAAATGAAATGGCGGTGGACGTAATCAAAGAGCCCGTGTCCGAACAATCCGCCAACGAGCAACCAGAGATTGAATTTGAAGCCGAGCGTGGCAATCACAATGAACGCCACAATCACCACGGACTCTGCCATCAATGCCGGGATTGAGCCGCCGACAACTGCGAACAGACCGTAATACGTAGCAATTACGATAGTCAATGTGGGGTAGAAGGCTCGGTCACGGTCGAATCCGACGAGCGTGGCGAACACGCAAACTGCAAGAGC
>JAJDOG010000069.1 GCA_022340285.1 Betaproteobacteria bacterium
CCCTCCTTGAAAAGGAGGGGATACAGGAGCGCGCCGAACGGGCACGGCCGCTGCCCCGTCGCTGTCCAACCACCCCGGCTGCTTCGCAGCCACCCCTCCTTGAAAAGGAGGGGAAACTGGAGCGCGCCGCGCCTGTCAAACCACCCCGCCGACTCCGCCGGCACCCCTCCTTGGAAAGGAGGGGAAAAAGCTGCGGACCGCCCAGCCCGAAGCTACGGCGTTCGCGCCTCTCCCTTTGCGCCCTGCCCGCTGAACGCGAGGCAGATCGCACCGAGGAACACGTAACCGAGCGCGACAGTGGGCGACACGGCCCACCCGAGCTGGCCGCCGTGGATAAAGCCGAAGAACGCGAGCACCGCGCCGGCGAACGACCACCACGCCGCCACGGCAAGACGCCGGTCGATGATGAACGCCGCAATCGCGCCGAGCACCAGGCCCGCAAGCACGGCGCCGCCGCCCAGGAGCTCCATGCCGTGATAGACGAGGCCGGAGCCGGCAAGCTTCCCCATCCCGAGCTGCGCGGCTGAGGTGCCGGCCGCATTCAGCGCACTGTCGACTTGGAGGTGCCCCCACGCCGCGACGTTGGGGATGATCGCGAGCACCACCGCCGGCGCGTGGTTCGTCGGCGAGGCCTGGAACGCCTGCGCGCCGATCACCAGACCGATGTAGAGCAGGATCGGCAGGATGGCGACGAGCGGGACGACGGCGAGCAGCAGCGCGGTCAATCCGAGGAAGCACACCAGCGCGATCACGACGCCGGTGGCGAGCGAGTAACCGATTCGCCCACCAACCGCCTTCCAGCCCGGATGGCCGATGTAGACCGCGGGGGGAAACGGGCTGCCGAGGATCGAGCCCGCGATCGCGCCGATGCCGTCGGCCGCGAGGATCTTGCGCAAGTCGTAGGAGTCGCCCGCCGCGGAGGCGCTCTCGACGTTGTTCATCGCCTCGGTGAAGTTGTAGATGCCGAGCGGTATCGCCGTGACGAGGAGGGGCGCGACGTTCGCGAGGCCATTCCAGATCTCGTTACCCGGAATCGGCAGATGCAGTCCAAATTGGGAGAACGAGGCGCTCACCTCGCCCGCCTTCATGACATCGCTCCATCCGAAGAGATACGCAGCCCAGCCGACCACCATGCCGACGATGACCGCGACGAGCCCCCCGGGCAGCCCACCCGGCAGGCGCACATTCGCGGTCCAGCTGATGAGCACGATGCCGAGCGAGATGAACGCGATCCAGGGCACCTCCCACATCTGGAAGGCGGGTCGCAGCGAAATGAAAGCGATCGAGATGCCGGCAAGCGTGCCGAGCATCGCCGCGCGCGGCGTATGGGCGCGGATCCACGGTCCGAAGAAAACGCCCGCGAGCACGATCACGCCGATGATGAAGCTCCAGGCGAGACCCGCCTGCCACGCGAGGATCGGGTCGTTGGTCTTGAGGTAGACCGGCAGCATGATCACGAACACGACGATGAACATGTGCGGCACGCTGGGCCCGTAGGGCATCGCCGTCACGTCGCTGCGTCCCGTGCTCTTCGCCAGCTTGTAGGCCAGATACGCGTAGTAGAGATTGCCAAGCGGCAGGGCGATCCCGAGCGCCGGCAGAATGCGACCGAATACGAGATCGTCCGGCAGCTTCACCACGCCCAGGCACAGGCCGGTGAGCACGATCACGTTCAGCACCACGTTTGTGAAGAGCCCGAAGAATCCGTTCCAGTCTCCCGGCACCCACCAGCGCACAGCGCCACTCGTCGATTGATTCATTGTTCTCTCCCTTGTCGTGCCCGCACCGGTCGTGCGTCGACCGGCGTTGCTGCAAACCCCGCGCGCATCAGGCCCGCGCGGTCCCCTTTGCTCCGGCGAGCGCCTCGAGAAAGCGTGCCGAGTCGCTTACCCATCCGAAAATCCCGCCTTGCGCCTTGATCATCTTGATGCCGACCGCCTGGAATTCCGGAAAGTACGAACCGGTGCAGTCCTCCAGCACCAGGCAGTCGTAGCCGCGGTCGTTCGCTTCGCGCACCGTGGTGTGCACGCAGACTTCGGTCGTCACACCGCACACGATGAGTTGCGAAATGACGCGATTCTTGAGCATCGCGTCGAGGTCGGTGGCATGGAATGCGCCCTTTCCGGGCTTGTCGACCACCGGCTCGCCCGGGATGGGCGCCAGCTCGTCGATGATGCCGTGTCCGCGCTCGCCACGAACCAGGATGCGGCCCATCGGACCGGCGTCGCCGATTCCGGATTTGAGCCGTCCGCGTAGCTTCTTGTTGCGCGGCAGATCGGCAAGATCGGGCCGGTGGCCCTCGCGCGTGTGGATCACGAGCATTCCCGCTCGGCGCGCCGCGTCGAGCACACGTTTCGTGGGCGCGATCGCCTTGCGCAGGTGCGACACATCGTTGCCAAGGGCCTCGCCGAACCCGCCGGGATCGACGAAGTCGCGCTGCATGTCGATGATCAGGAGCGCGCTCGTCGCAGGATCGAACTCGAACTCGTAGGGATCCGCCCGCACCGCATTCATGTCGACCTCCTGATGCCTCGTTGCGTTTCCATTGGCCGGACTATCCGCGCGCCGCGAGATAGGCGCGCCAGCCGCCCAGCTCGGAGATCTCGCGCGCGCCCGCGGTGGCGTAGTGCTCGCACACGAATCCGCGCAGCGTCTCGCCGTCCTCGAGCTCGAGCGTGCCGATGCCGAGCGGCGCCGGGATCCCGTCGACGAAACTCCCGAACGCTGCCGTCGGCACTTCCCACACCTCGACCGGTATCGAATGTCCCGGCTCGGCGCGAACCAGGCCCGGACGCGGCGGCGAGAATCCTTCGAGGGCGAAAAACCGGTAGCGCGGCGCGGTACGGGCCTCGCGCACGAAACGCGCACCGCGCTCCACGAGCTCGCGATTGAGCGGCAATCCGGCCATGTGCGCCCCACATACGGCCAGATGAACGGTGTCTGCCCGGGCAGGCGCCGGCGCGCGGGGGTCCGAGTCGGGCAGCGCGATCCCGGTCGCGCCCATCGGCAGGGCCGCGGCCCGCTGTATCCGCATGCCCAGCGCCCCGAGCGAATCCTCCTGGAAGGCGGGCGCGAGAAGCGTCGCGCCGAACGGCAGACCGTCGGCCCGGAACCCGGCAGGCAGCGCGATCCCCGAAAGATCGAGCAGATTGACGAAGTTCGTGTAGTAGCCGAGGTTCGAATTCAGTCGGATCGGATCGGCATCGACGTCAGCGATACGGTAGATCGTTCCTGCCGTCGGCAGGGCGAGAAAATCGATCTCCTTCCAGACGGCGGCAGTCGCCCGCTGCAACGATTTGAGCCGGTAGTACGCGTCGAATGCCTCGAGGGCGCTCGGCTTTGCGCCGCGGCCGATCACTTCGCGCGTGACCGGGTGCATCGCCTCAGGCTGGCGCTCGATCAGCTCGCGCACCGCCAGATAGCGCTCGGCGACCCACGGCCCCTCGTAGAGAAGCCGCGCGGTCTCTGCGAATGGCCGGAAATCGATCTCGACCTCGGTGCCGCCGAGTTCTTCGAGCTTTTTCAAGAATGCGGCGAAGAGTCGTGCGGATTCCCTGTCCCCGAAGAATTTCAGGTCGCGCGCCGCAGGCACGCCGTAATTGAATTGCTCGACATCGAACCCGGCGTGCACGGTGGCCTCGCGCGAGAACGGGTCAGCAGGATCGAAGGCCTGGGCCACGGCAAGCACGTCGAGCGCATCCGCAACCGTCAATGCGAAGAGTGACACGCAGTCCAGCGACCGGCACGCGGGGACCACGCCGCGATTGCTGAGCAGTCCGCGCGTCGGCTTCAGTCCGACAAGGTTGTTGAACGCTGCTGGCACGCGTCCCGAGCCCGCCGTGTCGGTGCCGAGCGCAAACGTCACCAGCCCTGCTGCGACGGCGACGGCGGAACCGGAGCTCGAGCCTCCCGCGAGATACTCCGGGTCGAATGTATTGCGACACGCGCCGTAAGGTGTGCGCGTGCCGACCAGTCCGGTCGCGAACTGGTCGAGGTTGGTCTTGCCGATCGGGATCGCACCGGCGTCGACGAGCCGTTGGACCACGGTCGCACTCGCGGGCGGCGTGTAGGCGAACTCCGGGCAGGCCGCGGTCGTCGGATGCCCGGCGAGATCGATGTTGTCCTTGATCGCGAACGGGATGCCATAGAGCGGCAAGCCGTCGGGCGAAATGGCCTCGAGCCGACGGGCCTGATCGATCACCGCGGCGCGCGGCACCCGGTGGATCCATACCTTGTCGTCGCCGCGCCGCGCGATACGATCGAGCACGCCTTCGACGACATCGACGGGTCGGAGGGTGCGCGCACGGTAACCGACCCGAAGCCGCGCGAGATCGAGACTGTGATCTGGAGCCAGCACTCGGACCGCCTCCCTGACACCAACACAATCGCCCCTGCGCAATGCACTGCACAGGGAACCGGGAAGCTCTGCACACGGCGCGAATGAATTGCACCGCCATTTCCTCCCCGCGGTATACGATACTCCAACGCGCGACCGGCGGCGAGTACGCCGGCGAGCGGGATGCGTCTGCGAGGATCGAACATGTTGTTGCGCGCATCCATCGCACCGCGATGGGGCGGCGCTGCCGCAAGCGGGCATCGAAAGGAAGCGTCGCGGCGCGTCTTGCGCACCTTCTTGCAGAATTTTGTGGGCCGACACAACTCGAGGTAGCGATGTCCTCTAACGGAAAGCTCGCGGTCGTCGCGGTGGGCGGCAACTCGCTGATCCGGGACCGAGAGCACCTCTCGATCCCGGATCAGTACGAAGCGGTGGCCCAGACCTCGGGCCACGTCGCCGAGATGATCGCGGCGGGATGGAACGTGGTGATCACCCATGGGAGCGGTCCACAGATGGGCTTCATCCTGCGCAGGTCGGAGCTGGCGATCCAGGAGGTATCACCGGTACCGATGGACTATGCAGGGGCCGATCTGCAAGGCGCGATCGGCTACATGTTCATGAAGGCGCTGACGAATGTCTTTCTCCGGCGCGGCATCGCGCGCCGGGCGATTGCGCTGGTCACCCAGACGCTCGTCGATCGCGACGATCCGGCATTCGCGACGCCGACCAAGCCGATCGGGTCGCACATGGACGAGGCGACTGCGCGCCGGCGGGCAGCGGAGCTCGGCTGGCAGGTGCGCGAGGATGCCGGTCGTGGCTGGCGCCGGGTCGTGCCTTCGCCATTGCCGAAGGCAATCCTCGAGCTCGATGTCATCCGGTACCTCGCCGCCAGCGGGTATGTCGTGATCGGCTGCGGCGGGGGCGGCATTCCGGTGATCGCCGACGCCAAGGGCGCCGTTCAGGGCGTCGAGGCCGTGGTCGACAAGGACCTCGCATCGAGCCTCCTCGCGCGCGAGCTCGGCGCCGACGTGCTGCTGGTGTCGACGGGAGTCGAGAGGGTAGCGCTCGACTTCAACAAGCCCGGGCAGCGCTGGGTCGATCGCATGACAGTGTCCGAGGCCAGGCGCCACGACGCCGAGGATCAGTTCGACCGCGGAAGCATGGGCCCCAAGATCCAGGCCCTCATTGCATTCGTCGAGGCGAGCGGCGGAAAGGGGTTGATCACCGACCCGCCGAACATCGTGCGTGCGCTAGCGGGAGAGACGGGCACCGCAGTCGTTCCGGATTGAACGAACAGGAGATACTCACCAAATGCTGGTCAAGGAACTGAATCGGGGAAAATGCAAGACCTATCTCGTGGCCTGCGAGACGTCGGGCAATGCCGCGCTCATCGATCCGCTTCGCGACCACATCGATCGGTACCTGGCGCTCCTCGCGTACCACGGCTACAAGCTCGCGATCGTCATCGACACCCATACTCACGCCGACCATCGGACCGGGAGCTTCGACCTGAACGAGCTGACCGGCGCCGAGGTCGTCATGCATAGGGAAGCACCCGCGCCTCGCGTCGGGCGGCACGTCGGCGACGGGGACACGCTCTTCCTGGGCGAGCTTGCGCTCGGGATCCTCGCCACGCCCGGCCACACCCCGGATAGCATGAGCATCGTCGTCGACGGTCGCGTCTTCACGGGCGATACGCTGCTCATCCGGGGCACCGGGCGCGCCGATTTCGCGGGCGGTGACGCGGGCGCCCAGTACGACAGCATCACCGGGAAGCTCTTTGCATTGCCCGATTCCACGATCGTGCTGCCTGCACACGACTACCGCGGCAATACCGAGTCGACCATCGGCGAGGAGAAGCGGCTCAATCCCCGGCTCGCCGGCAAGTCGCGCGCCGACTATGTCGCGCTGATGGAGAACCTCGGTCTCCCGCTGCCGACCCAGATCCAGGAAGTGCTGCAGCCCAACCAGACGGCCATCGACGACGACGCGCTCAAGTTTCCGACGCTCGCGCAGCTGAGCGAAGTGCGTCAGCTCACGCCGCAGGAAGTTCAGGCGCTCGGGTCCGGACCCGCGGGCCCGACGATCCTGGACGTGCGGGAGCCCGATGAGTTCACGGGGCCGCTTGGCCACATCCCGGGAAGCCAGCTCATCCCGCTCAAGGAGCTTGCGCGCCGGGTCGACGAGCTCGAGCCTTCCAAGCAGCGACGCCTCATCGCCGTGTGTCGCTCGGGCGTGCGCAGCACCACTGCGGCGGCGATCCTGACGAGCATGGGCTTCGAGCAGGTCTTCAACATGAAGGGGGGCATGCTCGCGTGGAACGACGCGAAGCTGCCGGTGAAGCGGTAGGAGAGAGTGAATGTCTCCCCTCCTCCCACGAGGGGTGCCGCCGAGGCGGCGGGGCGGTGCGCCGCGCCGATCGAAACCTCAACCACCCCGGCTGCTTCGCAGCCACCCCTCCTTGAAAAGGAGGGGAAAGCTCTTTTGCCGATCCGATTCCCTACCCTTTCCGCTTCAAACGCTCGGCGAGGTCGGCAAACGGCTTGTGAGTGGCCGGCGCGTCCTGCGGGCGCGACTCGGCGCTGCGTCCTGCCGCATCGAGCTCGCGCGCGTGCTCGTTCTCGTGGCAGTAGATGCACAGGAGCTCCCAGTTGCTGCCGTCCGGAGGATTGTTATCGTGATCGTGGTCGCGATGGTGGACCGTGAGCTCCTTCACTCGCGCGCCTGCAAACTCCCGCCCACAGCGACCGCATACCCAGGGGAACAGCTTGAGCGCCTGCTCCCGGTAGGTCTTCTCGCGCGCCTCGCGGTTGCGCCGCGCCTCGGCGACGACGCGGTCGAGCCGTGCCTTATCGGGTCGCCCGTCCTTTGTCGGCATGCGCGTGCCTCCTTTCGCGCACTCGATAAGTCCCATGACCGCGGCGCCTCGCCGCGGTTCGATCCGCCCGCTCAGCGGCGACGCTTGCGCGCTCGCTTGGCGACCGGAGCCTGCGCTTCGTGCGTATCGAACTTTCCCGGCGCGACGACTTCGAGCATCTCGAGATCCTTCGAGTGCCGCAGCTCGCGGTGCCGGATGTTCGGGGGCTGATAGAAGCACGTACCCGCGCGCACGCGCACCTTGCCCACGCCCTCGTACTCGAAGTCGGCCCAGCCCTTGAGCACGTAGACGAACTGGATATCGCAGTCGTGCCGGTGCCATTTTCCGTGCGGCGCCTTCTTCGGCCGCGCGCGGATGACGTGCGCCACGACCTTGCCGCGTGTCGCGCGCTTGATGCCGAGATCCCGATATTCGAAGTAGCCGCGCAGGCCGCCCTTGAACTTCGATGTCGCGCGATGGCTGATTTGGAACCGCTTGCCGATTGCGTTCACTGCCGCCCCCCAGCATGACGAATGCACGGCCATTGTCGCGCAAGCCGCCGGGGGCGTCGATAGGGGCAACGGACGTCCCAGGCGCGATGTGGTATGAAAGTTCCAGGGCATCCCCGCCGGACGTGAAGATGCTGCAGATCTCCCACAACGTGGCCATCCCGGACGACGAGATCCGGATCAGCGCCATCCGCGCCCAGGGCGCGGGGGGACAGAACGTGAACAAGGTGTCGAATGCCGTGCATCTGCGCTTCGACATCGCGGCGTCGTCGCTGCCGGAACTGTACAAGGAGCGCCTGCTGAAGCTCGCCGACCAGCGCATCACCCGCGAGGGTGTCATCGTCATCAAGGCGCAGCAGTATCGCAGCCTGGAGCGGAATCGCGAGGAAGCGCTGGCGCGGCTGGGCGAGCTCATCCGGCGCGTTACCGCGACACGCAAGAAGCGCAAGCCGACACGGCCGACGCTGGCCGCCCGGAAACGGCGTCTCGAGGGCAAGGTCCGCCGGGGTCAGGTGAAGGCGCAGCGCGGCAAAGTACATTATTGACGTTTGGTCATTCACGGGCGGCCTCGAAGGAGAGACGTCCCTCGCACAGAAAGGCAGACATTCGGCAATGGGCTACCTGCAGAACGGTAAATGGATCGACGGGCCGCGTCCCATCGACAAGAGCGGCGAGTTCAAGCGACAGGCCGCGCAGTTCCGCAATCACGTCACCGCGGACGGCTCGAGCGGCTTCCCCGCGGAGGCGGGCCGCTATCATCTCTACGTCTCGCTTGCGTGTCCCTGGGCGCACCGCACGGTGATCTTCCGCAAGCTGAAGAAGCTGGAGGAGATCATCTCGCTATCGGTGGTTGCTCCCGTGTCGACCCGGGAAGGCTGGGCGTTCGAGGCGGAGTGCCCCGATCACCTCAACGGGTTTCATCATATGCACCAGGTCTACACGCGCGCGCGACCGGATTACTCGGGACGTGTCTCGGTTCCGGTGCTGTGGGACAAGCAGCGCAACACGATCGTGAACAACGAGTCCTCCGAGATCATCCGGATGTTCAACTCCGAGTTCGCGGCCTTCACCGACGATCGGACCGACTACTATCCGGAGCGTCTCCGCAGCGAGATCGATTCGATAAACGAGCTCGTCTACGAGTGCGTCAACAACGGTGTCTATCGCTGCGGATTCGCCGCGACTCAAGGCGCCTACGAACGCGCGTTCGAACGCCTCTTCGATGGACTCGACCAGCTGGAGGACCGGCTATCGCGTCAGCGCTACCTGGCGGGTACCGTGATCACCGAGGCGGACTGGCGGCTCTTCACGACGCTGATCCGGTTCGACGCCGTGTACGTCGGGCACTTCAAGTGCAACCTGCGGCGGATCGATGACTACTCCAACCTCTCGAACTACTTGCGCGAGCTCTACCAGGTGCCGGGCGTCGCCGAAACGGTCGACATCCCGCAGTTCAAGCGGCACTACTACATGAGCCACGAGAACATCAATCCGACGCGCATCGTGCCGGTCGGGCCGGCGCTCGATTTCTCGCGCCCGCACAACCGCGGGAAATGAAGTCGGCGATCGCGCACGTCAGACTCCCGCGAGCTGCGGCAGCACCAGCGTCGCAAGGCTCAGCACCAGGAAGAAGCCGCACATATCGGTGACCGTCGTCAGGATCGGGCCGGACGCGACTGCGGGATCGACCCCCATGCGCTTGAGCAGGAGCGGCACGGTCCCTCCGAGCGACACTGCCACGAGGGTATTGATGGCGAGCGCGCCGCCCACCACGGCGCCCAACCAGGGGTTGCCTTTCCAGAGCCACGCAACCAGTCCGAGCAGCACACCGAGCGCGACGCCGTTCAGGACGCCGACCTGGATTTCCTGCAGCCAGACGCGCAGCACCTCGAAAGGCTTGACGATGCCGAGCGAGAGCTCGCGCATGCTGACCGCGACCGCTTGGTTACCCGAGCAGCCGCTCATGTCCGACACGATCGGCAGGAACACGGCGAGCGCGATGGCGGCACTCAGGGTGTCGAAGTAGAACGCGATCACGCTCGCCGCGATGATATTGAGCACGATGTTCAGACTGAGCCAGGAGAGCCGGCGTCGCGAGCGTGTCAGCACCGGCAGCGAGCGGATCTCGTCGCCGCCGATGATCCCCTTCGACTTGAGATACTCCGCGTCGGCCCGGTTCGCGAGCGCTTCGGCCACTTCGTCCCGGCCCACGACCCCCACGAGTTCCTGGTGGTCGTCGACGACCGGCACCGCATGGAAGGGATGGCGCTCGAAGAACGTCTCCAGCTCGTCCAGCGAGGCCTCGGCGCGAACGTACAGCGACGACTTCAGGATCGCGGCGAGCGGCGTCGTGCGGCGGGCGAGCACCAGGTCGCGCAGATCGAGCACGCCGATGAGCTTGCCGGAAGCGGACACGACGTAGACGTGCGCCTCGTGCTCGGCTTCCTCGCGCTCCTCGGCACGCTTGCTCAAATCGTCGATCACGTCGCCCACGAGCGCGGACTCGCCGTAAGCGAGATAGTCGGTCGACATCAGACCGCCCGCGACGTCCGGGTCGTACCGGATCAGCCGCCGGACGTCGGCCGCGTCCTCGGGCGCCATCTCGGCGAGAATCGCCTCGGCGTCGGCCTCTTGCATATCGCCGATCACGTCGACCTGATCGTCGACGTCCATCTCGCTGAGAATCGAGGCCGCATTCTTGGCCGGCAACTGCTCGATCAGGTCGGACGCGTGCTCGTCGGGAATCTCCTCGATGAGCCCTGCGGCCTCCTCCGGCGAGAGGGTCGTGAGGATCTTCTCCCGCTCCTCCGGATCGAGCCGGAGGAGCGCGCGGAACGCCTCGCTCGGCCCGATGTGCTCGACGTACGCCTCGAGGCGCTTCGCATCACCCGCCGCGGCCAGCGTCGCGAGCCTCTCCCATGTTTCCTGCTCTTTTTCCTGCAGATCGATGTCCGTTTCCATCGCTATTCGCTCCGGTAAGACGGCTGCGTCGCGCGCAACGCTCGTGATGGTGTTTACTATGGTCTGCCAGGAAAAGATAGGGCCGCGGTCGGCCCCACGAGGCCCGACTAGCGCGGGGCTCCTTCGCCAGTACCGGACAACCAGGCAAGCGTCTGGCGGATCGCCTCCTCATAGCCGGTCACGAACGGTTTCCCGATCAGCGCCGAAAGCTTGGCCGCGTCATAGGTGATCGGTTTCTGATAGTCCGGAACCATCTGCATGAATCCGCGCAGCGACTTGTTGAACAGGCTGACGAGTCGCAGCATCAAGGGGCCCGCGGAGCGGATTGCGACCCGGCGACCGAGGTGCCGCGAAGCGATGTCCGCGATCTGCCTCCCCGTGACGGGTCCCGACCCGGGGACGATCCAGCGCTCTCCGTATGCCTCGGCTCGTGTTGCCAGCTCGGCGGCTACGGCCATCGCATCGGGCACGAAGGCGTATTCGTGCACGATATCCGCCGAGCCGACCCAGTTCATCGCCTTGCCCGCGGCGGCTTCGCCTAGCGCCTGCTGCAACGTGCTGGTGTGCACGCGGGGTCCGAAGAAGTCCGGCAGGTTCAGAATCGCCGCACCCGCCTCCTGCAGGATGTCTTCCGCCGCGCGCCGTGCGCGGATCCACTCGCCGCCGCCCTGACGCGGATGCCGCTCGCTGATCGGAATCTGCACCGCCGGGAGATAGGCCCAGTAGCTGGAGACCTGCACGCAGCGCGCGCCCGATTCACGCACCGCAGCAGCGATGTTGCGCGCAGTGACGGAGTGCTCGGCCATGTGGGATCCCGCCAGCCCGATGCAGTCGACCACGAGGTCGCAGCCCTCGATCGCGCGCGCGGTGTCCGCCGCCCGCGTCATATCGGCGGTGACCTGCTCGGCAGCAATGTCCCGGAAAGCGCGGGCGAGCTTCTCGCGATTGCGCGCAACGAGCCGGCATGCGATACCCCGGCGCCGCAGGGCTTGCGCGAGATGAAAGCCGGTGGGCCCGGTGGCGCCGAGAATGGCCGTTCGCTCGAATGTCAATCCCGCCATGGATATCGCGCGCTCGTCACGCCTACCCGGGTCGGGGCCGCTGCTACTGGAGGACGTAGGTCCCCGGCGCGTCGGCGAGCCGCGCGTACCCTTTGTCCGGCGCGCCGAGCGCCGGCGGCGCGACCTGGTCGCCGGAGCGCCCACGCAACCAGGCATCCCACTCCGGCCACCACGAGCCATCCTTGCGCGTCGCCTCCGCGAGATAGGCGTCGGGGTCAGTGTACTTCCCGTCGTAGGGGCGCGTCATCACCCGGTAGCCGCGGTCGCGTCCGCCGGGTGGATTGACGATGCCGGTGTTGTGCCCACCCTGGGTGAGCGCGAAGGTGATTTCGCTGTCCGTGAGAACGTGCAGCTTGTAGACGGAGCGCCACGGCGCGACGTGATCGTTGACGGTGCCGAGGCAAAAGATCGGCGCACGGATGTCATTGAGCGCAACCGGCCTGCCGCCCACGCGATAGCGGCCCTCTGCGAGATCGTTGCGCAGGTAGAGCCGGCGCAGGTACTCCGAGTGCATCCGGTAGGGCAGACGAGTCGCGTCGGCATTCCACGCCATCAGATCGGACATGGGGCGGCGTTCACCCAGCAGATACTCGCGCACCATGCGCGACCAGACGAGGTCATTCGAGCGCAGCAACTGGAACGCGCCCGCCATCTGCCCGGCGCTGAGGAATCCGCGATCGAACATGATGTCCTCGAGGAAGGTCACCTCGGACTCGTCGATGAAGAGGGCGAGCTCGCCGGGCTCCGAGAAGTCGGCCTGAGCGGCGAGCAGGGTGAGCGAGGCGAGGCGGTCGTCGTTGTCGCGCGCCATTGCCGCGGCACCGATGGCCGCGAGCGTTCCGCCGAGGCAGTAGCCAACGCAGTGCATCTTCTGTGCGGGCACGATCGTGGTTACTGCATCCAGTGCGTCCATCATGCCCATGCGCAGGTAATCCTCCATCCCGCGGTCCCGGTCCGCGGGACCCGGGTTCTTCCACGAGATGCAGAAGACGGTGTGTCCGTTCTTCACGAGGTGGCCGATGAGCGAGTTGTGCGGGCTGAGATCGAGCACGTAATACTTCATGATCCAGGCCGGCACGATGAGGATCGGCTCGGCGCAGACCCGCTCGGTGGCTGGCTTATACTGAATGAGCTCGATGAGGCGGTTGCGGAATACGACCTTGCCCGGCGTCGTCGCGATCTCCTTGCCCACCCGCTGGGCCTCGGCGCCCGCGGGCGGCCTGCCCGCGTGCAAGCGTTCCCAGTCGTCGAGCCAGTGGAGGCCGCCCTGGAAGAGGTTGTGCCCCCAGGTTTCCGTCGTTCGTCGCAGCACCTCGGGGTTGGTCAACACGAAGTTGCTCGGAGAGAAGATGTCCAGCAACTGCCGTGCGACGAAGGTGACGACCTCCTCGTGGTGACGCGAGACGCCGCGCACTTCGGTTGTCGCGTTGTGCCACCACTGCTGCGCCAGCAGGAAAGACTGCTGGATGACGTTGAATGGCCAGCGCCGCCAATCGGGGTGGTTGAAACGCCGGTCCTGCTCGAGCGGTTCGATGCACGGCTCGACATCCCCCGATAGCGATCGCGGCGCATAGAGCGCGAGCCGGTTCGCCTTACGCAGCGCTTTCTGCGCAAGCTGCGCCTGCTTGGCCGGCGACAGCGCGAGATGCGACCACCAATCGACGTACGCGAGCAGCAGGGAAGTGGGCGATATCGCGCGCGTTGCACGGCCGAGAACCGCGTGCAAAGACCGGTCCAATCCCTCTACCGGAATCGAGGCGGTCTCGAATTCAGTCGCCGGAAGATCGTGTGGAAGCATAAGGATATTTGACTCCCGCTGCGGTCAGCGGCATCTGATCCAGCGCAAACTCCCCGTCGGCAGGAGTAAAATTGCCGTATCGAACGGGCAGTTACCAGGAGTTGTCACGATGTTGTCAGGCAAGGCGGCACGCAAGGTCTTCGTTGCGGGTGTCGGCATGATCCCGTTCTCCAAGCCCGGGGCGAGCGAGCCCTACGACGTGATGGGTGCAAACGCCGCGCGGGCCGCGCTGGCCGATGCAAAGATCGACTACGCGGATGTCCAGCAGGCGTACGTCGGCTATGTCTACGGCGACTCCACCAGCGGTCAGCGGGCGCTCTACGAACTCGGCATGACCGGCATTCCGATCGTGAACGTGAACAACAACTGCTCGACCGGTTCGACCGCGCTCTATCTGGCGCGCCAGGCAGTTGAAAGCGGCGCGGTCGACTGCGCGCTGGCAGTCGGCTTCGAGCAAATGGCACCCGGCGCGGTGGGTGTCCACTTCACCGACCGTCCAAGCCCCTTCGACCATTTCGACCGCGAGACCGACGCCCTCGTCGGACAGCCGGACGTGCCGCTTGCGATCCGCTATTTCGGTGGCGCTGGCCTTGCGCACATGGAGAAGTACGGCACCGGGTTGGACACTTTTGCCAAGGTTCGCGCCAAGGCGAGCCGCCACGCGGTCAACAACCCGCTCGCACTCTTCCGTCGCGAGGTGACCGCGGAAGAAGTTCTCGCCGCACCCGTGATCATGCCGGGCGCGATGACGCGACTGATGGCGTGCCCGCCGACCTGCGGCGGCGCGGCGGCCATTCTCGTTTCCGGCGACTTCGCGAAGCGGCACGGGCTCTCCACGCGGGTCTGGATCGACGCGCAGGCGATGACTACCGACGGCGCGAGCACGTTCGCGTCGCACGACATGATGCGCGTGGTCGGCTACGACATGGCGAAGGCCGCCGCGCGGCAAGTCTACGAGGCCGCGGGGATCGGACCCGAGGACGTGGACGTCGTCGAGCTCCACGACTGCTTCGCGCAGAACGAGCTGATCAGCTACGAGGCGCTCGGCCTCTGCCCCGAGGGCGGTGGTGCGAAATTCGTCGCCGACGCCGACAACACCTACGGCGGCAAGTTCGTGACGAACCCTTCGGGCGGGTTGCTTTCCAAGGGTCACCCGCTCGGCGCGACCGGGCTCGCGCAGTGCTACGAGCTCGTGAACCAGCTGCGGGGCAGCGCCGACAAGCGGCAAGTCGAGGGCGCGCGCGTCGCGCTCCAGCACAATCTCGGCCTGGGCGGCGCAGCCGTCGTCACGCTGTATCGCGGGGCATAGCGCCGTTGCGCGTGCGGGCGTTCAGCCGAGTGCCGCGAGCCCCTCGTTCGCCTGTTTCGCCCAATAAGCCATTTCCAGATCGCGGAAACCGATGGCCGCCGAGTCGAAGCGCGTGCGCGCGCCCGGCACGTCGTGGTGCCGAGCGTGCAGTTCTCCGATCGCCAACTGACAGATCGCGGTGAGCGGCCGCATGCCGAGCGATTCGGCGAGGGCGAGACAATCCTGATATGCCTGCTCGGCGCGCTGCCGGCCCTCGGCTTCCCGCCCCGTGATATCGCCCAGGATCTTGAGCGCCTCGGCCTCGAACCCGCGCTGCTTGTGCGCCCGCGCCAAGCGCAAAGCCTGCTCGATGGTGTGGAAAGCGTCGGTGTGCCGTCCCACGAGCATGTAGGCTTCCGCGAGCACAGCGAGGTGGAGCGGATGAATCATCATCATACGAAGCCGCTCAGTCTCCTCCACGGTCCGTTCTAGCAGCGGTACGGCCTCGCCGGTTCGACCGGATAGCGCGTAGGCGCGTCCGAGCTCGCCGGCGATCCACGGCATGATGAACCAAAGCTCCCGCTTCCGGCAGATCTCGAGCGCCTGCCCTGCCGTAGCGATCGCCGCTGGAAAGTCTCCTCTTACGAGCGGCCCAAGGGCGAGCGCATGATAGGCGATCATCGCGCTATAGGGATGCTCCGCTGCCTCCGCGATCCGGACGCCTTCTTTGGCGTGGGCGTCGCCGGCATCCAACTCTCCGAGCAGACGCTCAGCCCAGCTCAGGAAGGTGTACGAAACCACGGCCGGAAGACTCGACATACCGAACAACTCGTGAACCCGATCCTCCGGAAGCAGCTCGAGCGCGCGGACGAGCAGATTTCGCGCTTCTCCGTACTCGGCTCGGGACCAGCGGGCCTGTCCGAGACGATAGTTGGCCACGATCTGCAGCGACACGTCGCCGAGCTCTTGCGCGATCGTCGCCGCCGCAGTACCTGATTCCACGGCAGCGTCGCAATCACCGAGCCACCACGAGCAATGAGTCGCATGCGTCAGTATCCACCCCAGCCGCTGCCGGTCGTCGATTGCTTCGGCGAGGGTACGTGCTTCACGCAAATAATCGACGATGCGTGGCAGCTCGCCGAGGACGATGAGGCTGCTCTGCAGATCCAGGCGAAGGTCGATCGCCAGCGCGTCGGACGCCGGCGTGTGAGGCAGCCGTTCGAGCGAGTCCAGCGCACGCTCGAAGCACGTAGCCGCTTCGCGGCTCGCCGACCGTTCGTGCGCCCGAATCCCCGCATGGCGCATGTAAGCCGCCGCCTTCTCCCATGCACCGGCCTCCCCGAAGTGCGCCCCCAGAGCAGTCAGGTACGGCACCAGGTTGCCGGCGTACAGCTCCTCCATCGCGAGCGCCACGCGCTCGTGCAGCAGGCGCCGGCGCGGCGGCAGGAGCTGCCCATAGGCGACCTCGCGAATCCGCTCGTGCGTGAAGGCGAATCGCTCGCCGACCGGGTGTAGCACACGCCGCCTGACGAGCTTCTCGAGCGCGACAGCCGTCGATCTGGCGTCGGTCCCCGCAGCGTGCTGCAAAAGTGGGAAGTCCAGCTCGCGTCCGATCACCGCCGCGGTCGCCGCGAGTTCACGGGCGTCCGCGTCGAGCTCCTCTAGGCGGTGCGCGATCATCGTGCGCACTCGCTCTGGAAGTTCCGGTGCGGGCTGGGTCGACGGCTGTCGTTGCCCGAGGGCGCGCGTCGCCTCGACCGCGACGAACGGGTTTCCCTCGCTCATCCCCCAGATTCGCGCGACCACCTCTTCCGTCGCGGCCGGTGACGTCCCGGCACGAAGCAGCTCGCGCACGAGACTCCCCAACTCGTTCTGCGGGAGGGGCGCAAGCGTCAAGCGACAAATGCGCGGATCGGCGCCGAGCGCGTGAAGGAAGCGGCCAAGGTCGGGCGAGGCGTCGACCTCGTCGTCGCGGGCGGTCCCGAGCAGCAGGACGCGGCTCGGCGCAATCCGGTGATGCAGAAAGGCGAGCAAACGCAGGCTCGAGTCGTCCGCCCAGTGCAGATCTTCCAGGATCATGAGGATCGGTTGCTGCCGGGCGAGATGCGCGAGCAGCTGCGCGACGGCCTCGTACAGCCGCACGCGGTCCTCGGATTGCCCGCGGGCGACTGAGCCCGGCGTTTCCCAATCCGGAAAGAGACGGACCAGTTCGACCTGCCAGGCGGTGGCGAAGCCCGCCAGCTCCGGGCAATCCGCCGTGAGGCGGCCGTCGCGGAACGCGTCGGTCCAGGGACGAAACGGCAGGATCCGCTCGAGCTCGAACGATCGACCGGCAAACACGCGACCGCCGCTGGCGACGGCATGCGCGGCGAGCTCCTCGGCCAGACGGCTCTTGCCGATGCCCGCTTCGCCCAGAACGAGCGCCGTGCTGCCAGCCTCCTCCCAAGCCCGAGCAAGCGCGTCACGGAGCGCGGCCATCTCCGTCGCGCGTCCGATGAGCGGCGTGTCATGGGCCTGGAGCAATTGCAACGGCCATGTCCCCGCAACCGGTACCGCTGCACCAGTGGCAGACGCGGCAGGGGCGTGCGAGGCGGGCTGCCGCGCGACGATCTCCTGGTACAACGCGATCGTTTCCTCCTCCGGCTCCACCCCCAGCTCGCGCCGCAGCACCTGCACGCAAAGCTGATACTGGCGTAGCGCGGCGGCGCGATGGCCCTGGCGATGATAGAGGCGCATCAGCGCCCTGTGGGCGGGCTCGTGGAACGGCTCGAACTCCACGAGCTGCGTTGCCGTCCGAATCGCCTTGTCGTCCTGCGCCGCTTCCATCTGCCGGTCGACGAGCCTCGCGAAACCCTGCATCGCAAGCGTCCGCACGCGATCGCGCTCGCCACGCAGCCACTCTTCGTACGCCGCTTCCGGCAGGGAAAACCCGTCGAGAAGCTCGCCTCGGTACAGCTCGATCGCTTGCTCCAACGCCTCGGGCGTGCCCTGCGCGAGCAGGCCCTCGAACGTCGCCACGTCGCTGTCGATGTCCTGTTCGCGTAGCGCGACGCTCTCGCGGCTGATCAGCAAGCCCGGGGCATCTTTGAGCGATTTGCGGAGGTCGGTGAGAGCTTGCCTGAAGCTCTGGCGGGCACGCGTGTCGTCGGCCTCACCCCAGAGCAGCGCAGTGAGACTTTCTCGGGAGTGTGCGCGCCCCGGTCGCAACGCGAGGCACGCAAGCAGTGCCTGGGATCTTCGGGTGGAGAAGGTGACAGGTGGCCCGCTGCCGAGGCGTGCCTCGAACGGGCCGAACAGTTGGAGCTTGAGATGGGAACGCATGAAGCGACCCGATCCGGGAAGTGCCAAAGAACCATAGCCACCGCCCTTTCCCCCGTCAAGCCCTGCGAGCGCGTGGGTTGACGCGGCTTTGACGAACTCTTGACCAGCGGCAGGTAGCTTGCCGTTGCATGAGACACGACCGGCCGGCAACGACCAGGAGGTGCGACATGAGGCAATTCACGCGCCAGACACTGGCAGCGTTCTTCACCCTCGCACTCGTCTCGTCGATCCTCCAGGTGGCAGAGCCCACAGGCGCCTTGCGCCTCGACCCGCAGGTGACGCTCCAGATCGTGGCGCGGAGGATGGGCGTCGAGGTGGACCCCGGGATCCCCGTGCCGACGATCCGGTTCGAGAGCGTCACGTCGCTCAAGCGGTTTCAAGACGTGACCGAGCGGCAGTGGGGGTTCCGGCCGGAGCGGTTCGTGAACGCCTTCGTCGCGGACACGAACGAGATCTACCTCATCGACGACCCAGCCTATTACTCCGCGGCCGGGCGCACCATGGACGACACCCTGGCACACGAGCTCGTGCATTACGTTCAGGCCCGCTACGGGCGTGCAAACCTCTCCGACTGGGCGGAGTGCGAGGCGGTCGAGATCCAGGCGTGGTTTCGCTCCGAGTACCTCGGCTCGCTTGCCGCGCTGCTTGCGAGTGCCCCGGACTAGAGGGTCCTGCGCGGATCGCGCAGCTCGGCGAGAAACGCTTGCGCGGTGGCCGAGAGCTGCTTGCCTGCCGGATAGACGAGAATCCAGCTCTGCCGGAGCGGAAAGCCCTCGACGTCCAGGCTTATCAGCTCGCCGTCCTGTGCGCCCTCGCCGACCGCATGCTCGGAGAGGATCGCGATGCCGAGGCCGTCGACGATTGCCTGCTTGATCGCCTCGTCCGAGCCGACCTCCATGCGCACGTTGGGCGTGCAGCCGTGGGCCGCGAAGACCCGTTCCGCCATCATGCGCGTGCCCGAGCCTTCCTCGCGCATCAGGATCGGCTCCCCCGAAACCTCGCGAAACGCGATCCGGCTCCTCCGCGCGAGCGGGTGGTCCATGCGGGCGTAGAGCCGCAACGGGTTCGGCGCGAGGGTCTGCGCCACCACGTCAACGTCCTCCGGCGGATTCGAAAAGACGTAGAGATCGTCGCGGTTGCCGGCCAAGCGCTCGAGAAGACTCACGCGATTCATGACCGTGAGCGCGATCTCCGCGGCGGGGTAGCGCTCGGAGAATCGCGCGAGCAGGCGCGACGCGAAGTATTTCCCGGAGGTCGTAACCGCCACGCGCAGCGTGCCGGAAGCCGCCGAGCGCATGCCGGAGAGTCGGCTCTCGACGGCGTCGAGCCGCGCGAAGATATCCCCGCAAGCGGCGCGCAACTCGCGGCCGGCCGAGGTGAGATGCACGCGCCGGCCGATGATCTCGAAAAGCGGCAATCCGATCGCCTCGGCGAGCTTCTTGACCTGGATCGAAACGGTGGGCTGCGCGACGTGCAACTCCTCCGCCGCGCGGGTGAAGTTTCCATGTCGGGCAACCGCCTCGAAGACGGCGAGCTGCGGGAATGTGCCATGCCGGAGGTACCGGCGTAGCGTGCGGTGCTTCATGTGCTGCTCCTCGCGCGCGAGTTCCGGGAATGCGCGGCCTTTACCTCAGCCGGAACGGGTCTCGCGCAAACGAAAAGACCTTCGCCCAACGGGCAAAGGTCTCGCTTGCAGCACGCGCTGCCGACAGGCCGGGCGCCTCTCGACGCCGAATTGACGAACCTGCCGCGTGAAGCTACTCCCCTTTGGAGGGACCGCAGTCGATTGCCATTAGACACCCCTCCCGGGGGGTTCGCAAGCCGGGCGCGGATCGGAGCGTGAACGAAAGCGCGTTCCGAAAGGACATCGCGAAAGAGGTCGATGCATTGCGAAATGCAATAGCCTTCATTGCGTAGCCGAATCGACAATCGAAATGATTGCGAATGTTCGCTTCTGCCGCCCCGTCCGCCTGCCGATAATCGATGGATTCCCGGTGCAGCCGGGATGGCCCTTTCAGAGGGGAGTAGCTCGACTCCGTTGCGTCGTCACCACGAGGCTTGCCGGCCTCCGGCGCGCGGGCGCCGCCCCGGCGGCGCGAGCGAGACCTTTGCCGGCTACGGCAGTTCGGTTTCGCACGGAGGTTACGCATGGAGCTCCTCTCGCCCCAGTTCTTCTCCGCGCTCGCCGCGATCATCATCATCGATCTGGTGCTCGCCGGAGACAACGCGATCGTGATCGCCCTCGCGGCGCGGCGGTTGCCGCGGCAGCTGCAGCGGCGCGCGGTCTTCTGGGGTGCGCTGGGCGCGGTGATCGTGCGCACGGCGATGACCGTGGCGGTCGTCTGGCTGCTCAAAGTCCCCGGCCTGCTGCTCGCGGGAGGACTGCTGCTCGTCTGGATCGCCTACAAGCTCCTGCTGCCTGAGACCGAGCGCGGGCGCCAGCTCGAGGCAAGCGCCGGCTTCTGGGGGGCGATCAAGACCATCGTCGTGGCCGACGCGGTCATGGGGCTGGACAACGTTCTCGCGGTCGCCGGCGCGGCCCACGGCTCGCAGCTGCTGGTCGTGCTGGGCTTGCTGATCAGCATCCCGATCGTGGTCTGGGGCTCGACACTCATCCTCGGATGGATCGAGCGGTTTCCGGCCATTGTCTACGTGGGCGCGGGGGTGCTCGCCTTGACCGCGGCGAAGATGATCACCGCCGAGCCCCTGGTCAAGGACCAGCTCGCGCCTCTCAGCTGGGCGATTCACGGCGCGATCATCGGCGGGGTCCTGGTGATGGGCTATCTGCAGAACCGGCGGGCAACCGCCACGCAGGACGCGTGAGGGGAGGCGCCATGTTCAAGATCCTGGTTCCCGTGGACGGCTCGAAGGCTGCGCTGCACGGCGTGCGGCACGCGATCGAGCGTGCGGCCGCACGGCCCGACGCCAGTCTCTGCCTGGTCAACGTCCAGCCTCGGCTGAGCCAGCATGTCGGGCGCTACGTTTCGGCGCGCGCACGGCGCGAGGGAATGGCTGCACGCGGAGCGCGAGCCCTGGAGGAGGCGATCCAGCTCGCGGCCGCCAGTGGCATTGCGACGCGTACTGCAGTCCTGCGCGGAAGGGTGGCGGATGTCCTGCAGCGTTATGCGCTCGACGAATCCGTGAGCGAGATCGTCGTCGGCGCTGCCGCCAAGGGCCCGCTGCTCCGGTTCCTCACCGGTTCGGTGACCAGCTCCATCCTGGCGACTGCGTCCGTGCCCGTGGCCGTGGTCGCCGCGCCACCGTTATCACCCTTGCAGCGTTACGGCATTCCGGCCGGCGTGGGACTCGGGTTGGTCGCGCTGATTCTCGCCAGCGAGTAGGTCGGCATTGCCATCGCGGCCGCCCTAGCTTACCGGGGCCCGGTCCTCGAAGCGTGCGTACACGTACAATGTGCCGCGCATTGCTCGACCGGAGGCTCGCATGGCGGCGGAGCCGCACGTTTCGCACACGTCGCGAGATGCGCCTGGAAACTTCCAGGTCGCCGGGTGGCGTGTTGAGCCGGCGACCTGTCGGATCAGCCGGGGTGACGAGTCGATCAAGCTCGAGCCCAAGGTCATGGACCTGCTTGTCTACCTTGCATCCCGGCGGGGCAAGCTGCTGTCTCGCGAGGAGCTGGAAGCGACCGTCTGGCCCGGCGTCGTCGTCGGATACGATGCACTCACCAACGCAATAATCAAGCTGCGCAAGGCGCTCGACGACGACAGCAAGCATCCTCGCATCATCGAGACCATTTCGAAGAAGGGTTACAGGCTGATTGCCGCGGTCGCCGACGTACCGCCGCAGACGCAGACATTGCCGGGCTCCCCCGGACTCTCGATAGCCAGCGACGTCGCGGATTCCTCGGACGCAAGCTCCACGCCCGAGCAACCCCCCCGCCCGTCACGTGGGCCGATCGTCGTGGGGATGCTTGTGGTCCTCACCATCGCAGGATTCATCGTGGCGATGGCCCTGCGCTCGGTCAAACCGGGCGCGCCGACCGACACGGTCACGCTGTTGGTGCCGGACAAGCCATCGATCGCGGTTCTACCGTTCACCAACATCGGCGCCAATCCCGCGAAAGAGTACTTCAGCGACGGTATCACGGAAGACATCATCACCGATCTTTCCAGGATTTCCGGCCTGTTCGTGATCGCGCGCAACTCGACGTTCCGCTACAAGGACACGGCCGTCGACCCGCGGCGCGTGGCCGCGGAGCTCGGCGTCCGCTACGTCCTTTCAGGGAGCGTACGCAGGGAGCGCTCCGACATTCGCATCAACGTCCGGCTAGTCGATGCCGTGACTGCTCAGCAGATCTGGGCGGAGCGTTACGACGGAAAGCTCGCGGACGTATTCAGACTTCAGGCAGAAGTCGCGGGGAAGGTAAGGACCGCCCTGGCGGTCAAGCTCACCGCAACCGAGCAGAGCCTCATCGCCAGCAAGGTGACGGAAAACCCCGCCGCGTACGACGCGTACTTGAAGGGCTGGCGTCACTATCTCCGACGCCGGCCCGACGATTTCCGTCAGGCGATCGCCGAATTCGAGAAGGCGATCGATCTCGATCCGAATTACGCACGGGCGCACGCGGGCCTCGCGGCGACCTACTGGCAAACCACCAGGCGGTTGTGGCACGAACATGTCGGAATGCCTCGCTGGCACGAGACCTGGGCAGCGGCGGAGCAGCACCTTGCGAAGGCGATGCGCGATCCGACGTCACTTGCTTACCAGGTTGCAGCGGACATCCATGCGCAAGCGCGAAGGTACGACGAGGCCATCGTCGATGCCGAGCACGCAGTCGAAATCGACCCGAACGACGCAGATGGCTACGTCGAGCTTGCAGGGGTATTGACGCTTTCCGGTCGGGCAAGCGAGGCACCGGTCCTGATCGAGCGAGCCATGCGGCTCAACCCGCACTACCCCGCTTTCTATCGCTACTACGTCGGCCTCGCCCGTTTCGGCCTCGGTCAGTTCGGAGAGGCGGCGGAGCCGCTAAGAGAGGCCATCGCACTGAACCCCGACGATCCGTGGCCGTATAGGCTGCTTCTGGCGGTCGACGGGCATCTCGGCAATACCGACGAAGCGAATCAGATCCTCCGCAAGCTTCGTGAACCTTCGGTCACGCGCGGATACCAGGGTTACATGGATCCGCTCACGATCCGGGGAACGGCGTTCTGGCTGCCGTTCAAGCAACCCGCCGATGTCGCCCGGCTGGCAGAGGGCCTGCGTCTCGCCAACGTGCCCGACTGACTGAGCGGCGCAGCCGGTGCGGTCCCGGACCGCACCGGCGCTTGGCATGACGTTCATGGGTCGCCGTGTATTGCGCCCGCATCGCCCACTTCTACTGGGTCGCGACAGGCGCCGGTTCGACGAAGCGATGATATTCGAGCGGCCCGGTTGCCGTGATCTGCACCATCACCGGCTCGCCCTTCGTGGCGACGTAATGCGGCGCGCCCGCGGGCTCAGTGTAGAAGCTTCCGGCAGAGAGCGCCTTGAGCTTCGCATCGTCGAAATGCGTTCCCCACCCCACGTACCAAGTGCCCGAGAGGACCGTGTAAGTCCGCTCGTCGCGATGCGTATGGGCGCGAATGACGAAGTTGGGCGGAAACTTCACCCGGTAGACAAGAGGCCCGGGCGCCTTGCGGTTGCCCACGATGAAGGCCACCTCGAGTCCGGGGGTCCGTCCGGGTACCCATTTCAATTCCTCGGGCGAGACGGTGCGACCAGCTTCCTGGGCAAGGACCACGGTCGCAACGAGGCACATTGCAACGGCCGCGGCAAGTCGTGCGTGAATAGCTCGCATGGATACCTCCTTTAGCGTGAGCGCGCTGGCGCGCGCGGGTGAATCAGTACCGGACTGCCTGTCCCGGCTTGACATCGAGCATCTTGATTGGCGAATCCCCGAGCGCCGCCTTGAGCTCGGCTGGCGTCCGATTGATGATCGGGTACGTGCCGTAGTGAACCGGGATCACTTCCTTCGGCTTGATCAGCTCCCGAAGGGCATAGGCCGCGGCTTGCGGATCCATGGTGTAGTGACCGCCAATCGGCACCATCGCGAGATCGGGGTGGTAGAACCTTTGGATCAGCGCCATGTCGCCGAACACGTCGGTGTCGCCCGAGAAGTAGATGCGGAATCCGTTCTCGAGCTCGATTACGTACCCTACGGCGACGCCGCCTTCCAGAAACCTCGGCGCGCCGCCCTTGATGCGATCCGGACTGAAATAGCTCAAGTCGACCGTCGAGCTGTGCTCGGCGGGAACCATGTGGATCTTGATGTCGCGCCCGATTGGCGTGATCGTGCCGCCCTTGTTCATGGCGATGCTCTTCTTCGCATCCAGCAGGCCCATGTGGACCAGCTGGAGGGCGAACTCGAAGTTCGCGACGACCACTGCGCCCGAGATCTTCGCCAGCGCCACGAGGTCGTGGATGTGATCGCCGTGGCCGTGCGTGACCAGAATCAGGTCGACCTTCCCGAGCGCCTTGAGATCCTTGTACTTGGGTGGAGCGGTGGGCGTCCTCGTCAGCGCGGGGTCGATCATGATCACCTTCCCGGTCGGGGTCGTAATGCGGGTGGTCGAGTGCCCGAGCCAGAGGATCTCGATTCCTTCTGCCGCAGCGGCTCGAGACAACATGAGCACCGCGAGCATGGCGAGAAAGGTTGCGCAGTAAAGCAGGGAAGCTCGGATCCTCATGGCTTTCTCCTCCTTATCTTCCGCCTGGGGCGCGGGCTCGCGCCGATCGTCATCGACCAGGCGGCTACACAAATACATGAATTTCTTGGAAAAGTTACGCCGGAACGACGACGTTTTGACGCTCTTCTTGCGCCCAGCACCGCGGCGCGGCTTGGCGGTGCGCAGATGTTCGAATACCCGCTATCGGAAACGTAGCGGTCGCCGTCTACCAGACATTCAGCTTTCGCCGAGCATCGCCTTCAGCACATTCACGTTCGCCCGCCCGGGTTTGAGTTCGCGGCGCTTGATCCGCGCCGTCAATTCCAGGATCGCCGCGTTGACCGGCGCAGTCTTGCCGAGGCGTTCTTGTTGCTCGACCACCCAGCCGTTGACGTCGCCCACCTCGCTCCTGCGGTTCTTCATCATGTCCTGCAGGATCGTGGTGATGGTATCGGGCAGGATGTACGTGCTGGTCAGCTTATCGAGCAGCAGTTCAACCAGATTGTCGGAATTCCGCGCCTCGTCTTCGCTCAGCCCGAAGATCGGCTCGATCCGGTAGCCCAGATCCTGACCTGCCGCCAGCGCTTCCGAGCCCGAACGGAGCATCATCTCGCGCATGTCCGGCGTATCGGCCGCCACCGCGATCGGCACCCCGAATATCGCCGTAGTCGCGAGAGTGGTGCAGTTGCTGATCAGCTTCATCCATTTGGCCGAGCGGATGTCCGAGGAAATCACCACGGTCCCCGAATGCGCCAGCAGTTCCTGGATCTCGGCCTCGCGGCCGACGGTCGCCTCATGGACGCCGCCGACGGCGAACCAAGACCGGTCGTGCGGCGATTGCCGCTGCACGATGCCGGGATCGAACATCTGGGACGATATCTCGATGACGCAGCCTATCGTGCGCTCCGGGCCGACCACATCGGCGATGGCGTCAACGGTCATGCCGTTCTGGACGCCGGCCAGCAATCCGTCGGGTTGCAGGTATGGCTCGATGAGCTGGCACGCCCAGCGCGTGTCATAGGCTTTCATCAGCAGGAGCACGACGTCGAACTTCTCGTCGAAAGTGCAAACATCGCACAGATGGTAAGCACGGACGGCAGTTTGGACCGTCTCCTTGGGCATTTCGATGCGTACGCCATTCTTGCGCATCGCCTGGACATGCTCAGGCCACTGATCGATGAGCACGACATCGAGGCCGGCATTGGTCAGATCGGCAGCGATGGACGCGCCGTTGGCGCCCGTCCCGAGCACGGCAATCTTCTTGCTCATCGTCTTTCCCCTTCGGCCGGATCGAATCAGCCGAGCGAGCGCTTGCCGCGCATGCGCTCGCGTTCGTGCTCGAACGACAGCGCTGCGCCGATGATGCCGGCATCGTTGCGCAGCTTCGCGGGCACGACGCGCGCCGGGACGGTCAGGCGCGGCAGGAACTTCTCCTGCTTCTTGCTGACCCCGCCGCCGATGATGAAGAGATCCGGCCAGAAATAGCGGTGCAGGGCGAGCAGGTAGGTGTCGACGCGCTTCGCCCACTTCTTCCAGCTCAGGCTCTTCGCGACGCGCACGCTCTCGGCGGCCCACTTTTCGGCCTCCTTGCCGCGCACCTCCATGTGGCCGAGCTCGGTGTTGGGCACGAGGTGCCCGTTGATGAAGAGCGCGGTGCCGATGCCCGTGCCCAGCGTCACCATGATCACCAGGCCTGATTTTCCGCGGCCGGCGCCGAAATGCATCTCGGCATAGCCCGCCGCGTCCGCGTCGTTGATCACGCTCACCGCGCAGCGCGACGCCGCGCGGAAACGCTCGACCGCGCTCACATCCAGCCAGCGCTTCGAGATATTGGCCGCGGTGCGCAGCCGGCCCTGCTGGACCACGGCCGGCATCGCACAGCCCAGCGGCCCTTTCCAACCGAAGTGTCGAACGACCTCGCCGACCGTATCCGCCACTGCCGTCGGCGTGGCAGGTTGCGGCGTCGCGATGCGGTGTCGCTCCGCAAGCAGCTTGCCGTTGCGTGTATCGACCGGAGCGCCCTTGATGCCGGTCCCGCCGATGTCGATCCCGAGGATTTCGATGGCCCCCTCCTACGCCGTGGTGCCCGTGCCGACGCGCGGAAGTCGCAGTGTAACGCGACCGCGCGAGCACCGTGGTGGGGATCAGTGCTTTGCGGGAGGCTTCTCGAGCAGGTCCGCGCGCTTCTTGGTCAGGTCGACGAGCGTCGTGTCGGGAATGAGCAGCGCATACTTCGCGAGCGTCCGCTCATCGGGCATGCGCGCCCGGATCTTGGCGATGCGATCGCCGAATGCCTTGTCCCTCGCGGCGGCATCCTCCGGCTTCTCTCCCTCGACCGGCTTGCGCGCGGCAGGCAGTTCGCCCTCGATCGTGCCCACGGCGTAGCGATTCCGGTCCTCGGCCTCGCCGACCTTCAGCGTGTAGGTCAGTCCGTCGGCCGTCACGACGGTTATCACCGTCGGCTTGTCGAGCGCTTTCGCCATGTGCTGTGGATCCTTCTCCACGATGTCGGCGATATCGAGCCCCCTTGCCGCCGCCACCACGGAGAGAACGGTCGTCTCGGCGAGCTTCTCGCTGGGTTTCGCGCCGACGAGCTTCCACGGGCCATCCGCGTCCGGCCCCTTCACCAGCCGCCAATGATTGCCGTCCGCATGGCGCACGTCGATGGAGACCGGGTCCTCCGCTGCCAACGCATGGCGGTCGATCCACTGCACGTTCTCGGCGACCGACTGTTCCAGCGGGTCGGCGACGATGACCGCGGTGCCCGCGGCATCCGGGCGCAGCACGAAGCGGCCGTCGGCCTGGGCCGTCTTCGGATTGTCGGGTTTGCGCTTGAAATACTTGTTGCCCACGATCATGCGCGCCAGGGGCTTCCCATCGGCAGCCTCAAACTCGACGAGCGTTCCGCCCCCCTCGGCCGCCGATGGTTCGTTGAGGCGAAGCCGGGTGCGGTCTGCGCCGTTGATCGGCTCGCTTTGGCCGATCTTGAGCGCCAGCGCATCCACGACGAAATTGCGCACCTTCGCGAAGTCGGCGGGAAAATCGCCGCGTTCTGGAATGACCCAGCGCGCGCCATCGCGGCGCAGGGTGAGCGCTTTGCCTGGCTCGGTGATCCGGATCGACGCGATGTTCGCGGCCTGCAGATCCTTCAGGAACGGATCGCCGAGCGTGGCGCTGGCCGGCGCCTGGTTCGCGCGCTCCTTCTGATGCACCCACACCGCGGCCCCGCCGAGCACGACCAGCACCGCGATCAGGATTCCGAGCAGCCGGGCACTCACGCGCGCGTCCTCCTCACGATGCGCCCAACCGTCTGGCACGAGCGCGGCGCACGAGCGCCACGATCAGGCCGGCGAGCGCCACCAGGAGCGGCATGAGCGCTATGTTGGCGACCTTGGTCCAGAACACGAGGCTTTCGGCGTCGTGGCGCAGGTTCTTGCGCACCTCCTTCAGCTCTTTGCGAGTCGTCGCAACGGTCTTGCGGAAGCTGTCGATCTCGGCCTGCTCCTCGGGGGAGAGGATCTGGTTGCCCTGGGCGCCCGGCGCGCGCGCCTTCTGCAGCGCCTGCAACTTCTCGGTGGTCTTCTGGAGCTCGTCCTCGAGCGCCTGGATCTTGCCGAGGTACTGCTTCTGCGCCTCGGCTTCCAGCTCATGCACGACGGTAAGCGGGCGGAGCGCCGATGCGCGGGTGCGAAGCGACATGAGGTCGTCCCCTGCCATCGCCTGCTCGATGAGACCGAGCGCGAATGCAAGGTTGCCGCTCGAGGGCACCACCACTTTGCGCCCGAAGACTTCGCGCACATCCACGGCCGCCCCGTCGGCGAGCATGTCCACGTCCCCCACGATCACCACGGCGTTCGGATGCGCCGATGTCTTCAGCTGCGACGCGGCGGCGTTCTTCTTCTCTTTCTCGCCCGCTCCCGCGGCTTCCTTGCCGGCTTTCTCGCCCGCTTTCTCGTCCGCGGCCTTCGATTCGTCCTTGCCCGAGTCTTTGCCGTCCTTGTCCTTGTCCTTGTCCTCTGCCGACCGCGGCGGGCCGTCCGGAAAGGCGGTATTGAACGTTCCGGTCAGGCGCAGGGCCAATGCGAGCGGTTTGCCGCCGGGCGTGAAGGTCTTGAGGGCGGCATCGCCGAAAGTGTTGGCCTCCTTCTTGTCCATCAGCGCCGAGTTCGTCGAGGTGTGCACGATGGCTTCGGCCTTGAGCCCATCGGGGGGCGCGACATGGAACGCTCCGCCGAACGGGTAGAACAGCGTTTCGATCTGACCGGTGACGACGTCGTCCCGGCTGAACGCCGTACGGTTGAGCGAAAGCACGGTGGGTGTGTAGCGCTGTCCACTGCCCGACGCGAAAACTACGTCGGCGACGATCTTGTCAGGGTCCATCTCCGCGCCCCAGGCCTTCAAGAGCGTCGGAAGCGTCGAGCTCGAAGGCTGGCCAGGCATGCCCGGCATCAGCGGCTGCTGGTCGAAGTATGCGTAGGGGTCGACGAACGCGATCAGCTTTCCGCCGCGCAGCACGAACTGATCGAGTGCGTACTCGGTCTTGGGCTTGATGTTGCGCGGATGGATGAGCAGCAGCACCTTGATGTCGGCGGGAATCTCCTCGACATCCATCTGAACTTCCTGAACTTCGAATTCGCGCTTGAGCTCGTTTGCCAGCACCCACGGTTCGGCGGGCTGTCGTGTGTATGGATTGAACGGCGCCCCCATCACCATCAGACCCGCCATGACCCCGAGCTTGGGTCGCTCGGGCAGGCCGACGCTCGCGATCGCCCGGATGAGGTCGTATTCGAGCAGAGGCTCACGCTGGAACGAGATGGACGGAATCGTCTCCGCGCGATCGAGCCGGCTGACGACGAGACCCAGATAAAACGAATCGCCGGTGACGAGCTGCTGCGGTTCGACTCCGCCCAGCTGTGCTGCGTCCTCCTCGTCGGAGTCCGGCTTGGGGTCGTATTTCTCGATGACGAGGTTCGGGCCGGCGACCGACGCGAACTCGTCCAGGAGATCCTCGACGCGCTGCGCGAAGCCGCGGAGCTGCACAGGCATTCCTTCACCCCGCGACTCGTACAGCCGGATCTTCACCGGCGCGGTGAGCGCCTTGAGGGTCTTCTTGGTCCCATCCGACAGCGTGTAGAGCTTGTTCTCGGTCAGGTCGACCCGCGCCGGCGCAGAGCCGACGAGATAGTTGAGCGCGACGAGAGCCAGGAACAGGATCACCACTCCCGCCGCGGAATAGATGAGGGATTCGCTGCGTTTCATGGAATCAGCCCGCACGATGGTTGCGGAGAATCACGCCGGTCACGAACAGCGCAAAACCCATCACCGACAGGAAGAACACGAGATCGCGCAGCGAGATCACGCCTTTCTGGAAGCCGTCGAAGTGGGTCATCACCGAGAAGCCCGCGACCGCGTCCACGAACGTCGGACTGGCCCAGCGCGTGAGCAGATCCGTGATCGGATTGAATCCCGCCAGGATGAGAAAGAGGCACAACACCACGGACACGATGAACGCGACCACCTGGTTGCGGGTCATCGCGGAGGTCATGCAGGTGATGGCGAGATAGGCTCCTGCAAGGAGCAAGCTGCCCACGTAGCCCGCGAAGATCACGCCGTTATCGGGGTCGCCGAGCTCGTTCACCGTGATCACGGCCGGGAACGTGAGGGCCAGTGCGACCGCGAGGAAGATCCAGGAGGCGAGAAACTTCGCGATGATCGCCTGCCACGCGGCTATCGGCATGGTGAGCAGGAGCTCGAGCGTCCCGGCGCGCCGCTCCTCGGCCCACACCCGCATTCCCACGGCCGGGACCAGCACGAGGTAGAGCCACGGATGCCACATGAAAAACGAGGCGAGGCTCGCCTCGCCGCGCTCGAAGAACGCTCCCGCCGTGAAGGTAAAGAACCCGTTCAGAAGCAGAAAGATCACGAGGAATACGTACGCGACGGGCGACGTGAACGTGCTCGCAAGCTCGCGGCGGACGATGACCCAGATCGGACGCATGGCGCTCATCGCGCGGCCTCCCGTACCGTGTCGGGCAGCGTGATGCGGCGGAACACCTCGTCGAGCTGCCCTTCCTCGGAACGCAGCTGCTCGATCTTCCAGTCCTGGCTGACCACGAGCTCGATCACCTGCCGGGCGAGGCTCGCGGCGGCGTCCTTGTCCTTGGGATACACGCGCAGCGCGCCCTCCTCGAGCGGCTCGACACTGCCCGCGGCGGGGAGCCCGGCAAGCCGCGCCGCATCCGCCCCGCGAGCCTTGAGCGTCACCGCGCCCGCGAGGCCGGACATCGCACGCAGCTCCGCCGGCGTGCCGTTGGCGACGATGCGACCGCGGTCGATGATGATGGCACGCGTGCACGCAGCGTCCACTTCCTCGAGGATGTGCGTCGAGAAGATCACGGCCTTGCGTGTCCCGAGCTCGCGAATCAGATTGCGAACCTCGTGCTTTTGATTGGGATCGAGCCCGTCGGTCGGCTCGTCGAGCACCAGCACATCGGGATCGTGGATGAGCGCCTGCGCGAGGCACGTCCGGTGCCGGTACCCCTTGGAGAGCGTGTCGATCTCCTGGTGCAACACCGAGTCCAGAAAGCAGAGGTCGACGACGCGCGCGATCGCTCGCGTTCGCGCATCGCCGGCGAGACCCCGCATGTCGGCGGCGAACCCGAGAAAACCGCGCACCGTCATGTCCGGATACGCGGCCGCGTTCTCGGGCAGGTATCCGATGAGGCGCTTCGCGGGTATCGGGTCGGCGAGCATGTCATGGCCGCCGATCATGACTGTCCCCCCAGTGGGCGGAATGAAGCCGGTGATCATCCGCATCGTGGTGGACTTGCCGGCGCCGTTCGGGCCCAGAAAGCCGAGCACCTCGCCGCGCTCGACGCTCAAGGAAACGCCGTCCACGGCACGCTTCGTACCGAAGGCCTTCACCAGGTTCTCGATCGTCAACATTGCAGCAAAGGCTCCTCAACCCCGCTGTGCGGGACGTGAAGGTAGGGAAGTGCGCGCCATTTTTCAACCCCGAAATCAGGCCAACGAAACCGGCCGGACCGGAATCTCGCGGGAAATACGGATAAAGACAGCGCTCGTCCGGATTGGTTTCACCGCCGGGCGCGGCGCATGGCTCGCGACGCGGGCGGGCAACGACGTCCGGCCGCTATGGCCGAGTATCCACTATTTTCGTTCTGCTTCGCTCTTTCCTGCGGCGGCACCGGGGCCGTGCGCCGCGATGTTCTCGATATGGTCGCGATCATAGCTCTTCAAGCGCAGTTCCGCAGTGCGCTCCTCGACCCACTCCTCGTCGACCGACGCCGCCTTGTAGCGCAGATAGTGGATCAGCAGCAGCATGCTCCATGCAGCGAGCGGCCAGAACGCCCACCATCCCGACCCGACGAAATAGTTCATGGCATTCAGCGCCACGGCGCCACCCGCATACAGCGCGACGTGGCGCCGAAACGCCTTGCGTGCCTGTACGGACCGGCCCGCCTCGCCGCCCGGCGACTCGGCGCTCGTCGCCTCGTTCACGGGGCGCCGGACGGATCGGGCATGCCCGGATACGCGCGCGCGATCGCGATGGTGCGCACGCAGTATCGCAGCCAGAGCAGCATCGCCGCGACGAGGAGCACCTTGTCGACGGGCCCCAATCCAGCGTGAAATCCGTATACCGCGAAATAGGCGAGCCCCGCGACCGGCGCGCCCGCGCAATAGAGCGCCGCGTAATGATGCTTGCTGATGCCGAGCACGATGGCTGCGCACACCACGGAGAACGCGTACAGGGGGACGAGCGCCGAGTGGCCGTGTGGATGGCGCGCAGACAGCGCGGAAATCGCCAGGAATCCGAACAGGACACCGAGAAACAGCGTGTAGACAAAGAGCTCGTGGTGGGCCTGGGAGCGGGTGAGCCGACGGACCGCGATGAAGTACGGGGTCTTGGCGTCGTCCCATACGTACCGCTTGAGCAGCTTGTCCCAATCCATGTCGATCTGCGTTCCCGTCTCGCTGGCGGACCAAGCGCGCGCGGTCAACCGCCGGTCAGGATGGCGGCGGTCTTGGCCCGCTCCTCCTCGGTGGGCGCCGCAAGCGTGTCGATGCTCTCCTCGAGCTTGACCCGCTCCTTGCCCTCGATCTTCGTCCCCGCCTCTTCGGGCCAATCGAGCGTCATGAGCGGAAAGCGCCGCTCGACTTTCCCGAACAGCACCACCACCACCTGCAACCACACCGCGATACCCGCGATCGCGGCGACGATGAGCCCGGCCACCAGCACGCTCTTGATGATCCAGCGGTGCGTCAGTCCGACCGTCGAAGCCGAAATTTCGTGGATCACGTACGACGCATAGGCGTAGTCGATCGCGAACCAGATGATGGTGGCGCAAAACGGCAGCATGAAGAACGTGATGCCCACGAACTCCAGCCAGACCTGCTTGCGGAACTTGAGGTTCTCGCGAATCAGGTCGACGCGCACGTGCGCGTTGTAGATGTATCCGTAGCCCAGCACCAGCGCGAAGAGGCCGGTGTGAAAGTGCCACTCCAGCTCCTGCAGCAGGGTCGACCCGAAGATCGCGCTGACATGGTTGACCAGAAAGATCTGGAGGCCGTGCACCTGGCCGTCGGCGTCGTGCCAGACGATCTTGCGCGCGATGACGTCCAGCACGGTAATCAGCACCGTCGGGATTATCAGCCAGGCGCCGAAGCGGCCGACGCCATCGACGAACCGGCGCAGCCTCTCGCTCATGCGCAGCGCGAGCGAGTCTCTGGCCTCTTCAGGTGCTGCGGCGGAAATTTCCTGTGCCATGCGAGCTGAACCTTATCAAGAAACCGGATAAACCGAGCGCATCAGCGACAGCGCGAGGTCCGGAAACGCGAGCACCGCCAGCACCGCGAGCAACTGCAGCAGCACGAACGGGACGATGCCCTTGTAGATGCTCTGGATCTTGATCTCCTTCGGCGCAATGCCCTTCAGATAGAACAGGGCGAACCCGAACGGCGGGGTGAGGAACGAGGTCTGGAGGTTCACCGCCATCAGGATCGCGAACCAGTACACGACGTCTTTCTTGTCTATGTAATCGCCGAAGTCGAGCCCTGCGACCATGGGTGCGAACACGGGAAGCACGATGAGCGTGATCTCGATCCAGTCGAGGAAGAACCCGAGCACGAACACGATCGTCATGATCAGGATAAGGAAGCCCCAGGAGGTGAGCCCCGCCTCCCGGATCAGGTGCTCGACGATGACGTCCCCGCCGAGCGACCTGTAGACGTAGGCAAAGCAGGTCGCACTGATGATGATGAAAAAGATCATCGCGACCGTGCGCGCCGAGGTCTCGCATACCCCCTTGAGAACTTCGCGCTTGAGGCGGCCGTTGTAGAGCGCAAGCAGCAGCGCACCGAACGCCCCGACTGCGCCGGCCTCGCTTGGCGTCGCCCAGCCGAACAGAATCGATCCCTTGATCAGCCCGATCAGGAACACCGGCGGCAGGAAACTGCGCAGAAGGAGCGGCGCCATTTGCCCCTTCGGCACCGTCAGCAGGTGGGGTGGCAGCGGCGGCGCCATGCTCGGCCTGAGCCAGGAGACCACGATCACGTAGAGCAGATACAGGGCCGCCAGCGTCAGCCCTGGGACCAGGGCCGCCATGAACAGATTGCCGACCGAGACCGACAGAAGGTCGGCCATGATGATCAGCATGATGCTCGGCGGAATGAGGATGCCGAGCGTCCCGGAGGCGGCGATGGTGCCGCATGCGAGCCCGTGGTTGTAGCCCTGGCGCATCATCGTGGGCAATGCGAGCGCGGTCATCATCGTCACCGACGCCCCGATGATTCCGGTCATCGCCGCGAGGATTGTCCCCATAATCGTGACCGCGAGCGCCAGTGCGCCGGGCACGCGCTTCAGCAGCACCTGCACGCAGTACAGAAGATCGTTCGCGATGCCACTGCGCTCCATCATCACGCCCATGAAGACGAAGGCCGGCACCGCGACCAGGACGAGGTTCTCCGCGGCCTGGCCCCAGATCCGCGGGACGAAATTGTAGAACTCGATGATCTTGAAAATGCCCAGGAGATACCCGATCAGTCCGAAGCCGAGCGCGATCCCCCCGAGGATGAACGCTACCGGATAGCCCGAGAAGAGCAGCACCGCGAGCGTGAGGAACATCGCGATCGGAAGGTAGTCCTGAATCTGGTACAGGAGTTCCTCGCGAGCGTCCGGGGAGAGGCCCGCGATGGTCGCGAAGACGACGCCGACGATCACCAGCGCAAGAATGGTCAGGCCGAGCTTGCTGACCAGCCGGCTGCCGATTCTCAGCAGATAGTCCATCGCGTCACCCAGGCCCAGTGAAGTCCGGGGGCGGAACGGCCGGCGCGCTTCGCGCGCCGGCCTCCCCGGATGTTGCTATGACGGCGCGTGCGGACGCGCCGGTCGCCCAGTGCTACGGCAGATAGGTGGGCTTCATTGCCTGCGCGTCACCCCACGCCTTGTACGTCTTGCGGAACGCGAGATAGCTGTCGGCAACTTTCTTGAAGGTCGGGTCCTTGGCGGACTCTTCTGCCATCACTTCGTTCCACGCCTTCTCGAACGTGGCGAGCTCCTCGTCGGTCCAGCGCCGGTTGTGGACACCGTACTTCTCGGCGTTCTCGTTCATCGCCACGGGATTGCGCCACTCGGTTTCGGCGTAGGTCGCCATCACCGATTCGCCCAACGCTAGCTGGAGAATCATCTTGTAGTTCTTCGGCAGCGCGTCGTAGGCCTTCTTGTTCACGAGGAACTCGTTGACGGAGACCTGCTGGTGCCAGCCCGGGAAGTAGTTGTTCTTCGCGATCTGGTAGAAGCCGAGCTTCTGATCGATCGAGGGCATCGAGAACTCGGTGGCGTCGATCACGCCGCGCTCGAGCGCCGGGTAGATGTCCGCCGCGGCCAGGAGCTGCGTCGAGACGCCGAGCTTCTGCATCACCCTGGCGCCCAGGCCGAAGAAGCGCATCTTCATGCCCTTGATCTGGTCGAGCGACTTGATCTCGTTCTTGAACCAGCCGGAGGTTTCCGGGCCGATCGCGACGCCGTTGAATCCAATCAGGCCATACGGCGCATAGATCTCGTTACGGAGCTTGTCGCCACCGCCATACATCTTCCACGCCATGAATTCGCCGAAGCCCGGCCCGAACGGCATCGTGGTGAAGAACGCGGCGGCTGGAATCTTGCCCGTGTGATAGCCGGGGGTCGTCCAGCACGCATCCACCGAGCCCTTCGACGCGGCGTCGAAACACTCGAGCGCGGGAACAAGCGCGCCCGGTTCGTAGAACTTGATCTCGAATCGGCCGTCGGTCGCTTCCGCGACGTTCTTCTCGAACCGCACGCCCGACGTGCCGAGGTGCGGCAGGGTGCTGCCGAACGCGCTTTGCATCTTCCATTTCACGCGCTTCTGTGCCGACGCATCCGTTGCGGCCGCAGCCAAGATGACGGCGGCGCCGGCCGCGACGAGCACTTTCAGGGAAATGCTGGTTTTCATGTGAATGCCCTCCTCCTAGGTTGCCTGGGATCGATCGGACCTAGAGCCCGCGATCATCTTCGGTGCGCCGGCTGCCTCTCGGCCGCTGAACCCCTGCGCACCTATTCTCTTCCCGGCGCCGCGCCCATTTTGACGCAAGTGACGCAAGCGGGCCCCGGTTCCCCTTACGCTTCGATACCCGCACTACGCTGGTACGAGCCACCCCCGGCACCATCGGAGGTCGAACTCAGTGCTCGCGCGGCTGACACCTTCTGGGATTCTGCCGGATGTCTTCGCACGCCGCGCAATGCGCTTAACGTATACGTAAGGGAATGATACCTACGACTCGGTCAATGCGCAAACAGAATGTCTCCCGCAGCGCACCGGCACTCGCCCGACAACTCAGCCGCGCCCGACGAACGGCATCTTCGTCGCCATGATGGTCATGAATTGCACGTTCGTCTCGAGCGGCAGATTCGCCATGTGCAGCACCGCCTGGCCGACGTGCGCCACGTCCATGAGCGGCTCGGCGGCGATCGTGCCGTTGGCCTGCGGCACGCCCTTCGCCATGCGCGCTGCCAGTTCGGTGTTCGCGTTGCCGATATCGATCTGCCCGCAGGCGATGTCGTATTTTCTGCCGTCGAGGGACGCGCACTTGGTGAGACCGGTCACGCCGTGCTTGGTCGCCGTGTAGGGCGCCGAGTTCGGGCGCGGTGCGTGCGCAGAGATCGATCCGTTGTTGATGATTCGCCCGCCGCGCGGATTCTGCGCCTTCATGATCCTGAACGCCTCCTGGATGCAGAGAAACATTCCGGAGAGGTTGACGTCCACCACCGCCTTCCACTGCTCGAAGGTGAGGTCCTCCAGGTTCACGCCCGGCGCCCCGATGCCTGCATTGTTGAAAAGCAGATCGAGCCGGCCGAATGCGTCTTTCGTCTTCGCGAACAGCGCGCGCACCGAATCCGGGTCGGCCACGTCGGTGGGCACTGCCAGCGCGCGCGCGCCGGCCGGTCCGGCGTCCTTGACAGCACTCACTAGCGGCTCCGGGCGTCGCCCGGCCATCACCACGCAATACCCGTCGCCGAGCAGCGCCAGCGCAGCCGCCTTGCCGATCCCCGTTCCCGCGCCAGTGACGATCGCGACCCTGTCTTGTGCGCTCATCTCCACCTCTCGCCTGTCACCTCGTGATCTGCGGATGGTAACTCATCGAACTACGCCGGCGCGTCGGTCATCTCGTACAGCCGGTGACGGCGATTGCGCGTGTAGGGTCTGACCTCGGTCGGCCAGCGACCCTGATCCACCGCCTTCGTCCATGCGTCGCTCGTCAGGACGTCCGCGCTCGCGAGCTCATAGATCGCGCTGTAGCGCGGCTCGCCCTCCGCCGGAATGGTTTTGCGCTCACCGCCAAGCGACAGCGTGAGCGGCACGCTTTGCATGCGCCGTGCGGACAGCACGCCGGGCACTTTCAGGATCAGCGGAATATGCTCGACGTCGTAGACCTCGTTGAAGAGCGCTTCCTTCTCGGGGTCCACGTCCATGCTGGCAACGAAGATACAGCGGGCCTTCTCGTTCATCGTTCCGACTCCTCCATTTGATCGCGCCCGGCGCGCGCGGTGCTGCCCTGCGCGGACTTTCAACCCTGAATCGAGTAGCCGCCATCGACCGGGATCGCGGTCCCGGTCAGGAAATCCGACGCATCGCTCGCGAGGAAGACCGCGATTCCTGCGAAATCCTCGGGGTTCCCCCAGCGACCTGCAGGCGTCCTGGCGGTCACGCGCTCTTCGAGGCCGGGCACTTCCTTGCGCCCCTGAACGGTCAGCTCGGTGTTGACCCAGCCCGGCAATATCGCGTTCACCTGGATATTGTCCTGCGCCCACGCTGAAGCGCAGGCCTTGGTGAACTGGACGATGCCGCCCTTGCTCGCCGCGTAGGCCGGTGCGAAGCCCGCGCCGAATATGGAAAGCATCGACCCGATGTTGATGATCTTCCCGCCACCCGTGCTCTTCATCGCCGGATACACTGCGTGCGAGCAGAGAAACGCGCTGGTGAGATTCACGTCGAGCACCTTGCGCCATTCGGCGAGGCTCACCACGTGCGGCGCCTTGCGAATGTTCATGCCGGCGTTGTTGACGAGTATGTCGATACGCCCGCACTGTTTCCTGGTGCGGTCGATGAGCGCGTTCACCGATTCCGGATCGGCGACGTCGACCTCGATGGCCAAGCCCGCCTCGCGACGGAGACTCTGAAGCTCGGCCACCGCGCCGCGCGATTTTTCCCGATTGCGCGCTGCCACGACCACACGCGCGCCCGCGCCGGCCAACCCGCGAGCCATGCCCAATCCGATGCCACCATTCCCACCGGTGACGATCGCCACTTTCCCGCTCAGATCGAACATGCGACCCTCCCGCTTCGTATCCTAACCGACGCCGTATGGGCATCGCTACCACGAAGCGCCCGGCGAAGATCTAGAGGGCGCGCGGGTCGGTCGCCTCGCCACGACCCGATGCCGAAGCGGGGCGCTGTGCAGTCTCACGGAACTCTGCCCGGACGATCGTGCCAGCATGTCCTTCAGGCTCGGCGACGCGCAGCGATCCAGCGTGCGCCTTGACGATGTCGTTTGCGATCGCGAGCCCGAGCCCGCTGCCCGAACCCGGACTGCCCGGCATGCGATAGAAGCGCTCGAGCACATTCTCGCGCTCTTCGAGCGGAATGCCGACGCCGTTGTCCTCGACCTCGAGAAATGCGACGCCATCTGCCGCGCCGCACCGCACCGTGACGTCTCCGCCCGTCTGCGTGTAGCGGACCGCGTTGTCGATCAGGTTCGCAGCGAGCTCGCGAAGCATGAAGGGGTCACCGAGCAGCCACGCGTCGGCGCGCTCGAACCCGAGATCGATCTCTTTCCGGTCGGCCGTTCGCACCCACTCGTCCACGAGATCGTCGAGCACGGCGCCGAGGTTCACTGGGCGAAAGCTCGGTGCAAGCGGCCGGCCGGACTCCGCGCGTGCGAGGGCAAGCAGCTGGTTGGCCAGCCGGATCGTGCGTGAAACCGACTCGTCGAGTTGCTGGATCATGGTCTCGGTGCGCGGCTCGCGCGCAAGCAGCTCCAGCTGGAGGCGCAGATTTGCCAGCGGCGTGCGAAGCTGGTGCGCGGCATTCTCGAGGAAGGTGCGCTGCGTCGCAGCGGCCTCGCGCAGCCTGCCGAGGAGCCCGTTCAGCGCCTGCACGAGCAGCCGCACCTCCTGCGGCGCGCTCTCTTCGTCGACCGGAGACAGATCCTCGCCGCCGCGCCGCGCGAGCTCGCGCTCGATCTTCCGCAGGGGCGAGAGCCCTCGCGCGATGCCGAACCAGATCATCGCCCCGGTCGCGACCACGATGAGGGCGGTCGGCAATACCAGCGCCAGCAAGAGGCGGCGCACCGCGCTTTCGCGCTTGCGCATGGTCTCGGCAACGGTCACGTAGAAGCGGTTGTTGAACGTTCCCGCTTGGAGGCGCACGGCGCGGATCCGGCGCCCCTCGTACGTGGCGTCGAAGAACGTCGTGGTGTCGTCCTGATCGCTTTCCACCGGCAAGGGCAGGTCCCCGTCCCCGGTGATCAGGCGACCCTGTGCATCGAGCACGCGAAAGTACACGCGGTCGAACTCGTCGGTGCGCAGCACCTGCACGGCCTCGACGGGGAGCAGCACCCTGAGCTGCCCCCGGATGAACCGCACCCGGTTCGCGATCGCCAGCGCCGAATTCTGCAGACTCTGGTCGTAGGCGTCGTTGGCCACATCCACCGCTACCCGATAGGAGAACCAGGCGCCTCCGGCGAGCAGGGCGAGTATGGGCAGGGCAAGCGCCTTGATCAGCGCCAGCCGGACGCTAGATCTCATTGTCTTCGGACGCGATGTCCTCGAGACGGTAACCGAAGCCGCGGATCGTGCGAATGCGGATGTTCGCCGGCTCGAGCTTCACGCGCAGGCGGGATATGTACACCTCGATTGCATTCAGCGTGAGGTCGTCGTCCCAAGTCGAGATGGCCTGAAGGATGTGCTCCTTGGGCACGACCTTGTCGAGGCGCTTGAGCAGCACCTCGAGCACCGCCCATTCGCGAGCGGTGAGCTCGAGCGGTTCGCCGTTGAGCATCGCGCGGCGCGATTCGATGTCCAGGGCGAGCGGCCCGAGCACGAGGCGCTGCGCGCCCGCCGTTTGGCCGCGCCGCACCACCGCGCGAATGCGTGCAGCGAGCTCCGCGAGCTCGAAAGGCTTCACGAGATAGTCGTCCGCGCCGATATCAAGACCGTGTATCCGGTCGTCCAGCGTGTCGCGCGCCGTGATCATGATCGCCGGCGGCTCCTGACTCCGCGTGCGCAGGCGGCGCACGACCTCGAATCCATCCATGCGCGGCAGCCCGACGTCGACCAGCAAGAGGTCGAAACGCTCTCTCGCCAGCATTGCGTCCGCGTCTGCCCCGTTGCGCGCCACCTCTACGGCATGCCCGAGCGGGCGCAGGTAGGCAGCAATGCCCTCGGCAAGAGCGGGATCGTCTTCGGCGACGAGAATTCGCATGTTGAAACGTCGGTAGCAGGCGTCGGGCCCGATTTGCGCGGGCAATCATAAGACAGACTGCGCGCGCGATGGTGTTCGTTTTCGTGGTCGCCGATCGTCCCACCCGTGAGCCACCGCGCGCGGCCTTTTTGGCTTCTGGAACATGAGGTTCGACGGCGCACCCGGGTGTTTGGTGCAATTCTGCAATTCGCGCGCGACCCGTTGTCAGCTGGGCGTCAGATGCCCTTCAGGCCCTTGCAAGGGCGTGGCGAGGAGACTGCGCAGCGTACCAGCCGCACGGACCCTCGAATGACCGTTCGCACAGCGGGTGCACCGATAACCGATCGATTTGCATGGAGAAACTCATCATGAAGAAACTGATTGCAGTGCTGCTGTTTTCCACTCCGCTTGCCGTCGCGCTGCCCGCTGTCGCCAAGTGGCAAAGTCACGGCGTCGCCACCCCGGCTGCCGAGAAGTCCGACGAAGACAAGATGACGCCGGAGAAGGAGAAGCAGGAATTCCAGGTCTCCGACGACGAGCAGGACAAGTCGAAGCGCGACGAGGAGAAGAAAGAATTCCAAGTCTCCGACGACGAGCAGGACAAGTCGAAGCGCGACGAAGAGAAGAAAGAATTCCAAGTCTCCGACGACGAGCAGGACAAGTCGAAGCGCGACGAAGAGAAGAAAGAATTCCAAGTCTCCGACGACGAGCAGGACAAGTCGAAGCGCGACGAGGAGAAGAAAGAATTCCAGGTCTCCGAGAGCGAGAACACCTACGACGACAAGATCACTCCGAATCAGGAGAAGAAGGAATTCCAGGTCTCCGACGACGAGCAGGACAAGTCGAAGCGTGACGAGGAAAAGAAAGAATTCCAGGCCTAACCAAAGCGGTCCTGCGCAAACAACGGGCGGCTGGCGAGCGGAACAGAGCAGCGCCGATACCCGAAGAAAGAACCCGGCCTCGGCCGGGTTTTTCTTTTGCGGGACGGGTACCATGGGGAGACCAGCGATAGGCGACTTGCCAGGGTGACGGGATCAGCGGCTAATGCGGGGGCGGCGGGCGAGGTTCTTCTGGGGGATCTGCGCGTCCGCCGAATGGGCTTCGGTGCGATGCGGTTGTGCGGGCCGGGCGTCTGGGGACCGCCGAAGGATCGGGCGGCATCCCACCGGGTGCTGCGTCGCGCGCTCGAGCTCGGCGTGAATTTCATCGACACCGCGGACAGCTACGGGCCGGAAGTCGACGAGATCCTCATCGCCGAGGCGCTGCACCCCTATCCCGACGGGCTGGTCATCGGCACCAAGGGCGGCCTGGTGCGACCGAGCCGCCGCTGGGACGAGAACGGTCGCCCCGAGCACCTGCGGCGCGCGCTCGAAGGCAGCCTGCGGCGACTGAAGCTCGAGCGCGTCGATCTCTACCAGTTCCACGCTCCGGATCCCGCCGTTCCGTTCGCCGAGTCGATGGGTGCGCTGGCGGATCTCCAGCGGGCCGGAAAGATCCGTCACCTGGGCGTCTCGAACGTCTCCGTCGCTGAGCTGGCCGAAGCGCGGCGCATCGCGCCGATCGTATCGGTCCAGAACGAATACAACGTGGCCGATCGCCGGTCCGACCCGGTGCTCGCCGAGTGCGAGCGCCTGGGCATCGCTTTCCTGCCGTGGTTTCCGCTCGGCGCCGGGCAGTGTCTCGGCGCAAGGAAGGTGCAGCGTGTAGCGAAGCGGCGGGGCGCGACGCCTGCGCAAGTCGCGCTGGCGTGGCTGCTCGCCCGCTCGCCCGTGATGCTGCCGATACCCGGCACCGCTTCGCTCGCCCATCTCGAGGAAAACGTTGCGGCGGCAAAATTGACGCTCCCCCCGCAGGACCTGGCCGAGCTGGGTTGAAAGCGCACCGAAATGCCGGCGCTGTTGCAATCTGTTACGCCGGCTTACAAAGCCTCACCACTGTAAACGCGATCCTCCCCGATGCTGTACTCAGCGAACCGCGCAGTGCGGCTCGCAGGCAGCAATGGAGAACGCCATGAAAAAAGCGCTCGTTGCAGTAGTGACAGTCGCCGCGTTGGGTGCGGGTACGATCTCGAATGCGCAGGCGCAGGACGAGGTGGTTCCATTTATCGCTGGCGCAGTGGTCGGCACGGTGATCGGTGTCGTGATTGCGAAGCGCGACCTCGAGATTCTGGACCCGCCGCTTGCAGAGGAGCCGCCTCCGCGCGTCGTGTTCGTCGAGCGGCCCGTCGTGGTCAAGCGGGGCCCGCCGGTCCACGTGCATCATCCGCGCCCCTACAAACGCTGGGACTGGCGGCACGACGATCGGCGTCGCGACTGGCATTAGCCCCCCGGCGGCTGCGCAGGCTCTGGAACACCACCCCGGCTGCTGCGCAGCCACCCCTCCTCGGAGAGGAGGGGTCAGGCCGCCCAGGGCGCCTGCGTCCGGCGCTTGACGTCGGTCTCGCGCCAGTACTGCTCCCACGCGTCGCTCGGGCCGACGCCGTCCGCAACGCCCGGTCCGGTAAGTGTCTGAGCAGTCTGGTCGTCTAGGCGCATGGGCAGCGTGGCGCCCTCCTGATGGCGGGCGATCGCCTCGGTGAGCAGGCGGCGATACTCGATGATCGCGCGGTCGGACGTGCCGAGGTGCTCGCGGGTGCGGTCCTGGATGGGCCCCTGCGACTCGATCGCCCACTGGTCGTGGACGTTGATGTCGTGACCCATGCCCGTGAACGTCTCGCGCTGTTGCTCGGCCGGGTCGAAGCCCCAGTTGTTGGTCCGGCTGCGCCGCGGGCGGTAATCGGGCAGCTCGTAGAGTTCGAGCCGCTGCCGGCGCATGGTCTCCTTGTCCACGGGCTCCCCGAAGCTGGTGAAGATCGCATACCAGTAGCAGCGGGTATCGTCGATGGGGACATGCCACTGCGAGATCGTCATTTCGAGGCTCATCGGGATGACGAACGCGTTCGGGAACATTAGATTGGTCACCCGCACGTGCGTCTGCGCGTCGCTCACGCGCCGCAGCGTGACGATTCGCATGCCGTACTCGGTACGCGAGACCCTGATGTCGGGCCGCGAGTATTCCCGCATGACCTGCGTGATCGTCATGTCGGTGTCGGCAGACCGGTCGCGGAACGGCTTGCCGTAGCCCGCCGCCGGGTCCTCGTCGTCGAAGAACCGGTGCAGGAACGAGGTGTGCGCGGGATCGATTCCCACCTCCAACGCCTGCAGCCAGTTGCAGTCGAACAGCCCCTTGAACGCGAACGTGTACGGCTCGGGTGCGACGAAGCAGTCGAACCGCGGGAATGCCGGCGGCGCACCTTCGCCGAGATACGCAAAGAGAATGCCGTTCTTCTCCACCACGGGATAGGCGCGCTGGCGGATCCGCTGGCACATCGTGCTGCCCTCGGGCTCCGCCGGCGTTTCGAGACACTGTCCGGCGACGTCGAAGAGCCAGCCATGGAAGGCGCAGCGCAGGCCGCCGCTCTCCAGCCGGCCGAACGAGAGATCGGCGCCCCGATGCGGGCAGTCGCGGTCGAGGAGTCCGTAACGGCCCGCGTCGTCACGGAAGAGCACCAGGTCCTGCCCCAGCAAGCGCACCGCCTTGCAAGGCCGCGACCCGGCAAGCTCCTCGGTAAGCGCAACGGGCTGCCAGAAGCTTCGCAACACGCCGCCGGCCGGCCTGCCGGGTCCGATCCGCGTGATCAGTTGGTTCTGCTCGGCTCTCATGTTTGCTCTCTCTCTCTGAGATAGCTTCTAAAACATGTCGAAATACTCGCGGTGCTCCCAATCCGTCACCTCAAGATTGAAGCGCGCGATTTCCGCCTCCTTGATGCGGCAGAAATAATCAACGAACCCGTCTCCGAATCCCGCGCGCATCGCTGCATCTTCGCGCAGGCAGGCGATCGCCTCCTCGAGCGTCCGCGGCAACATCGGTGCGCGCGCATCGTACGGTGTGTCTGCGGCGGCGCCAGGATCGAGGCCACGCACAATGCCGTCAAGCCCCGCGTAGATCTGCGAGGCGAAATAGAGGTACGGATTCGCCGCCGACTCGCCGAGGCGATTCTCGATGCGCGTGGCCGGATCGTCGGCGCCGCCGAGGACGCGCAGCATCGTGCCGCGATTGTCGCGTCCCCACGTGGCGCGGTCCGGCGCCAGGGCAAAGGGGCGGTAGCGCTTGTACCCGTTGATCGTCGGCGTGGCGAAAGCGGAGGCGCCGCGCGCATGCTCGAGCAGGCCCGCGAGGTATTGCCGGCCGACCCGCGAGAGCTGCTCACCGGCCGTTTCCGGCATGAATGCATTCGCGCCGGTCCCGCGCAGCGCGAGCGATTGGTGCAGGTGCCAACCACTGGACATCACGTTAGGCAGGCGGGGCCGGCACATGAATGTGGCGTGGTAGCCGTGCCGTCGGCAGATCTGCTTCACCGCGCTGCGAAACAGCACCATCGCGTCCGCGGAGCCGAGCCCCGGCAGTGCGCTCAGCGTGATCTCGAGCTGACTGGGGCCGTATTCGATCTCGAACGAGCGCAGCGGCAACTCGAGTTGCGCGAGGTCGCGGCGCAAGATTTCCATCACGGGATCGATCTGATCGTAGCGACTCTCGGAGAGCAGTTGATACCCCGTCGAAAGCAGGCTGACTTCCGGCGGCTCCCCGGGCTGTCCGGCGTCGGAATGACGCAGGTGCGGGTCGGTGATCCTGAAAACGTGAAACTCGATCTCCAGCCCGGCGAGAAATTCATAGCCGGCGCCGGCAAGCCGGTCGAGCGCCATCCGGCAGACGTGTCGCGTGTCGAACGGGACCGGTTTGCCGCCGGGGAAGTAGGCGTCGCAGAGCAACCACGCCGTGTCCGGGGCCCATGGCAGCACCCGGAAGGTGGTCGGGTCGGCGACGATGATCGCATCCCCCCCGCCTTCCATCTCCGCCATCCCGAAACCGCCCCCCGCGGAGAAGACCGGATACACGGTCTTGTGCGAGGTGTCCTTAGCAAAAAGGGTCGAGACGACGGCGACACCGCTCGCGAGGGCGTCCGGCAGCGCCGCGGCGGCGATCGTCTTGCCGCGCAGGAGGCCGTGCTGGTCCGCGAAGGAGAAGCGGACGAGCTCGATGCCGCGTGCCGAGATCTCTTGGAGGGCGTGCCGCGCGGCCGCGCGCTGGGTGTCGCTCCACAGTCCGTGGCGCTCGACGAAGGACGGGGCGGCGGTCATGGCCAGATGTTACCGCACGGCATGACGGAAACCGGCCACCCGAGGTCGACGGCCGCCTATCTGCGCGTTGTCAGCCGGTTGTCAGGTTGAAGCAAGGATGACGAAAGCGGCGGCCCCTATTATTTGCTCCAGGAACTTGCCGCCGAAGCAGTGAATGGCGAGTGTAGACCCGACCGGGCGCCCGACAGTGGACCGGCCGTTCTTATACAGAGATAGGAGCGAAGTCATGAAAAAGCTGTTGAGCACCATGTTTGCCATTTCCCTTGCGACCGCTGGCGGCGCCGCACTTGCCAACGCGCTCGATCCGGATGACGACGCGACGGACTTCATGCCGAACGCATCGATCGTCATCGTTTCGTCGGCCCCGGCCCGCGTGGCCGCTTATGACGCGGACGACGACTCGACGAACGTCATGCCGAATGCGCACATTGAAGTCGAGCAGGTCGCCTTCGCGTGGGACTACCCCACCGACTGAAGCGCTCGCTTACGGACCGAAACGGGGTTAAAACCCCGTCAAACCGAAAAACGGGGGGCAACCCCCGTTTTTCTTTTCTGCCGTGGAAATGCCGACGTTGCTGGTCGGCCGTCAAGCCGGGCGACCCACCTCTCGCAGGAAGATCGGCAGGTCGGTGAGCGGCGGGGTCACCGGCACCTGGAAGAAGAGATCCGCGACGAAGCCGCGGTGATAGCTCGTGTGATTCACCACGTGAAACACGATGTCGCTGCGGCTCATCTCACCCTTGTTGCCGCTGAGTAGCGTGAACCTCACCACCTCTGCGAGACTCGCGTCCGTTACGCGATCCGACCAGTCGATGTACCAGCGGTCGATCGCCTGCTGCGCAGCCCAGAGATCCTCCAGCTTCTCGTGCAGCACCGTGTTCAGCGCCTTGAGTTCATGCTCCCGGCCTTCGAGGTGCGCCTGCCAGATGAGATCGGTCACCTGCAGATGATTGAGCGTGTTGACCATGGTCTTGAATAGCGTCGGGCGCGGCTTCGTTGCCTCACCCGCGGGCAATGCGGCCACCGCGTCGAAGAGCGTCTTGTTCGCCCAGGCGTTGTAGCGCGTGAGCATTCGGGCATCCTGGGTGCTCATCATGGCGGGTCCTCCTCCTAGGTCAGTGCGCACTTTGCGTTCTCAGTACAAATTGTAGGACCTATCGCAGATCGGGATCGTGCAGCGCTTCCCGGGCCCGTATCCCTGCGGTCCGCGCACTAGTGCACACGAATGGCGCAAGAGCACATGCCAGAATCGCGCCATGCGCCGGATCGTCTTCCTCGCCTTCGCGCTGCTCGGCGGCTGCGATATGTTCGGCCGGTTCGAGAGCATCTGCGAACAGCGCCTGGCGCCGACCACCGTGGAGGTGATCACCAAACCGGTGAGCTATGCCTTCGACTTCACCCAGTCGACGCGCGACCTGACGTCGCGGGGCGCGCATCGCGCCGGAACCGTGGTGCTCGGCCTGGTGGAGGCGGAGATCCACAGCGAGGTCTCCCTGGGACTCAACGGGATCAAGCAAACATTCGGTAGCCGCTACTGCATGCGTCCGAACCTCACGGTGAAGCTCGCGTTCGAACCCATGACGCTCTTCATCGCGAACGAGCAGCCCGAGGGCTCATGCGCGTTCCGCATCACGATGGAACACGAACTGAAACACATTTCCGTCTACCAGCAATACCTTGATGAGTTCGCCGCGCGCGTCCAGGGTGACCTCGGCCGGGCGCTGGGCGACCAGATCGTCTACGTCGACAGCCAAGCGCAGGCCGACGCGCATGTGCGCTCGGTCCTCGAGAAGACCCTCGCACCCTACATGCAGGCGGTGCAGGACGAGGTGCGTGCACGTCAGGCGCGGATCGACTCGCCAGCCGAATACGGGCGGCTGGAACGACACCACAGGTGGTGCGTTGGCCGCTAATGCGCCAGCCGCTACCCGCTCAGGGTGACGATCACGAGCCCGGCGGTGAGCAGGATCACGCCGGCAACCTCGAGCCATGTCATGCGCTCACGAAAAAAACGCCGCGACACGATAGCGCTGAAGAGCAGCTCGATCAGGCCGAGGGTACGCACGTGCGCGACGGGTTCGATCGCCATGGCGGTGAACCAGCCAGCCGATGCGGCGGCGCCCATGAATCCCGCGAAGAGCGACGCCCGCCACGCGCGCAGGACGCGCCAGACAACCGCGGCATTGCGCCATGCCAGCCAGCCGCCAAGCGCGAGCGTCTGGAAGAGCTGCGCCGCCGCAAGCGTGTACGCGGCCGCCATGAGGAACGGCGCGCCCTCCAGCGCGAGCGCCGCACCCCGATAGCCCACGGCCGCGAACGCAAACGACGCGCCCGAGGCGAGGCCCAACAGCGCAGGCCTCGCAGTCCATCCCGTGAGCAGGGTTCGAAATGGTCGCTGGCGGTCCGCGGGCGAGAGCATCAGCACCCCGAGGGTTCCGCAAAGAATCGCCAGCCCGGCCGCCGCAGTCACGGGATCGCCGAGGAACACGAAGCCGAACAGCGCAACCTGGATGATCTCGGTCTTCGAATAGGCGACGCCCAGCGCGAAGTTTCGCTCGGCCATCACTCTCAGCAGCAGCGCGGTCGCAACGATCTGGCTCACGCCGCTCGCAACGACCCAGAAGACGAACGAGGCGTTCGGTGTGGGGATTGCGGCCGCATCGGCAACGTGCACGACTGCCAGCCAGGCCACCGCGAACGGCAGACCGTACAAGAATCGGACGAGTGTAGCGCCGAGCGTCCCAAGGTCAGCCGTCAGGTGGCGCTGCGCGGCGTTGCGCAGCGTCTGGGCGAAGGCGGCCCAGACGGTGACAGGGATCCAGAGCCAATCCGGTGGCGACACTGGCGGCGTGGTCTCAGCCGCCGCGGCTCGCAGTGAACGTGAAGCCGGCCTTCTCGAAGTAGGTCCGCGCGTCGGGGCTGATCGCCTCGAGCTCCCGTCCGATGCGGCGCGCGAAGTCGATATCCTGCATGTCGTGCACGCCGCCGGTGATCAGCACCTGCAAAATGCCTTCCTGATCGCCGATGTTCCGAAACGCGCGGCAAACGCCGGGCGGTACCGAGATCGTGTCGAACTCTTCGAGCTCCAGGCGCTCATCGCCCTCGTCGTTCCAGCGCACCTCGAAGCGCCCGCGCAGGACGGTGAACGTCTCGTAGGTCTTGACGTGCGCATGGAGCTCGGGCCCCTGCCCCGGCGGGCACACTGCGAGGGTCATCGCCATGCCGGCCGCGCCGACGATCGGGGCGTTGGACGACACCGGCGTCGCACCCGTCTCGACGCCGATCACGGACAGCAGCTTGCGTGCATAGACGATGTCCTTCGCAGCAAGCGGCACCGCGGAATCGGTCTGAGTCGGCAGCGGCTTGAGCTCCCGGAAACGCGCAACGCGCCGCATCATCTCGGCGCGATTAAACTCGATGGTCTTCATGACGGTCCGCCTCCTCGCCACCGAGCGTACTACAGCGGGCGCAGAATGGGGGCTTCTCAGACTTCCACGAGATCGGCGATGACGGTCTCGCCGCTCGCCGTGCCGACATGGCGCACGGTCCGGTTCCGGCCGAGCGCCTTGGCCCGGTAGAGCGCGCGGTCGGCACGCTCGATCCATTGGCGGGAGTCGGAGAGATCGGGGGTGGCCTCCGCGACGCCGATGCTGACCGTGCAGCGAACTTCGGGCGTCCGCGCGACGATCGCCTTGCCTATGCGCTCACGGACGCGCTCGGCGATCACGCACGCGCCCTCGCTGTTGGTATCAGGAAGCACCACGCCGAATTCCTCGCCGCCATAGCGCCCCGGGGTATCCGGATCACGCAGCGTCTCGCGCACGATCTGCGCGATGTTGCGAAGCGCCTCGTCGCCCACCAGATGGCCGAACTGATCATTCACGTTCTTGAAATTGTCGATGTCCAGGATCAGGAGCGACACCGGGGCGTCGGTCCGCCAATGACGCCGGAGCTCGCTCGAGACGACCTCCAGCCAATGGGTTCGATTCAGGAGCCCGGTCAGTCCATCGGTGCGACTCAGTGTCGCGAGCGTCCGGTTCTGCTCGCGGACCCGCCGTGCCAGACGATAGGTCGTCACACCGACGATGATCGGATAGGCCACGAGCAGCGGCAGACAGGCGAGCAATACGAAGTTCGAGGTGTCGGGACGCACATTCAGACCGAAGAGCATCACCGTCATCGCGCAGCCCGCGATCATCAGACCGACCCCGCGCACGAGGAGCCGCGCCCCGCCGACACTGATCTTGTCCATGCTCATCATTGCAACCAGCATGACGCTCGGCAGCAGGTTGAACGCCATCAGGGCGATCCATACGCCCCCCGCCGTGGAATCGGCCAGGAGGTTCATGACCTCCGCGCCGTAGGGGTCCCGGCTCCGCACCGCCCGCCAGTAGGCGATATGCGGCCACACGAAGCAATTGACGAAGAGCGCAATCCACATGGCCAGGGGAGAGCGGTTCTCGTAGAGGACGGCCGCCGCGCACACCGCGCCGAGGCCCAGAGCCAGGACGCGCGGGCCGTAGAGGCGCTTCGCCAGGCGCACGCCTTGTTCGCGCGTCCGCCCCGCATAGTCGGCCGCGATCGCGTGCGCGGTCCGTTCGGCCGCGACGACATCCGGCTCGTCCGTCTTGTCCGATTCTTGCGTCGATGCGTGCGTGTCTGCTGTCATGCGCCCATTTGCCCGCAACGGGCCTGGCGCCACCACTTGTCCAGCATCTGCCGGATAAGAGGGGCTCGCCGCGGCGATCTATCGTAACGGCGGTGGCCCCGACTCGTCACGCGCCGTCCGCCGAACGGCGCCCAGCAATCCACAACCGGCGCCCGAACCGCCCCCATCGCCGCAATTCGCCAGATCCCGTAGACTGCCGGGACCGGAAACAGCAAGCAGGAGGAGATCATGCAGCGACGCCGCCTCGGCAAAAGCGGACTCGAAGTCTCCGCACTCGGTCTGGGATGCATGGCCATGACGGCTCTCTACGGGCCGGTGGACCAGGAGGAAGCCATCGCCACCATTCGCGAAGCCCTCGATGCGGGGGCGGACTTCCTCGACACCGCGGATGCCTACGCCGACGGCAAGAACGAAGAACTGGTGGGCCGCGCGCTGGCCGACGGCTATCGCAAGAAGGCCGTGATCGCCACGAAGTTCGGCAACGTCCGCACGCCCGAGGGCAAGCCGGCGGCGAACGGCCGGCCGGATTACGTCATCGAGGCGTGCAACGCGAGCCTTGCGCGTCTGGGCGTGGAGACGATCGACCTCTACTACCAGCATCGCGTCGACGCGAGCGTGCCGATCGAAGAGACCGTCGGCGCGATGAAGCGGCTCGTCGAACAGGGCAAGGTCCGGTATCTCGGTCTCTCCGAGGCCGGCCCAAAGACCATACGGCGCGCGGCGGCCGTGCACCCGATCGCGGCCCTGCAAACCGAGTATTCGCTCTGGTGCCGGGTCGTCGAGGGGGAAATTCTCGCGACGTGCCGCGAGCTCGGCATCGGACTCGTACCCTACTCGCCGCTCGGCCGCGGCATGCTGACCGGCGCGATCAAGAGCCTTGCCGACCTCGGCGAAAAGGACCGCCGGCGCGATCATCCGCGCTTCCAGGAAGGCAACATCGAGAGCAACGCCGCGCTCGTGCGCCCGTTGCTCGAAATGGCCGATGCCAAGGGTTGCAAGCCGGCGCAGCTCGCGATCGCCTGGCTCCTCGCGCAGGGCGAGGACATGGTGCCGATTCCGGGCACCAAGCGCCGCACGCACCTGCGGGAGAATCTGGCGGCGCTGGACATCAAGCTCTCCGCCGACGAGGCGGCAACGCTGTCCGGGGCGATTGACGCGACGAAAGTGAAAGGCACCCGCTACCCCGCAGGCCAGATCCCTCTGCTCGGGATCTAGACGCTCCCCCGCGGATGACGACCGTCGCCGCGCTTGCCGCGGAACTCGCGGCCGGACGCTCGACGAGCCGCGCGCTCGTCGAGCAGTCGCTCGAGCGCATCGCCGATCAGGCCGGCGAAGGCGCACGCGCCTTCCTGAAGACCTACGCGGACCTCGCGCGCGCCGAGGCCGATCACGCCGATCGCCTGCGGCGGTCGGGACTGGTGCGATCCTCGGTGGACGGACTACCCATTTCGGTGAAGGATCTCTTCGACGTCGGCGGCGACGTGACCCGTGCCGGATCGAAGATCCTCGCGGACGCGCCGCCCGCCGCGCGCGACGCACCCGTCGTGGCGCGGTTGCGCGCAGCCGGCGCCGTGATCGTGGGCCGCACGAACATGGTCGAGTTCGCGTTCGGTGGCGTCGGCCTGAACGCGCATTACGGTACGCCGCGCAATCCCTGGGACCGCGCGACCGGTCGCGTACCGGGCGGCTCCTCGTCGGGGGCCGGCGTCGCCGTGGCCGACGGCATGTGCGTGATGGGGCTCGGCAGCGACACGCGCGGTTCGGTGCGCATCCCCGCCGCGCTGAATGGCATCGCCGGCTTCAAGCCGACCGCGAGGCGCGTACCGCGCGAAGGAGCGTTCCCGCTTTCCTTCCTGCTCGATTCGGTCGGGCCGCTCGCCCAGTCGATCGCCTGCTGCGCGGCCTACGACGCGGTAATCGCCAATGAGCCGGCTGTACCGCTCGCTGCGCTGCCCGTGAAGGGCCTGCGGCTCATGCTGCCACGATCGAGTGCGCTCGAGGATCTGGACGCGCAAGTCGGCAAGACATTCGAGCTGGCCTTGTCGCAATTGGGCAGCGCAGGCGCCATCATCACCGAGGTCGCGATGCCGGCTTTCGACCGCCAGGATCAGTATTTCAAGGGGGGCGGCTTCGCGGGCGCCGAGGCGGCGGCGATCCACCGCAAGTGGTCGCATCGCATCGACGAGTACGATCCGCGCGTGGGAAAGCGCATCGTGCTGGGCGATCGCATCTCCGGACCGGACCTCGTGGAGATCGGCCTGCTGCGCGAGGCGTACATCCGCGAGGTGGATGCCGCCGCCACGCCCTTCGATGCGATCCTGATCCCCACCGTCTCCTGCGTCGCGCCGACGATCGACGAGGTGAGCGCAACCGACGACGCGTACTTTCGCTGGAATGCACGCTTGCTGCGCAACTGCGGCCTGATCAACTTTCTCGATGGTTGCGCTGCGACGGTCCCGTGCCACGTGCCGGGTACCGCGCCGGTCGGAATGATGGTGTGCGGCACGACGTTGCGCGACAGGCACATTCTTGCGGTGGCGAACGCGATCGAAGGCGCGTTCGCTCGAAACCGCTGACGCCGGGCAAGCCCGCTGTCAGTGCAACAGCGGCTTCTTCAGAAAATCGCTGCGATCGGCCGATCGCAGGCGAAGGCGCACGAGCTCGCCGTCACGCGCCAGCGTGAGCGGAACTTCGACCCCTGCGGCGCCGAGGCGCCACACGCGACGGTATAGGTCCGCTAGCCCGGCTACGCGTTCGCCCGCGACTTCGAGCACCATGTCCTTCATCCGGATGCCGGCGCGGTGTGCAGGCCCGCCTTCGGCAAGCCCGCCCACGACCAGCTGGCCGCGCACCTCGGTCGTGTACATGCCCAGCCAGGGGCGCGCCGGCCGTGCGGGCCGGCCCAGCTTGAGCATGTCGTCGAGGATCGGCCCAAGAAGATCGATCGGTACGATCATATTGCCCTGGATCGATTGGCCGGCCACGGTCTCCTCGACCAGGAGCGACCCGATGCCGAGCAGCCGGCCCTCGGCGCCGACTAGCGCGGCACCACCCCACTGCGGGTGCGCCGGCGCCGTGAACACCGCCTCGTCGAGCACGTACTCCCAGTAGCCCGCGAACTCCCGCACCGCGATCACCTTCGCCTTGAGCGCGTGTTCGCGCCCGCCGCATCCGATGACGATCACGTCGTCGCCGAACATGCAATTCGAGGCCGATCCGCGTGGCAGTGCCGGGACGTCGAGCCGACCGAGTGGCTGCACCAGGCCGAAACCCGTCGCCTGGTCATACGCGAGGGGATGTCCGGCGACCACCGCACCGCGGTTCGTGGTGAGCCAGACGGTTTCGGCTTCGGTGACCAGATAACCGATCGTGAGCACCAGTCCGTCGTCGCGGATGACCACGCCGTTTCCGGTCCGCTCGGTGCCGAGAATCGATGCGGTGAACGCGTCCTCCGGTATCTCGGCGCGCACCTCCACGACGGCGTCGAGCGCGGCCTCGAGGTCGAACCGCACGTCCTCGGGCTGCGGCTGCACGCTTTCCGGAAATGCCCAGTCGCCGAGTTCGTCCATAGCCGGTGATACGCGCGTTGCGAATCTGTAGGGAGCGGATCGTGGCGGCCGTTCAACCGACGCCAATCGCCAAATCCAGCCGAAATGTTACGCCAATCCGCCGAATGGGCCCGGCGCGCCCGGCCCGCGGCGCATCATGGATGGCGAGCCCGAAATTCTTCTCGCTCGAGCATCCACGATGCCGCGAAGCCGATCACGAGTCCCCAGAACGGCGCCCCGATATTGAAGATCGGCACATCTGCCACCGTGACGAGAAACGTGACCAGCGCGCCCAGTGTGAACCGGTCCTTGAACGACACGACGAACGCCGTCTGGAGGATGCGCAGCATCGCCAGCCCCGCCAGCGCCGCGATGAACGCGCCGGGTGCCGCGAGCATCAGGCGGGTGAACACCGGCGCGGCCAGGCCGAACGCGAGCGCGAGGACTCCCACGAAGATGCCGGCAGTGTAGTGCCGGTGCTTTTCGCCCGAGGCGGAGATGATTGCGTTGACGGGGCCCGTCAGGCACGTGGACACCGTGCCGACCATCCCGGAGACGATCGATCCCGCGCCGCACGCGGCCGTGATCGCGTTGATCGGTGGTGCGTGGCCCACCGCGCGCAACACGGCAATGCCTTGGGCGTTCTGCGCCGCGAGCACCGTGATCGCGAGCGGCACGACGAGCTCGACCATCGCCTGCCATGAAAACACCGGCACGTACACGTTCGGGCTCGCCAGCGCGAACACATTCGCGCTGCCGGACTCGAACCGGCCCAGCGCTACCACCAGCACTGCGCCCACGATCAGCGCACCGATGAGCGGCGGCATCAGACGGCCGAACCGCGGCGCCGCGCTCAGCGCGAGGAATGCCGCGGTCATTGGCGCAGCGATCCAGAAATCGTCGCGGAAGGCGAAGACGAGGTCCAGCCCGAAGCGGAGGAAGACACCCGCGACCATGCCCATCACGATCGGCATCGGCACGGCTTCCATCGCCCGGCGTACCCAGCCCGATAGGCCCAGCACCAACATCAGCACGCCAGTGGCGAGAAAGGCGCCGATCACCTCCGGAAACGTGAGGTGCCCCAGCGCCGGCCCCACGAGCACCGTCCCGGGAATCGACCAGAAAAAGACGAGCGGCTGCCGGTACCACCAGCAGAACGCGATGCTTATGAGTCCGTTCAGGAAGAAGGATCCGAAGAGCCACGATGCGAGGTCGTCGGCCGTGAGCCCGCCGCGCGTGCCCACGGCGAGCACGATGGCGACCGGCGCCGACGCCGCAAAGATGAACGCGACCACCGCGTTGACGGCGTAGAGCCCGCCGAAATCGGCCAGCACCTGACGCACCGACGGAGGGGGCGCTGCGGGTTTCTCGAGAGGCATCGTTCCGGGGTGCGGGTCGCGAAGCGCCTGATTCTCTCCAGAAAGCGCTGGGCGCACAACACGAAATGGACTTGACCGGTCACTCGGACCGAGGTGCGCCAATCTGCGGTAAGTTCGCGGTGTCCGTGGCGCTTTCCGCGTCGCGGCCAGCGCCAGGGATGCAAAACCAATGAGCTCAGCGCAAATCGCCGACGCGCCGCAAAGCCGGGTCGAGTCGCCTTACGCCTGGGTGCGTCTCCTCGCGGCGCTCATGCTCTCGACGTTGGGTGGCGTCGGCATGTGGTCAGTCGTAGTGGTGCTTCCCGCGGTGCAGGCGGAGTTCGACGTCGCGCGCGGCGCCGCATCACTCCCCTACACGCTCACCATGGTCGGGTTCGGTCTGGGCGGCGTACTGATGGGACGGCTTTCCGACCGGTTCGGCGTCATGGTTCCGGTGATCGTCGGCTCCATTGCGCTGAGCGTCGGCATGGTCGCGGCAGGCACCGCAGGAAACCTGTGGCTGTACGCCATTGCGCAGGGTCTGCTGGTCGGCGTCGGGAGTTCTGCGACCTTCGGACCGCTCGTCGCCGACGTCTCGTTCTGGTTCACTCGCCGGCGCGGCATTGCGGTGGCCATCTGCGCGAGCGGAAACTATGTCGCAGGGGCGATCTGGCCGCCGGTCGTGCAACACTTCATCGAGACGGACGGCTGGCGCGCAACCAATATCGGCATCGGCATCTTCTGCGTCGTCGCGATGCTGCCGCTCGCGCTGATCCTGAAGCGACCGGTTCCGATCCTGGACGTCGCGGCGGGCACCGGCACGGCGGCCGGCCGATCGCCGCTCGCCCTGGGCCTCTCGCCGGCCGCACTGCAGACTCTCCTCGTGATCGCCGGCGTAGCGTGTTGTGTCGCGATGTCGATGCCGCAGGTGCACATCGTGGCCCTGTGCAGCGATCGGGGCTTCGGCGCTGCACGGGGCGCGCAGATGCTCTCGCTGATGCTCGGATTCGGCATCGTGAGCCGTCTCGTTTCGGGCGTGATCGCCGACCGCATCGGGGGGGTGCGCACGCTGCTGCTCGGATCGACTCTGCAAGGCGTTGCGCTCGTGCTCTACCTCGGTTCCGAGGGACTCGTATCGCTCTACGTGGTCTCTGCGCTGTTCGGCCTGTTCCAGGGCGGGATCGTGCCCTCGTATGCGCTGATCGTCCGCGAGTTCTTCTCGCCGAGGGAAGCCGGGGCGCGCATCGGCACCGTGATCATGGCCACGCTGTTCGGCATGGCGCTCGGCGGCTGGATGTCGGGCGCGATCTTCGATCTCACGGGCTCGTACGACGCCGCATTCGTGAACGGCATCATCTGGAACCTGCTCAACGTATCGATTGCGGCCTGGCTGCTCGTGCGTTCGACGCGTCGGTACGCGCACGCCTGAGCTGGCCGCGGACGCAAGTCTCGTAAGGCGACTCTCGAGGGGGAAGGACAAGAATGGCCAAGTACATCCTGACGCTCATCGTCGGCGCGCTGCTCGGCGCCATCGCAGGGTTCGCGCTGGGCATCTTCGCGTATCCCTACATCTTTCTCGCCGACATCGTCGCGGTGGAAAAGGTCGAGGACCGAGCCGCCCGCAAGATCGTCGCGAAGGGCACGTTCATCCATGCCAATCCGTCCGATCCGATTCACCATGGCAAGGGCGGTGTGACCGTTTATGCCGATCTCCTACACCTGGAGAGCGATTTCGAGGTCGGGCCCGGCCCGAAATACCACGTCTATCTGGTGCCGGAGCAGAACGTGACACCTGCGACGGAGGTCGCGAGCACGATGTTCGTGGACCTCGGTCGCCTGCGCGCCTTCAAGGGCAGCCAGAACTATCCGGTCCCGGCCGGCGTGAACCTGGCCGACTTCGGCAGCGTGGTGATCTGGTGCGAACAGTTCGGCGTGCTGATCTCGCCCGCCACGCTCAGGCACGAGTAACGGCCCCTTACGGCGCCATCATCCGCGGCAGGACCAGCGTCAGCTCGGGAAAGGCGACCAGCAGCGCCACCACGAAGAGCGCGATGGCGATGAAAGGCGCCACCGACCCGATGATCTCGCGCATCGAGTTGTCCGGTGCCGCGCCCTTGGCGACGAAGAGCAGCAGCCCGAACGGCGGCGTCGCCAGGCTGATCTCGAGGATCATCAGCATCAGCACGCCGAACCAGACCTGCTCGAAGCCGAACTGCTGCACCAGCGGCATGAACAGCGGCACCGTGATCATCATCATGCTCACCTGATCCATGAAGCAGCCGAGGAACATCAGGATCGCGAGCATCGCGATCAGCAGCGCGAGCGGCGTCAGGCCGGCACCCAGCACCGCCGCGGACAGCCCGTTCGAGGCCTGCGAGAAGGCCATGATCTGAGAGAACGTGATCGACCCGCAAATGATGAACAGCGTCATCACCGTGAAGCGCAGCGTCTGCCGGATCGAGATCACGAAGTTCTTCCGGGTGAGCCGGCGGTAGGCGGCCGCTGCGATCAGCGACGCCGCGGCTCCGAGCGCGGCCGATTCGGTCGGCGTGGCGATGCCGCCGATGATCGAGCCGACCACCACTACGAAGATGCCGGAGAGCGGTACCACGTACTTGACGAACGGCATGAGGCGCTCGCGCCACGTCAGCTCGCGCACTTCGTAGGGCGGCGCGAGCGACGGATCGAGCCGGCAACGGATGATCACGTAGGCGAAGAAGAGCGCGGCCAGGATCAGCGCCGGGATGATCGAGGCGACCAGCAGCGCCCCGACCGGTATCTGCGCGATCGATCCGAGCAGCACCGCCAGCGCTGAGGGAGGGATCAGCATGGCGATCCCGCCCACCGCGACAATCGGCCCGATCGAGATCGAGGGCTTGTAGCCGCGCCGGTACATCTCGGGCAGCAGCGTCGAGCCGAGCATGGCGGTGTTGGCGATGGTGGAGCCCGACAGTGAGGCGAAGATCGTTCCGCCGGTGATCGCCACCAGCGACAGCCGGCCCGGCACGCGCGCGATCAGCTTGTCGACCGCGTCGATGGCGCGCTCCGCGATCCCGGTGTAGAACATGATCTCGCCCATCAGAATGAAGAGCGGGATCGGCAGCAGTGCGAAGCTCTGCACCGAGTCCACGGCGTTGCGCACCAGCTGCAGGATACCGTTCTCCCCACCCATGAATACGTAGGCGCCGACCAGGTTGGTGGCAAAGAACGCGAACACCACCGGCAGGCCAAGCGCCATGAACAGGATCAGCGTGCCGAGCAGCACCAGCAGGATCGCGTACCACTCCACGCGTCAGATACCTTCTTTGGGCGGCTCGCGCGGTACTTCGCGCGCGGCGCCGAGCGTGCGGCGAAGAAAGAGCAGCAGCAGGATCAGGAACACCGGCGGCGCGATGCTGTACAGGTACCACTCCGGGAACACGAAGGTTTCGTAGACGAGGTTCTTCGCCGCGTACGAGCGCCATAGCGCCCGGCCCGAGTAGTACAGCAGCACTGCACAGATCACGGCGCCGAGCGCGTCGCTGCCGTGGCGCACCCACCGGCGCGCGCGCGGCGGGAGCCGCTCGACGAAGATTTCGATCGCGATATGCCCGTCCTCGCGCAGAACCCAGGGCGCGCCGAGGAACGTGATCGCGTAGAGCGTGTACTCCGCGATGTCGAGCGACCACGGCGTCGGGAACAATCTGAACGTGCGCGCGGTGACGTCCAGGCAGATCAGCGCGACCAAGCCGCAGAGCAGCGCACCCGCAACCAGGCCGAGCGCGTCCACCAGCCGGTCGAGCAGCGTGCGCCCCCGCGGCGACTGGGAGAAATTCAATGGGGCCACGGGCGGCACGCCGGGTGGCGCGCCGCCCTTCTCTCAGGCTACTTGCCGCTCAGCAGCGGCCGAATCTTCTTGACGAATTCGGGGTCGCCCTTGGCGAGGTCCTGCCAGTAGATCTCCTCGGCCTGGCGCGCGAAATCCGCGCCCATGTCGACCGTCTTGATGCCGGCCTTCGCCTGTGCCGCCTTCTGTATGGCATCCTCGCCGGCGCGCCACTTCGGCCATTCGCCCTCGACCCAGATCGACATCTTGGTCAGGCAGTCGCGCTGGTCCGCGGCGAGGCCCTTCCACTTGTCGAGGTTGACGATGATCGGCACCGAGGCGCTGATGAAGCCCGGGTCGTGGCGGAACTTGGTGTACTTGTCCCAGCCGAAGTCCTGGATGCCCCACAGCGGCCAGCCGTATCCCTCGACCGCGCCGCGCTCGAGCGCCGTGTACACGGCGGGCGGCGCCATGCGCACCGGCTGCGCGCCGAGCGACTTGAAGAACGCATCGTAGATCGGCACCGAGCGCAGGCGCATGCCCTCGAACTTGCCATCCTTGCCCGGCTTGGTGGTGTAGAGGTGGAACCGCACGCCGTTGAAGAGGTGCGTCAGGTACCAGGCGTTGATCTTCTGGTTGTAGTACTCGTTGATCATGGCCCAGGCGCCATTCTCGCGCTGCTCCGCGGACTCGTTGCGCGCCACGCTGATGACGTCGCCCGCCGGAGCCGCGCCGCGAAAGTAGTTCGGCGGACCATAGTGCATGTCGACCACGCCGTTCTTCAGCGCGTTCCACTGCTCGAGCGACGGCACCGCCTCGGGACCGACCACGCTGATATTGACCTTGCCGGCGCATTGCTTGTTGACCTCGTCGACAAAGCGCACGAACTGCCTGGTGACGATCGAGCGTACCGGCAGGAACGCGGCCGCCTTCAGCTTGACTTCGGCTGCGCCCGCTGGCGTTGCGAACGCAGCGGCCACGATTGCGGCAGTGCAAAACGCACGACGAATGGATTGATCCACGGTCTCCTCCTCTCAATCCGGTTGGGTTGCGAACCCAGTCTAGCGATTGCGACAGATCGGGGCAAGCGAGACCGGGGAATGCACCCTGGCGTCAATCCAACGTGCGGCGATAGAAGCGCAGCCCGATCAGGATCACCGCGAGCATGAACGCGACGATCGGCCAGATCTGCGGCCAGAGCACATCCAGGCCGTTCCCCTTCAGAAGAATGCCGCGGACCAGCAGGAGGAAATGCGTGAGCGGCAGCACGTTGCCGATCCATTGCGCCCATTCGGGCATCCCGCGAAAGGGAAACATGAATCCCGAGAGAAGAATGGAGGGCAGGAAGAAGAAGAACGTCATCTGCATCGCCTGCAGCTGGTTCCGCGCGATCGACGAGAACATGATGCCCAGCGTCAGGTTCGCCGCGATGAAGATGAGCACCACGCCGAGCAGGAGCAGCAGGCTTCCCTGCATCGGCACGCCGAAGACGAACCGCGCCGCGAGCAGGATCAGTGCCACCTGAATCAGGCCGATCAGAATGTAGGGCACGATCTTCCCGGTCATGACCTCGATCGGCAGCGCCGGAGTCGAAAGCAGGTTCTCGAACGTCCCGCGCTCGCGCTCGCGGGTGATAGCAAGCCCGGTCATCAGGATCATCGTCATGGTGAGGATGGTCCCGAGCAGCCCGGGTACGATGTTGTAGGCAACGACGCCTTCCGGGTTGTAGCGTCGCTGAACGCGTATGTCGACGGGCGGCGGTGCGGGAATCGACCTGCCCAGCACGCCCTGGAGATCGCGCGTGAGCGCGGTCGCCGCAATGCGCTGAACCGCCGACACCGCGTTGGACACTGCAGTCGGATCCGTGGCATCCGCCTCGACGAGCACCTCGGGACGCTCGCCTCGCGCCAGCTTGCGCGAGAAATCCGCCGGGATGGTCACCACGAACTGCGCGACGCCCTCGGCGATCATCCGCTGTGCCTCGGCCTCGTTCGGCGCGAGGCTTGTCACCTTGAAGTAGCCGGTGTTCTCGAGCGCGGCGACGAAGCTGCGGGAGAAGATGCTCGAGTCCGCTGCGTACACGACCGTTGGAAGATTCTTCGGGTCGGTGTTGATCGCGAAGCCGAAGAGGAGCAGCTGGAGCACCGGGATACCGACGATCATCCCGAAGGTCAGCCGGTCGCGCTTGACCTGGATGAACTCCTTGACGAGGATGCCGATCCACCGGCGATACGAGAAGACCGACCTGCTCATTGTCTCGCCTCGTCGGGTGCCCGGGCCATGAGACTGATGAAGACGTCCTCGAGCCCCGCGTCGATACGCTCCGCGTGGTGCCCGGGACCGAGCGTCAGACTCTTGAGAGATTGCTCGAGCGCCGCCGCGTCCCGGCCGGTGACGTGCACGGTCGCGCCGAAGGGCGTGATGTGCTCGACGCCAGGTTTGCCGCGCAGGCGATCGACGACTTCGACCAGGTCGGGGCCGCTGACCGACCACGCCGTGAGGTGCTGCGCGGCGATGACCTCGGCGGCGGTGCCCTTTGCGAGCAGCGTTCCCGCCGAAATGTAGGCGAGCCGGTGGCAGCGCTCCGCTTCGTCCATGTAGTGGGTCGAGACCAGCACCGAGATGCCCTGCGCAGCCAGGCGGTAGATCTCTTCCCAGAAATCACGGCGTGCCTTAGGGTCGACGCCCGCCGTCGGCTCGTCGAGCAGCAGGAGCTTCGGGCGGTGCAGCAGGCATGCCGCGAGCGCCAGACGTTGCTTCCATCCTCCCGAGAGCTCGCCCGCGAGCTGATCACGCCGGTCGGCCAACCCGAGTTCCTCCACCGCTTCGGCCACGACGCGCGTGCGGTCGTGCATGCCGTACATTCGGGCGACGAAATCCAGATTCTCGCGGATGGTGAGATCCTCCCAGAGCGAGAAGCGCTGCGTCATGTAGCCGACCTCGCGCTTGATGGCCGCCGTCTCGCGGATGACGTCGAACCCGAGGCAGGTCCCGCTGCCGCTGTCCGGCGTGAGGAGTCCGCACAGCATGCGAATCGAGGTTGTCTTGCCGCTGCCGTTGGGCCCGAGAAAACCGAAGATCTCGCCGCGGTTCACCGAAAGCGTGAGATCGCGGACGACGTGCTTGGCGCCGAAATGCTTGTTCAAGCCGGTCACGTCGATGGCGGGCCCGCTGTTCCCGTTCATCGGGTTTCGCTCCCGCTCATTTCACGCCCGCCTCAAGCTTCACGTCCACCGGCTGGCCGGGATGGAGCTTGCGCGCATCGCCGACGTCGGGCCGCGCCTCGATCATGAAGACCAGCTTGGCGCGCGACTCGCGACTGTAGATCACGGGGGGCGTGTACTCGGCCTGCGGAGAAACGAACGAGATCCGGGCGGCGACGGCTGTCGCGCAACCGTCGCAGGAGATCCTCACCGGATCGCCGACCTGCAGCCTGCCGACCACCGCCTCCGGCACGAAGAAGCGCACCTTGACGTTGCCGGGCGGCAGCAGACTGACGACCGGGTTGCCGGCGGGGACCCATTCGCCCTCGCGGAAGAACGTGTCCTGCACGAGCGCTGCAGCGGGCGCGACCGCGATCTTCTGCTCGAGCTTCACCTTGGCCTGGGCAAGCTCCGCCCGCGCCGCATCGAGATTGGCGCGTGCGGCATCGATTTCCGATTGGCGACCGATGCTTTGCAGGCCTGCGCGAAGCTGCGCCTGCATCTGCGCGAGCTGCGCCGCGTCGCGCTCGTAATTCGACTTCGCCACGTCGAGCGCCTCCTGCGTGACGTATCCGCGTGCGCGGAGGCGCTCCTTCTGATCGAGTTGCGTCTTCGCGAGCTTCAGTGCGGCGGTCGCGCTCTCGATCTGGGCACGCAATGCATCGATCTCCGGCTTGCGCTTCGCGCCGACGAGGTTTGCGATGACTGCATCGGCGCTCTGGACTTTAGCCTCCGCCGCGTCGACGGCGGCCTGCTCCACGCCATGCTCGATGACGAAAAGAGGTGCACGCGCCGCAACCTGCGCGCCACGCGCGACGTCGAGCGTCTCGAGCCGTCCCGCATAGGGCGAGGAGACGTACACGTACTCGCCCTCGCCGTATCCCTGGAAGGTGTCGGAAGGTCCGTTCGAGCAGGCGACCAGCCCGAGCGCGACAAGGGATACGATCAGGCTACGTTTTCCGCGCATCGCGGGCTCCTCTGCGTGGAGGCGTCGCTTCGACCAGCCGCTCGAGCGAACCGCGGATCACGGTCTCGACGTCGCGGCGCGACTCCTCGTTGTCGCGCGCGAGATTCAGGACGGCCAGCCCGACTGCGGTCGCATGCAGCGCTGCAATCGCTTGGTCGTCCACCTGCGCACCCATCGCACGCAGCTCCTGACCCAGCACGGCGCGCACGTCCTTCACGAGTTGCCGTAGCGACGCCTTGATCTTGCGATCCTCGTCGGATGCCACCACGAGGCCGAGCATCACGCGGATGTTGCGCTTGTCCGTGAGGCCCGAAACCAGAACCCCGGCACCGCGCTCGGCGGTCCCGCTGCCGCCGCGCGCAACCGCCTGGTGCAGCCGGTTCATGACCTGCTCGACCGCGTGCCGTGCGACCGCGAGCAGGAGATCCGCGCGCGTCGGAAAGTAATAGGTCAGATGGCTCTGGGTGACGCCCGCGCCGCGACTCACCTTCGGCTGGGTCAGCTCGGTGACGCCGGACTCGCTCAGCAGGGTGAGCGCGGATTCGAGGATTCGGGTGCGGACGTCCATGATCCAGGCGGGGTCGCGAAGTTCTGCGGACTTGGTAAGTCTACCAAATCCCGGCCGGGATTGGTAGCCCTACCAATCCTGGTGGCGGCACAAGGGTATTGCCGCCGCGCCGCGCGTCTACGCGGCCAACGGCCAGCGTGCCGCGTCCGGCGGGAGGGGAAGCTTGTGGAAGCGGCCGCCCTTCATGACGGCGCGAATGTTTTCCGGCCGCTGGAGCAGGGCGACGTCCTCGAAGGGCCGACCACGGACGAGCAGCAGATCGGCAAGAAAACCTTCCCGCACGAAACCGAGACGCTCGCCGAGAAGCATCGCCTCGGCGCCGGTCCGCGTGGCCGCGTGCAGGGCCTCCTCGGGGCGGTACCCCAGGAAGCGAACGAAGTGCTCCAGATCGCGTGCATTCGCCCCGTGCGGACTCCAGGGAAAGCCGTAGTCACCGCCCACGAGCACGCGCAAGCCGCGCTTGCGCAATTCCGAATACACGCGGCAGAGGCTCTCGAACTCCTCGAGCAGCCCGCGCGCCTTGGCGCGCTCGTAGCCGATACCGAACTCTTCGGAGCAGTGGATCGTGTCGTGCATCATTCCCAACGCCGGCGCCAGGTAGACGGCATCTCTTGCAGCTTCGAGAAGATCGATCGCCTCCGCGTCGGCGAAATCGCAGTGATAGATGATCTCGACGCCGTGCCGAAGCGCAAGCTTCACGGATGCGGCGGAGCGGCAATGCGCCGCTACGCGCTTGCCGAAGGAGTGCGCCGCCTCTACGGCCGCCGCGAGCTCCGGCTCGCTCATCAGCGTGAGATGGGCCTTGCCCGCTTCCAGGGTGTGATTGCCGGACACGTTGAGCTTGATCGTATCCACGCCTTCGCGGCACAGGGTGCGTACGGTGCGCCGCACCTCGTCGGTGCCGTCGACGATCATGGCAACCGACTCGCGGTACAGGTGCAGCTTGCGCTCGTCGCCCAGCCCACCGGTCGTGGTGAGCTCCGGGCTCGCCGCAAGCAGGCGCGGGCCGGGAATTCTGCCTGCATCGATCTCGTTGCGCAGCGCGACGTCGAGGCGAGGTTTTGCCGCGCCCGCAGAGAGACAGCTGGTGAACCCGGCGGCGAGCACGGTGCGCGCATTGTGCATCGTGATGTAGGCGTGCTCTTCCGGGGGAATGTCGCCGATGTCGGCAAAGTTCGTGAGCGCCACGAAAGAGAGGTGCGAGTGACCGTCGACGAGACCCGGAATAAGCGTGTCGCCGGCGCACTCGACGACCGCCGCATCATCGCGCGGGAGACGCGCCGGCGTGCGCGCGATCGCCGCGATGCGGTCGCCTTCGACGAGGACATCCGCCGTGAAGGGCGGCTCGCCGGTGAACCGCTGCATTCCCGGCCAGACCAGCGCCTCGGAGAAGAGCGTACGGAAAGGCTGGGTCATGCGTCGCTCCATCGGTCGGGCACGAACCGTGAATATGTCACAACCGGGCCGTTGCCGGGACGCCGACGGGATTGTCGGAACCGGTACACGTCACGATGATCAACACGGGCTTATGCCCCGTCTGAGGGGCGTACGAGACTCCAGCGAGAGGCTTTTGCGTGGCACGCCTCTTGCAGAAAGACCAGTGGAGTCCGACGCAAGGCGCAGCGCCGACGGCGCGCGCCCGGTCCGACCCCGGCTCAACCCGAAAACTGCGATGGATTACGCGATACGCCACCTGTTGATTCCCTGCCGCCCCGTCTTCCAGGGCGGGCATCGGCGCGCGCGCGCGTTCACGCTCATCGAGATTCTCGTCACGCTCGCGATTCTCGGCGTGCTCGGGGTCATCGCAATGCCGGCGTACAAGGACTACCGGGAGCGCCTGCGCGTTGCGGAGGCCGTCACCGACATCGGCGCGATCCAGACCCAGATCAAGCAGTTCATCGACGACAACCGGTCCCCGCCGGACGACCTCGCGCAAGTGGGACAGGCCGGCAAGCTCGATCCGTGGGGAAATCCGTACCAATATCTCAATCTCACCACGACGAAGGGCAACGGCAAGGCGCGCAAGAATCGCAACCTCGTGCCGCTCAACTCGGATTTCGACCTTTACAGCATGGGCAAGGACGGGGCGAGCGTCGGACCGCTCACCGCCAAGGCAAGCCGCGACGACATCGTGCGCGCGAACGACGGGCGCTTCATCGGGCTCGCGTCCGAATACGATCCATGATGCGCCTTCCCGGCACGCTCGGCACGCGCGTTGCCCGGCGCATACTCGGGCTCTTTCTCGTCTGCGCGCTGCTGCCGGTCGCCCTGGTTCTGCTGCTCTCCTACACGCAGGTGCAGCGAACCGTCGGCGAGCAGCAGCTGAGCCAGCTTTCGCAGGCCGCCGATCAATACGGCGGTAACGTGCTCGAACGCCTCGTGCTGGCCAGCAATCTTGCTCGTGCGTTCGCCAGGTCGAACAACGGCGGCGATGGGGAGGTCCTCGGCCACTACTTCACCGTGGTCGCGAACATCGGTCCGGCCGGCGATACGACATTTCTTCATGGACCGGCCCGGCCGATTCCTCCTGCGGTTGCCGAGCTCGCGAGCGATCCGCCCATCGAGAAACCCGCGCTGCGCGTCGCCGTGGAGAAGGACGGATCACGCGCCGTGTGGCTGGTCACGGTGCGGAACGCCAACGAGTCCGGCGCGGGAGTGGTGGCCGCGCGCCTCGAGCCCGGCTACCTCTGGGGAGCGCCGGACGACCTCCCCTACCTGACCGGCGCGTGTGTCCTCGACGTGGCGCGCGCACCCCTGTATTGCTCGGACCCGCTCCCGGCGAAGGCGCTCGAAGGCCTGCGCGCGAAGATCGACCTCGGGACGTCCGGCAGCCATGTCTGGGAGGGACAGCGGGAATCCTATGTGTCGGGATTCCGCGAGCTCTTTCTGCCGAGCCAGTTCAATGCGGCCGCATGGACGGTCGTGATGAGCTTGCCGGAGGCACGCGCGCTTGCGCCGGCGCGTGCGCTGCGCCAGCTCGTGCTGCCTGTGGGCTTGCTCGGACTGCTGGTCGCCGCGCTGCTCAGCCTGGTTCAGGTGCGGCGGACCATGGGCCCACTCGGTCAATTGAGGGACGCGACGAAGCGAATCGCAGAGCGCGACTTCGAAACGCGTGTGCCTGCGCTGCGCAACGACGAATTCGGCGAACTCGCCCACGCATTCAACACCATGTCGGACCGACTCGGCCGGCAGTTTCATGCACTGGGGACGCTCGCGCAGATCGACGCCGAGATCCTTTCGAAGGTGGACATCGATCGCGTCGTCGCCATCCTGCCGGCACGGATCAAGGAGGTCATTCAGGCCGACTGGCGCATGGTGCTCCTCGCCGAGGCAGGTGCGAGCGGCGCGTTCCGTGTCCGGGTCGCCGACGCCGAGGCCACGGGGATGCATCATCAGCTGATCACGCTACCCGATCCGGAGATTGCGCGACTGAATGATTCGTCGGTCGGCGTGCGGATAGAAAGCGCAGCGCCCGGTTCGGCGCTGTCCAAGGCGCTCGCGCAGGTCGGCGCGCGCAGCTTGTTCGTGCTGCCGATCGCTCTCAAAGGCCGCCTGGCCGGATTGATCGTGCTCGGGTACCAGGGCGAAGCAAGCGGGCCGAGCGAGGACGAAGCGCGTCTGCTGCGCGACCTCGGCGACCGGGTCGCGGTTGCGCTCGCCACCGCCGAACGCGATTACGCGCTTTTCCGGCAGGCGAACTTCGATTCCCTGACCGGCCTTCCCAACCGGCCGCACTTCATGGATCTCTTCGCGCGCGAGATCACGCGCGCAGAGCGGCACGAGACGTTGCTCGCCCTGCTATTCATCGATCTCGACGGCTTCTCGCAGGTTAACGACGAGCTGGGGCACTCGGCGGGCGACGAGCTCCTCATGCACGCGGCGGACAGGTTGCGCGCGTGCCTGCGCAAGGCGGACGTGGTCGCGCGTCTCGGAGGCGACGAGTTCACCGTGCTCGTCCCCGACGTGCGGGAGCCTGAAGACGTCGCCATCGTCGCCAAGCACCTCATCGAGGTCCTCTCGCAACCGTTCACCGTGAGCGGCACGGAGACGTTCGTCGCAGCGAGCGTGGGGACCGCGATCTTTCCGACCGACGGGGGATCGACCGACGAACTGCTGCGCAATGCCGACACCGCCATGTACCGGGCCAAGGAACAGGGCCGCGGCACGCACGTCTTCTTCAAGGCCGAAATGACGCAGGCGGCGCGGCGGCGCGCCGAGCTCGACCGGGAGCTGCGTCGCGCGCTGGACGAGGAGCAGTTCGTGCTCTACTACCAGCCGCAGCTCGATCTCGCCTCCGGTCGCATCACCGGCGCCGAGGCGCTCGTGCGCTGGATCCATCCCACCCGCGGGCTCGTCCCGCCGGGTCATTTCATCCCCGTGGCCGAGGATACCGGGCTCATCGAACGACTCGGCGACTGGGTCCTGCGCGACGCCTGTGCGCAGTTCGTTCGCTGGCAGGCCGAAGACCTGCCGCTCGAGCACGTGTCGGTCAACGTGTCGCCGCGCCAGTTTCACCGTCGCGGCTTCGCCGAGACAGTTGCGTCAGTGTTGCGCTCATCGGGAATGCCGGTGGAGCGCCTGCTACTGGAGATCACGGAGAGCGTCCTCGTCGATCGCACCGGGGCGGCGGACGCGACGCTCGCGCAGCTCGTGCGGCTCGGCGCGCGCCTCTCGCTCGACGACTTCGGCACGGGCTACTCGTCGCTCTCGTATCTGCAGCACCTTCCGGTGGCCGCGATCAAGCTCGACCGCTCCTTCATCATCGACATCGTGGAAAGCGAGGATGCTCGGGCGATCGCGCGTTCCATACTGGCGATGGTCCAGGCGCTGCGCAAGGAGGTCGTGGCCGAAGGCGTCGAGACTCCAGAGCAGCTGGCGCTGCTCGCACGTTGGGGTTGCGACGCGATACAAGGTTACTACATTGCCAAGCCTCTCCCCGCCAAGGAGTTCGAGCGGCTGGTCCGGGAGTTCGTCGCGCCCGAGGGCATCGGCCGATCGCTCCAGCAGGTCACACCGATCACGGCCTCTGCGCGCGGATGATCCGTCGTTGCGCTCCGGCGCAGCCAGGGGATCGGAACGCTAGGTTGCGCGCTTCCCGGGACGCATGAACGTCCAGTACACGAGCGGCACGACGAACAGCGTCAGCAGCGTCGAGACGGAGAGCCCCCAGACGATCGCGCTGGCCACCGGCCCCCAGAGCAGTGACTTGCCGCCGAGCCCGACAGCGAGCGATAGGAGGCCCGCGATCGTCGTCGTCGAGGTCATCAGGATCGGAATGACCCGGCGTCGTGCGGCGTACACGATCGCGTGCAGCACGCTCATGCCCGCAGCGAGCCGCCGGTTCGCCGCATCGATCAGCACGATCGCCGAGTTCACTGCGATGCCAGTCAGCGCGATGACGCCGTACAGGGTATAGAGACTCAACGGATTTCCCGACACCAGCAGGCCGAAGACGACGCCGGTGAAGGCGAGCGGCACCGTGACCAGAATCATGAGCGGCTGCCAGTAGCTGCGGAATTGCGCTGCGAGGATGAGGAAGATGAGCCCGACGCCGAGCAGAAAGAGGAGCTGCATCGCATCGAGGCTTTCCTGGATGTCGTCCAGCTCGCCCGAGAAGTCCAGCGACGTGGTCGGATAACGGGTCCGGACCTCGTCCCAGGCTTTCTCGATCGCACGGTTCGCCGCGACGGTATCGATGATCTTCTTGTCGAGGTCAGCCTCGACGGTGATCGAACGCCGCAGGTTGTAGTGCCGGATCGCGCCCTTGCCGGTGCGGGTCTCTTCGGTCACCAGCCTGCCGAGTGTCGTGGTGCCCCCGCCGGGCAACGCAACGGGCATCTCGAGCATCGCGGCGACGTCCGCCGCCGACTCGCGCCGGGCGCGCACCCTGACCTCGAGTTTCTCGCCCGCGTCGCGCATCACCGCCGCGATCTCGCCGTCGACGGCCAGCCGCACGAGCCGGGAGACCTGCGCTGCGGTGAGGCCGGCCGCGCGTATCGCCTCCCGATCGAGCTTCAGCACGAGCTGCGGCCGACCGGGCAGGTCGTCATCGGTGACGTCCTTGGTGCCACGCACGTCGGCCACGATGCGCTTCACCTCGTCGGCCGCGGCGCGCAACTCGGCATAGTCGTCGTTCCGCACGCGCACCCGGATCGCCTTGGTCGGAGGCGGTCCGCCGGAGAGCACCGTGAAGGTCACCTTGCCGGGGCCGGGAACGGCGAGGACGTCCTGGCGCAGCGCATCCACGATTTCCGGCGCTTCGCGCGTGTCGTCGCTCCGCGGTTGCAGCGTGACGACCAGCTGTCCATGGGCGTCGCCGTAGACCGGCTCGGTGTCCGTGAACTTCACGCCCGCTGCGGCCGTGATGGCGCGCACGTTCGCAGGATTCAGGTGCTTCTTCACGACGGGCTCCAGGGCCTCCAACCGCTCGAGCGTCGCCTCGATCGGCGCACCTGCCGGCATGTCGATGTTCACGTAGAAGATCCGCAGCGGATCGAAGGCGAAGAACTGGATGCGCACGACCCCGGTCGCCACCGCGGCCCCCGCGGCCGCGACCGCGAGCACGGCGACCGAGGCGAAACGCACGGGGCGTCGCATGACGTAGACGAGCGCGAGCGAGTACCTCACGCGCACGGCGTGGGTCAGCCGTGCGCGCCACAGCTGGATCCGACTCATGCGTGAGAAGTCCGGCCGCAACGCGACGACGTGCGTGGGTATCATCCAATACGCCTCGACCAGGCTGATCAGCAGCGCGAGCGTGACCACGAACGGGATGACGAACATGAACTTGCCGACGATGCCCGGCAGGAGCATCAACGGGAGAAATGCAGCGAGCGTGGTCGCAACGGAGGACGTGACCGGCGCGAATACCTCACGCATGGCGTCGATCGCGGCAGAGATCACCTCCTGGCCGCGCTGCAGGCGGTAGTAGATCGCCTCCACGACGACCACCGCGTCGTCAACCAGCATGCCGAGCGCGATCACGACGCCGAGCAGCACGGACACGTTCAGCGTGCTGCCCGTCGCATAGAGCACCGCGAACGTGCCGGCGAGCGAGAACGGGATGCCGATCGCCACGAGAATCGAGATCCGGGTCCCCAGGAAGAGCCAGCAGATCGCGAGCACCAGCGCCAAGCCGATTCCCGCGTTCGATTCCATGATGCGAATCGCCGTCTGCGTCATCACGGTCTGGTCGTCGGCGAGCATCAGCGAGACGCCGGAGCCGGCGAGAACCGGGTTCTTGTCGGCGATGTAGGCTTTCAGCTTCTCGACGAGCTCGATCGTGTTGGTGTGGCTCTTCTTGGTGACCGAGAAGAGCACTGCGGGGCTGCCGTTGCTCGTGACGAGCTGGTTGGCCTTGGCCCGCGCGCGAGAGACCGTGGCCACGGCGTCCAGGGGGAACTGCTCCCTGGCATTGCCGAGCGGGCTCACTGCGATACGGGCCAGCACCGAGGGATCGGCTTCCTGGCCGATGACGCGCACCAGCCACTCGTCGGCCCCGGTCTTGCGCCGGCCGGCGAACGTGTCGCGAAAGGCACCGCTCACCGCATCGGCGACGTCGCCGCCGTTGGCGCCGCGCGCGACGAGCGCATGTGGCGCGAACTCGACCAGCAGCTCAGGGTCGTGCTGCCCGAGCGCAAAGACGCGGTCGACCCCGGCGATGCGCTCGATGTCGAGCTTGATCTGGTGGGCAAGAGAGCGCAGGACCTCGTCGTCGGCGCGTCCCGTCAGGAGCACCATCGCCGTCGGGAATCCATTCGACGTCGTGATCTCGGTGGTGCGCGGGTCCTTGGCCTCGATGGGCAGCTCGGCCTTCGCCTTGTTCTGAATCTCGCGGTTGAGGTCGTTGATGCGCTTGTCGAACGTGCGGTCGTCGATCTCGCGGAAGCGCACCAGGATATTCGAGACGTTCTCACGGCTCGTGGAGAGCACGAACCGGATGTCCTGCACGTTCTTGATCGCCTCCTCGAGCGGAACGGTGACGCGCGTTTCCACGTCCTCGGCCGCGGCCCCCGGCAGGACGGTCGTGATGTCGACCCAGTTGAAGTTGATCTCGGGATCCTGCTCGCGCGGCATGAGCAGGTAGCCGATGAGGCCGACCAGGATCACCACGGCGAACGTGATGTTCGCGAAGGGGTGGTTGCGGATCAGTCGCTCGTAGAAACGCATGCCTGGTTCGGTCGCCGGACTCGTGCGCGGCGGGCTGGATTTCGGAATCGGGGTGCGCGGAACGGGCGTTGCGCGTCCCCGCCGTCTACTTCTTTGCAGGCGCGACGCCCAGGGTATTGCGCCCTTCGGTCACGATTTGCGTATCGACCGGAAACACCACCGGGACCGGGCGTCCCTCTTGCGCAGCCGGCAGCGCGACGAACTCGGTGGCGTTCCCGGACATCACGAAAACGCCCAATTCGCCCCCGCGCCGCACGACGTATTCCGCCGGAAGATGCGGGCGCGTCTCGCGCCAGACGAGCCTGCCCGACGTCCCGGGCGCAGCCGCGCGGCCCTGAAACGCAAGACGCGCCTCGACTGTCCGTGACTCCCGGTCCACGGCCGGCGAGACGCGCGTGAGCCTTACCGGATAATCGCCGTCCGCGATGAAGACCGCTCCGTCCGCATCCTTGAGGGACTGGGTGTCCTTGAGCTGCACCTGCGCCGACACTTCCGGGCGCGACTCGTCGATCAGGGTGACGAGCACGGCGCCGGGCGAGGCGAGCTCGCCGACGCCGACATGGCGCTGCTTCACGATCGCATCGAACGGCGCGCGGACGATCGTCTTCTCGAGCTCCCGTTGTGCGGTCGCGAGGTTCGCTCGTTGCACGGCGAGCTCGGCACGCTGCACGGCGAGCTCGGTCTCGCGCTGAATGACGGCCTCGGCGGAGATGAAGTTCTGCTTTTCCAGCGCGCGCGCGCGTTCGAGCTGGGACTCGGCTTGAGCGATGCGGGCCTGGACGGCGGCCATGCTCGCCCTGGCTTTCGCCACGGCGAGCTCGAAGTCGCGCTTGTCGAGGCGCGCGACGACGTCGTCCTTGCGCACTCTCTGGCCGACGTCGTAGGGAAGCGCCAGGATGCGCGCCGAGACCTCGGCCGACAGCTTGCTCTCGTTGGCGGGCAGGCTCTGCGCAGGCGCGCTGCGTTCGGGGTAGATGGCGAGCTCGCGCAGGGGTCGCGTGCCGATCGTAGCCGACGGCGCGTCCAAGATCGGTTTGGCGGGGCCCTGTGCCTGCGCGGCAAGCGCCCACCCTACCGCGGCAAACAGGATGAGACGGGAAGGTTGCATACTCGGGTGGAGTGAAGACTTTGACGCGCGGCGCGGGGTGCGCTGCGTTCGCGGTCGGCGACTCGCCGGCGCATTCTAACTCGCCACCGGGACAGGATCGACACCGGTGCCCGGCGAGACGGGAACATCCGCGGCCGTTACGTGTCAACGATTCTACGGGCAGTCCGCAATATGTCGGCCGGTGCCCGCCGCCGAACTCCTATCGAGATTAAGCTCACCGGAATGCTGGACGCCATCCGCGATTTCTTCGAGAAACACATCGATGCGCCCGCTGCGCAAGGCGACGACACCCACGCGATCGAGCTCGCCACCGCAGCGTTGCTCGTGGAAGTAGTGCGTCTCGGGGGCGAGATCAAACCCGTCGAGCACGAGGTGGTGCTGCGGGCAGTGCGCGGAAAATTCGGACTGACCGCCATTGAGGCCGAGGCCCTGGTACGCCTCGCAGAAGAACAGTCGCGCGAAGCCACCGACCACTACCAGTTCACGTCGCTCATCAACAAGCGCTTCTCGCAGGCGCAGAAGCAACAGGTCGTCGAGCTCATGTGGCAGGTCGCCTATGCCGACAGCGAGCTCTCCCCCTACGAGCAACACGTCATCCGCAAGATCGCGGACCTTCTCTACGTCCCGCACCGCGCATACATTGCGGCCAAGCTGCGCGCGCGCGACGCCGCGAACCGGGGAACCGGGCGGACTTGACGGCGCGCACGGCCAAGAAAGCGACGCGCCGCCGTGAAGCGGCGACCCTAAGCGCTAAGGGAAGTCAGCCGCGGGGGCGTTCGGGAGAGTGCGCCCCAAACCCTACCTGGGTTTCGACGCCTCGGCAGCAGGCGCCTGCATCGGCGCGGCAGCCGCCTTGCCCATGTCGGCCGTCGGCGCCGGCGCAACCGGCTTCGATGGCGCCATGGGAGCGGGCGCTTCGGCAGGCGATCGGATGTTCACCGCTGTGACCGCGGTGATCAGCGTGCAGTTGTCGTCCTGGGTGGAGATGATCAGCTGCCCGCCGGGATACTTGCCGCGCATGGCGTCAGAGATCGGCCCGGAGAGATCGATCGGGCTCGAGAGATCGCGGTACACGATCCGGTCACCCTCGAAGACGGTGAAGCAGACGGCCGCGGCGTGCAGCGGGAGCCATCCGGCGAGCAATATCAGCGATGCGAGGATGCGTTTCATGGCGCCTCCTGAAGGAACCGGGTTGATGCGGGTGTCATATTGAACCCGAACCCCGGGGCGCGGACAACCCCCACCGCCGGCAGGTGTGCATTTTTCGCCCTGGCCCGGGCGATTCCGGCATGACAGTCACCATTCTGATCGATCCGCTGCGGCCGCATCCGCTCGCGTGGATCCATCGTGCCGAGGCCCGGGCCATCGCCCGTGAGCTCCGCAAATCGGGTCATGCAGTGCGGTTGCTGCCGTTCCGTGATGACACGCTCGAAATCCTGCCCCGGACCCCACTCCTCCTCCGTCTCTCGGACCCGGTGATGCTTGCCGCAGCGCGCCGCCTCGAGCGGGCCGCCATGCCCTACATCGGCCCCGGCGTGGCGGCGATGGAACGGTGCTACGACAAGTACGAGGCTTGTCTCAAGGTGGTCGAGCGAGGCGTCGATAGCCCGGCGACGGCGCTCGCATCGCAGGCCGATACGATGCCGTATCCGCTGGTGCTCAAGCCCCGCCACGGTTCCGACTCGATCGGACTGCAGATACGGCGCGCAGGACCGATTCCGGCGCGTGCGCGAACGGACCGCATCATCGCGCAGGAATTCGTGCGCGGGTCCGAGCTGACGGTGGGGGTCCTGCGCGGGGAGATGGGCACGCCACTTCGCATCCTGCTTCCCGAGGGAACGCCGTATCGCTTCTGGCGCAAGTATCTGTTGCGGCCGCGCCGCGCGCCCGTGCACGACCCTGCTCTCGGTGCGCGCGTCCGTCAAATCGCGCAAGAGATCGCGACGACGCTCGGCGTCGACTGGGCCGCACGCATCGATTTCATCCACGAGACGGCGACCGATCGGCTGTGCTTCCTGGAGTGTGACGCCGCGCCGCTCGTCGGTCCCGCATCGGCGTTCGCCGCAAGCCTCGCCGCTTCCGGTATGACGCGGAGCGAGCAACTGCGAAAGCTGCTGTCCGCGGAGCATTAGTTTCCCTCGCGGGGTGGTGCGCGGACTTCAGGCCCGCTTCATGCGAGCAATGCAGCGCGCGATCTCGCCGGCCATGACGTCTGCCTCCAGGCGGACGCGGGTTCCGTGTCCCGGCAGCAGCCAGTCGAACCGATAGCCGGCGAGGCGCTCCATCGATTCGGTCTGCTTGCGCCAGTCGAACCAGCACACGTTCCGGGAGGCGTGCACACGCCTGCGGTCAGGATCCCACCAGACATGGTCGCCGGGGAACAGGAATCGCCCGCGGTAGAGCAGGCAGACCGAGCCGCGCGTGTGCCCCGGCACCGGAATGAACAGCGCCTCGTCATCGAGCACAATGGGCTCGGCGCCCTCGAGCTTGACCTCGACATCGCGCGTGGCGGACGTGACGTCGGCGCGGTGCAGGATGCGTTCACAGCCGAAGCGCCTGCGGAACTTGCCGTGATCGGCGACGTCGTCGCGATGCGTGAGAAACATCCAGCGCACGCCGCCGAGGGCGGCGATGCGCTCGACGAGCGGCGTTGCATAGCGCGGCGAATCCACGAGAATGTTGCCGCGCTTTCGCACCACGAGGTAGCTGCGCGCCCCGTAGCTCGAGTCGGCCGCCCAGCCGCAATAGTGCACGCCATCCTCGAGCGGTTCGGGAAACGCGGCGCGCGCCGCGCCGAAAGTGTGCTTCGCCTGAGTGCCGATCGCCGCGACCGGGCAGGCGACCACTGCCATCCGCGCGCGGTGCGCCTCTCCTTCGTCGGCGGGCTGGCTGTGGACATACGATGCGTCGCGACCGTCGGCGAACGTTGCCGGCGCCACCTGGCGGCACGTTCCGCAGTCGATGCACGTCGAGTCGACGAAGAAATCGCCGGGGGCGTTTTCCGGAAGGCGTTTTGTCAAGACCGCCATGGGTCGATTCTAGTCTTCCGGCTGCGGAATTCTGCGTTGTCGCGCGCGAGCCCCTTCTCTATACTGCGGCGAATTCCGCCATGCAGGGAGAACAACGAATGAACTCGGCCATCGTCATGCGCGTGATACACATCCTGGTCCAGCCCAAGTCCGAGTGGCCGGTCATCAAGCAGGAGCGGACCGACCTCCAGACGCTCTACCTGCAGTACGTCGCCATCCTGGCGGTCATTCCGGCCGTCGCGGGCTTTGTGGCCAATGCGTTCGTCGGCACCCTCACGGCCGGACGCGTGAGCGTCGGGGACGCATTCGGCGCCGCCGTGACGGGCTATGTGCTGAGCCTCATCATGGTGTTCGTGGTGGCGCTCATCGCCGACAGCCTCGCGCCGGCCTTCGGCGGCCGCAAGAACATCGACCGGGCGCTGAAGCTCGTCGCCTATTCCATGACGGCGTCATGGGTTGCGGGGGCGTTCGCCTTCATCCCGGTGCTCGGGTGGCTGATCTCGCTCCTGGGCGGGCTGTATGCCCTCTACCTGTTCTATCTCGGCGCGCCCGTCCTGATGAAGACGCCCGAATCGAAGACCATCGGCTACACGGCCGTGACCGTTGCGATCGCAATCGTGATCGGTTTCGTCATGGGCATGATCACCGTGGCCATCTTCGGCGCGGGCGGCATGATGGGCGGCATGGGGCGCCTCTGAGCGGCGCGGCGCCGGCGTCAGAAGAACGCGAACGTGCGCACCTCGATGCTCTGACGCGGCGGCGCGCCGGGCGGAGAGGTCGGATCGTCGAAGGACGTGTGCGCCGTGAACCGCGCGCGGCCATCGCGCGCCGAGTCGTAGACCTTGAAGACGAGCGCCTCGTCGCGCCGCATCTCGGGAAAATAGAACCAGCGGTGCGCCGGGTTGTAGCTCACCCGGTACGTCTCGCCCACCCGGTTCGGATAGCGGCGCTCGGCAGCGATGAGATCCGCGGCAGCCAGGCTACGTGCGTCCGCGATCGCGAGCGGATTCGACTGGATCGGCCGATTGATCGCGCGCCAGACCTGGATAATCGCAAACCGACGGGCGAGCAGCCGGTCCGCCTCGTCGGGCAGGATGTCGCGCACGCGCTGCGGCCCCGACCAGTCGGTGAAATCGTTGTGCACCGATAGGACGGGCTCGCGAACCAGGCGAGCCTCGCGCTCGCTCTCGTCGCCCGACCGGAGCGTGTGATCGAACACGACGACACGTGCAGCGCCCGACACTTCTCGCACCAGCTGCTCGACCTCCGGGTAGTACACGCGTTTCAGCTCGTCGGCGTCGAAGAAATCCCGCATCGCCGTTCGATGCGCCCTGAACGCGAAGCCGTGCACATCCATCGAGAATCCGTCAGCGAGCGGGCGGCCGTTCCGGATCTCGACCGGTCGCCGCTCCTGGCGGCCGACCTCGCGGCGGTGAATGTTGTTCGGCCCGAATGTCTCGTTGATCGGCTTCACTCCGGTATCGATCGTATAGGCGAGCTCGGCGGAGACCGATTGGCCAGGTGTGCCGACTGCGGCGGCTTCATTCATCTCGGAGCACCTCGCAGGATGAACGCAAATTCGGAACGGGCATTCTACGCGAGGTCGGGAACGGACTGTCTCGGACAGCCGACATGGCGCGCGCAGTAGCCTTCGAGCCACCCGGCTGCCGTGCTGCGGTAGTATTCACGCTATGAGCGCGGCACGCATGCCAGTCGTGTTCTTCGGGCACGGCAGTCCGATGAACGTCATCGACGACAATCGCTACACGCAGGCGTGGCGGGAGATTGGCCGCACGCTGCCCAGACCGAAGGCGATTCTTTCCATCTCCGCACACTGGTTCACCGAGGGAGTCGCCGTCACGGCGATGGAGCAGCCGAAGACGATCCACGATTTTTACGGCTTTCCCAAGGCGCTCTACGAGATGCGGTATCCGGCCGCCGGCAGCCCGTCGCTCGCCCGACAGGTACCCGAGCTGCTGGCGCCCTTGGATGTCGCGCTCGACCAGGAATGGGGCCTGGATCATGGCACGTGGTCGGTGCTCGTTCATGCTTATCCGGAAGCCGACGTTCCAGTCGTGCAGCTGAGCATCGACAGCACGCAGCCGGGAGCGTTTCATTACGATGTCGGCAGGCGCCTTGCGCCATTGCGCGACCAGGGCGTCCTGATCGCGGGAACCGGCAACGTGGTGCACAACCTGCGCCTGCTCGTCCGCGATGGCAACGCACCTGCGTTCGACTGGACGAAGCGCTTCAACGATCGCGTGCGCGAGCTCATCGAGCGACGCGAGCACGCGCCGCTCATTGCCTGGGAGGAGCTGGGCGACGATGCGTGCCTCGCGATCAACTCTTCGGAGCACTACCTCCCGCTGCTCTACTGCCTCGGATTGCAGCGCGACGACGAGCCGAGCCGCTTCGCGGTGGACGGCCTGGAGCTCGGGTCGCTCAGCATGCTATCGGTGGTGATCGGCGGCTGACAAGCGCCATCCCCAACGCTCCACCGTTTCCCGCCCGCGAGGACACCATGAAAGCCGTCGGACTGCTGCGCTACCTGCCCATCGACGATCCCGAATCGCTGATCGACGTAGACCTGCCGAAGCCCGTGCCCAGCGGACGCGATCTGCTGGTCGAGGTCAAGGCCGTCTCCGTCAATCCCGTCGACACCAAGCAGCGCGCGCCGAAGGACCAGGTCGAGACCGCGCCGAAGGTGCTCGGCTGGGACGTGGCCGGTGTGGTCAAGGGAACCGGCAAGGAGGTCACGCTCTTCAAGCCGGGCGACGAGGTCTACTACGCGGGCAGCATCGTGCGACCGGGCGGAAACTGCGAATTCCACCTCGTCGACGAGCGGATCGTCGGCAGAAAACCCAAGAACCTGGGTTTCGCGGAGGCGGCTGCGCTGCCGCTCACCACGATCACCGCATGGGAGGCGATGTTCGACCGGATGGGCGTCTCGAAGACCGGGCGGAACGCCGGCCGGTCGCTGCTCGTGATCGGCGGGGCGGGCGGCGTGGGCTCCATCGCAATCCAGCTCGCGAAGAAGATCGCGCGCCTCAAGGTCATCGCGACCGCGTCGCGGGTGCAGACCGCGAAATGGGTCACGGAGCTCGGCGCGGATGCGTTCGTCGATCACGCCAAGGACTTCGCGCCGCAGTTGAAAAGCGCGGGCACGCCTGAAGTCGACTACATCCTGTGCTGCAACAGCACCGACCAGCATTTCCCCCAGTTCGCGCAGATCATCGCGCCGCAGGGAAAGATCTGCACGATCGTGCGCACCATGAAGCCGGTGGACCTGGCACCGCTCATGGTGAAGAGCGCCACGTTCGCCTGGGAGCTGATGTTCACGCGGTCGACGTATCAGACGCCCGACATGATCGCGCAGCACGAGCTCCTCAACGAGACCGCCGCACTCGTCGAAGCGGGCACCCTACGCACCACGCTCACGACCCATCTCGGCAAGATCAACGCCGCGAACCTGCGCCGCGCCCACAAGATGCTCGAAGAGGGTCACACGGTCGGGAAGATCGTGCTCGAGGGGTTCTGAGCTACGCGACGCGCGGCGCAGGCGCGCCGGGGGTGCGGAAGGAACGCAGGGCACGCAGAAGCTGCCGCTTCTTCGACTGATGCGCCTGCATCCGCCGCAGGATGTCGTCGAGCATGCGAATCGCATCCAGCACGTGCGGGCCTTTGTTGAGCATCACGCACTCCGAGCGCTCACCCATCGCCGCATCCGTGATTTCGGCACGCGACGGTCGGCCCGTCTTCGCGAGGTTCTCGAGGACCTGCGTCGCCCAGATCACCGGCATGTGTGCCGCCTCGGCGAGCCAGAGCATCTCCTCCTGCACCTCGGCGAGCCGCTCGTAGCCGCATTCGACCGCCAGATCGCCACGCGCGATCATGATGCCGGCCGCCTTGCTCGCCATGGCCGCGAAGGCGAGCTCGGGAAGGTTCTCGAAACCTCGGCGCGTCTCGATCTTCAGAATCAGGCCGAGGTGCTCTGCGCCGAGTCGGCGGAGGCCCTCGAGTAGGCGCTCGACGTCCGCCGCGTGCTGCGCGAACGACAACCCGACGATGTCCGCGTGCCGCGCGACGACCGCGAGGTCGGCGACATCCTTTTCACTGAGTGCGGGAAGCGTGATGACGCTGTCCGGGAGATTGATGCCCTTGTCGCCCGCCAGCGGCTCGCCCCCCTCGCGGGCGTGTGTGATCTCCACTTCCAGGCGGTCGCGCGTGGCTCGCTTGACGAGGCCACCGATGCGACCGTCGTCGAACCAGATCCGCTCGCCCCGGCGCACCTGCCCGATCACTTCAGGCAACGTGCACGGCACGCTCGCCGCACTCGCCTTCCTGCGACCCCGCGCCTCGATACCTGAGTGCCCGATCCCGGATCGCGTGACGTACATCAAGTCTCCCCGGTGCACGCGCACTTTTCCTGCGGACGGCGGAAAGCCGTCCAGCGTCGTTCCGCGCGGCTTCTTTCCATGCGACCGTCGCAGCTTCGTTTCCGCGGTCAAGTAGACCGTCTTCGCGGTTTCGAGCACCGCGGACGCCTCGCCGACCTCCACGACGTGGAAAGCGCGCTCGGCGCCACGCGCGTCGGTGCAGTCCACACGTTGGCCCTCGCGCAAGCACGCGAGCCACTCGGCCGGCGCGCGAAGCGACCGTTCGGCGCCGTTGCCGGTGTCGGCTGCTTCGGATGCGCGCAACCTCAATCGTGCAGGAGCCAGCACCCGACCGTAGGCGTCGCGGACGGGCCGGACCTTCATCACGGCGGGGCCCGCTGCGATCGGGCCGGTCCGAAGCTTCGGCCCCGCGAGGTCCATCAGGATCCTCACCGGGCGCCCGACGGTGCCCGCGGCGCGTCGCACGTGCTCGGCCATCGCCTCCCACGCAGCAGCTTCGTCGTGCGCGCAGTTGATGCGCGCAATATCCATCCCCGCCCCAACCAGTCGCCGTACGAGGCCGAAGTCGTCCGACGCCTCGGAGGGAAGTGTCACCATGATCCGCACCGAGCGGTCGGCCGGTGGCGGACCGAGCAGGTCCGAAGCGTGGCGCTCGAGCAGCGCACGCCCGCGGCGGAAGCCGACCGGCTCGTCCTCGACGCGCGGCGTCCAGGGGTCCCCGACCAGGCGGTGCAGGATGCCGAGCGCCTTGTCGAGGTTCGCGAGAACGTGGGTCTCCCCGCGCCCCAGCGACGAGACGCCCATCCAGGCGAGCCGCTCCTGGAGCGGACGAATGTCGGTATGGCGCAGGGCAAGGTAGTGAGCGAGATTTCGCGCGCTCGCCGCGAAGGTCGGCTCGACGCCGCGTAGCTGCGACGCGAGACCGGCCTCGAAAGCGACCATTTCGGCGCGCAACGCCGAGAGCTGGCTGATCAGGCTCTCGACCGCTTCCCGATTCCACGCTTCCGTATCGCCGCCGACGTTGCCAGCCGCGCCCATCCTTCCCCCCGTGCGCCCTCCGTTGGAGGGATGCAAATGTGTGACGCCCTTGTTGCAGCCGGATGACCGGCACGCGACGCCGCGCAAGGCGGCGCGCGCGCTACCGGTCGACCGTGCCCATCATGAACTCCCCGTAGCGCTCGCCCTTCACGACGCCGATCGCCGCGAGCTTTTCCAGGCGCTCGATCTCCGCCGCTGTCAACGTGACCTCCGCGGCCTTGAGGTTTTCCACGAGACGCGCTTCCCGGCGTGTCCCGGGGATCGGCACCACGTCCGGCCCCTTCGCGAGCACCCACGCGAGCGCTAGCTGGGCGGGCGTCGCTCCCTTCGCGCGGGCCAGCTCGCCGATCTGCCAGACGAGCTGCAGATTGTGGTCGAGGTTCGCGGCGGTGAACCGCGGCATCGAGCGCCGCACGTCCTTCTGTTCGAACTTCTCGGCGGACTCGACCGTCCCGGTGAGAAAGCCTCTTCCGAGCGGACTGTAGGCCACGTACCCCACGCCCAGCTCGCGACACGCTGGCAGGATGTCCGTCTCGTCCTGGCGGCTCCACAGGGAGAGCTCCGACTGCACTGCCGTGATGGGGTGCACCTTGTGGGCGCGTCGTAGATTGGCGACCGAGACTTCCGAGAGCCCGATATTGCGGACTTTGCCCGCCTTCACGAGCTCTGCCATCGCGCCGACGGTGTCCTCGATCGGCACGCCCTTGTCGACCCGGTGCTGGTAGTAAAGATCGATGTGATCCACGCCTAGCCGCTTGAGCGAGCCCTCGCAGGCGGACCGAACGTAGTCCGGCGTCCCGCAGATCGAGCGCGTGCCATCCGGATTGAACCGCTGTCCGAACTTGGTCGCGAGGATCACCTTGTCGCGAATGCCCGGCAGGGCTTTGCCCACCAACTCCTCGTTGTGAAAGGGTCCATACGCATCCGCGGTGTCGATCATCGTGACCCCCAGCTCCACCGCCTTGCGTATGATCTTGACCGATTCCGCATCGTTGGCCGCGCCGTACACGCCGCTCAAGCCGAAGCAGCCGTAGCCGATCTCCGATACCGTGATCGTTGCGCCGGGGTTCTTGCCGAGTGTCCGTTGCCGCATGCATGCCTCCTTTTTTGGTTTCGTGGGCGAATTGTCCTTCAATCGGCCGCGCGGCAGGGCGCCGCCGATATAATCGCCAGCCATGTGCGGCCGGTACGTGCACCCCGATGACGCGGCCATGGAGCGCGCGTGGCACGTCGGGCGTGACAACAGCAATCCTTTTGCACGGCAATTCAACGTCCTACCGACGTCGATCGTCCCGCTTCTCCGGCGGGACCCCGAATCCGGCAAGCTGGCCCTCGCCGGCGCGCGCTGGGGACTGATCCCACACTGGTGGAAAGACGCGATGCTCCCGAAATTCACGATCAACGCCCGCGCCGAAGAGGCCGCCGGGAAGCCCATGTGGCGTCATGCCTGGCGGCACGCGCGCTGCCTCATTCCCGCCGAAGGATGGTACGAATGGCGCGAGCTCGAGCGCGTGAGTCGCGAGACGGGCGAAGTGAAAAAGTACAAGCAGCCGTACTACATCCACCGCTCGGACGAGCATCCGTTCTGCTTCGCGGGCCTGATGGCGCTCTGGCAAAAGTCCGGGTCGGACGACATGACCCTGAGCTGCGCGATCATCACCAAACCCGCGGCCGGCCCCGCAACCGAGGTCCATGACCGCATGCCCGTGGTGCTTCCGGAGCAAGCGTTCGAAGAATGGAGCGATCCCGCTCTGACGGATGCTGCGCGCGTTCAGTCGATCATCGCGGAATGCGCGCAGTCCGACTTCGCCTTCCATGCCGTGAGCACCAAAGTGAACAGCTCGCGCAACGCCGGGCCCGACCTCATCGAGCCTGCCGAAGTCGCCTGACTACGTCAGGTGCGCGTCTCCTAGCCGGCGAGGTGCTTCTTCAGAAACGCGACCGTCCGTGACCAGGCGAGGTCCGCGGCCGCCTTGTTGTAACGGGCCGCGTTGGTGTCGTTATTGAATGCGTGCTCGACGTTGTCGTACCTGTAGAGCTCGTAGGGCACGCCTGCGGCTTTCAGTGCGGCCTCGTAGCTCGGAATGCCGGGATTGACCCAAGAGTCGTTTCCCGCGTAGTGCAGCATCAGCGACGCCTTGATCTTTGCCGCATCTTCGGCCGAGGGCGCCGGGCCGTA
>JAJDOG010000075.1 GCA_022340285.1 Betaproteobacteria bacterium
GATCTCGCCGATTTCATCGTTCTGAGGCAGTTCTAGGGTCGCGCGGCGCCAGCGCGGGATAGAATGCGGGAATGAGCAATCGTGACGAATTGACGCTGGGAGTCGGCGTCAGTCATTCGCGCGGCGCCGACTACGATCCCAAGGCGTTCGCGCTTCTGAAGACGATCGACGATCCGCACGCGCTGCGCGGCCTGGAGCGCAGGCAGCTCGCTCAGCTCGCGGACGAACTGCGTGCCTTCATCCTCGAGTCCGTGAGCCGGACGGGCGGCCATCTGTCGTCGAATCTCGGCACGGTGGAGCTCGCGATCGCACTCCACTATGTCTTCGACACGCCGGATGACCGGATCGTCTGGGACGTCGGGCATCAGAGCTACCCGCACAAGATCCTCACCGGTAGGCGGGAGGCGATGGCGAGGCTGCGCATGTTCGGCGGCGTCTCGGGTTTTCCGCAGCGCGCCGAGAGTCCGTACGACACGTTCGGGACGGCTCATTCGTCGACATCGATCAGCGCCGCGCTCGGCATGGCGCAGGCTGCCCGCATGAAGGGCGAACGCCGCCACGCCATCGCGGTGATCGGCGACGGTGCAATGTCGGCGGGCATGGCATTCGAGGCGCTCAACAACGCGGGCGTGACCGACGTCGACATCCTCGTGATCCTGAACGACAACGAGATGTCCATCTCGCCGCCGGTCGGGGCGTTCAACCGCTATCTCGCGCGGCTCATCTCGGGCAGCGTGTTCCAGACCGCCCGCCGCGCAGGGGAAAAGGTGCTGCGCGCGGTGCCGTCGCTGCTCGAGTTCGCCAAGCGGGTCGAGGAACACGCGAAGGGCATGGTCGTGCCCTCGACGCTGTTCGAGGAGTTCGGGTTCAACTATTTCGGCCCGATCGACGGGCACGACCTCGACTCGCTGCTCCCGACGCTCAGCAACCTGAAGCAACTGGAGGGACCGCGGTTCCTGCACGTGATCACGCGCAAGGGTCAGGGCTACAAGCTCGCCGAGGCAGATCCGGTGCTCTACCACGGCGTGTCGAAGTTCGCGCCAGAGGCCGGCATCGCGTCGGGGAAGGGTGGGGGCAAGCTCACCTTCACGCAGGTGTTCGGCGACTGGTTGTGCGACATGGCGGCGCGCGATTCCCGGTTGGTCGGAATCACGCCGGCCATGCGGGAGGGATCGGGGCTGGTGCGGTTTGCCAGCGAATATCCCGACCGCTACTTCGACGTGGGTATCGCCGAGCAGCACGCGGTCACGTTCGCGGCCGGACTCGCGTGCGAAGGCATGAAGCCGGTGCTGGCGATCTACTCCACGTTTCTGCAGCGCGGATACGATCAGCTGATCCACGACGTGTGCATCCAGAACCTGCCCGTCCTCTTTGCGCTCGATCGCGCCGGCCTGGTGGGCGCGGACGGGGCGACCCACCATGGGGCGTTCGACCTGTCTTACCTGCGCTGCTTGCCGAACATGGTGGTCATGACGCCCGCGGACGAGGACGAGTGCCGCCAGATGCTCTACACCGGATTTTTCCTCGACCGGCCTGCGGCGGTTCGCTATCCGCGTGGGGCAGGGGCGGGTGTGGTTCCCAAGGATGCGATGCAGTCGCTGCCGATCGGCAGGGCGGAGGTGCGCCGCAGCGGCCGGAAGATCGCGATTCTCGCGTTTGGCACGCTGCTGAAATCCGCCCTCGAGGCCGGCGAGACGCTCGATGCGACGGTGGTCAACATGCGCTTCGTCAAGCCGATCGACGCGTCACTCGTCGAGGAGATCGCGAAAGGCCACGAGCTCGTGGTCACGGTCGAGGAGAACGTGGTCGCGGGTGGAGCAGGGGCGGCGGTTGCCGAGACGCTCGCGGAACGCGGGATCTCCACCGGCGTGCTGCATCTCGGGCTTCCCGACCGGTTCATCGACCACGGCGATCAGGCCCAGCTGATGGCCAGCGTCGGGCTGGACACGGCGGGGATCCTCGCGGCCGTGCGTGCGCGGCTCGGCGGCTGAGACGGGCGAGCAGCCCGGAGTGCGGGTCCCCCCTGTGCTAAAATCGACCGAGTTGCAGAACGGCTCGACTAGGCCGTCCGTCGCCGAGACGGACGCATCATCGATGAATACCCGCCTTCCCACGACGGCCATCCCGGATGTACAGAGCGCCGCGGACACGCGCCAGCTCGCGATCGACAAGGTCGGTATCAAGGCGATCCGCCATCCCGTGCGGGTCGCGGAGCGCGGCGGCGGCGTCCAGCACACCATCGCGGTGTTCAACATGTACGTCGGGCTGCCGCATCACTTCAAGGGCACCCACATGTCCCGGTTCGTGGAGATCCTGAACGCGCACGAGCGCGAGATCTCCGTCGAGACGTTCAGGGTCATGCTGCTCGAGATGGTCGAACGGCTCGAGGCGGAGTCGGGGCACGTCGAGATGAATTTCCCTTACTTCGTCAACAAGGCGGCGCCGGTGTCCGGCGTTCAGAGCCTGATGGACTATGACGTGACGTTCGTCGGCGAGATCGAGCGCGGCAAGCCGCGCTTCGAGATGAAGGTGGTGGTCCCGGTCCAGAGCCTCTGCCCGTGCTCGAAGGAGATCTCCGAACGGGGCGCGCACAACCAGCGCTCGCACATCACCATCATCGCGCGCACGCGCGGCTTCGTCTGGATCGAGGAGATCGTCGAATATGCGGAGCGGGGCGCGTCGTGCGAGCTATACGGCCTGCTGAAGCGACCGGACGAGAAGCACGTCACCGAGCGCGCTTACGACAACCCCAAGTTCGTCGAGGACATGGTGCGCGATGTCGCCGCGGCGCTCAACAAGGACGATCGCATCGAGTGGTACCAGGTCGAGTCCGAGAACTTCGAAAGCATCCACAATCACTCGGCCTACGCCCTCATCGAGCGAGACAAGTCTCGCCGTGAGGCCTAGCGCGTCACCGCCTAGAACCGCTTCTTCAGCACCATCAGCTCGCCGTCGCGCTGGATCTCCATCCGGCTGAGAAAAGTCATGCCGAGCAGCGGCACGTTGAGCCCGCGGTCGATCACCACGGCGTCGACGTTGTTCAGCGTGACGCCGCCGATGGTGACGGTGTCGAGTTTCACCTTGTAGGCGGTCGTGGGGCCACCGGCGGTCTGTACCGTGCCGCGCGGCGCCGTCGAATACCGGATGCCGGCTTGACGCGCGAATACCGCCGGGAGGGCGACCATCGTGGCACCGGTGTCGACCAGGAATCGCATCGCCGAACCGTTCACCGAGCCGTTCGCCATGTAATGCCCGTTGGCGTCCGCGCTCAAGCGCACGCTCGGTGCGCCGCCGGAAGACCTCGAGACATAGGGCTGGCCCATGCGCAGCGCGCGGCGCTGGCCGTCTATCTCGAAGATTGCCGATTCGCCTTCGATCGCGAGGAGCCGCGCGCCGTTGGGCGCACGTTGGCCGATCCGCATGGTGGTCGGTGCGCCCCCGTCGAGGCTGACGACCGCCTTGCTTCCGAACAGCCCGACCACGCGCACGTCCGCGGCAAGCGCGGGGAGGCCCGTCGCGAGGAGAGCGAGGGTTAAAATAGCCGTTGCGCGTGTCCGTCCGAGCATCAAATTTGACTCCGAAATGAAGCCTGTCGCCATCCTCAGATACCACCGGAACGAGGGCCCCGGCTATTTTGGCGCATACCTGGACCGAAAGGGGGTGCCCTGGACCCTGATTCGAGTCGACGAACGGGAAAAAGTGCCTGGAGACCCGCGGGCTTTTTCGGGCATCGTCTGCATGGGTGGCCCGATGAGCGTGAATGATGACCTGCCGTGGATCCCAGACGTGCTGGCGCTCGTGCGCGACGCGGTCGACGCCGAGGTGCCGGTGCTCGGGCATTGCCTGGGGAGCCAGCTGATGGCCCGCGCCCTGGGTGGTCGTGTCACGCCCAATCCGGTCAAGGAGATCGGCTGGGGACAGGTCCAGGTCGCGGATAGCGATACCGCGCGACATTGGTTCGGGGACCTGCGTGCATTCGAAAGCTTTCACTGGCATGGCGAAACGTTCACCATCCCGTCGGGCGCCACGCGGCTTGCCTCGAGCGTGCATTGCGCCAATCAGGCGTTCGCACTCGGGCCGCATTTCGCAATGCAATGTCACGTGGAAATGACGGCGGAATTGATCCGCGCCTGGTGCCGGAGCGCGAAACGGGATCTGGACGCGTCGCAATCGAGCCCCGGCGTGCAGACGGCGGAGGAGATGGCGGAGCGGATGGACGAGCGGCTCGCCGCGCTGCACACAGTAGCCGACCGACTCTACGATCGCTGGATCGAGCGGCTCGCCGCCTGAGGGCATCCATGCGTACCACGCGATTAGCTCGCCTCCTGTCGAATTGTGCGGCCGCCGCGCTCCTCTTGTTCACGGGCGTTTCCGGCGAAGCGGCAGTGAGCTGGCGCTATGTCGAGACCGTCGATGGCGTGCGCTCGGCGAGCACCTATGCCCAGGGGCGCACGCCCGGGGGCCAGGTATCGATGCGACTCGAGGTGCGCTGCCAGCCCGGGGCCGATGCCACCGTGAGCATCGTCTACGTGATCCGGCGCGCGCAGACGCTCCCCGGCTTCCATTTCACGGCGTTCGAGGGCCCGGAAGCCCCGAGCCTGCAGCGCAAGCTCGCGACCATCAGGGTCGTCGCATTGCGACGGGACGTTTCCGTCTCCACACCGGTGGCGGGTCACTTCCTCGAGGACGGAAGCTTCGCATTCACGCTCACCGCGCCGCTCCTCGGGCGCAACGAGGTGAAATGGCTCACCGACGCGATGATCCTCGGCGCGGTGCTGGTCGTCGTTTCCGTGCAGGACCCCATCGACCGCAACAAGCGCGTCTACGCGCAGTTCCAGGCGAGCCAGGCGGCCACTCCCGTGGCCAACGTCATGGACGGTTGCATCGGCTTGCGCTGACGCGAGCGCGGCTGGTGCGGATTCACCGGATCTAGTCGCGGAAATTGCCGAACTGCAGCGGAATGTCGGTGACGTCCTTGCGGACCAGCTGAATCACCGTCTGCAAGTCGTCCCGCTTCCCGCCCGTCACGCGCACGACGGGCCCCTGGATCGAAGCCTGGGTCTTGAGCTTCGACTCCTTGACGAGCTTGACGATGCGCTTGGACGTTTCCTGCTCGATCCCGTTCCGGACGTCGACGACCTGCCTGACCTTGTTGCCGCTCGCCTTCTCGACTTCCTTGGGGACGAAGGCGCGAACGTCCACGTTGCGCTTCGCGCACTTCGCCACGAGCAGATCCATCACCTGCTTGAGCTTGAACTCGTCGTCGGCGTGCAGGGTGAGCGTGAGGTCGCCGAGCTCCACACGGGCATCGGAACCCTTGAAATCGAAGCGGTTGGCGATCTCCTTGTTGGCCTGATCGACCGCGTTCTTGAGCTCCATCTTGTTGACTTCGGATGTGATATCGAATGACGGCATTGGATTTGATCTCCGGACCGATACAGCGCGCGTGGCGCGCGCCCAGCGACGATTCTATCGCGTGGCTCGCAGGGTCGCCGGCCGCCCGAGCAGCACGATTGCACCGGAGCATGACCAAAGCGCGATGAATGCATAGGCGACACCATAGCCGGTGGCCTCGGCGACGGCGCCGAACGCGAGCGGGCCGACGATCAATCCCGCGTAAGCGGTGATGAGCATCCCGCCGGTGATATGGCCCACTTCCTCGACCGGTGCCTCCCGCACGATCTCGGCGAAGAAGACGCCGTTCCAGCCGCTCGAAGTGAAGCCGAAAAGGAGGCAGGCTGCCGCGAGCCCGCCGAGAGGCATGGAAGGGCCGACCAGACCGACCAGCACCGCGGTCGCGGACATGGCGAATCCCATGCCGGCGAGGAACTGGCGCGTCGGCAGTCGTCGACCGGCGAGCGCTCCCGAGCCCAGCCGGCCCAGGAAGCCTCCGAGCTGCGCGCCGGCCAGCAGTGCGCCGGCGGCCCTCAGCGACTGGCCGGCGCTCGCGACGAGAAAGCTCACGAGAAATCCGTTCACTGCGATCTGCATGGCGTGAAATCCGAAGGACGCGATCGCGAGCTGGCGCATGCCCCGCGTGCCGAAGACCCGCTTGATGAGCGCTGTGATCCCGGCGAGATGCGGTGCGCGCGGGGCGGCGGCGGACAAGTCGTAGGCACGACGCACCGGCTCCAGCGCGAAAGCGTACGCCAGCGTGAGGAGCGCCCCGGCACCCAGCGCACCCCGCCACCCGAGCCAGGGCAGCAGCGCAGGCTGCACGAGGCCGGTGAGCATTCCTCCCAGCTGAACGCCCGTCTGCTTGAGCGAGAAGATGAAGGGACGCTGGGGCGGCGGCGTCACGCGCGCCAGGAGCTGCGAGCTGGAGGGCGTTTCCACCCCACAGCCGAATCCCACGAGGAGGGGCAGCACGGCCAGCGCAGCGAGGGACCCTTGTGCGCCGGCCACGAGGCCGGCTGTGCACAGGACGAGACTTGCCTGCGATGTGCGTAATGCACCGAGCTTTCCGATGATGTTTCCCGCAGCGAGCGAGCTCGCAAGCCCGCCGAGCCAGAGAATGGCGGAATAGGCGCCGAGGAGCGTCGTCGACACGCCCAGGTCCGCCGCAATGGCGGGGGCGAGCACCGGCACCGAGAGAAAGCTCAGCGCCGTGAACACCTGCACGAGGTTGAGCAGGAGCGCGGCGCGCAGCGCGGCGTTCATCGATTTCGATACAGCTTCCAGCCTGCTATGCGCCGCCGCGGAAGCAGGAGAAGCCCCAGGGCGTCACCTTCATCGAGAGGTGGTAGTGCTGCTCGGCGTCCGCGATGCCGAACCGGTAGGACACGACATCGAGGAACGGGACGGCCGGCAGGGTCACACCGACCGCCCGGTAATATGCGCCGACGTGGAAGAGCGCCTCGTACTGCCCCGGTGAAAGCTGCTTCGCCAGGGCAGGCTCCTCGACCAGCCCCTTGGCGCTCACGATGCCGCTCGCGATCAGCGTGCGCTCCGGCTCGAGGCGAAAGACCTCGACGCGCATCCAGGCCGCGACCACTCCGCGTGACACGTCCACGACATGAATCGAGATCCCGCCTGGTGCCGACAATTAAGTCGCTCCTTTTTCGACCACCGACCGCCTTTCACTTCGCAGCCTGTCAAGCCGGTGCAAATTCGGCCCCGTTGTACGTGGCGGGAATCTCGATTCCGCCGGCTGCCATCCGCTCGCGATAGCGCTCGAGAGGCGCCTTCGTTCCCGCCGGCACGCCGTCGCCCAGCGCAAGGCGCACTGCCTCCGGGTAGTGCACGCCATAGTGCTTGACGAGATCGCCCCTCAGCAGATTGTCGCGCAGATCGCGCACGGCCATGTAGAGCGCGTAGCCGGGATCCGCCACGGCCGCGGCCACGAACGCGTCGGGCATGGCGGTGACCCAGTCCCGCACGGCGCCGATCTGTTTCACGCCGCGCTCGAGGCACGCTGTGGTCGCTCCGCTGCCGCCCGCGCCGAGCATAGCGAAGAGAACGTCGGCGCCGGCGTCGATCTGTGCGAGCGCGACGCTGCGCGCGCGCGTGGCGTCGTCTGCGGAGCCCGTGAAGGTCGAGAGCAGCCGTGCCTGCGGCCGGGTAGTCGTCAGCCCGGCCGAGAAACCCGCACGCATGTGCTGCGCGAGGTCGCTGCGGTCACCTGCCAGATGTCCGACGACATTGGTCTTCGTGAGGAGCCCCGCCAGGGCGCCGGCAAGCCAGGCCGACTGCTCCGGGAGCACCGCGTACACCGCGAGATTCGGACGTGTGAGCGTGCCCTGAACCGAGACGAAGCGCTGCTCCGGGAATTCCCAGGCGACGCGCTGGAGCGGTTCGCTCGCCGCCGCGCCGAACCCGATCACCAGGGTCGCATTCGAGGATGCAAGCCTGCGCAATTCGGCGAGCATCCGTTCCCGCTCGGGCGGGACGTCGGCCACGTGCTCCACGGGGATGCCGAATTCTCTCTCTGCCCGGATCAGGCCGCGGTACCCGGCTGCCACGAAACCGCCGTCGTCGATCGCGCCGGGAAACATCGCGGCGACGGGCCCGGCTTCGGGAGGATGCCAGGGCCGGCTCGTGCAGGCGGACAGTGCGAGCGCGCCCAGCGCGGAGAGCGCGCGACGGCGGCCGGGACGCGTCGAATCATGCATTACCGCGCGCTCGTCTCAGCTCCCACGGTACGTGGAGTAGCTCCAGGGCGTGCAAAGCAGCGGAACGTGATAGTGCGCTTTGGCATCCGCGATGCCGAACCGGACCGGAACGCGGTCCAGAAACGGCGGATCGGGAAGCGCTACACCCAGTTTCCGGAAGTACTCGGCGACGTGGAAGACGATCTTGAACTCGCCGGTGCGCATCGCATCACCGTCCATCAGCGGCGCGTCGGTCCGCCCATCGGCATTGGTTTGCAGCGCCTTCAGCTTCTGCCAGGTTCCGTTCTCGAGCACCGAAAATTCGATCCGCATGCCGGCTGCCGGCGTGCCCGTGCGAGTATCGAGAACGTGAGTCGATAGCCTGCCCATTCACTCCCTCCCTAATCGCCCGCCACGACTCATGCCGCGGTGAGAGCGTCCAGCCGTAGCCGTGCTATGGCATACACTTGTTCGAGGCACTCGAGACGCTCTGTCTCGGGGTCATTGCCGAGCCGACGCTCGAACTCGGCGAAGATCTCGTCCTTGGAATGTCGGCGCACGGCGATGATGAATGGAAAGCCGAACCGTTCCCGGTAGGCGCGGTTCATCTGACCAATCCGCTCCATCTCCTCGCGGCTTAGCGCGTTGAGCCCTGCGCCCCGTTGTTCGGCCGTCGAGTCTCCCGTCAGGGTTCCCGCCTGCGCCTCCCGCCCGGCGAGCTCGGGGTGCGCGCGGAGCAGGCCGAGCTGCACGTCAGGCGCCGCTCCGCGCACGACGTCGACCATCGCCTCGTGGAGCGCCGCCGCATCCGCATACGGGCGCTTGGCGAATGCCCGCTCTGCGATCCAGGGCGAATGCTCGAACACGCCGCCGAGCACGGCGACGAAGTCCGCGGGACGCATCGTATTGATTTCTATTATCCGGATCGACACGTGGCGTGCGGTGGAATCAAACTTCGCGACGTGTAGTATACGGCCCGTCCCGGGAAGGCCGCAGCGTGTGCGCGGCCGGGATGCGCTGGCACAGGGAAAACCAGGGGGACGATCATGACGCCGGAGTACCCGCGGGATCTCGTCGGCTACGGACGCAACCTGCCGCAGGCGGACTGGCCCGGCGGAGCGCGCATCGCGGTTCAATTCGTCCTCAATTACGAGGAAGGCGGCGAGAACTCGGTGCTGCACGGTGATGCGGGCTCGGAGCAGTTCCTGTCCGAGATCATCGGCGCCCAAGCCTATCCTGCCCGCCACCTCAGCATGGAATCGATCTACGAGTACGGTTCGCGGGTGGGGGGGTGGCGGATCCTGCGCGAGTTCGAGCGGCGGAAGTTGCCCCTGACCGTGTTCGGCATCGCGATGGCGCTCGAGCGGCACCCGGAGCTCACCGCCGCGTTCGTCGAGCTCGGACACGAGATCGCCTGCCACGGCTGGCGCTGGATCCATTATCAGAACATCGACGAGGCAACCGAGCGTGACCACATGCGCCGCGGAACGGAGGTCATCCGGCGCATGACGAGCGGGCAGTGGCCCTTCGGCTGGTACACGGGTCGCGACAGCCCGAACACACGCCGGCTCGTCGTCGAGCACGGCGGGTTCGAGTACGACTCGGACTATTACGGAGACGATCTGCCATTCTGGACGACCGTGACGATCTCGGACGGCAGGCGCCTTCCGCACCTGATCGTTCCGTACACGCTGGACGCGAACGACATGCGCTTTGCGACCCCGCAGGGCTTCAACACCGCGGAGCATTTCCTCGCGTATCTGCGCGATACGTTCGATGCGCTTTACGCGGAAGGCGCGGAGATGCCGCGCATGATGTCGATCGGCATGCACTGCCGGCTCCTCGGGCGTCCGGGGCGATTCGTGGCCCTGCAGCGCTTTCTCGACCACATCGAAAAACACGACCGGGTGTGGATCTGCCGGCGGATCGACATCGCACGCCATTGGCGCCGTGCGCATCCCCACGGGTCGCCAGGTGGGGCCTGATCGTCGCGGGGGCTCGCTCGCGCAGTGCAACTGACGTAGCATTCAGCTTGGCTTCGGCTCCGTCCCGCGCGGTGGTGCCGCGGGCCCCTCGCTGCAAACCAACCGCACATCGGACAAGCGCAGAGACCATGCCACGCACGAAGACCGACCGGGACGCTCACCGCACGATCCGCTTCGTGCTGGACGGCGAGGTGCGGATCGTGCGCGACGTCGCGCCCA
>JAJDOG010000095.1 GCA_022340285.1 Betaproteobacteria bacterium
GATCGCCGGTGTTCGCCGCCCACAGGACCAGGACGATGACGATCGAGGCGCCGACCAGGGCTGCGGTCGATACAGGGCGCCAGGGCGTCTCGCCGATCTCCTCGAGTCGCTCGCGCCAGGTCGACAACGCGATTACTTGGGCTTGCCCGGAATCGGCGGCGTCGGGACCACGACGTCGGCGTTCTGGCCGCGATGCCGAAGCGCGTGGTCCATCAGAACGATCGCGAGCATCGCCTCCGCGATCGGCGTCGCGCGAATGCCGACGCACGGATCGTGGCGGCCGGTCGTGGAAACCATCGTTGCCTTGCCCTGGCGGTCGATCGAGCGGCGCGGGGTGCGGATGCTCGAGGTGGGCTTGAGCGCGAGATGGACGACGACGTCCTGGCCGGTCGTGATGCCGCCGAGCACGCCGCCCGCGTTGTTGGAGAGGAAGCCGGCGGGCGTGAGCTCGTCGCCGTGCTCGGTGCCGCGCTGCGCGACTGCCGCGAACCCCGCGCCGATCTCGACACCCTTCACGGCATTGATGCCCATCATCGCGTAGGCGAGATCAGCGTCGAGCCGGTCGTATACCGGCTCGCCCCATCCGACCGGAACGCCTTCGGCAACGACGCTGACCTTTGCGCCGCAGGAGTCGCCCGCTTCGCGCAGCGCGTCCATGTGCGCCTCGAGCTGGGGAACGATTGCGGCGTTCGGGGCGAAAAACGGGTTCTGATTCACGGCGTCCCACGACTCGAAGGGGATGACGTGGGGGCCGAGCTGTGCGAGATAGCCGCGGATCGTGATGCCGTATCTCTCGCGCAGGTATTTCTTCGCGATCGCACCGGCCACCACGCGCACCATCGTCTCTCTCGCCGACGCTCTCCCCCCGCCGCGATAGTCGCGAATGCCGTACTTCTGCCAGTAGGTGTAGTCGGCGTGTCCGGGGCGAAAGGTCTCGGCGATCGCGCTGTAATCCCTGCTGCGCTGGTCCTCGTTGCGGATCACGAAGCCGATCGGCGTGCCGGTGGTCCGGCCTTCGAAGACGCCCGAGAGAAGCTCGACGGTGTCGCTCTCGCGGCGCTGGGTGACGTGGCGGGAGGTGCCCGGCTTGCGGCGGTCGAGCTCGATCTGGATGTCTGCTGCGGAGAGCGCCATGCCGGGCGGGCAACCGTCCACCACGCCGCCATAGGCCGGCCCATGGCTCTCGCCGAACGAGGTTACGCAGTAAAGCTTGCCGAGCGTATTGCCCGCCATCCTGGCTCCGAAATTCGCTAACCCTTGGAAAATCCAGTCAAAAGTCTAGCACGCCCGGTTGCACTCGCCGAGGTGGATCGAGTCGGCGATCGGCATCGGATAACATTGGTCCTGCCTCCTCGATTGCGAACGAGCTGTGTCTCGACCGGATTCCGACAAGCGCGCTCCCGAGTCGCCCGACCAGATGAAGGGTCCCGGCGGCCTCACGATGCGCCAGGTGCACGAGCAGGTGAAGAAGAGCCTCGAGCGCGACCGCGCGGCGCAAAAGGTCCAGAACCCGCTCGTCCAGCCGCAGAACCGCTGGCAGCGGTTCGTGCGCTACGTCTGGGGCCGCAGCGGCAGGCGTTAGTCCGGTCCGTTGCCGCTGGCGCCCGGGTCGCCACTGGCGGGCTTGCCCATCTGCGTGCTCAGGCGCCAGGCCATCCAGGCGAGCAGTGCGACGCCGATGACGAGGACACCCCAGAGCGCAAGCTTTTTCCAGTCACCCGGCTCGAGCTCCAGCCATTCCGGCCATGCGGAGGGCGCGCGGGTTTGCGCTTGCGCGGCGCCGAGCGTGGCGTGCGCGGCCTCGAGCGGCCTGTCGTCACGATAGCCCGGTACGAGCGTCGCGACCGGAAGCGCCGCGCTCGCCGCTTTTGCCGAACCGAACGCCAGGACGAACGGCCCCTCGCCGCGCGCGACGAAGAGAATCTGTTGCGGAACGAACCCCGCCGTGAGCTTCGGCATTCCGGCGCCGAGCCCGCCGCTACGCGGGTCGGCGCGGACCATCCAGTAACGCTCACGCGTGGGCCGGACCACGGTGTCGCCGCTCACGAACGATTGCCCACCCTGGGTGAGCCGGTAGACCGTCGCCGACGCGGCGGGCCGCCACGGGTCTCCCTGCCTCGCGCGCACCAGGAACGCCACGGGCACGATGGTGTTCGGATTCGGCAGTTCGAGCCGCAGCCGGTCGAATGGCGCATTTGCACCGAGATCGAATAGGTATTCGCCAGGCTTCTCGCCGGGTGTCGCCTCCGCCGTGTGCCATGCACGCGGCGTGGCGACCGGTGAATCGACCGGCTCCGCGCGGATCGCCGTCAACTGGGGGATTGCCTGTGCAGCCGGCCAAGAGACGCGAAGGTACTTCGCCTTGACGCGCTTCACCTCGACGCGTTGCTGCGCGAGGACATGCCCGGCATGGCGCAGCGCGACGAGCGGCCCTTCGCCGACGAATGTCCAGCGTGCGAGATCATCGCTCGATTCGACGTGCACGCGCGCCACGAAGCCGTCGCTGGTCTCGTTCCAGTCGAACTCGAGTGCCTGCACGCGCTCGTCCAGCGCGCTCGTGTCGACAAGATAGGCGGCGATGCGCCGCGGCGCGGCGCCCCGTTCGTCGCTCTGGACGTCGATGATCGCTCCGCCCCGCCCCTGCTTCACGCGGACCGAGACGCCCCCGATTTCGGTGCCCGGCTTCCCCCATACGGGAAAGATCGGGACCGGGACGCTCGCGCGCCGGCGCGGGTCGGGCGTCGCGACGCTGCGCAGGGCGTAGGGAACGATTTCGCCCGCGCCGTTGTAGACACGCAGGTCCGCCAGATCCCGGCGCGCACTGCCGGCATAGACCTCGAGAGGCACCTCGGCAACGTAGAGGGCATCGCGGCCGTCGATGGCGATGGGCGCTGTCCAACCGAAATCCTGCATGCGCGGCTCGGCCGCCCCGACCGGGTAAGCCGTGACGAGCGTCGTGACTAGCGTTGTAACCAACGCGAGCATGGCGGAACGATTCATGGCTTGCTCTCCGTTTGGCGCGGCGGCACCGGCGAGAAATATCCGATCGCCAGGAGCAGCACGCCGACGACGAGGAAAGAGACGATGCGCTCGATCCCGCCGACCCGCGACAGGTCCACGAGAAAGAGCTTGACGACGACGACGCCGAGCAGTGCACCCCCGACGATCCAGAGTGTGCGCAACGCGCGCCGCGTCGCCAGCACCATCGCCGCGAGGGCGAGCACCGTCCAGAAGACCGAGAACGCGGTCTGCGCGAGCGTCGAGCGCACCATGGCCTCGAGCCGGTACGGGATGTCGGCCCAATGGTGCAGCGTGCGGAGCAGCATTCCGTTCGCCCAGGCAAACGCCGCAACGCCGATGGCCGCGGCGGCATGCACCGGCAGGACGCTCGCCGCGAGCGAGCGAACGCGCAGCGCGAGATACCACACGACCAAGATGACCAGTACGGCGGCCATCGCGAGGTCCAGCGGATTGACCAGCGGCACGTAGGGCAACGGCGCGGGATTGCCGTCGCTCAGCACGTTCGCGACGAATATCCAGCTCCACAGATAGGCAGCCATTGGCGCGCCGCCGAACAGGAGAAAGAACTGGAAATGCTTTGCGAGAGGCCAGCCCAGGCGCTCGCCGAATTTCGACAGCCCAAACAGCGCGAGTGCCGGGATCAGCGCCCAGGCCACGAAGGGCCAGGTGCCACGGCCCTGCACGATGTGATCAATCCACCACGCGGCCTCCCAGCACGCGAGCGCGACGGCCAGCCAGAGCGCGATGACATGTGTCCACCGCGCGAGGGCCGGAGCAACCTCGTCCTCGTGGCGGTCGAGAATCCATTCGAGCACCGCGAAGGCGAGCGGCCATGCAAGCCAGCCGTATCGCGCCAACGGGTGGGGCACTTCGACCACCGCAACCACGCCGAGCAGCACCATTGCGGGCAACAATGCGAACGCCGGGACGAGCGCGATTCGCCAGTCGAGCCTTCTACGCAGGAGGCTCGCCAGCGCAGCCGTTGCCGCGAGAAAGCCGAGCGCCGCGTTCAATTCGAACCGGCTGGGAACGAATCGGTCGATCTCGTTCATGCCACCGGCCAACCACCACGCGATACCCCAGCAGAAAAGCACGCCGGCGACGACGGGACCGATCCGTCTCCACGCTTCGCCATGACGAGTCACCTGCCGCGCGCAGAAGAGTCCCGCGGCAGCGAGGAAGGCGCAGCCCAGGAAGACGCTGTTCGCAATAGGGTAAACGGCCGGGTAAACGGCCGGGTAAACGGCGCGATAGACGGCGTGTGTGCTCTCGTGACCCACGAGGAAGGCGGCGCCTGCCGCGAACTGCAGCGCGACGCCGAACCATTGCGCGAGGCGCCGATCCTGGCGTGCGCCGGCCCACGCGATGGCCGCACCTTCGAGCGCCCACGCGGCGGACGTCCAGCGGCCATCTAGCGCGAGCGGAATGGCGAGCGTGCCGAATGCGACGCCGAGCGCGAGAAACGATTCGACCAGCAGCTTCAAGCCGGTGCTCCGTCGCGACCACAGCATCACCGCGAGCAGCACGTAGAACCCGGCGAGCGCGAGCGCACTGAAGGCTAGCGCGTACTCCATGCTCCGGACGAGCTGGCTCTGCAAGCCGAACGCGATGAGCGGCGTGCCGAACACCAGCGTCCCGTCGACGTAGCTCTTCACCTCGATCGAGCGCCGCAGCGCGTAGAGCAGAGCAATGCCGACGTAGATGAGGAAGAAAGCGACGAGGAACGGCTCGGTCGTCGCGAAGTGCTCGGGTCGATAGAAGCGCGCACCCCACAGGGCCCCGATCGCGAAGGTGAACACGAAGCCGAGCACGTTGAGCGGTCGCCAGGCCTTGTGCCATGCGATCGCCACGATGCCGAGATTGAGGAGCACGTAGTAGCCGAAGAGCATCACGTGGCTACCCTGCCCGGTCGAGGCGAGAATTGGCGCGAGGAAGCCGCCCGCAACAGCGAGCATCGCGAGCGAGAGCGCATCCTGTCGAACGGCAAGAATCACCGATGCCGCGACAACCCCGAGCAGCAGCACGAATGCGACTGTGGGCGGCAGGAGCGCATAGAGCCGTAGCGCGGCAAACACCGTCAGATACAGCACACCGATGCCGCCGCCCTGCATGGCGAGCGCGTAACCGGCTCGCTTGTGGCGCAAGCGCCAGCCGATCGCGAGCATCACGATCGCACCGACGGCGATACCGGCGAGGCGCAGCTCGACGGGGAAATGGAAGTTGTCGGTCGCGTACTTCACGAGGAACGCGACCCCGAAGAACAGGATCACGACGCCGAGCCGCACGAGGGTGTTGCCCCCGAACAGCCAGCGCAGCCATGCCGGCTGTGCGGGCCTCGCGGAAGGCGGCACCGGAGGTGGGCCGCTCGCGGCCGCTGCAGCGTTCTCGCCCGCTGACGGCCGTGGCTGTACGAACGATTCCGCCATGGCAGCCGGCTCGGGCAAAGGTGGCGGCTCGGACGCGGCGGGGGACGCAACCCGCGCCGGTGTTGCGAGACCCGATTCGGCCGGGCGTTCCGCGTCGGGCATCGGCGGGAGCTCGACGATGCCCAGCCGCTTCTCGATCTCCTCGAGTCGCAGGTGAATGTGCCGGAGCGAGTGGAATATGTGGTCGATACGGGGATCGGCCGCCTGCGCCGGGCGCGCATCGGACGCGGCGAGCCTCGTGCGCTCGCCCCACATCGAACTTGCGAGGATGCCGGCAACAGCGCCGAGGATTGCGCCGCCGAGCGCACCCGCCCAGTCGTTGACGAGCGCGCCGATCACCAATCCTGCGATGGCCCCCAGAAACCACATGTGGCGTTCCCTTCCTTCCGCTATTTCATGTCGCCGCGCAGGGCGAGAACCTCGGCGTGCAGGCCGTCGGGCGTGACCGCTGCAGGGGCCCACGGCGCCGATGCGACCAGTCCGACTTTGGAGAAGGGCCGCAGCTGTGAGAGGCGCGACATCGCCCGTCCGCCCTTGCGGCTGAAAAAGCTTCCCCACATTCCGCGCAGCGCCATGGGCACCACCGGAACGGGCGTCTTCTCGATGATCCGGGAAATCCCGCCGCGGAACGGGTTCAGCTCGCCCGTGTCGGTGATACGGCCCTCCGGGAAGATGGCGACGAGCTGGCCGGCCTCGAGCGCCTTCGCGATCTCGTCATAGGCCCGCTCGAGGGTTTCCGGGCTCTCCTTCGCCGAAGCGATGGGAATCGCTCCGCCCGTGCGAAAGATGAAGTTCAGCACCGGCGTCCGGTAGATGTGGTGATCCATCACGAAGCGGATCGGCCGGGGACTGGCTGCCATGATCACCACCGCGTCCACGAAGCTCACGTGATTGCAGACGAGCACCGCCGGTCCCTCTTCGGGGATGTTCTCCAGCCCGGACTTCTCGACACGGTAGATGGAGTGAACCAGAAGCCACGCCAAGAACCGCATCAGGAACTCGGGGACCAGCGTGTAAATGTAGATCGCCACCGCGGCATTCAGCGCCGCGGTGAGCAGGAAGAGCTGCGGCACGGTGACACCGAGCTCGAGGAAGAGCGCGGCCACCAGCGCCGCGGACACCATGAAGACCGCATTGAGCACGTTGTTCGCGGCGATGACGCGTGACTGATGCTGCTTCTCCGCGCGACTCTGGATCAGCGCATAGAGCGGCACGATGAAGAAGCCCCCGAACAGCCCGATCATCAGAAGGTCGAACAGCACGCGCATACTCCCCGGCTGGGCGAGAAACGCGCCGGCGCCGGCGAGCGCGGCGCTTGCGCGCTCGGGACCGGCGAAGGACAGATCGAGCGCGAACAGGCTGAGGCCGATGGAACCGAACGGCACCAGACCGAGCTCGACCTTGTGGCCGGACATCCGCTCGCAGAGGAGCGATCCCGCACCGATCCCCACGGACAGCGCGCCGAGCAGTAGCGTGGCCACATGCTCGTTGCCACCGAGGATGTCCTTCGCATAAGCGGGAAACTGCGATAGCAGCATGAAGCCGAAGAACCAGAACCACGAGATGCCGAGGATCGAGAGAAACACCGTGCGGTTGCGCCGCGCGACGGCGAACAGCGCCCACGTGCCGGTCACCGGATTCCACCCGATCCGCAACGCCGGATCGGCGGACGGGACCGGCGGGATGAACCGGCTCGCCGCGTACCCGGCGAGCGCGACGACGATGATCAGCGCGGGGACGACGACGCTCGCCCCATCGCTGCGCGCGATCAGCAGTCCGCCGACGATCGTGCCGGCGAGGATCGCGATCGACGTGCCGGTCTCGACGATGCCGTTCCCGCCGACGAGCTCCTTCTCGTCAAGCGTGCGGGGTAGGATCGAGTATTTCACGGGACCGAACAGCGTCGACTGCAGGCCGAAGAGGAAGAGCGCGACGAGCAGCAGCGAGACGCTGCGATGCGCGAGCGCGATGCCGCCAAGCACCGCGATCCCGATTTCGAGCAGCTTCAAGGCGCGGATGACACGCGCCTTGTCGTACTTGTCGGCGAGTTGTCCCGCCGTGGCTGAGAAGACGAAGAACGGCAGAATGAATAGCGCGCCGGCGAGGTTGACAAGGACTTCGGGCCGCAGTCCCCCGGTCAGCGTCACCTGGTACGCGATCAGAATGACGAGCGCGTTCTTGAAGACGTTGTCGTTGAACGCGCCGAGAAACTGCGTCGCGAAGAACGGTCCGAATCTCCGCTCGCCGAGCAGTCTGAATTGGCTGCCGTCGGTCATCGTCAGCCTCCGTTCCTTCAGGCGTTCTCGCGCACGTAGTCGGCGACCGCCGCGAGGGCGGACTCGAGCCGTGCGCGGTTCACCCAGAAATACACTTCCCGGCCGCGCTTTTCGCTCAACAGCACGCCCGCCTCGCGGAGGACTTTCAGGTGATACGAGATCGCCGGCCTGCTCAGCGCGGAGGCTGCTGCGATCTCGCTCACGTTCAACCGCTCGCCCTTCTCGAACATGAGCAGGATCCGCTGGCGATGGGTGTCGCCCAGCGCCACGAATACTTTTGCCACCGCGCTCCAGGCGCGTGGAATGCTGCGGGTGTAGCTATGAGCCAAGCGGCCTCCAGCGATCTCCGAACACGTCGAAATGTTTCGACATTTCGACGTGCTCTGTCAACCGCCTCGGCCACGGACCGTGAAATACGCCACTTTTCGAGGTCAGCCCGCGCGAGGAACGGCAGGCCCTGGAGGATTCGCGCTTCCGGGGCGATTGTGCGGAGGCGGGGTGGACGCCCGCCCCCGCCGGCTCAAGCGGGCCAGTTCTTGATGTAGCCCTTCAGCATGCGGTTCTCGAAATTCTTTTCCTCGAGAACCGCCCGCGCGACGTCGTGAAACGAGATGACGCCCAGCACGGTCTCGCGCTCCATGACCGGCACGTAGCGGGCATGCTTCTCGATCATGAGACTGCGCAACTCGTCGAGATCCATCTCCTGATGAGTGAGGAAGGGCTCGCGCTGCATGGCTTCGCTCACCTTGATCTCGGCGATCGGCGGCGTCGGTCCGACGCGCCTCTCCTTCTGGCGCTTGGCGAGCACCGCGATCACTTCGCGGAAGGTCAGGACGCCTACGAGCTTGCCGTGATCCATGATCATGAGCGAACCGATGTCGTTCTCCGCCATGGTGACGACCGCGTCCGACAAGGGACTTTCCGGGGTTGCGGTAAACAGCGTGCTGCCCTTGATCTGAAGGACTTCCTTGACCTGCATGGCTGGACTCCTGCGTGGCCACGCTTCGCGCGCTTGCGCGAATAGTAGATCAGGCGGCGGGCCGAGGAAAGCGAGCGTTCGCTGCCCGCAGCCATGATCTTGCAGGGTCTACTCGGCCCGACAGGCCGATTTCAAGGCAACGAGGGTCGCGACCGGCGAACGGGCCCTCAGCGCTCGAGCAGATGAGCCTTTTCCTTGGTCTTGGCCCACTCGTCGGCATCCGGCGGCGCGTCTTTCCGCTCGACGATAGGTTGCCAGTTCTTGGCAAGCTCCGCGTTCAACTCGATGAATTTTCGTTGATCGGGAGGCACGTCGTCCTCGGCGAAGATAGCCTCCACCGGGCACTCCGCCACGCAGAGAGTGCAATCGATGCACTCGTCGGGGTCGATGACCAGCATGTTCGGCCCCTCGCGGAAGCAATCCACCGGACAGACGTCGACGCAATCGGTGTACTTGCACTTGATACAGGTTTCGGTGACGACGTAGGTCATGAAGGATTCCTCCGCAGGCGCCGGGAGAGCGGCGTCACTCCGCGCGATTCTAGCATCGCAACGCGGTGCCATTCGACCGCCTCGACGATCCGCGTCGCGCGGCAGGCGCGACCCTTGAAACCCGGATTTTTGCTACGATGTTTGGTATTCCAAACCCTTTCCTGGCGGTTCCCGGCGACCACTGGCGGCTGCGATCACGCCGGAAATCCACGAGGAGTCCATGAGCGAGAACATCCAGCACGTCACCGATGCCACATTCGAGCCCGAAGTCCTGAAATCGGGTGTTCCCGTCCTGGTCGATTACTGGGCCGAGTGGTGCGGGCCGTGCAAGTCGATCGCGCCGATCCTGGAAGAGGTCGCCAGGGAGTACGACGGCCGCCTGAAGATCGCCAAGCTGAACGTCGACGACAATGCCGAGGTGCCGCGCCGGTACAACATCCGCGGCATCCCGACGCTGATGCTCTTCAAAAACGGCAACATGGAAGCCTTCAAGGTAGGCGCCATGTCGAAGTCTCAGCTCACGGCCTTCCTGGAGACCAACATCTAACAGGCTGTCCTGCGGGGGGGCGCGGAGTCTTTGGATACCCTCCCGCTCCTGCAGCACCGGCGCACAGGGCGAAATGCCTGCACCGGGGCGCATCCGGGGTGGCGTATCGAGTGAATTCGCGCTAAGATTCCACGCGTCTTTCCCGTCGGGTTCCGGCGGGCTCCCCGCCCGTTTTCCGCTGTTTTCACCCTTCCATCTCCAGGCCCTTTCCGGGCCCCGTCCGTCGCAGGCAACCTTCCATGCATCTATCCGAACTCAAGCAACTTCACGTCAGCGAACTGATCGAAATGGCCCAGGCCAACGAGGTCGAGGGCGGCAACCGGATGCGCAAGCAGGAGCTGATCTTTGCTCTGCTCAAGAACCGGGCCAAGAAGGGAGAATCGATCTTCGGCGACGGCACGCTCGAGGTGCTGCCCGACGGATTCGGGTTCTTGCGCTCGCCGGACACTTCCTATCTCGCCAGCACCGACGACATCTACGTCTCGCCGTCCCAGATCCGTCGCTTCAACCTGCACACCGGCGACACGATCGAGGGTGAGATCCGGACCCCCAAGGACGGCGAGCGGTATTTCGCGCTGGTGAAGGTCGACAAGGTCAACGGCGAAGCGCCCGAGGCATCGAAGAACAAGATCCTTTTCGAGAACCTGACGCCGCTGCATCCCGACGAGCTCCTCAAGCTCGAGCGCGACATCAAGGCCGAGGAAAACATCACCAGCCGCATCATCGACATCATCGCGCCCATCGGCAAGGGTCAGCGCGGGCTGATCGTCTCGCCGCCGAAGGCCGGCAAGACTGTGATGCTGCAGCACATGGCGCACGCCATCACGGCCAATCACCCTGAAGTGGTGCTCATCGTCCTGCTCATCGACGAGCGGCCGGAAGAGGTGACCGAGATGCAGCGCTCGGTGCGCGGCGAGGTCGTCTCCTCGACGTTCGATGAACCGGCCCAGCGGCACGTGCAGGTCGCAGAGATGGTGATCGAGAAGGCCAAGCGACTGGTCGAGCACAAGAAGGACGTCGTGATCCTGCTCGATTCGATCACGCGTCTTGCCCGCGCCTACAACACGGTCGTGCCGGCGTCCGGAAAGGTCCTGACGGGCGGCGTCGACGCAAACGCCCTGCAACGCCCGAAACGATTCTTCGGCGCCGCGCGCAACGTCGAGGAAGGCGGGAGCCTCACCATTCTCGCGACCGCGCTGATCGACACCGGCTCGCGAATGGACGACGTGATCTACGAGGAGTTCAAGGGCACTGGCAACCTCGAGATCCACTTGGACCGGCGAATGTACGAGAAGCGGATCTTTCCGGCGATCAACGTCAATCGGTCGGGCACGCGCCGCGAGGAGCTGCTCATCGAGCAGCCGATCCTCCAGAAGATCTGGGTCCTGCGCAAGGTCCTCTACCCGATGGACGATCTCGAGGCGATGGAATTCCTCCAGGACAAGATCCGCGCGACCAAAGGCAACGCGGACTTCTTCGACTCCATGCGCCGGGGCTGACGCCCTCCCCCGCGACGCTCGCGCTTCTGCCCTCGGTTCCCGGCGTCCGTTTGCGCGCCCGCCCGCGTTCTGTCACAATTTGAGGTTCTCCAATGGCTTGCAACGCCGAGCGGCTGCCCGCAATGGAAGCCGGATCGTGGCGAGACCAAGCCGACCAACTGAAGGAACGCGCATCATGAGGCAAAACATCCACCCGAAATACAACGAGATCAAGGTGACGTGCAGTTGCGGCAACACGTTCGCCACCCGCTCCACGCTGGGCAAGGATTTGCACGTCGAGGTGTGTTCGGCCTGCCACCCTTTCTACACCGGCAAGCAGAAGATCGTCGACACCGCCGGCCGCGTCGAGAAGTTCCGCCAGCGGTACGCCAGCACGCGCAAGAAGGCCGCTACGGCTTGAGGCACGGGCAAGACCAAACGGAAAGGCGGCCTCGGCCGCCTTTTTTGCGTCTGCGGCTGGCTGGTGCCGGGCGGCCCTGGGACCGGGGTTTAGAATTCGCTCCCATGAGCCACCCGCGTCGCGAGACCGTCGTTCCAGCAGCGCGCATCCGGCCGTCGGGGCGCATCGGCCGTGCCACCTGCATGGTCGAGCCGCTCGCGAACTCGCATCCGACGCTAGCGGAATAGCGACGCGCAACGTGCAGAGCTGGTTCCGTCGCCGAATTCCGCTGCCGCTAGCCGGCTGGTCCCTGGCCGTGCTCGGCGTGGCCTACCTGCTGCCAGGGATTTTCGGCCACGATCCGTGGAAGACCGAGGACGCGGTCGCCTTCGGGGTCGTGTGGCAGATGCTCGAGACGGGCAACTGGCTCACCCTCGGATTGGCGGGCGATCCCTACCTAGAGGACGGCCCGTTCTTCTACTGGATCGCGGCCGCCTTCGCCAAGGCGCTCGGCGGGGTGCTGCCGCCGCACGACGCGGCGCGTATTCCAAGCATGCTCTTCATGGCCGCGACGCTCTGGTTCGTGCGGCTCGCCGCGCGTGAGCTCTACGGCAAGGTGCAGGGCGATCTCTCCATGCTCGCCTTCATGGGCTGCGTCGGACTGGTTTGGCACGCGCACGAGACGGCGGCCGAGACGGCGATGCTCGCGGGGCTTGCAGCGGCCTACTATGGCCTCGCGATCTCGCACAAGAAACCGTACAAGTCCGCGCTGGTGTTCGGCTGCGGAACCGGTGTTGCGTTTCTCTCCAAGGGCCTGATCGCGATGCTCCAGCCGCTGGCCGCCGCCTTGCTGGTGCTACCGTTTTCCGCTGCGCTGCGGGCCCGCAACTACGGCATCGCCGTCACGCTCGGTCTCGTCGTGCTCGCGCCGCTCGCAATCGCGTGGCCGGTGACGATCGCGGTGGAAGCGCCTCAGTATTTCGGCGGGTGGCTCGCCTGGCAACTCGCCTCGGTGTCGGATCCGCCGACCTGGAGCAAGCTGCTGGGATATCTCAAGATCTTCGCGTGGGCGGCCTGGCCCGTATGGCCGCTCGCGCTCTGGGCGACCTGGGAGTATCGGCGCTACCTGCGCGACCCGGGATTCGCGGTACCGTTCGTCGGCGCCGCTGTCTGCCTGGTGCTCCTGATGTTCGCCCGGCCGGCTGCGGAAGAGATGGATGCGCTCGCCCTGCTCGTGCCGCTTTCGATCCCGGCAGGCGCTGCCGCCCTGGGGCTGCGGCGAGGCGCCGCCAACGCGCTCGCGTGGTTCGCGATCATGACGTTCTCGCTGGCGGTCGGCTTCGCATGGGTGATGTGGTTCGCGTCGGTCACCGGTTTCCCGCCGCCGCTCGCCCAGAACGTTGCGAAGCTTGCGCCCGGATTTGTCGGTGAGTTCCATTGGCTCCCTTACCTCTTCGCGACGCTGTTGACGATTGCCTGGTTCGTGCTCATCGCACGCAGCGAGCGCTCCACGCTGCGTAGCCTGACGCACTGGGCGGCGGGCGTGACGGTGACGTGGGGACTGACGATGACGCTCGGAATCGCCTGGATCGATTACGGCAAGACCTATCGCAATGTCGCGACGTCGCTTCGCAAACAGCTGCCTGCGAATCTAGATTGCCTGGAAAGCCGCGGACTGGGAGAGACCCAGCGCGCGGTATTCCACTACCACGGCGGGCTGATCACGCAGCGCGCCGAGGTGCATGGCGTCACCGGATGTCGTTGGCTGCTCGTGCAGGCGCCCGCGGTACGCAGGCCGGCGGACGATCCGGGCGCGCAATGGACGGAAGTGTGGGAAGGCCGTCGCCCGCGCGACGCGGAGCGCTACCGCCTGTACGTGAGGAATTGACTTCTCCCGGGGCGGGGACTAGCCTCGTCACGCTTGGAGGACACGATGAACGAAGAGACTTTCAACCTGTCGATTCGCAAGTTCCTGAAGCTCGTGGGCGTGAGCTCGCAACGCGAGATCGAGCACGCCGTCGCGCGAGCGCGCGAATCGGGTGCGATCAAGGGTAACGAGACGCTGCCCGCGCACGTCACGCTGGAGATGCCCGGTCTAAAGCTGTCGGTCAAGTTCGACGGCGAGATCAAGCTGGAATGACTCGGACCGGCCCGGAGACACCACCATGAATCAGCCCAGAGAGCTTGCATCCTCCGCGCTCGAGGAATTGCGTGCGCTGCTCGGCGATCGCGTCAGCGTCTCACGCGGCGTGCGCGAGCACCATGGCAGGGACGAGTCCTATTATCCCTACGCCGCGCCAGACGCGGTGGCTTATCCGCACTCCACCGAGGAAGTGCGCGATATCGTGAACGTTTGCCGCCGCCATCGGCTGGCGATCATCCCGTACGGGGTCGGCACTTCCGTGGAGGGACACGTGCTCGCCTACTCGGGCGGCGTCAGCATCGACCTCTCGCAGATGAACAAGGTGCTAGCGGTCCACGTCGAGGACATGGACGTCACCGTTCAGGCGGGCGTGACCCGCAAGCAGCTCAACGACGAGATCCGACACACGGGTCTCTTCTTCCCGGTGGACCCAGGGGCGGACGCCACTCTCGGCGGGATGGCATCGACGCGTGCGTCCGGGACCAATGCGGTCCGCTACGGAACCATGCGTGAGAACACGCTCGCGCTGACGGTGGTGACCGCCGACGGGCGGGTCCTCAAGACGTCGCGGCGCTCCCGCAAGTCCGCCGCCGGATACGATCTCACGCGCCTTTTTGTCGGATCCGAGGGAACGCTCGGCGTCATCACAGAGGTGACGGTGCGCCTGTTCGCAATTCCCGAGGCGATGTCGGCCGCGGTGTGCTCGTTCAAGGACATGGCGGGCGCGGTCAACACCGTTATCCAGACCCTGCAGAGCGGCATTCCGATTGCGCGCAGCGAGGCGCTGTGCGCAACGACGATGAAGGCGATCAACGCGTACAACAAGACGAATTACAAGGAGCAGCCGACGCTCTGGCTCGAATTCCACGGCAGCGAGCACGGCGTCGTCGAGCAGGCGAAGCTGGTCCAGGATATTGCGCGCGACAATGGCGGCGAGGGCTTCGAGTGGGCGACCAAGCCCGAGGACCGGAACCGGCTGTGGTCGGCCCGCCATCAGGCCTACTTCGCCGGGCTACAACTCCGCGCCGGAAGCCGTGCCGTGTCGACCGACGTGTGCGTGCCGATCTCGCGTCTCACCGAATGCATCATCGAGACGGGAAAAGACATCGAGAAGGCTTCGATGCCCATTCCGCTGTTTGGCCACGTCGGGGACGGGAATTTTCACTGCATGGTGCTGATCGATCCGGAAAGCGATCGGGATCTCGAGGAGGCCAAGGCCTTCAACGCCCGGCTGGTGAAGCGTGCGCTCGACATGGAAGGAACCTGTACCGGCGAGCACGGCATCGGTTACGGCAAGCGCGAGTGGCTCATCGAGGAGCACGGCGAAGCGGTCGAACTCATGCGCACGATCAAGCATGCCTTCGACCCGGAGAACCTCATGAACCCTGGCAAGGTCCTCCCTCCGGAACGGTAGTAAATCGTTCGCGGTGTTCAGTTCAGCGGGAAGGAGGGTAACGGGAGGAAACCAGCCGGTTTCCTCGAGAGCAAGAACCTGCAGGTTACGAACAGGGGGAAACCTCCCGGTTTTCCCCCGTTACCCCCTTTCCCGGTAGGTGCATACCGTAAAGTTCTGTCGGGCCATTCCTCACTCCTTGAGGAAATGCTCCCGATAGTACTTGAGCTCGTCGATCGATTCGAGAATGTCGGCGAGCGCCTCGTGTTTCGAACCCTTGGTGAAGCCCTTGGCGACGTCGGGCTTCCAGCGTTTGCACAGCTCCTTTAGAGTCGAGACGTCCAGATTGCGGTAGTGGAAGTACGCCTCGAGCCGGGGCATCCAGCGCGCGAGAAACCGGCGGTCCTGGCAGATCGAGTTGCCGCACATCGGCGATGTGTTTTCGGGAACGTGCTCGCGCAGGAAGTCGATCATGCGCGCCTCTACATCAGCCTCGCTCAGCGCAGACGCCTTGACCTTGTCGATCAGACCGGAGCGGCCGTGCGTGGCCTTGTTCCAGGCGTCCATCGCATCGAGCACTGCATCGGGTTGACGGATCACGAGAACCGGGGCCTCCGCCACCGTCTCGAGTTGCGAGTCGGTCACGACCAGCGCCACCTCGATGATGCGATCGGTGTCGGGGTCGAGGCCGGTCATTTCCATGTCCAGCCATGCGAGATTGTTCTGGTCTTGAGGCATGCTATTGATTTCTATGGATTTCAATGTGCTATTGTAGAATGCGATTGTCTCACAACCGGCCCACCCTTCGGGCCCGTGCTGCCCACGTATGCATGCGTTTACGGTCGTATTCCTGATCGCCCTCGCAGTGACCACCGCCACGCGAATGTGGCTGGCCGGCCGCCACATTCGTCACGTGCTCGCGTACCGAGACGACGTGCCTGCCGAGTTCGCGGCGAGCGTGACGCTCTCCGCCCATCAGAAAGCGGCCGACTACACCGTCGCGAAGACCCGACTCGGCCGATGGGAGACGCTGGTTTCGGTCGCCCTGCTCCTGGTCTTCACGCTGGGCGGCGGCCTGCAGTTCCTCGCCGACGCATGGAGCGGTGCCTTCCGGGCCGGCGGCTATGCGCACGGGATAGCGCTCGTCGCGAGCGTCGCGGTCATCAGCGGCATCGTCGATCTACCCTTCTCGGTCTACCGGGTCTTCGTCGTCGAGGAGCGGTTCGGGTTCAACCGGATGACCGCCGGGCTGTTCATCGCGGACCTCGCCAAGCAGATCACTCTCGGAGCGGCGCTCGGTCTGCCGTTGCTGTTCGCCGTCCTGTGGCTGATGGATCGCATGGGCGCCTACTGGTGGCTGTATGTCTGGCTCGCGTGGATGGCATTCAACCTCGTGATTCTCGCGATCTACCCGACCGTCATTGCGCCCCTGTTCAACAAGTTCACGCCGCTTGCGGACGAGTCGCTGCGGGTGCGCATCGAGGCCCTGCTCGCGCGGTGCGGCTTTCGCGCCAAGGGGCTCTTCGTCATGGACGGCTCGAAGCGCTCGAGCCACGGCAATGCGTACTTCACGGGGTTGGGCGCGGCAAAGCGCATCGTCTTTTTTGACACGCTGATGCAGCGCCTCGCCCCGCAGGAAATCGAAGCGGTGCTCGCCCACGAGCTCGGCCATTTCAAGCATCGTCACGTGATCAAGCGCATCGCCATGGTCTCGGTGGTCAGCCTCGTCTTTCTTGCGGCGCTCGGCTACCTGATCCGGCAGGACTGGTTCTTCCAGGGGCTCGGCGTGCAGACACCGAGCACGGCGCTCGCGCTGCTGCTGTTCTTCATGGCCCTGCCCGCGTTCACATTTCTTTTTCACCCCCTCGCCAGCGTGTACTCGCGCCGGCACGAGTACGAAGCGGACGCCTACGCGGCGCGGCAGGCGAGCGCCGGCGATCTCGTTCATGCGCTGGTCAAACTCTACCAGGACAACGCCGCCACCCTCACTCCGGATCCGGTGCACTCGGCGTTCTATGACTCCCATCCGCCTGCGGCGCTGCGCGTCGCCCGACTGCAGGCATTCTCGAGACCGAGGCCGACATGACCAATCTCGCCGCACGACACTGCAAGCCTTCGGTGACCAAGCTCGGCTCCGCGGACTCGGCGAGCTTCGCTGCGCAAGTCCCGGGCTGGCAAGTCGAAGCTGATGTGCTCGTCAAGGTCTTTCCGTTCAAGAACTACTACGAGACGATGGCCTTCGTGAACATGGTGGCCTGGATCGCTCACCGGGAAGACCACCACCCGGATATGACCGTGAGCTACAACAAGTGTCGTGTGGCGTTCAGCACGCACTCGGTGGGCGGTCTGTCCGAGAACGACTTCATCTGCGCGGCCAAGATCGAGTCGGCGCTCTCCGCTTGAGCGTCGGCGGGCAGGACGCGGGAATCGTCGTCGCCGCCCACGGGCGTCACTATCTCGTCGAGACGGAGGATGCAGCGCTCGTCCGCTGCGTGCCGCGCGGCAAGAAAAGCGTGCTCGCCTGCGGCGATCGCGTCCGCTTTGCTGCGGCGGGCGGCGACACGGGGGTTGTCGAAGGATTTGCGCCACGCTCCTCGCTCTTCCTGCGCGCCGCGCCGCACCGGCAGAAGCTTATCGCCGCGAATGCGACGCAGATTGCGATCGTCGTCGCCGGCGAACCAAGTTTCTCGGACGAGCTCGTGTGTCGCATCCTGCTGGCTACCGAGAGCCAGGGAATCAAGGCGCTCCTGGTGTTGAACAAGGCCGACCTGGAATCGGCCACGCTCGCCGCAGCGCTGCGGCTGCGGCAGTTCGAGATGGCCGGGTATCCCGTGCTCGCGATCAGCGCCAAGTCGGATGTCCGCCCGCTCGAGGAGCGACTGAGGAACGAGACGACCGTGCTCATCGGGCAGTCGGGGATGGGAAAATCGACGATCGTCAATGCCCTCGTTCCAGGAGCTGACGTGCGCACCCAGGAAATCTCCACCTTTCTCGACGCCGGTCGCCACACGACTTCGGCGACTCGGCTTTTCCGGCTTGCCGGGGGTGGCGCAATCGTCGATTCACCGGGATTGCAGGAATTCGGACTGGCGCACCTCACCCGGGCACAGATCGAGAATGGCTTTCCGGAGCTGCGCGCGCTCGCCGGGCACTGCCGCTTCAACGACTGCCGCCATGATTCCGAGCCCGGTTGCGCAGTGCGGGCTGCGGTGGAAGCCGGCAGACTTGCGTCGCGCCGGCTCGCGCTGATGCACCGCATTCTCGAGGCCGAAGGGCGCAGATGAAGCCGCTGATCGCTTCGCTCAACACCCTCGAGATTCATCATCTGAAGAATGTCCTCGAAGCCGAGGGAATTCGCTGCTTCCTCAGGAACGAGCTCCTGACGCGGCTCGCCGGCGAGATTCCCTTCACCGAGTGCGCGCTGGAGCTCCACGTCGTCGACGAGTCCGACCGCTGGCGCGCCGAGCACGTGCTGGATGAGTGGCGTCGGGCGCGTCCGGGTAACGAGGAGCCGTGGGCCTGCGAGCACTGTGGCGAGCGGCTCGAGGGACAGTTCACGACGTGCTGGCAGTGCGGCAAGCCGCGCGGCGCCTGACCAGCGAAGCGTAAAGTCAGCTGAGCGCGGCCACGATGCTCAGCACACCCACTAGCCCCAGCCAGGCCACGAGGGCCCGCCAGATCAGCCCGACCGTTGCATCGAGGTGTGCCGGCTCTGCCGGTTCCCCGGTGCCGAGCTCTGGGCGCTCCTCCACGTGCTCGCCGCTGGGGTAGGCCGAGCCGATCCGCACACCCATCGCCCCAGCGCCGCTCGCAAGCACGACCCCGAGCGGCTGATCACCCCAGGTGGTGGCTTGGGTTCGCCAGCAATCGAACGCATCGGCGAAATCGCCGACGATCGCAAACGATACCGCCGTGGCGCGGGCCGGCAGCCAATCCAGCCTTGCAAAGACCTTGGTTGCAAAGTCGCCGAAACGCCCAAAGTCGGGGTCTCCGCGTGTGCCCCAATGGCGCGCGAGGAAGCCCGCGACGCGATAGAGCACCGCGCCAGTCGGTCCGGGCAGCAACACGAACCAGAATATCGGCCCGAACACGTTTCGGTGCGATACGGTCAGCGCATCCTCGATCGCGAGGCGGGCGATCTCGTTCGCCGAAAGCATGTCACAGCTGTGTCCTCGATATTCGCCGAGCAGGCGCCGCGCCGTGGCGAGGTCGCCTTCCCGCAGCGCACGGTTGATATCGGTGAAGTAATGGCTCTCCTGCCTGAAGCCCGTCGTCGCATAGAGCACCGCCACGTTGAACGCCAAGCCGAGGAGCGGGGTCACCGAGTACAAAAGCGAATAGACGAACCACGCCAGCAGCACCGCCGGAACGAGGACCGCGAACCATGCCACCAGCCCTTCCTGCGCCTGACCGGCATTCAGCTTCCGCTCAAGAAAATCGGCGAAGCCCGCGACCGGAGCGAACACGGCGCGCCGGTCGACCAGCGGACGCCACTGCTCGAGGAGCAGCGCGAGCACGAGTGAGAGGAATGTCATGAAAAGAATGTCATGATCGCGATGTCACGAACGGCACATCATCAAGGGAACTCGCCGAACTCCCTGCGATTCCCGATTCCGATCGCGGCGAAGATAGCACAGCGGCGATGCGCGAGCCTACAACTCGCCGGCGAGCCGCGAACGCGCCCAGGACAGGACAGACTGCAGGCGCGGCGGCAGCAGCCGACGGGCCTCGGCAAAATCGACCCAACGGTATTCGTGGTGCTCGGGCCTGCCGAGCTCCGGGTTGACGGGAAGCGTGAGCTGCACGGCCTGCGTCTCGGCAAGGTAGTAGCGCGCGACCTTGTTGCGTGCGTAGGGGAGCGTCTCCCGATGGTCCTCCCCCCAGCGAAAGACGAGGTCCTCGATTCCGGTCTCCTCGCGCGCCTCCCGAACCGCTGCGTCAAACGGCGCTTCGCCGGGCTCGATCAGGCCTTTCGGGAAATCCCAGTTGCGATAGGCACGCAGGACGAGAACCAGCCAGCCCTGCGCCGCGCGTCGCGCCACGACGACGCCCGCCGATCGTTCATCCGGCCGGGTGGTTCGCATCGATTCACGCGCTGCCGAGCCGCGCGCGCCGGACAATGAGAATCGCGGCGACCGGAACGAAGAAGGCGATGGCGGTCGATACGATGAACAGCCAGCCGAGTTCGCTGTAGTCCTGGGGAATCGTCACCGCTCCGGTCGCGTGGTCCTTGACCTCGCGCGTCACGGTGAAGATCTCGTTCAGGTACTTCGTGCCGAGTTGCTGGAGAGAAAGCGCGAGATTCGTGAACGACGCCATGACAGCGAAGAACGTGGCCTTCAGGTTGTCCGGGGCGGATTTCGCGATCCAGGCGAGCATGGGGATCATGGCGATCTGGCCGAAGGGGGAATCCAACGCCGTGTCGATCACCGCGATAAAACGCGCATCCACGATGCCGCCGGTCAGGGCTGCCGTCCACTCGTGCAACCCGTAGTACATGCCGATGAATGGCAGGTTCAGCACCGTGCTCACCACGGTCAGGAAGAAGACGATGTATGCGATGGAGTGATCGGCCATGAAGCGCCGGAAGATAAACATTCCAAGGAGCGTCAGGCTGCTCGCGATGAGGGAAAGCTCGGCGATGAACTGCTGGTCGAAACCGAGTACGTCGATCATCCACCACGTGGCGCCGGCCCCCGCCCCGGGCGTGGCGCGATACACGAAGATGATGATTGCGGTGCCGAGCAGAAGGCGGCGCGCATCCGGCTCGAGCTCGCGCATGAGCTTCACCATGAGGAAAGCGATGATTCCAAACGAGCCGGCGAAGATGATCTCCTGGTTGTACGGCACGTCCGCCAGCCCCATCGTCAGCGTGAAGGCGACAAAGACGAGGCTGCCGCCGAGGATCCACCAGTTCGGGTGCGGGCGCTCGGTCCGGCCGCTCACCATTTCGAGCGCCTGCCGCCATCCGATGCCCTGCACGCGAAGCGACTGCATGTGACGCATCTTGAGCCAGCCGCCGAGCAGGACGCCCAGCACCGAGATGACGGGAATTGCGAGCGCGTACTCGTAGATCCGGATATAGATGGCGACCTTGTCGGCGGTCGACATGTGCTCCACGCCGCTGAACAGCGTCACGTTCGCGAGTGCCACCGAGACCGAGCCCCCGATGATCGCCACCCGCCCGAGCGTCTGCATCGTCGTGTGCATGAGCTTCAGCGTCGCGGCGTCGACGGGCCGTCCCTCCGCGTCGACTCGCGGCACCGCCTCGACCGTCATCGCATCGGCGACCACGTCCTGGACGACGTAGCCGACGGGTGACAGGAGCGCGCTCAGGACGAACCACGCCTCCGCGCGCATCACCTGGCGCATGGCGTCCGGGTTCGCGAGGAGCCCGAGCATGATCAGCAGGCTCGCGGCGATCAGGCCTGCGCCCAGGAACACCAGAACCGACTTCCAGCGCCAGATGAGATCGACGAGATGCCCGAGGGGCATCTTGAGCGCCCAAGGTATGCCCGCCCAGAAGCCCAGCGCGGCGAGAAACGCCGCCGAGAGGCCGAGATAATCCTTGACGAAGAAGGTCCCGACGATGCCCGTCAGCCCGGAGACGCCCGCAGCCACGTAGACCATCAACGGCGGAAGGTACGAGAGGCGCATCTCGCGCCCGAGCTCGAAGATGTTGCGGTCAATCCAGCGATAGGTTGCGGTGATCATCGGTCGGCGCGGCGCCGGCGCAGTGGCGAAAGGCACCGAATGATATGCGAAACGCCCCAGGGGGATTGCGACGGAGCGCGATATCTACCGCATCAGGAATCTGTAGAGATCTATGAGCATGCCTGCGGTGCGCGCGGTTCGCGGAGGCCACAAGCGTTGAATGGAACCGCGCGGGGCGATCGCAAGGAACGCGCTTTAACGGCTACCGGGTCAGAAAACGATACAGGTTCATGAGCATACCGGCGGTCGCTCCCCAGATGTAGTAGGGGCCGTATGGCATGGCGTAGTACTGGCGCTCCACACCCTGCACGACGACACGGTTGCGCTGGTGATTCGCCGGATCGAGAAAGACCGCCAGCGGCACCTCGAAGATCTCGGCCACCTCGAACGCATCGGGTTGGAGCTCGAAGGGCGGCGAGACGAGTCCGACGACGGGCGTGACACGGTAGCCGGTGACGGTCACGTAGTCAGTGAGCGATCCGAGGACTTCGACGTGGCGCGGATCGAGCCCGATCTCCTCCGCGGTCTCACGCAGGGCGGTATCCTCGGGCGACTCGTCTTCTTCCGCCCGCCCGCCCGGCAGGCTGATCTGTCCTGCGTGATCATGCAGGTGGGCCGTGCGGCGGGTAAGCAGAACGGTCAGGCCCGATGCCCGCTTGACCACGGGCACGAGCACCGATGCGGGGCGAATCTTGCCGTCGCGGCGAACCAGATGACCGTCACCGGTCGTGACCGGCTCGTAGGGAAGCGCGGCGGAGAAGCGTTCCCGCAGCCAGTCCGCATCGTGATAGGCAAGGTGCCCGCGCGCGTTCATTTCATCTATTTCGGGACGGAATCAAGAATCTTCAAGATTCTACCCTTCACCAATGACGTTGCGGCGCGTCATGGCCCGGCATCGCGCGCGGCGGCGTGCGGAATTGCCCGCTACACCCGCGCATCGGGCCCATGGAATAATGCCCGACCCGCGTCCGTTGGCGTGGGGAGGCGCCGGCCGGTGCCGGTGCCCGGTCCGAACTCAAGGAGGTTCCATGAAGCTCCGCATCGCACTGAGCATCGCATTGCTGGCGTTCTCCGCCGGCGCGCTCGCGTTCCATTGCCCCCAGGATATGAAGAAGATCGACGCGGCGCTCGCCAAGAACCCTCAGCTCAGCAAGACCCAGCTGGACGAGGTGAAAAAGTTGCGGGCGGAGGGCGAGTCCCTGCACAAGGCCGGCAAGCACCAGGAATCGGTGGATACGCTCGCGAAGGCCATGAAGATCCTCAAGATCTGAGGGGACCACCCAAAAAAACGCCGCGTATCCCGCGGCGTTTTTCGCTTTACTTCCGCGCGACCGACTGCGCTAGGGCAGGAGAATCGTCGATCCCGTTGTCTTGCGCGCCTCGAGATCGCGATGCGCCTGCGCCGCGTCCTTGAGCGGGTAGCGCTGGTTGACTTCGATCTTGACCTTTCTGGACGTGACCATGTCGAAAAGTGCCTTGGCGCTCTCCGCGAGCGCCTCGGCCTTCGCGTTATAGGTCACAAGCGTCGGTCGCGTGAGGAAGAGCGACCCCTTCTGCTGCAGCAGGTTGAGATCGAACGGGGGCACCGCGCCCGAGGAAGCGCCGAACACCGCAAGCAGTCCGAAGGGCTGCAGGCAGTCGAGCGATCCCATGAACGTGTCCTTGCCCACGGAGTCGTACACGACGGGCACGCCCTTGCCACCGGTGATCTCCTTCACCCGTGCGGTGAAGTTTTCGCGCGTGTACACGATCGGGTGTTCGCAGCCGTGTGCCTTGGCGAGCGCGGCCTTCTCGTCGGAACCGACGGTGCCGATCACTGTCGCGCCGATCGCCTTCGCCCACTGGCACGCAATCAGTCCGACACCGCCTGCGGCAGCATGGAAGACGATCGTGTCGCCCGCCTTCACCTTGTAGACGCGGCGCAGCAGGTACTCGGCCGTCATGCCCTTCAGCATCATCGCGGCGCCCTGCTCGAAGGGGATCGCCTCCGGCAGCTTCACCAGCCGCTCCGCCGGCATCAGCCGCACGTCCGAGTAGGCGCCGACCGGGGTTGTCGCATACGCGACGCGGTCGCCCGCCTTGACGTTGGTCACGCCGGATCCGACCGCCTCCACGACACCGGCGCCCTCCTGTCCAAGTCCGCTCGGCAGCTCCATCTTGTACATCCCGCTGCGCTGATAGGTGTCGATGTAATTCAGCCCGGCGGCGTGATTGCGCACTCGTGCCTGCCCCGGCCCCGGATCCCCGACCTGAACATCCTCGAGGACCAGTACTTCGGGTCCCCCGGTCTTGTGAAAACGAATCGCTTTGGCCATGTTTCTCCTCTCGAGGTGGGCCCGCAGGTGTGTGCGGGCGTGAAATTGAGCGTGAATTCTGCAGGGCCCGCGCGGCGCGTGCGCGAGGCGGAACGCGAATTATGCCTGCGAACGCCCGCGATGCGAAACTGCCGGCGTGCGACCGGCTACCACGGGATGAGCTTGCGATCCTTGAAGAAGCCGCCGGTCGGGCCGTCGTCGGGCAGCATCGCAAGCCACGCCACGGCATCGGCGGCCTCCTCGACCGTTCGCGACGCGTGGGGTCCGCCCAGATCCGTGCGCACCCATCCCGGGCTCATCGCGTTCACCTTGATGCCGCTGTCGGCAAGCTCGCTGGCGAGCATGCGCGTCAGCGCGTTCAGGGCCGTCTTCGAGATCCGGTAGGCGGGCGATCCAACGCCCATTCCGGCGAGCTGCCCAAGCTCGCTGGAAATATTGACGATCCGACCGTAGCCGCCCGCTTTCATCAGGGGGACCAGCGCCTGCGTCACGCTCAGAACGCCGATCAGGTTCGTTTCCAACGCCTGGCGCAACGTTTCGGCGGAGAGATCGAGCGCGCGGGAGCCGCGCGGATCGGGCAGTATTCCCGCGTTGTTCACGAGGACGTCGATGCGCCCGAACTCCCGGTCGAGCCATTCGGCGAGACGGTCGGCGTGGCTTCGGTCGCGAACATCGAGCGCATGAAAGTGCACCTGCCGGCCTTTTGCCTCCAGGGCCTTGCGGGCTAACTCCCCCTTGGCCGGGTCGCGCGCGGTGAGCACCACGCGCATGCCCTCCTCCACCAGCCTACCTGCGACGCCCAGCCCGATGCCTCGATTGGCGCCGGTGACGACCGCGATCCGTTCCACCGCGCGCGGTGTCCTCAGAGAAAAAGCGTGAGCACGCCGGTATAGCCGTAGAGTCTGTTGTGAGAGATCTCGCCGTTGCAGAAGAACCCGACCAGCGGGAACTCGCCGAGACGGTCGCGGATCAGCTCGAGCTCGGCCGATCGTTCGCCGAACATGTGCTCGCCCCGGCCGAGGCACGAGTAGTAGAGGCCGCCGCGCGGCGCGGCCTTCGCCTCCTCGGCGATCGAGTCGAGCATGCGCACCAGATCTTCCCGCGCGCTCTGCGCGTCACGTTTGCAGAACAGGATGGGCATGCCGGCCTCGACTTCCGCACCGATGGCGATCAGCTTGTTTCCGGGATCGATGCCGACCAGATTGCGCACGGTGTAGTCGCCCGTATCCGAGCCCGCCACCGGTATCCCCGCGTGGATGAAATGTGCGGTGCGCCGCAAATCCCTGGAAAGCACTTCTCCGATGTCTTCCTTGAACACGTCCAGGGCCGGACGCCCGTCGAGGGAGACGATGATGTTGCGTTCGCCCTCGGTGACGACGTGGCGGACCGCGATGGCGTCGTGCCCCGCACCGGCAACCAGGGGCGTGCATCCCTGCGTGAGACGCGTTGCGACGCCGACATTCGAGGAAAGCAGCAATCCGGAGAGTCCGCCTTGCAGCACCTCGTCCGCGATCTGACAGGTCGCTCCCCGCGAGCTCGAGAGTCCGCCGACGAGGAACCCGCTCCCCACCTTGCCAGACATATCCTCGATGAGCGCAGGCATGTCCTCGGTGGCCGGGTCGCCGTGCACGATCGCGAAGTGCGCCGCTTCGGCGCCGCTCGCGGTGCGCGCCCCTGCCGCCGGCGGCCGGGATTTACCCGAGAACACGTGAAATTCGCCGTCGGGCAGGCTCGCAAGCATGACCGCGACGGCCGGCTCGTCCATGTACTCCGTACCTGTCGCAATCACGCCGATTCCCACGCTGCCGACCCAATGACCGATGTCGGTGGCGGCGCGCAGATGCGCGAGCAGACTCTCGGCATCCGCAGCGAAATGATCCGTGAAGTAGAGGAAGCCGACATTCGCCGTCGGTGGTATGTCGCCGAGTGCCCGGAGACAGCCCGCGGCCGCCTCGCGCCAGCTGTCTGCGCGCGCGTGTCCGATCCGGAAGCTCATCGCCTCTTCTTGCGCTCTGGGGGCGGATTCGGCGCCTGCTGGAGCATGCTCCACCAGGCCTCCATCGGATTCTGTGGCGGTGCACCGGCCTCGCGGGAGCCTCCCGCCGGCGCTCCGGCTGCCTGTTGCGCAGCCTGCAGCGTGGACAGGGTCGCCTTCTGCATCTCGAGGCCCTGCACGCTCATCTTCACCATGTTCAGGTTGAGGGTGAGCCAATGCTCGACCGACTTGAGATCGGCGATGCGCTTGTCGATCTCGCCGGTATCGGCGAGCGGGGCAACCATGCCCGGAATGGGCAACGACATGGGTGCCCACATACGCTTCAAGAATTCGAGCGGATCTTGGGGGGTGTCTTGATCGCTCATAGGGGGCTGGACCTGGCCGGGATGTGCGACCCGGCCAGTGTAGTGCGCAAGCCCCGAAAAAGCCAGTCGCGACCTACGCGGCTCGGCGCTGCGCGCCTCGCTTCAGATTGACGCACTCGAGCAGATGCCACATTCCGAGCGGACCCATGCGCACCTCCGACGTGAGCTCGAAAGGCCCGTCGGCGAGCACGTCGCTCACGGCGAGATCGGAACGCCAGCCGAGGCGCTCGCACAACGGCGACACCGCGCGCTCGAAAGCGCGCACGAGACGATTGCCATTGGTGAAGTGGTTCAAGATCAGCAGACGCCCGCCCGGGCGGCATACACGCGCCATCTCGTCGAGCGCGCGGCGGTAGTCCGGTATCACGGTCATGACGTATGCCGCCACCACCGAGTCGAAGCTGTCGTCGGCAAAACCCATCGACTGCGCGTCCATTCGCAGCAGGGCCACGTTGCCGAGCCGGCGGGACCGCACCTGGCGGTCGGCGAGCCGGAGCATCCCCTCCGAGACGTCTATGCCGACGATCCGGCATCCGCGCGGATATCCGGCGAGGCTGAGCCCGGTACCGACCCCCACTTCCAGGATGCGTTCCTGCGGGCGCGGCGCGAGCCGGCGATGCGCGTTCACGCGCCCGGCCTCGAAAACTCCTCCGAACACGCGGTCATAGAACCGGGCATAGCGGTCGTAGACGCGCTCCACGTTGCGTGCGTCCATTTGGTGCGTTCCTCCTCTGCTCTTGGTCTTGATTATGTGTCGCTCTTGATCTTGCCTGCCGCGCCGCACTCGCTCAGTCTGCCAGGAACGCGCGCACTTCGTCCGCCCGCGCCATCGCATCTTCGTATCCTAGCTTGATCGCCGCGCGCGTGAACCCGGCTTCGAACAGCAGATAACTGGCCAGGTTCGAGCCGTTCCGGTTCATCGCGCCCACCGCCCGAAGAAGATAGCGTACTGCGCGCGGCAAATCATACAGGTGACGGCTGGCGATCCGTTCGATCGGCTGGGACGGGGAGATTACCAGCACTTCGATCGGACGCAAGGGGAGCCTGGCCTCGCGCAGCCGCTCCGGAGGAATCAAGCTGATGGTGCGGTTGATGCGCTGTAACCGCTCGATGTCCACGTTGAGGCTGTCGAGGAAGATGGAATTCAGCGCATGGCCGGCGATCTGTGCGAGTGAGGGATAAAGGCTCGAACGAACGCGGGTCTCGGCACTCTGTTGTCCCGTCCCGATGATGAGCACCCGGTCGGCCCCGAGATGCAGCGCCGGGCTGATCGGCGCAATCTGTCGCATCGAGCCATCCCCGAAGTACTCCCGGTGCACCTTGACTGCGGGGAAAATGAACGGCAGCGCGCTGGAAGCCATCAGGATGTCGACGTCGATCGGCGTCGCCGCCCCGACCCGCTGCATGCGTTCCCACTCCACCGCCTCCGGCCCCCCTTGGTAGAAGGACACGCTCTGCCCCGAGGTGTACCCCGACGCCGTGATCGACACGGCGTAGAGCGTGCCGGAATCGATGTTCTCCTGAATGCGCGGTAGATCCATGCTGCGCGTGAGCAGTTCCCGGAGCGGCGAATTGTCGAGCAGCGATACCGGATTCGAGCGGTTGAGCAGCATCAGTGCCGATAGCCAGCGCGCACCCGTGCGCATGATTCCCCATGTGTCGGCGCGGTAGACCTGCCCAGCATGAAAATTTTCCCAGACCTGGAGTAGCCCGCGCACGCCCAGAGCGAAGTTGTACGCGTGGATGGCCAGCACCACGGCGTTGATGGCGCCGGCCGAAGTGCCGCAGAGAATCGGGAAGGGATTGTGCGTCGGCCGGCCGAGGAGCTCGCTCACCGCCCTCAGGACGCCCACCTGATATGCGGCCCGCGCGCCTCCTCCGGTGAGAATTAGGCCGGTCTTTTTCTGTCCCGCCACGTTGCCTGCTCCTCGCGCGAGATGTCCGCTCTCCCCAGAAGATCCGGACCATGACCAGAGTGTAGCGAATCGCGCGCGACCCCGGCGTCAGGCCCGCGCGGCCGCGTGACGCTCCAGATTCGCTTCCACCACCGTCAGTGCCGCCATGTTGACCAGCCGGCGGGAGGTGGCGGAAGGCGTGATGATGTGCACCGGCGCCGCCGCACCGAGCAGGATCGGCCCCACCGTGATTCCGTCACCGGCCGCGGTCTTGAGCAGGTTGAAGGAGATGTTGGCGGCCTCGAGCGTGGGCATGATGAGAAGGTTGGCGTCACCCTTCAGTCGGGAACTCGGAAACGCAGCGTCCCGCACCTCGCTGGACAGCGCGGCGTCCCCGTGCATCTCGCCTTCCACCTCGAGGTCGGGCGCGCGGGCCTGGATGAGGGCGAGCGCCGCGCGCATCTTGCGGGCGCTGGGTGCACCGCTGGATCCGAAACTCGAATGCGACAGCAGCGCCACCTTGGGCACAATGCCGAAGCCGCGCACGACCTCCGCCGCAAGCACCGTCATTTCCGCGAGCTGCTCCGGCGTGGGATCGAGATGTACATAGGTGTCGCAGATGAAGACGGTGCGCTTGGGCAGCATCAGCACGTTGAGCGCATAGTAGTCCTGCACGCCTGGACGTCGGCCGATGATCTGATCCACGTACTGGAGGTGCAGGGCGTGATTGCCGAAGGTGCCGCAGATCATCCCGTCCGCGTACCCCTTGTGGATCAGCATGGCGCCGATGGCGGTCGCGCGGCGGCGCATCTCGATCTTCGCGTACTGGACCGACACGCCGCGCCGCTCGGTGAGCCGATGGTACTCGCGCCAGAACTCCCGATAGCGCTCGTCCCAATCGAGGTTGACGAGCTCGAAGTCCGTTCCGGGCCGGATCCGCAGACCCTGGCGCTCGATGCGCTGGGCGATGACGGCAGGCCGTCCGATCAGGATCGGCTTGGCGAGTCGCTCGTCCACGATCGCCTGCGTGGCACGCAGCACGCGCTGGTCCTCGCCCTCGGCAAACACCAGGCGCCTGGGCGCGTTCTTCGCCGCCGTGAAGATGGGTTTCATCAGCAGCCCGGAGTGGTAGACCCACTGCTGGAGCGAATCGCGATAGCTGTCGAAGTCCGCAATCGGCCGGGTCGCGACCCCGCTATCCATCGCCGCCTTCGCGACGGCCGGCGCAACGGTCACGATGAGCCGCGGGTCGAAGGGCTTGGGGATCAGGTAGTCCGGACCGAACTTCAGGTCCCCCTGGCCGTACGCTGCTGTGACGATCTCCGATTGCTCGGCCATGGCGAGATCGGCGATCGCATGTACGGTCGCGATCTTCATGGCCTCGTTGATCTGGGTGGCCCCGACGTCCAGTGCGCCGCGGAAGATGAACGGGAAGCAGAGCACATTGTTGACCTGGTTCGGGTAGTCCGAGCGTCCGGTGGCGATGACAGCATCGGGACGAACCCGCTTCGCCTCGTCCGGCATGATCTCCGGGTCTGGATTGGCAAGGGCGAGGATGAGCGGCCTGTCGGCCATTGCCTTCACCATCTCCGGCTTGAGTACGCCACCCGCGGACAGACCAAGAAAGACGTCCGCGCCGGAAATCACGTCCGCGAGCCGTCGCGCGGCGGTGCGCCGCGCGAAGCGTGCCTTGTCGGCATCCATTTCTTCCTTGCGCCCCTCGTAGACGACGCCGGCTATGTCCGTGACCCAGGTGTTCTCCGGCTTCAACCCGAGCGTCAGCAGGAAATTCAGGCACGAGAGCGCCGCTGCACCCGCGCCCGATGTGACGAGCTTCACTTCGGACAGATCCTTGCCGACCACCCTCAGGCCGTTGAGGATCGCCGCCCCGACGATGATCGCAGTGCCATGCTGGTCGTCGTGAAATACGGGAATTCGCATGCGGCTGCGGAGCTCGCGCTCGATGTGAAAGCACTCGGGCGCCTTGATGTCCTCGAGATTGATGCCTCCGAAAGTCGGTTCGAGCGCCGCAATGATCTCGATCAGCTTGTCGGGATCACGCTCGTCGAGCTCGATGTCGAACACGTCTATGCCGGCGAACTTCTTGAACAGGACGCCCTTGCCCTCCATGACGGGCTTGGCGGCCAGCGCGCCGATCGCGCCCAATCCCAGGACCGCCGTGCCGTTCGTGATCACGCCGACGAGGTTGGCGCGCGCCGTGAGGCTGGCCGCCTCGGCGGGGTCGCGCACGATCTCCTCGCAGGCCACGGCGACCCCGGGCGAATAAGCGAGCGCGAGGTCGCGCTGGTTGACGAGCGCCTTGGTCGGCGCGATCGAGATCTTTCCCGGACGCGGTGACCGGTGATAGTCCAGCGCCGCGTTGCGTAGCGTGTCGTCCATCGGTGTCCTTGCGTCCGCCGCCCGTGACTCGTCGTCGATTATAGGTCATGGCAGGGGGCGCTCCGTCCGCCTGGTACGGTCGATGCGCGAGCCGTTCGGCCTATAATCGGGCACTGATCTCCTCGGCGATCAGCTGCCGCGAGAGTTCACTTCAACGCCCGCATCTCGATGAAGCCCGTAGAGCCTGCGCGCTCCGCTGATTCCCTTCGCCTCGCCGCCCGCATGGCGGAGATCGAGCCGTTCCATGTGATGGAGATCCAGCGTCGGGCGCTCGAGCTCGAGGCGGCGGGGCGGCGCATCGTCCACATGGAAATCGGCCAGCCGGACTTTTCCGCGCCCCAGCCGGTGATCGACGCCGCGATCGCGGCGCTGAGGCGCGACCCCATGGGGTATGCCGCCTCGCTCGGTCTTCCGGCGCTGCGCGCGGCGATCGCGCGCTTCTACGGAGATCGCTACGGCGTCGAAGTCGACCCGCGGCGGGTCATCGTGACCGCCGGCGCATCGGGCGCGTTCATCATCACGCTCGGCGCGCTCGTCGATCCGGGGGACGAGGTGCTGATGCCCGATCCCTGCTATCCGTGCAACCGGCATTTCGTGCGGCTGTTCGAGGGCAAGGCGCGCACGGTGGCCGTGGACGAACGCACGCATTACCAGCTCGGGCTCGCCGAAGTGCAGGCAAATTGGGGACCGCGCACCCGCGGCGTGCTGCTTGCCTCGCCTTCGAATCCCACGGGGACGATCGTGCCGACCGCTGCGCTCGCGGCGATCATCGACTGGGTGCACGGGCGCGGCGGTTTCGTGCTGGTCGACGAGATCTACCACGAGCTCGTGTACGGGGAACCGCTGCCGACGGCGCTGGCGCTGTCGGACGAGGTCTTCCTCGTCAGCAGCTTCTCGAAATACTTCTGCATGACCGGCTGGCGGCTCGGATGGATCGTCGCCCCGGAACGTTACGTGCGCGGGCTGGAAAGGCTCGCGCAGAACGCCTTCATCTGCGCGCCGGTCCCCTCGCAGCATGCCGCGCTTGCGGCGTTCGAGCCGGCCACGATCGCGATCCTCGAGGAGCGGCGCCTCGAGTTCCAGCGCCGGCGGGACTTCCTGGTCCCGGCGCTGCGCGACCTGGGGTTCCGCGTGCCGATCACGCCGGAGGGCGCCTTCTACGTATATGCCGGAATCGAGCGGTTCGGGCTCGACAGCCACGCGCTTGCCCATCGCCTGATCGAGGAGGCCGGCGTCGCGATCACTCCGGGGCTCGACTTCGGCGCCAACCAGCCGGAGCAGTACGTTCGCTTCGCCTACACACGCGCAATCGAAGAGCTGCGCGAGGGAGTGGATCGGCTCCGCGAGACGTTGACTGTGTGAGCGGGCAGCTGCGCCACCCACCCTTCCCGCGGCGCGCGCCCTACTTCAGCGCTTCGTTGACGATCTCGTCGAGGAGCGTATGGACACCCTCCATGCCCTTGCTTTGCGGGGGGCGCCGGTACGAGACGTACACCACGCCGGGCTCGCCAGGTAGGGTATAGACGGCAATCGTGTAGGGACAGATGGCGATCTGGTGCGGATCTGCCTCCATCATTTCGCGCGAGATGCGCGCACTGCAGAACTCCAGCACCTCCGCCTTGCCGTAGAGCTGGCGTGACGCGCCGACGTCCTTCGCGGTGCGCGCGAGCATGTCCCCGACATGCGCCACGCGATCGACGATGAGGCCCTTCCCTTCGATCGCCATGACGACAGCATCTCTGACCTCCTCGTACGGTCCCTTCGCGGTGTGGCGGACCACCTCATCGGCGGCCGACGTCGCGGCGGACAGACCGGACAGCGCGAGCGCCGATTGAAAGAGGAGCAGCAGGAACGCAGAGCGCGGCATGCGAGACGTGGGCAGGCCGCGCTACAGGGGGGTGCGAGCTCAGGCGCCGGGTTTGAGGGGCCGGCCGGCGACCGGAGGCAACTTCTTGACCTCCCGACTCAGGAGTCGCTGTTCGGCGAGCACCTTCTGCGCATACTGACTTCCGGAGTCCTCGGCCGCACCGTTGTACATCTGCAAGCCGGCCTCGAGGCTGCCCGCGCTCCGGATGTAGTCGCTCAGTATCTCGGCGCCGACCCGGATATTGGTCTGCGGATCGAGAACGGTCTCTGCGCCGCCGTGGAATGCGAGCCTTTCGACGTGGTAGCGCGGAACGACTTGCATCAGCCCCTTGGCGCCGTAGGAGCTTTCCGCAATCGGGTTCATCCCCGACTCGACCGCCATCACCGCGAGGATCAGCAGCGGATCGAGATCGGTCAGCTCGGCCGCTCGGTACGCGGCGCCGACCAGATCGCGGGTCGCCGCTTCCGAGACCCGGTACCGCCGCGCGAGGTACGTCGCGAGCGCATGCTGCCGCCTGCTCTCGGCCGCCTGCTCTCCGAGAGCATCGAGAGGGGGAGCCGGATCGGTGATCTCGTTGCCGACGCCCAGACCCAACGGCGAGTTGGAGCTCGTGGCGCGCGGCCAGGATTCCGTTCCGTTGACGGCGACAAAGAGCAGTACAGCCAATCCGAAAGCCGCCAAGACATGGTGCAAGGTCGCGACAAGCGCTTCCACGCCCTTGCGGACGGGGCCTCTTAGGTCGACGAATTTCATACCGCATGTCCTCCAATCGCCGCGGCTTACGGGTGCGGGTAAGCCGCATCGATGCATCTGGCGTGCCACTTTCCCTCCCGAAGGGCGCGCCGCCTGGTCAACCAGTCCTACTAGTAGATGTAGTCGTTATCGGACGGACCGGCAACGCGCTGAGGGGCTGCGGCGCCGGCACCGTTTGACCACCGCAGACCTGGTCCTCCCCGGCCCCCCTCGACCGGTACTACAGCCTGCGATTTACGCTGCGGAGAATAGCGGATTTTCGCCTGAAAATCTAGTCGAATGAAAGTCTTAGGAAAAAAGGCACAGAATGAAACCCGTGCCCGATCAAGGGCTTGCTGCTGCGCCGCACAATAAAAAAATTTTGGGGCTAAGCGTCCCCGGCCCACTCCCGACCGGCTGGTAAAATCGCCAGCGTCGATCGGCAGCAATGCCGGGGACAAACACACCAACCGAATGTCTGCGGTCCATCCCCTGCCTGCACAGGGGACGACCGCAGACCATTCGACACCCGCCTTAGGGCCTAGACCCGGTCGGAAAGGGCCACGCCGCCGCAGGATTCAGGGCGGTCTTCGCCCCGGGCGCTGCTGCGGTCGACGAGACTGCAGGAGCCATCGCCGGCGCCGGCATTGCCGGTTTCCTCGCGGACTTGGCCGCTTTCGCGGATCTGGCCGCCTTCCTTCTGGCGGGCCTGGCAGCTTTCTTCTTTCCCGTCTTTTTCGCGGATTTCCTAGCTGCCTTCTTCTTGGGCGTCTTTCTCTTCTTCGACGCCTTCTTCTTTACGGCCTTCTTCTTCTTGGAAGACTTCTTTTTCGCTGCTGATCTGCGCTTCTTGGACTTCTTCGCAGACTTCTTCTTCGCTGCTGATCTACGCTTCTTGGACTTCTTCGCAGACTTCTTCACAGACTTCTTGGACTTCTTAGCAGCTTTCTTTGCCTTTTTCTTCGTTGCCATCTTGAAACTCCTTTCACGTAGTTGAACAAACACACCAACAAGAACCCGGCTGTCCTAGCCCGGGTATCCGACTGCCGGACGCATGGTCCGTACCGTCAGATTCCTGGCCGGCGCGACGTTGCGACGGCCCAAACAAAAATGTCGGGGCCGAATCGGCACCGACATCGATCTGCCCACCTCCACGAGGGAGGAGCGACGGAGGAAAAGCACGGGTTGCCCGCCACCGCATAGCCGAAGGCCGGTAGAAGCGACCCGGCAGGCGCGGCGACTTGAGCGCAGGCAGACGGTGAAGCGGCCTAATCCCAACTGAGGGCGCCTCCCGTCTGATACTCGATCACGCGTGTCTCGAAGAAGTTTCGCTCTTTCTTCAGGTCGATCATTTCGCTCATCCACGGGAACGGATTTGTCGCCCCCGGGTACTGCTGCTCGATGCCGATCTGCTGACTGCGCCGATTGGCAACGAAGCGAAGATACTCCTTGAACATGGGTGCGTTCAAGCCCAGAACGCCCCTCGGCATCGTATCTTCGGCGTAACGATACTCGAGATCGACCGCTTTGCGGAAGAGTTCTGCGATCTCTTCGCGGAATTGTTGCGTCCAGAGGTGCGGATTCTCGAGCTTGATCTGGTTGATCAGGTCAATTCCGAAGTTGCAGTGCATGGACTCGTCGCGCAGGATGTACTGGTACTGCTCGGCGGCCCCGGTCATCTTGTTCTGCCGCCCCAGCGAGAGGATCTGCGCGAAGCCGACGTAGAAGAAGAGGCCTTCCATGAGGCAGGCGAAGACGATCAGGCTCTTCAGCAGACGTTGGTCCGCCTCCGGGGTGCCGGTCCGGAAACCGGGGTCGGTCAGCGTGTCGATGAAGGGGATCAGAAACTCGTCCTTGCCGCGAATGCTGGGAATCTCGTTGTAGGCGTTGAACACCTCGCCCTCGTCCAGCCCGAGGCTCTCGACGATGTACTGGTACGCGTGGGTGTGAATCGCCTCCTCGAACGCCTGGCGGAGCAGATACTGCCGGCACTCGGGGGCGGAGATGTGCCGATACGTGCCCAGAACGATGTTGTTCGCGGCGAGTGAATCCGCGGTCACGAAGAACCCGAGATTGCGCTTCACGACGCGCCGCTCGTCTTCGGTCAGGCCGTCGCGGTCGCGCCAGAGCGCGATGTCCCGGCTCATGTTGATCTCCTGCGGCATCCAGTGATTGGCGCAGGCGGCGAGGTACTTCTCCCAGGCCCATTTGTACTTGAAGGGCACGAGCTGGTTGACGTCGGTCCGGCCGTTGATGACCCGCTTGTCCTCCACGCGGATGCGGCGAAATTCGGTATGAGCCGCATCCGGATTCGCGGACACCGGCGCACTCGCCCGCCCGGTCGCCGGAAAGAACCCGGCGGTGGGCTGGAGCCCCAGCCCCTTCACCGCGCCGGCGTCGTCATCAAAACTCAGCATGCATCTCCTCCCGTTTTTCTGTCCCGCCGGTCACTGGCACGCCTCGCATTCGGGATCGTCGATCGCGCAGAATTTCGGCGCATCGTCGTCACTTCCGGCGGTCGAGTCTCCCGCCGCCGGCACCGAGTTCAATTGGCCCGCCTTGACTGTCGATTTTTCGGCATGCGTCGCGCCCACCGACCGCAGGTAGTAGGTTGTCTTCAGGCCCCGCAGCCACGCCAGCTTGTAGGTGTCGTCGAGCTTCTTGCCCGAGGCATTGCCGACATAGATGTTCAGCGACTGCGCCTGGTCGATCCACTTCTGCCGCCGCGCCGCGGCTTCGACGAGCCAGGTCGGGTCGATCTCGAACGCCGTGGCGTAGAGGCGACGCAGGTCGGCCGGAATGCGGTCGATGCGCGCCAGATTTCCGTCGAAGTACTTCAGGTCGGAGACCATCACCTCGTCCCACAGCCCCAATTTCTTCAGGTCGGCCACCAGGTACTCGTTCACCACGGTGAACTCGCCCGACAGGTTCGATTTGACGTACAGGTTCTGGTAGGTAGGCTCGATCGACGCCGATACCCCGACGATGTTCGCGATGGTTGCGGTCGGCGCGATCGCCAGACAGTTGGAATTGCGCATGCCGACCTGGCGGATCCGCTTCCGAAGCGCGTCCCAGTCGAGAGTCGAGCCCATGTCGACCTCGACGAACCCGCCGCGCTCTTCACGCAGCAGGGCAAGGGTGTCCTGGGGCAGGATCCCGCGGTCCCAGAGCGAGCCCTTGAAGCTCGAATAAGGACCGCGTTCCTCGGCGAGCTCGGTCGACGCCGAGAATGCGTAGTAGGCGATTGCCTCGGCCGACCGGTCGGCAAATTCGACCGCGTCCGGCGAGCCGTACGGCACTCGCAGAGCCTGGAGACAATCCTGGAAGCCCATCAGCCCCAGTCCGACCGGGCGATGCTTGATGTTGGAATTGCGCGCCTTCGCCACCGCGTAGTAGTTGATGTCGATGACGTTGTCGAGCATGCGCATCGCCGTGCGGATCGTGTTGCGCAGCTTTTCGAGGTCGAGTCGGCCCTCAGCCAGATGATTGACCAGGTTCACCGACCCGAGATTGCAGACCGCGATCTCCCGGTCGCTGGTGTTGAGGGTGATCTCCGTGCACAGGTTGGAGCTGTGCACCACCCCCGCGTGCTGCTGCGGCGAGCGGAGGTTGCAGGGATCCTTGAAAGTCACCCACGGATGTCCGGTCTCGAAAAGCATCGAGAGCATCTTGCGCCAGAGCTGTACGGCCGGAATCTTCTTGTACAGCTTCAGCTCGCCGGAAGCCGCCATCGCCTCGTAGCGGGTATAGGCCTCCTCGAACGCACGTCCGTACTTGTCGTGCAGGTCCGCGACGTCCGACGGGGAAAACAGCGTCCACTCGGCGTTCTCCATCACTCGCCGCATGAACAGGTCGGGTATCCAGTTCGCCGTGTTCATGTCGTGCGTGCGCCGGCGGTCGTCCCCGGTGTTCTTGCGCAGCTCGAGGAATTCCTCGATGTCCAGGTGCCACGTCTCCAGGTAGGAACAGACCGCCCCTTTGCGCTTGCCGCCCTGATTCACTGCCACCGCAGTGTCGTTGACGACCTTCAGGAACGGCACGACACCCTGCGATTTGCCGTTGGTGCCCTTGATGTGGGCGCCCAGCGCCCGGACCGGCGTCCAGTCGTTGCCCAGTCCACCGGCGAACTTCTGGAGGAGCGCATTTTCCTTGATGGCCTCGTAGATGGCGTCGAGGTCGTCCCCGACCGTCGTGAGGTAGCAGGACGAGAGTTGCGAGCGCCGTGTACCCGAATTGAACAGGGTGGGCGTCGAGCTCATGTAGTCGAACGACGAGAGCACGTTGTAGAACTCGATCGCCCGGTCTTCGCGGTTGATCTCGTTCAGGGCGAGTCCCATCGCCACCCGCATGAAGAACGCCTGGGGAAGCTCGATCCGCCGACCCTCGATGTGCAGGAAATAGCGATCGTAGAGCGTCTGCAGCCCGAGATAGCCGAATTTCAGGTCCCGCGACGCGTCGAGCGCGGCGCCGAGCTTCAGGAGGTCGTACCGACCGAGCCGGTCGTCCAGGAGCTCCGCCTGGATGCCTTCCTTGATGAAGTTCGGGAAATAATCGGCGTAGCGGGTGGCCATGTCGGACTGCGACGCCTCCTCGCCGAGCACCTCGAGGCGGATGGTGTTGAGCAGCAGCCGGGCGGTCACGTAGCTATAGGCGGGATCCTTCTCGATCAGCGCGCGGGCCGACAGGATCGCCGACTTGCGGACCTCCTCCATGGGCACGCCGTCGTAAAGATTCTTGAGCGTCTCCTGGATGATCGTTTGGGCGCTGACGGCCTCGCCGAGACCGACGCATGCCGATTCGACCAGCGCCGTCAGGGCACGCGGGTCGAGCGTCCGGCGATGGCCGCCTTCAGTAACGTGCAGGACCGGCGTGGCGCCCTGCGCCTTCCGCTGCGACGACTCCTGGGCGCGCGCCTCGGCGCGTTTCTCGCGATATAGGACGTATGCGCGGGCCACCTCGTGCTCGCCCGAGCGCATCAGCACGAGTTCGACCTGATCCTGGATGTCCTCGATGTGGAACGTGCCACCGCCCGGGCGCCGTCGCATGAGCGCGCGCACCGCGGTCTCGGTCAACGAAGCGACCAGCTCACGTACCCGGGCCGAAGCGGCGCCCTGACCACCGTTTACCGCGAGAAACGCCTTGGTCATCGCAACCGAGATCTTGGCGGGCTCGAACCCGACGACGGCGCCATTGCGCCGGATGATCTTGTACTCGGAATAAGGTGAGGCCTCGGCGCTCGCGACCTCAGCCCGGACCACATTGCCGAGGGATTGCGTCTTGGCCGCCTCACCAGCAATCTGCATAATCGTCCCCTCTTTTCGCCTGTTGTTGTTGCCGGGCTCTTCGGCCCCACCCTCTGCGCTACGCGTGCCGCTCGCGTCCGTCGCGCTTGCTACATCCTGCGTGCATCCGGCGCGTCGATACGTTTCTCCGTATCAACCACTATATATAGTGTGCAGGTCAAAACGCGCAACTAATTCTAGGGGCAGGCTGTTGGTCTTGCAAGCCTTTTTCGCTATCGTTGCGAGTCGCCGCGCTGATCTCGCGCCGCGACGTGACGTTCTTCACGAAAAGAGGCGGACTTGCGCGCGTCAGTCGACGCGTCGAGGCGCGCGAGCACGCAGTGTCGCGCGCGATGTCACGCAAGGGATGAAGCCGACGATGCGGCCAGGATACCGCCGCGCGACTCAGTGCGGCGCAGCGAGGTCGGCGCGGTAGCGCGCCCAATCGAAGCTCGGACCGGGGTCGCTCTTGCGCCCCGGCGAGATGTCCGAATGCCCCGCGATCTCGGGCAGCGGATACCTGGCACGCAATGCCCGGGTTAGTCGCGCCAGCTGAAGGTACTGTGGCGGTTCGTAGGAGAGGACGTCGCTGCCTTCCAGCTCGACGCCCACGGAGAAGTCGTTGCACCGCGGACGTCCCCGCCACTGCGAGCTGCCCGCATGCCACGCACGCCGCGTGCACGCCACGAGCTGGATCAGCTCTCCATCGCGCCGAATCAGGAAGTGGGTCGAGACGCGGAGCCCGCGGAGCCCGTCGAAATACGGATGAGCGCGATGGTCGAGCGTGTTCGTGAAGAGCTCGATGACCGCCTGGCCACCGAAGATCCCGGGCGGAAGGCTGATGTTGTGCAAAACCAACAGCGTCAGCGCCGCACCGATCGGCCGCGCGTCGAAGTTCGGCGATGCGATGAAGCGGGCGCCGCTCGCCACGCCCTGCTCGTCAATGGTCAGGGGCATCAATGGATGCCGAGACGTTCCATCCGGTAGCGGAGCGCGCGGAAAGTGATACCCAGCAGCTTCGCTGCCGCCGTGCGGTTGAATCGGGTCTGGTCGAGCGCTTCGAGGATCGCCTCGCGCTCGATCCGGTCCAGGTAGTCCTGCAGGGGCCATTTCGAGTTCGGTCCAGGCGGCTCCTGCGCAAACGACGGCGGCGCGAGCTGCAAGTCGTCGGCCTGGATCTCGTCGGTGGCCGAGAGCGCGATGGCCCGCTCGAGAATGTTCTCCAGCTCACGCGTGTTGCCCGGAAAATCGTAGCCCTGCAGCGCCGTGCGGGCGGGCGCGGACAGTTTGGCCCGGCCTGCCCCGCTTTCGCTCTCCAGGCGGGCAAGGATGGCTTCCGCGAGCATCGGCACGTCCTCGCGGCACTCGCGCAGCGACGGCATCCGCAATTCGATCACCGCCAGCCGGTAATAGAGGTCCTGCCGGAACTTGCCCTGGTCGACCAGCTGCGACAGATTCTGGTGGGTCGCGCACATGAGGCGCACGTCGACCGCGTCCTCCGTGGTCGCCCCCACCTTGCGTACGCGCTTCTCCTGGATTGCGCGGAGCAGCTTCACTTGCATGGACAGCGGCAGGTCCGCGACCTCGTCCAGGAACAGGGTCCCGCCCGTCGCGGCATGGAAGAAACCCTCACGGTCCTGCTCGGCGCCGGTGAACGCGCCTTTGCGGTAGCCGAAGAACTCGCTCTCCATCAGATTCTCGGGAATGGCGCCGCAGTTGACCGGGATGAAGGGCTTGTCGCGGCGCGCCCCATTCTCGTGGATCAGCCGCGCGGCAAGCTCCTTGCCGCTGCCCGACTCGCCGGTGATGTAGATCGGCGCCTGGCTGCGGGCGAGCTTTTCGATCATGGCCCGGACGTTCATGATCGGCGGGCTCTCCCCGAGCAGCTGGTGCCCGGTAGCCGGCTTCTGCGCGGCTTTCTGTGGAAGATTGAGCGCAGACTTCACGAGCGTGCGCAGCTGCTCGAGCGATAGCGGCTTGCTCACGTAGTCGAAGGCGCCGGCCTTGAGCGCTGCGACGGCGTTTTCCGCGCTGCCATATGCGGTAATCACCGCGACCGGAAGATCGTTGCAGTGCGCATTGATGTGGCGGACCAGCTCCAGCCCGTCGCCGTCCGGAAGCCGCATGTCGGTCAGACAGAGATCGAATTCGCCGTCCTTCAGCAGCGCCTTGGCCTCGGCCACCTTGCCCACGCATTCGACGCCGAGTCCCATGCGGATGAGGGTCAGCTCGAGCAGCTCGCGGATATCGGCCTCGTCGTCGACCACGAGTACCGAGGTCTTGGTGGCCCCTCTTCGGTCCGATTTGCTCATGTGCGGTCCCCTTGCCACGCCAGGCGGAAATCGGCTCCGGCCCCGCGATCGATGTATTCAAGCGTCGCGCCGTTCGCGGCGGCGAGCTCGCGCGCGATGTACAGGCCGAGCCCGGTTCCGGCGCTGAACGTCGTGAAGAACGGCTCGAAAAGCTGCGGCCGGAGGTCGCGCGGCACGCCGGGTCCGTCGTCGACGACGTGCAGCTCGATACGGCCTCCCGTGCGCTGGACGACGATCCGGACGCTGCCAGGCTGCCGTGTGGAGTGTCGCCAGGCATTGCGCACCAGGTTCCACAGGATCTGATTGAGGTGCACCCGATCGCACTCGATGACGGGATCGCCCTGCAGATCCAGGTTGACGGCGCCTGAGGGCAATCCCTCGGCCGGCGCGAACTCGTCGACGAAGGCCGACACGAAGGCCGCGAGCCGCACCGAATCGGCCTGGACGCGGTCGCGCCGGTTCAGCTCCAGGACGTCGTGCACCATGCGGTTCAGCCTGAGTGCGTTGTCGTGAATGATGCGGATGAGCCGCTCCCGCGCCGGCGCGCGGTTCTCCTCCTGCAGGAGTTCGGTCGCGTGGGTGACGGACGCAAGCGGGTTGCGGATCTCGTGCGCGATGTTGGCGGTCAGTCTCCCCAGCGCGGCCAGCTTGAGCTGTCGCGCCTGTTCTTCCAGCTTGGACATGTCCTCGAGGTAGATGACCGTCAGCTTCGCGCCCTCGAGTCCGGCCTCGACGAACCGCGCCCGGACGTTGCGGCCGGACTCGTCCAGGGTGAGCGTTGGCTGCGAAGGACCGGTTCCGGCACGCCAAGCGGCCAGCGCCTCCGCGAGCTCCCGCGAGTAGCCCTCGATCTGCTCGAGCTCGGGCACGCTCCTGCCCAAGAGCGCCTCGACCCGCCGGTTGTGCTGGCGCACGAGGCCGTTGGCGTCGACGACGAGCACGCCGTCCTGCACGTCCTGGATCACGAGCTCGCTGATGCGCAGCTGGTTCGCGAGCTCGATCCCGCGCTGTCGTGCAACACGCTCGTTCGTGATCACGCGCTGGGCCAGCAGGCTCGTGATCATCGCCGAAGCGAAATAACCGATCGAGAGCAGGGCCGGCTGCAGGTACCCAGAGAGCGTCGCCTCGTCTGACAGGATCTGGACGGTCTGCTCGGCGAGCACGGCGATCGACGCCAGGGCCGCGTAGGCGAGCAATTGCGTTCCGCGACTGACCAGACCCGCCGCCGCCACCGAGACCAGAAGCATGACGGCGAGCCCGCTGCGAAATCCGCCACTCGCATGACTGAGCAGGGTGATCGCCACGACGTCCACGATGATGTGCGCAGTCAGCTGCGCGTTGAAGTTGTAGGGCGCGCGCCGCAGCAGCACGTGGAAGCCGATGGCGATCGCGAGATAGATTGCGCTGGTGACTGCGTAGAGCCGCACGTCCTCCAGGCCCAGTAGGAGCAGGTCCTGGTAGAACAGAACGGATACGAAGAACAAACCCGCAACGACAATGCGGTACGCATTGAAATACCGCAGCGAGACCCAGAAAGAGTCGCTGACCGGCGGCCCGGCCGACAGTCCCTCCAGGGCAGGCTGCCAGAGAGGGCGCTGAGAGCTGAGAAGCCGCATCACTGTCGAAACTGACGACGATGCTCGTCGCAACAGAAATAGCGCTCGCCGGCTGCGAGCGCCTCGGATTCAGGCAGGTTGATTCCGCACTGACTGCAGGGCACCATGCGTTCCCCCGTGTGCTGTCTGGGCGCCGCTCCGGACGCACGGCCTTTCGCGGCTAGCGCCTTCACGAAGGCATAGGCCACCAGCACGACCAGAACCAGGACGAGAAGCTTACCCATGCCATCGCAGTCCGATGGAGCTATGCGACACGGAACAAGGAACCCGGAAATTATACGTTAGGCTTGGCGGCATCCCGTGTGAACCCTGCCGCGCAATGCACTCATGCGACACTTTCGGGAGTCGGCACCGATGGCCGGATTGGGGGCACCGAGCCGAATGGCGAAGCGGATGAAGACCCGCGGCCGGGTCGAAGGAACGAATCGTGGTTAATCGGGGTGAATCCGTTGGATCGGATGGTCGGGGTGAGAGGATTCGAACCTCCGACACCTGCGTCCCGAACGCAGTACTCTACCAGGCTGAGCTACACCCCGACGAATTTCACGTGGTCCGGTGGTCCGGACCGTGGCCGGCAAATCAAAAGTTTCGGTCCACTGCGAAGGCGGCCAAGTCTAGCAGAGCCTGCCGGTATTTTGAATCCGCTACGGCGCCAATCGCGGCGCAGGCGGCCTGCGCCTCGCGGCGCGCCTGCTCGCGCGCAAACTCGAGCGCGCCGGTTTCGCGAATTGCCTCCAGGACCGCAGGGAACTCGTCGCGCCCGCCCTGCTCGATCGCGCGCCTGACCAGCGCGGCCTGCTCCGGAGAACCGCGCCGCATGACGTGAATGAGCGGCAGGGTCGGCTTGCCCTCGCTCAAGTCATCGCCCAGGTTCTTGCCGGTTTCCATGTGGTCGCCCGAGTAGTCCAGCACGTCGTCGATCACTTGAAACGCGGTGCCCAGATGCATGCCGAAGGCGGCAAAACCTTCCTCGAGCACGCCCGGCACGCCGCCTAGGATGGCTCCCAGTCGCGCGGAGGCCTCGAAGAGCTTCGCCGTCTTGCGGCGGATCACTTCGAGGTACTGCTCTTCTCCGATCTCCGGATTGTGGGCGTTCAGAAGCTGGAGCACCTCGCCCTCGGCGATGGTGTTGGTCGCATCCGCGAGGACTTCCATCACGCGCATGCTCTGAACAGTGACCATCATCTGGAATGCGCGCGAATACAGGAAATCGCCGACCAGCACGCTGGCGGCGTTGCCGAACGCCGCGTTGGCCGTCTGGCGCCCGCGGCGCAGCTCGGACTCGTCCACGACGTCGTCGTGCAGCAGGGTGGCGGTATGAATGAATTCGACTACAGCGGCGAGTTCGTGCGCGTTTGGCCCGCGATGCCCGGATGCCCCGGCCGCCATCAACAGCATGGCCGGCCGAAGCCGCTTGCCGCCGCCCGCGATGATGTACTGGGCAACCTGCCGGATCAGCACGACATCCGATTCGAGTCGTGCACGGATCACCGCATCGACCGCCTCGAGGTCGGAGGCAATCAACGCTTGGATGGCATCGAGGCGGTTGGACAAGAGTGCGGTCCCGATCAGATCAGATGAGCCGAACAAACGACCTGCAGGCGAAGTGCGCGGGCCCCGCCGGCGACCCCCGCCGAACCGCGCAAGCCGGGACGCTCGGGTGGGCTGGGGCGCGCCCGGCGAGAATATCACAACACCTTTGACGCCCGACCCCGTCCGCACTTATAATGCGCGGTTTTCGCAGGGAAAAACCCCGCAGGGAAACCCGCCGGGGCCTCACGGAGCGACTACATCATGTATGCGGTGATCAGAACCGGCGGCAAGCAGTATCGGGTGGCGGCCGGCGACAAGCTCAAGGTCGAGAAGCTCGCGGCAGACGTCGGCGCGGAGGTCACGCTCGAGCAGGTCCTGGCGCTCGGCGAGGGCGAGTCGGTGAAAGTCGGGGCCCCCCTGGTGACGGGCGCCGCGGTCAAGGCGACCGTGCTCGGTCACGGGCTCGGCGAGAAGGTGAAGATCTTCAAGCTCCGGCGGCGCAAGCACTACATGAAGACGCAGGGGCACCGCCAGCCTTACACCGAGATCGAGATCACCGGGATTTCCGGATAAGCAATCAGGAAAAAGGTACGGCAAGATGGCACACAAGAAGGCAGGCGGCAGCTCGCGCAATGGCCGCGACTCTCAATCAAAGCGCCTCGGCGTGAAGCGTTACGGCGGCCAGGCGGTCGTACCGGGCAACATCCTGGTCCGGCAGCGCGGGACTCGCATGCATCCCGGTGAGAACGTCGGAATGGGCAGAGACCACACCCTGTTCGCCAAAGCGCCAGGCATTGTGCAGTTCACCCGCAAGGGTCCTGAACAGAAACACACGGTGAGCGTCATTCCTGGCTGACCGATCAGTCGAAGATCCAGGGCCCTGTCACGGTGATAGGGCCCTTTTTGTTTCCGGTGATCCCAGTGTCTCCGGCGCTCAACCGGCACCCCGTCTCCCATGAAGTTCGTCGACGAAGCGCGCATCGAGGTCCATGCCGGCAAGGGCGGGGACGGCGCCGTCTCCTTCCGCCGGGAAAAGTACGTCCCGCGGGGCGGACCGGACGGCGGCAACGGCGGTCGCGGCGGCACCATCCTTGCGCGCGCCGACCGCAACATCAACACGCTGATCGACTACCGGTACAAGCGCATCTTCCGGGCACAGGACGGGAAGAAGGGCCAGGGCAAGCAATGCGCCGGGCGCGGTGCCGACGACGTATGGCTGCGGGTCCCGGTCGGTACCATCGTGCGCGATCGCGCGACGGGAGTGCTGGTCGCGGACCTGACGAATCACGAGCAGGTTGCGGTGCTCGCGCGCGGCGGAAAAGGCGGCCTGGGCAACGTCAATTTCAAGTCCAGCACCAATCGAGCGCCCCGGCACGCGACGCCGGGAACGCCCGGCGAAAGTCGTGAGCTCTATCTGGAGCTCAAGGTGCTGGCGGACGTCGGGCTGCTCGGCATGCCGAACGCCGGCAAGTCGACTTTCATCCGTGCCGTATCGAGCGCCCGGCCCAAGGTGGCGGACTATCCATTCACCACGCTGAACCCGGGTCTTGGCGTCGTGCAGGTCGATATCGCGCGGAGTTTCGTCATCGCGGACATCCCCGGACTGATCGAGGGCGCCGCGGAAGGCGCCGGACTCGGCCACCAGTTTCTGCGCCATCTCGCTCGCACCCGCCTGCTCCTGCATATCGTCGACATCGCGCCGGTCGATCCCCACACCGATCCGGTTCGCGAGGCACGTGCGATCGCCTCCGAGCTCAAACGATACGATTCGGCCCTCCACCGCAAGCCGCGCTGGCTCGTCCTCAACAAGGCAGACCTCGTCGGCGCCGGAGATCGCAGCCGGTTGGTGGGCGAATTTGCCCGGCGCCTGCGGTGGAAAGGGCCGATCTTCCTGATTTCGGCCGCCACCGGCGAGGGCTGCCGCGAGCTCTGCTTTAAGATCATGGCGTTTCTGGAGGGCAGGCCATGAACCCGCGCGTGCGCGACGGACGTCGGATCGTCGTGAAGGTCGGCTCGGCACTGGTGACCAACGAGGGCGCCGGGCTCGATCGCGATGCGATCGCTCGCTGGGCAGCGCAGGTATCGGAGCTGCGCACCGCGGGCAAGGAAGTGGTCCTCGTATCGAGCGGTGCGATCGCCGAGGGCATGCAGCGCCTGGGCTGGCGCAAGCGGCCGCACATGATGCACGACCTCCAGGCCGCGGCGGCCGTGGGCCAGATGGGATTGATCCAGGTCTACGAGAGCTGCTTTCGCGAGCACGGGATGCGCACCGCACAGGTCCTGCTCACGCATGGCGACCTCGCCGACCGTCAGCGCTACCTGAACGCCCGTTCCACGCTACGCACCCTGATCGGGCTGGGCGTCATCCCCGTGGTGAACGAGAACGACACCGTCGTCACCGACGAGATCCGGTTCGGCGACAACGACACGCTTGCCGCGCTGGTGACCAATCTGATCGAGGCCGACTGTCTGTTCATCCTCACCGACCAGCAGGGACTGCACACTGCGGATCCGCGCCGTGACCCGGGCGCGACGCTCGTGCGGGAGGCCTCGGCAGGCGACCCGGCGCTGGAGACGCAGGCGGGGGGCGCCGGCAGCATCATCGGGCGTGGCGGCATGCTCACCAAGATCCTCGCCGCCAAGCGCGCGGCCCGCAGCGGCGCGCATACCGTTATCGCATCCGGACGCGAGCCGGATGTGTTGTTGCGCCTGGCGGCCGGCGAAACGATCGGCACGTTCCTGGCGGCCGGCACTGCGCCGCTCGCCGCGCGCAAGCAGTGGCTGGCGGACCACGTCCAGGTCAGCGGCCGGCTGCGTCTCGACGCCGGCGCAGTACGCGCCCTGATGCAGGATCGCAAGAGTCTCCTGCCGATCGGCGTGAAAGGCGTGGACGGCGAGTTCGAGCGCGGCGCCGTCGTGGCCTGCTTCTCGCCCGACGGACACGAGATTGCGCGCGGCCTGGTCAACTACAGCTCGACCGAATCGCGACGCATCATGGGGCATGCCTCGAAGGAAATCGATCGGATCCTGGGATACGTGGACGAACCCGAGCTGATCGACCGGGACAATCTGGTATTGCTCTAACGCGAACTGAGTCGCGTGATCCGTTACTCGCCGAGCGGGGTCAGCTGAAAAGTTTCGGCCCCGGCTCTCGGATGCTCCCCGACCTTGAGCGCCGCGATCGCTTCACCCGTCGACTTCACTGCCTGTCGCATCGGGCAGAAGAAGTCGTTGTAGAGGACATAGATCGGCCCTTCGACTGTCGGCTGGCCGATTTTCCTCCACTCCACGCCGCGTGGTTCGTGCCAGGACCCGTCGGGGCGTCCATACGCATAGATCTTGCGCTCGCGCGTCGTGCAACGGATGCCTTCATAGGTCACGTTCTTGGCACCCATGTCGCTCTTCACGACGAGGACGTAACGAATGACGCCATCCTCTCCGACCTTGAGCGACGTCTGGTCGACAAAGTGCTCGAATCCGCGCCGCGCGGGTCCGGCATCGAAGGGAATGAGATTCTCTGACTTCGGCGCCGCCGGCAGGGTGACCTTGTTCTCCTGGAGCGGTTTCTCGGTGAAGTCGGTAACGTCCAGCGCGGGATCCCGCATCTGCTCGTCCTGACCAATCGCCTGGGGAATGGCGAGCGCGTTTAGCGCCGTCGCGGCAAGCAAAGCACCGAGCGTGCTTTTCGCGCGCCTCATGCGAGGTCGTTCACCAGGGAGCGGCGGATGTTCTCGGGCACCGGCGCGAGCGTGGCCGTGTAGTGCGGATGGTCGACGCCGATCGCAAGACCCGCGCCGCGCTTGAGGGCACCGGCCATTTCGTCGGAAAGCTCGAAGCGCAGGAAGTGGACCGACGAGGTCTTCTCCTCAGTCTCGCGCTCGAGATCCTCGTCGGCAATGGCGTACACCCGCTTGCAATCCTCGACCTGGACCCATACGCGGTCCTCGATTCCCCTGAGCACCGCCAGCCGCTCGCGGCGCTCCTGGACGTCGGGATACTCGATCATGAGCGTGGCCTTGAAGTTGCGGCCATCCGGAATCATAGGATTGTATACGTCCAGCTCTTCCTGGATCCCCGCTTCCTCGAAGATGCGCTCCGCGCGCAGCATCTCCTGGATCTGATAGCGCATCGTGAGCTCGTCCTCGAAAATCAGCGTCACGTGATCGCCCAGGTGGACCGCGCGGTCTTTCTTGTGCGACATGACCCGCGCGCGGAACGCGTTGCGCTCCCTCGCGTAGGTCTCCAGCGTCATCAGGCTTCCTCTTTCGATCTTAGGCATTGTGAGCATGGTTGGCTTGTCAACTTCGACTCTGTCAGCATCGGTGGTTCGTTATCTTGACCACTCTCAGCGTGGATGGTTCGTCACAGTCCATAGGCGATTCGCAGCAGCGACAGCGGATGCTCCTTGCGGGCCCGCGTTTCGCCCACCGCCTGCATGATCTGGCGCGCTGCCATGGCGCAATCCGAGCTGACGTAGTCGGGCTCCGACTCCGCCACCGCACGCGCGACTGGCCGCGCGATCTTCATCGAAGCCTGAAAGAACTCGGATTTCACGCCCCAAGTCCCGTCGTGCCCCGCACAGCGCTCGATCGTGCGCACCTCCGTGCCGGGGATCTGCTGGAGTAGCTCCCGGGTCTTCTGGCCGATGTTCTGCACCCGGGCGTGGCAGGGGATGTGATAGGCCACCTTGCCGAGGCGCTCCCGGAAGTCCGTCTTGAAAAGCCCGTCCTTGTTCCTAAGAACGAAATATTCGAAGGGCTCGAACATCGCGTCCGCCACCAGCCGAACGTCCGCGTCGTCGGGGAACAGGAGCGGAAGCTCGTTCCGGAACATGAGCGTGCACGACGGCACTGCCGTCAGAATCGCGTAACCATCGCGCGCCAGCCGGGCGAGCGGCGGAATGTTGATGTCTTTCAACCTTTCGACGGACTCCAGATCGCCCAGCTCGAGCTTCGGCATGCCACAGCAGGCTTCCTTCTCGACCAGTACGTGCGGAATCTCGTTGTGGTCGAGTACCTTGAGGAGATCGTGCCCGATGCCGGGCTCGTTGTAGTTGATGTAGCAGGTTGCAAAGATCGCGACCTTGCCCGGAGTGCGCTGGCCATCCCGTACCGCGTAGGCGGCGGAGTCCGCTGCTTTGGCGCGGAATCTGGCAGGCGTGTAAGGCGGGAGCTCGCGGTCGCGATGCACGCCGAGTGTCTTGTCCATCAAGGTCCGTGCAGCCCGATTGCCGTTGACCGCGTTCACGGTCTGTGCCACCACCGGGATGGCCGCCAGCTTGCCCAGCGCATCGGTGCTCGTCAGCAGCCGGTCCCGAAAGCTTGCGCCGTGCTCGCGGAAACCGGCCGCCTTGGCGCGCAGCATCAAGTGGGGAAAATCGACGTTCCACTCGTGCGGCGGAACGTACGGGCACTTCGTCATGTAGCACAGATCGCAGAGGTAGCACTGGTCCACGACCTTCGCATAATCCGCCGTCGCAACACTTTCGACCTCGCCCGTCTCGCCATTGTCGACGAGATCGAAGAGCGTAGGGAACGCATTGCAAAGACTCACGCATCGTCGGCATCCGTGGCAGATGTCGAAGACGCGGTGCAGCTCCGCGTTCAGCTTCCCCTCGTCGTAGAAATCAGGGGATTTCCAGGCGATGGGGTGCCGTGTAGGCGCTTCCAGACTACCTTCGCGTGCGGTCATCAGCGTCGTCGGGCGGATGGATCAGGAAAGCGAGAGAGCGGCCTCGAGCCGCTCTCTCCTGGGCGGCCGGCAAGTACTGCTCAGTCGGTCAACTGGTCGATGGCCTTCTGGAAGCGGTTGGCATGCGAGCGCTCCGCTTTTGCAAGCGTCTCGAACCAGTCGGCGATCTCGTCGAAACCTTCCCCGCGCGCCGCCTTGGCCATACCGGGGTACATGTCGGTGTACTCGTGCGTCTCGCCAGCGACGGCGGACTTCAGATTCTCGCGCGTGGCGCCGATGGGCAGATCGGTCGCCGGATCGCCCACCTGCTCGAGATACTCGAGGTGTCCGTGCGCATGACCCGTTTCGCCCTCCGCAGTCGAGCGGAACAGCGCGGCGACATCATTCTGACCTTCGATGTCGGCTTTGTTCGCGAAGTACAGATAGCGGCGGTTCGCCTGCGATTCCCCGGCGAACGCAGCTTTCAGATTCTCGTGGGTCTTGGATCCTTTGAGCGATTTGGCCATGACTACCTCCTTAGCAAGATGAGCGTGACGACGATGCGTACGGGTTGGAAAGGGGGCGCATTTGCCGGGAACCAAACCGGTACACGCGGAACCGGTCGATTCGAAGCCAAACTCGACCCCCTCTTAGGAATCCGTGGATAGATAGACTTAATCTAATCCTTGGAAAAAGTATAGATGAGTCGCGGCTTGCCTGTCAATCGCCCGAACGATCGACCTCAGCGCAGCGCCGCCTCGACTTCCGCGAAGGTGCTGGCGATCTCCGGCGCCTCGAGCGCGATGCCGAGCGCGGCGGCAATATGAGTAAGCGAAAACATTCCCCGCACGAAATCACCATCGGGCCGCGATTCGACCACCAGGGTGTGCTGACGCCCGGCATGCGCCAGCGTGGCGACGATGTGACCGAGTTTCGCCGTTTCCACGTCCTCGATTCGCAGTGCCTCGAGACGCTCTGCCGGCGTCATCACGTCGCGGACCAGAACCTCCGTGTAGGCAATCTTTCGCTCGAGTGCGACATTCACCGGCCGCTCCCCCAGCACATCGTTGGCCGTGATGATTCCCAGCACGCGCTGGCTCGGGTCGCCGACCAGCAGCGATCGTACGGCGCGCCTGATCATGAACTGGTTGGCCTCGTCGACGGTGGCGCCGGGCTCGATTGTCGCGGGTGGAACCACCAGGAAATCGGTCATGAGGTCCCCCGCTGGGGAGTCGAGGCCAAGACGCGCCGCGTCACGCTTTGGCGCGGGGAGTCGGGTACCGGGAACAAGCAGCGGGGAAGTAAGCGGAGTGTAGTCACGCGGCACGATGCACCTCCTTGGCGCCTGAAGACGAGTCGGTCGAGAGTCCGGTTCTCATTCGGACAGCACCGCGGTGAGATTCGTTCGGACCGCCCGTGCTGCTCCGGGCCCGAACCGGCTCCTGCCATGAACGTAATTGTCGCAGAACGCGAACTCGAATCGAAGGTCTCCTAGTCCCAGTGCACCCAGCAAGCGGTTCTCGAACGAGTAGTCGTCGGCATGCGCGACGAGCGTCGGCCAGTCTTGATGATCGAGAATCGGCCCGAAAAAAATCATCGACGGGCTCGCCCTGACACGCAAGGCACAGCTTCCCCGGGTGCGACCTGACATCGGGAGAAAATCGATATCTCGCACGAGACGGACCTTTCGGTCGACCTGCTGATCGATCGGCACGTTGATCAGCGGAGCTTCCTCGACCGACGCGATGACGGCAGCGCCGCTCGTACGCCACCTCCCCGCGTCGCCGGCTCCAAACACGCTTGGGACGAATACGAAGCGCAGCGGCGCCACCGCCTCGAGCCGCTCGTGCAAGCTGGATTCGAACGGCGGCGCGTTGATCAGCACTCCGCCCGCGCGCTCGTCCGTCAGGTAGAAGCAGGCCGGGGTCGTGCCTGGCAGATAAAACACGCGCCGGTTCGGAAGGCTGATGAGCTCGACCACGTTCAGTGCCTCTCCAGCGCGATTGCCCAGGAGAGTGCCGGGCGCCGATCAGTGCCCGCTACCGTTCGGCGGTTCCGATCCTCGTCGGAGCGATGCGCTCTCGAGCGCATGGCGGGGCCCGGCCGAATCGCGACGGTAACCGAACCGGCGCCGATCGCGCACAAGATGGCGTGCGAGTTCGGTCAGCGCCTGCTGATAGACCTCGCGCTTGAACTCGATCACGCTTTCGAGCGGCACCCAGTACTCGCTCCAGCGCCACGCGTCGAACTCGGGCTTGGGCGACGCACGCAGACACACGTCGCAGTCCCGTCCGGTGAGCCTCAGCAAGAACCAGATCTGCTTCTGGCCTCTGTAGGCGCCACGCCACTCCCTGCGGATCCACTGCGCGGGTACCTCGTAGCGCAGCCAGCCGCGCGTGCGACCGAGAATCGCCACGTGCTGCGGTTGCAGTCCGACCTCTTCGCGCAGCTCCCGGTACATCGCATCCACCGGCGACTCGCCGTGCTTGATGCCTCCCTGGGGAAACTGCCAGGAATGCTCGTTGACGCGCTTGCCCCAGAAGACCTCATCCCGTCCGTTACACAGGACGATGCCGACGTTCGGGCGGTATCCGTCTCGGTCGAGCATGCCCCGGAACTCCTAGAGAACCCCTGAATCGTTGTTTCGTGGCCATTCTTTCACAATTCCGTAACCGTGCAAAGCAACCGGGCACCCAGCGTACTCCGTACCGCTGCGCCAGCGGCGCCGTCAGAGTCAAAAATGGGATCGAGTAGAATTTGGCGTTACCAGGAACGGATCCGATGCGCTTAAGTCGATACTTCATCCCCACGCTCAAGGAGGCGCCGGCCGAAGCCGAGCTCGTGAGCCACCAGCTCATGCTCCGCGCCGGGCTCATCCGGCGGCTCGGCAGCGGTCTCTACACGTGGTTGCCGCTCGGTTTGCGCGTGCTGCGCAGAGTCGAGCAGGTGATCCGTGAGGAGATGAATGCCGCGGGTGCGATGGAAGTGTTCATGCCCGCCGTGCAGCCTGCCGAACTGTGGCAGGAGACCGGCCGCTGGGACGTGTTCGGACCGCTGATGCTACGAATGAAGGATCGCCATGAGCGCGACTTCTGCTTCGGCCCGACGCACGAGGAAGTGATCACCGACATCGCCCGCCGCGAGATCAAGAGCTACCGGCAGCTCCCCGTCAACTTCTATCAGATTCAGACCAAGTTCCGCGACGAGATTCGGCCGCGCTTCGGCGTGATGCGCGCGCGGGAGTTCAGCATGAAGGACGCTTATTCGTTCGACGCCGACAAGGCCGGCCTCGCGAAGAGTTATCAGGCCATGTTCGATGCGTACACGCGGATCTTCACGCGGCTGGGCCTGCGCTTTCGCGCGGTTGCAGCCGACACCGGCGCAATCGGCGGAAGCGCGTCCCACGAGTTCCAGGTGATCGCCGACTCCGGTGAGGACGCGATCGCCTACTCTACCGACTCCGGCTACGCGGCCAACGTCGAGCTTGCCGAGGCCCTCGCGCCGGCTGCGCCCCGGCCAGCCGCCGCTCGACCGATGGAGAAGGTTCCGACGCCCGGGAAGGTCCGCTGCGAGGATGTCGCCGCGCTGCTCGGCGCGCCCCTCGCAACGACGGTGAAGGCGATCGCCGTGATGCACGACGACGAGTTCTGGCTGCTTCTGGTTCGAGGCGATCACACGCTGAACGAGGTCAAGGCGTCGAAAGTGCCCGGACTCGCGCCGTTCCGGTTCGCGACGGAGGCGGAGATCGAGCGGCACCTGCATTGCAAGCCCGGCTACATCGGTCCCGTGGGCCTTGCGCCCGAATTGCGAGTCGTCGCGGACCGCTCGGTGGCCGCAATGGCCGACTTCGTCTGCGGCGCAAACGAGGAAGGGTTCCACTTCACGGGGGTCAATTTCGCGCGCGACCTCCCGGAGCCCGCCGCGGTGGCCGACCTACGCAATGTCGTGCCGGGGGATCCGAGTCCCGACGGCAAGGGAACGCTCCAGATCGCGCGCGGCATCGAGGTCGGCCACGTTTTCGCGCTCGGCACGAAGTATTCCGAGGCGATGGGCGCGAGTTTTCTCGACGAGCAAGGTCAGCCCCACCCCCCGGAAATGGGCTGTTATGGCATCGGCGTCACGCGGGTCGTCGGCGCCGCGATCGAGCAGAATTACGACGAGCGCGGAATCATCTGGCCGACACCGATGGCGCCGTTCCAGCTCGGCCTCGTGCCGATCGGGTACCACAAGATCGACGCAGTGCGCGAAGCGACCGAAAACCTGTACCGCCAGCTGACGGAGGCCGGCATCGAGGTGCTGCTCGACGACCGTGCGGAGCGTCCGGGAGTGATGTTCGCGGACATGGAGCTGATCGGACTGCCGCACCGCGTGGTGATCAGCGAGCGCGGGCTGAAGGAAGGCCAGATCGAGTACCAGGGACGCCGCGATGCGGCGGGCGAGAAGCTCGACTGCCGCAACGCGATCGCACTGCTGAGCGAAAGGATTTCATGAGGGCGATTGCCCGCGCCCTCCCCCTCTGCCTTGCCCTGGCTGCATCACAGTCGTTCGGCGGCGCGCAGCTCTACGAGCCGCTCTCCGCGAGCGTCCAGGCGGCGCTTTCGCGGGCGGTCTCCGACCGCGGGGTTCCCGAGGTCGTCTTCGCGAATCCGGCGGACGGCGAGCGCTGGCTGGCCGAGATGTCCAGCCGGCTCGAGAAACGAATTCCCGATCCCGCCGCGCGCGAAGAGTTTCTGAAAACCGTCCATTACGAAGCGGTGCGCGCCGGTCTGAACCCGCAGTTGATCCTCGGGGTGATCCAGGTGGAGAGCGCGTTTCGAAAATACGCCGTATCCAGGGCAGGTGCGCGCGGCTACATGCAAGTGATGCCGTTCTGGGTCAAGCTGATCGGAACGAGCGAGCACAATCTCTTTCACCTGCGCACCAACCTCCGCTACGGCTGCACGATCCTGCGCCATTACCTGGATATCGAGAAAGGCGACCTTTTTCGCGCCCTCGGCCGCTATAACGGCACACTGGGAAAGGCCGATTACCCCAACCGGGTGATTCGGACGTGGCACGGCAATTTTCGTTACGACGGCAAGCTGCGCTGAGCGAGCGGCTGCGCCGCTACTGCGCGAAGAGCGTGCCGATGGTCGCCTGGATCCCTTCGGCTGCCTTGCGCGGGTCGGCGGCCTGACGGATGGGACGCCCGACCACGATGTAGTCGGCGCCGTTCGCGAAAGCCTGCGCGACATCCACAGTACGCTTCTGATCGTCGTCCGGACGGTTCTCGACCGGTCGGATGCCGGGTGTGACGACGAGAATCCGATCGCCCAGCTCCGCGCGGATGAGCGGAGCCTCCAGTCCCGACGAGATGACACCGTCGCATCCCGCCGCGAGGGCCCGTCGTGCGCGAGACAGGACCAGCTGCTCCACGTCGCAGCGGAAGCCGAGGTCGTCGAGGTCGCCGCGGTCGAGGCTCGTGAGCACCGTTACCGCGAGAATCTTCACTTCGCCCTTCTCGCGCCCCGCCGCCTCCAGGATCGCCTGATTACCGTGCACGGTGGCGAAGCTCACACCGCGTCCCCGCAGGCCGCGTACCGCGCCGCGCACCGTCTCCGGCACGTCGAAGAACTTCAGATCGACGAACACGCGTTTGCCGCGCGCAACCAGCCAGTCGATCAACTCGAAATAGCCCCCGGCCATGAAGAGCTCCAGGCCGACCTTGTAGAACGCCACGCTCTCTCCGAGCACGTCGACCAGGTCGCGCGCGGCAGAGGGACTGGATACGTCGAGCGCGCAGATCAACCGCTCGCGCCCGGGAACTGGGAGAGTAGAGAGTTGCGTCATGGTCCGATCACCCGTCAGGCGCCTTCGCGCGGTGTGAAAAATTCACTCTCGCGAACCAGATTGCCGGCCGCGCTCAAGTCAACACTCGCTCATCCAGTGGCACATTCCTTGCTGCTCTTGGAGCATTCCTAGTAGAACTCGCCGACGCAAGTGATCGAGGTGATCGAAGCAAGCGCCCGAATGTGACGAATCTGGCATCGCCGACGTTCCAATCATCATGCTGATGAATTTTATCGCGCCGGGGCGGGAATCGCTTCCGCCGCCCGAATTTGCGCCCGAACAGCTGCGCGAGTGGCTCTCCGCGCTCCCGCAGCACGATGCGGCCGCGGCAGCGGGCGCGCTCATCGAGCGCATCATCACGTTCAACCGCACCGATCTGCAGGCGCGCGCGCGACTGCGCACGCTCGAAATGTTCCGTGATCACGTCGACGGTCTCCTACCGCATCTCGAGCGCAGGTTGCAGGACGCAGTGCCGCCGCTCGCCGGCGCGCTTCGTCACGTCGCCTACCTGATGGAAAAGCTGTTCAAGGAGCTGGCGGCGGGCTACTCGCGCACCGTGTTTGAGGTCCCCAAGACGTGGCTTTCTATGGGCTACCGAAGCCAGCTGCACGTCCCGCTGGTACGGGCGATGGAGTATCACGCCCGCCGACTGGCGCTTGCCCAGCAGCTGTATGCGCGCAGTCCCGGAGCCGTCTGGGCCGATCTGCACCGGCTGTACCACCTCGCGCGCGAGTGGCGGATGGATGCCGAGAACATCGAATTACCGGCGATTTCCGCTCTCGACATCTACCGAACCGCCTTGCTGCTCGCGTTCGCGCAGCCTTCGAAGCTGAGCCGCACCGATTTCATTCGCGTGCAATCCTACCTAGCGTCCCACGCCCAGTTCGCCGAGATCACTCCCGCCAGGACGATGACGGACGTCGCCTGCGCGTTCGCGATCGATCATCGCCGGGACAAGCCGGGCGTCGCGCTGGCGAAACGCAAAGGCATAGCGCTCGAGAACGGCGAGATGCTCCTGATCACGGCGCCACTCGTCGAGCGCATCGAAACGCAGTTGGCGCGCGTGCGCAGCGGCATCAGCCCGACGAGCCTGGGACTCCCGGACGAGGCCGCGACGCTCAGCTACCAGGAGCTGCTTCAGCGCCTGATGGTCAGCTGGCGCGGTGAGCGCGCGGCCCGCGCGACCCGCACTCAGTTTCATCCGCGCATCGAGGTGTGGGTGGGGCTGCGCGAGATCTGGCGCGCGCTACGCGCCGAGTCGCCCGCCGAGAATGGCTCCGCGGCCGCGGAGGCCAGCGCTGCGCCACCGAGCGAGTGGATCGTGCTGAACGAGAGCTCGCGCGGCTTTGCCTTGCGCCATATGTCCAGAACACCTCCGCCGATACACGTCGGCGAGCTGGTCGCGCTCAAACCCCGCGGGCGCGGAGCGATGTTCGTGTGCCTCGTGCGCTGGATTCAGTCGGACAATCCCGAGCATCTCGAGGTAGGCGTCCAGCAGCTTGCGCCCATCGCCGTGCCAGCCGTGTACAGGCTCTCGGAAGCCGACGGCGGTGCGCCGGAACCCGTGCTCTTCTTTCCACAGATGCCGACGCAGCGAAAAGCGCCGGCGATCGCCGTGTCCCCCGATCAGCTGCGCGGCGACAGCCCGTTCAGCCTTCGCCACCGGCGTGGCCGCGTCGACCTGCGGCCCGGGCGAATCATCGAGAAGACCTCGAGCATCGAGCTCATCGAAGTCTGGGCGGCCAACCCGGCCTGAAGCATCCGAACCTTCCCGCCGGACGTTTGTCGTAAACGCGACATAACGTCACACCGCGGTCGATCCGCGCGGCATTGCAGTCCGAATTCCGGCATCTCCCGAATGAAATGCCCGCGAATCCTGGCACCGGGACCATGAATTAATTCACACGCCGGCTGGCCGAGCGCGGCAAGGTGGTGTCGCACCACGAGGCGACGTTCCAGGCAACCGGGACCTTCCTTCGAAAAGGTCGAAGGGGTCACAACGCCGCGGCCGCCGTGGCACAGCGCTTGCAGTCATGTGGATCAGGACGAAAAGCGTCCTCGACATATCTACAAGACAACGAGGTCCACCATGGCATTGCACCTAAGTTTGCCCAAGACTGGCGAAGGCCAGCGGGGCCAGTTCTCGCTCACGGCCGAACAGATCGCCGACTGGCTGCGCGAGCTGCCCGACAACGATCCGGTCGAGCGCGGCCGCCAGATACTTGCCCGACTCGCGGAGATGAACCGCTCGCGAGTGCGCGTCACGCTGCGTCAGGACATCACGGAGCAGATCCGTGCCCGAGTCTTCGCATTGCTTCCGGAACTCGACCTGTCGCTGGCGTCAGGCACACTGCCGCTTTCCAATTCGTCGCGCTCCGCGGCCGGTATGGTCGAGGAACTCGTCACCGAACTCGCCTATTCGTACAAGCTGTTGCTTGTGGAACAGGCGCGCCGGCTGTTCGGCCTCGCCTCGAGCGGGCGCGCGGTCCTGCCAGTCGTCCGTGCGATGCAGCTTCTGGCGCGGCGCCTGACTTTGGGCTACCGCGTTTACGCCACGAACGCCAAGGGCGTGTGGCTCGAACTGCACGAACTCTACCAATTCGCCCTGCGCCGTGGACTTGCGAACCGCGCCCTGCCGAACGAGACCGACACGCCGCTCAGCGTGTATCGCGACGCACTGCTCATCGCCTTCGCGGAGCCGTTGAAGCTCATGCAGGGCGATCTGGACCGCGTGGCGGCCTGGCTGGGTCGCTTTGGTTCCCTCGCCAATATCAGTTCCGCTGGCCAGACCCGGAGCGGCCAAGGCGTGTTCCTCATCAAGCCCCAGCGGGACGTGCCCGGGTATGCGCTAGCAAAGCGTCATCACCCCGTCCCGCACGGCCACGATCTCTTGCTCAGCACCTTGCCGGCCGCGGAAGCACTACTCGACCAGCTCGCGAAACTCGCCGCCGGGGAGGAACCCGCGGCGCTCGGTCTGCCGCAGGAATCCGCGGATCCGGCCTTCCGTGACCTCATGGGCCGGCTTGTCAAGCACTGGGGCGCGGTCCCGAACCGCCGCTTTACCCGACTGCGCACGCACGCCCGCGTCGAAATCTCCGTCGGCATTCGCGGCATCTGGGCATTTCTCAACCGGCAGCCGAGCACCACGCGGTCTGGCGAGTGGATGGTCACGAACGAAAGCCCGCGCGGCTTCGCACTCTTGCACGTAGGCGGACCCATCGAGCAGATTCGCGTCGGCGAAGTGATCGGCTTACGCACCCGGGACAGCCAAACTTGCCATGTCTGTGTCGTACGGTGGGTGCTGTCCGACAACCCGGAGCACCTCGAGCTGGGTCTCGAAGAGCTCGCGCCGACCGCTCGCCCCGTCTCGCTCCGCACATCGGGAATGCCCCGGCCGCAGGAATCGCAGCCCGTGCTCCTGCTACCGGAAGTTCCGTCGCTCAACCAGGCGCCCGCCATACTCGCTCCGCTTTTCCCGCTCGACACGACGTGCGAGCTCAATCTAGGCGAGCTGCAATCACGCCTGCGCGTTCGCGCCACGCGACTGCTGGAACGTACGGTCAGCGTTCAGATCGTCCAGTTCAGCGCGGTCAGCTGACGACCGATTGAACGGGTCCGCCGCGGCGGACCCGTTCGCTCTGGATCCGTTCGTATAATGGGGGCGCCGCGCCTTGCGCGTCCCCCGCCCGGTCTCGGAAGATCAGCGAACGCACTGGGGGTGCGGTACCCGACGATCTCCTCAGCCTGCCGCGATGCCCGAGATACTGGTTCTCTTCTACAGCCACCATGGCTCGGTGCGCGAGATGGCGCGGCACGTCGCGCATGGAGTCGAAAGCGTTCCCGGCATGGCGGCACGGATCCGCACTGTCCCGAAAGTTTCTTCGGTGGCGGAGGCCACCGCGCCCGAAGTTCCCGAGGAAGGCGCGCCCTATTGCGAGCTCGCGGACCTCGAGGAATGCGCCGGGCTCGCGCTAGGCAGCCCGGCGCGCTTCGGAAACATGGCCGCCCCGATGAAGTACTTCTGGGACGCGACGGCTCGACCGTGGCTCGGCGGCGCGCTGGTCGGCAAGCCGGCTGCCGTGTTCACCTCCGCAGGCACGATGCACGGTGGCCAGGAGGCGGCGTTACTCTCGATGATCGTACCGCTTTTGCACCACGGCATGCTCATCGTGGGGTTGCCCTACACGCTTCCAGAGCTGAGCGAGACGACGAGCGGTGGCACGCCGTACGGGGCCAGTCACCTCGCGGGAACCGCCTCCGACCGGAAAGTGGACGACACCGAGAAGCGGCTCTGCATCGCGCTCGGCCGTCGACTGGCCGACGTGACTGCGAGGCTCGAGCGGTGAGCATCCCCGCAGCCGCGCGCCGCTTCCTCAGGGCGCAGCACGCGGGCACGTTGTCAACGGTCTCGGTTCGGCTCGCCGGCTACCCGTTTGGTTCGGTGGTGCCCTTCGCGCTGGATGCGCGTGCCCACCCCGTTCTGCTGATCAGCGCACTGGCCGAGCACACCCGCAATCTTTCCGCCGATCCGCGCGCAAGCCTCGTCGTCCACGCCTACGCGGAGGACGTCCAGGCAGGGCCACGCTTGACTCTGGTCGGCGACGCTGCCCCGGTGCCCGCCGGTGATGCCGGAAGCGACCGCTATCTTCGGCGTTATCCGGACGCGTCCCGGCTCCTCGCGCTCGGCGATTTCTCCTTCCACGCGATCGTCGTGCGCGAGCTGCTCTTCGTGCAGGGCTTCGGCCGGATCGACTGGATTGCTGCGGACGACTTCGCGCCGCCTTCCAATGAGGTGGCCGAAGCCGAAGCGGATATCCTCGAGCACATGAACGCCGACCACGTCGATACGCTCCTTCTATATTGCCGTGCTCTCGGTGGGATCGCAGCCGAAGAGGCGCGCGCGATCGGCGTGGATTCCGACGGCATCGATGTTCGCGCGGACGGGCGCCTGCTCCGCTTCGACTTCGACGCGCCCGCACTCGATGCCGCGGCGGTGCGTGCCCGGCTGATCGGGCTCGCCGAGCGCTCCCGGGCCGCACAACCGTGAGAGCGAGCTACTGGGGCGCCGTTGTCAGCCTGCTCGCACTGATCGCGGTCTGTCTTGCGTGGGAGGTCTGGCTCGCGCCGCTGCGGCCCGGCGGGTCCTGGCTGATGCTCAAGGCCCTTCCGCTCCTCGCGCCACTACGCGGCGTGCTGGCCGGCAGACGGCGCACGTATCAGTGGGCGTCCATGTTGATCCTCGCGTACGTTGCAGAAGGTGCCGTGCGGGCCTGGAGCGACCACGGTCTCTCTGCCGCGCTCGCGGTGGCCGAGGCGATTCTCGCGCTCGCCTTTTTCGCGTCGGCCGTGACCTACGCGCGGCTCGCGGCTGCACGCTCCTGACCTGTCGTGTGTTGACTGGCCGCCGCGAGCCGGCAAAGGAGGGGGAGGGGCCCCTCCTTACCCTCCCTGCGCTCGAGGACCGCCTTGCGGCACCATGAGCCCGACACGGGTCGGCTCGCCCCACACGACAGGCAAAGGGATGCTGACTTGTCAAGGCGTCGTCTGATGCTGCGGATTCACGCGCTCCACGTTGCTGCGGAGCTTGTTCAGCGCATTCACGTAGGCCTTTGCCGAAGCGACCACGATATCCGTGTCGGCGCCGACTCCGTTGACAATCCGTCCGCCCTTCGCGAGCCGCACGGTCACCTCGCCCTGGGACTCGGTTCCCTGCGTGACGGCATTCACCGAGTAGAGGAGAAGATCCGAGCCGCTCTTGGCGAGGCTTTCGATCGCCTTGAACGTGGCATCCACCGGCCCGTCGCCTTGCGATTCCGCCTTGCGCTCCGCCCCGCCCTCACCGAGCACGACGGTCGAGTGCGGCTGCTCGCCCATGCCGCTCGCCTGGCTCATGTGCACCAGGCGCCAGTACTCCTGCTCGGCGGTGACGGCCTCGTCGGACACCAATGCATGAAGATCCTCGTCGAAGATGTCCGCCTTCTTGTCCGCCAGATCCTTGAATCTCTGGAACGCGACATTCACTGCCTCCTCGGACTCGAGCTCGATGCCGATCTCCTTCAGGCGCTGCTTGAACGCGTTCCGGCCGGAAAGCTTGCCAAGCACGATCTTGTTCGTGGTCCAGCCGACATCCTCCGCCTGCATGATCTCGTAGGTCTGGCGCGCCTTGAGGACGCCGTCCTGGTGGATCCCCGATGCATGCGCGAAGGCGTTCGCCCCGACGATCGCCTTGTTCGGCTGCACGACGAAGCCCGTGATCTGGGAAACCAGACGCGAAGCCGGGACAATCTGTGTCGTGTCGATGCGCGTCTCCAGGCCAAAGAAGTCACGGCGTGTCTGGACGGCCATCACGACCTCTTCGAGCGAAGTGTTCCCGGCACGCTCGCCCAATCCGTTCACCGTGCACTCGATCTGGCGCGCGCCGCCGATCATCACGCCGGCGAGCGAGTTCGCGACCGCCATGCCCAGGTCGTTGTGGCAGTGAACCGACCAGACCGCCTTGTCCGAGTTCGGGATCCGCTCGCGGAGCGTGCGGACGAACTCGCCGAACTGCTGCGGGATGGCGTAGCCCACGGTGTCCGCGATGTTTATGGTCCGGGCGCCCTCCGAAATCGCCGCTTCGAGAACGCGGCAAAGAAAATCGATCTCGGACCGGCTTCCGTCCTCCGGCGAGAACTCCACGTCGTCGCAATGCTTGCGCGCGAAGCGCACTGCGAGCCGCGCCTGCTCCAGAACCTGGTCGGGCGTCATGCGGAGCTTCTTTTCCATGTGCAGCGGGCTGGTGGCGATGAATGTGTGAATGCGCGGCGCCTTCGCCCCCTTCAGCGCCTCGACACCGCGCGAGATGTCGCGGTCGTTCGCACGACACAGCCCGGCCACGGTGCTTTCCTTGATGCCGTCGGCGATCGCGCGAACGGCCTCGAAATCGCCGTTGGAGGCCGCCGGGAATCCGGCTTCGATCACGTCGACGCGCAGACGCTCCAGCTGCCGGGCGATGCGAATCTTCTCCTCGCGGGTCATCGACGCGCCGGGGCTCTGCTCGCCGTCGCGAAGCGTCGTATCGAAGATGATCAATTTGTCGGTCATGGCGTTCTCCGGTCACATGGGCGGCACGGGCTTCCCGCGGGACCCTTTGAGGCGCCGCGGCGGGTACTACTCGAATTGGGGGGTAGGAGTTAGCTGCGCGCGGGGCGCAGCAGCAGCGCGCCGGCGAGAAGCAGGAGCGCTTGGAGGACGTCGAGCACCGGAAACGGCGCTTTGGATACTGTGGCGAACGGAGCCATGCGCGAAACTATAGCGGCAATCTCTGGGCCGCGCAACTCAACGGGGCAGCCTGCGGCGGCGTCGCCAGATCCACAGCGCGTAACCGGAGAATCCGTAGGCGACGAAAAGCCCGAAGAGGACGAGGGGCGGCTTGGCCGAGATCATGACGAGCGCGAGAACGACCAGCAGAATCGCCCAGAACGGCACGCTCCGGCGAAGGTTGAAGTCCTTGAAGCTGTAGAAGGGAACATTCGCCACCATCGTAAGCCCGGCATACAGGGTCAGCAAGGCGGCAAGCCATCGAACCGTCTCGACTCTGGAGATCTGAAAGTCATCGCTCACCCAGATGAAGCCCACCACCAGCGCCGCAGCGGCCGGGCTCGGCAACCCCTGGAAGTATCGCTTGTCCACGACGTCGATGTTCGTATTGAAACGAGCCAGCCGCAAAGCGGCGCCGACACAGTAGATGAACGCGATGATCCAGCCCATGCGCCCGAATCCCTGCAGCGCCCATTCGTACATGATCAGCGCGGGCGCCACGCCGAAGCAAACCATGTCGGACAGGCTGTCGTACTCGGCCCCGAACTCGCTTTGTGTGCGCGTCATTCTCGCGACGCGCCCGTCCAGGCCGTCGAGCACCATCGCGATGAACACGGCGATGGCCGCATGCTCGTATCGCGAGTTCATCGCCTGCACGATGGCGTAGAAGCCGGCGAACAGCGCTCCAGTGGTGAACAGGTTGGGCAGCAGGTAGATGCCCCGCCGGCGCAGCGCGCCGCGCAGAAAGCCCTTTCCACCGCGTCGCAGTCGGGCCACGGTCTCAGAGCTCCGCGAGCACGGTGGCGCCGCAGCGCACGGTCTGCCCGAGCTCTACGCTCACCGTGGCGCTGAGCGGGAGATAGACGTCGACCCGGGAGCCGAACCGGATGAAACCGAACCGCTCACCCCGACGAAGGAGATCGCCTGGCTTCACGTAGCAGAGGATACGCCGCGCAATCAGCCCCGCGATCTGCACGCATGTCACGTCCGCGCCATCCGTCGTGCGCAGCCACAGCGCATTACGCTCATTGTGGAGTGAAGCCTTGTCCAGCGCGGCATTGACGAAGGCCCCTGGCGAGTACCAGCGGTCTTTCACCTCGCCATCCACCGGAGAGCGGTTGGCGTGCACGTTAAACACGTTCATGAACACGCTGACCTTGCGTGCGTCGCGTCGCAGGTAGGGATCCTCCGCCTTCTCCACGGCCACGATCCGGCCATCGGCCGGTGAAACGACGGTTCGCCCGGTGCCCGGAACCGCCCGCGGCGGGTCGCGAAAGAACTGCACCACGAAAATCGCCGCGATCCACAACGGAGCCGACCACCACCAGCCTGCGAGAAATCCCACGGCCAGCGCGGCAGCGACCGAGACGGCGACGTGACCCCAGCCTTCGCGGGCGATGATCGGATGGGGATAGTCGGTCATCGCGGCGGCAGGTAGCCTTTTTGCCCGGTCATCTCGTCCAGAGTGATTGCCTAGTTCTTGGACTGGTCGACCAGCCGGTTCTTGCGGATCCAGGGCATCATCTCGCGGAGCTTCGCGCCGACGGTCTCGATCGGGTGCTGCGCGGTGAGGCGGCGCCTCGCGAGGAGCGTCGGCGCGCCCGCGCGATTCTCGAGCACGAAATCACGGGCGTACTCGCCGGTCTGGATGCGCGTGAGCGCTTCGCGCATAGCCCGCTTGGCCTCCCCGGAAACGATCTTCGGTCCGGTCGCGTATTCGCCGTACTCGGCGTTGTTCGAGATCGAGTAGTTCATGGTGCCGATGCCGCCCTCGTACATCAGATCGACGATCAGCTTCAGCTCGTGTAGGCATTCGAAGTACGCCATCTCCGGCGCATAGCCGGCCTCGACCAAGGTCTCGAAGCCCGCCTTGACCAGCTCCACGCACCCGCCGCAAAGCACCGCCTGCTCGCCGAAGAGATCGGTTTCGGTCTCCTCGCGAAAGCTCGTTTCGATGATTCCGGCCTTCCCGCCGCCGATCGCGGCCGCATAGGAGAGCGCGATGTCACGCCCCTTCTTGCTCGGCGCCTGGTGAATCGCGATCAGCATCGGAACGCCCCCGCCCTGCGCATAGGTCGATCTCACCGTGTGGCCGGGGGCCTTGGGCGCGACCATGACTACGTCCAGGTCCGCGCGCGGCTGGATCTGGCCGTAGTGGATGTTGAAGCCGTGCGCGAAAGCGAGCGTGCCGCCCTTCTTGATATTCGGCTCGATGTCATCCCGGTAGATCTGTGCGTGATGTTCGTCCGGCAGCAGAATCATCACGATATCGGCTCCCTTGACCGCCTGACCGATCTCCTTTACTTCCAGGCCGCTCTTCTTGGCCTTGCTCCAGGACGCGCCGTCCTTGCGTAGACCGACGCATACCTTGATTCCGGAATCCTTCAGGTTGAGCGCATGGGCGTGCCCCTGCGATCCGTATCCGATGATCGCGACCTTCTTGCCCTTGATCAGCGAGAGATCGGCGTCCTTGTCGTAGTAGACCTTCATCTTTCTTCCCTTGCTTGAAAAATACGTCAGGAGAGAGGGCGAACACTGAACGCACGCTTGAGCTTCGTCGGGCGACCCTGCCCCACTACCCGTGAGTCGCTAGACTTTCAGCACCCGCTCGCCGCGCGCAATTCCGGAAGCCCCGGTGCGCACTGTTTCGAGAATCGCCGCCCGGTCGAGCCCTTCGATGAACGCATCGAGCTTTTCGCCGTTCCCGGTCAGCTCGATCGTGTACGTGGCGTCCGTGACATCCAGAATCCGGCCACGGAAGATTTCCGCCATGCGCTTCATCTCCTCGCGGTCCTTGCCGGTGGCGCGAACCTTGATCAGCATGAGCTCGCGCTCGATGTGGGGCGCTTCGGAAAGATCCACGACCTTCACGACATCCACCAGCTTGTTCAGCTGTTTGGTGATCTGCTCGATCACGTCATCGGAGCCGCTCGTGACGATGGTCATGCGGGACAGCGAAGGATCCTCGGTCGGCGCGACGGTGAGCGACTCGATGTTGTACCCCCGCGCGGAGAACAGGCCTGCCACGCGCGAAAGGGCGCCGGACTCGTTCTCGAGCAGTGTGGAAATGATGTGACGCATCGTCTTCGCTCGGTGGGAGTCGGTGCGATCAGAGCTCTTCGGCGAGAATCATCTCGCTCATGCCCTTGCCGCCCGGGACCATCGGGAAGACGTTCTCGGTCTGATCGGTCAGGAAGTCGAGCAGCACGAGGTCGTCCTTGCGCTTGAAGGCTTCGCGCAGCGCGGGCTCCACGTCGGCCGGCTTTTCGACCTGCACGCCGATGTGACCGCAGGCCTCGGCCAGCTTCACGAAATCCGGCAGCGCATCCATGTACGACTCGGAATACCGGTTGCCGTGGAAGAACTGCTGCCATTGCCTGACCATGCCCATGTACCGGTTGTTCAGGTTCACGACCTTGATGGGCAGCCGATACTGCTTGCAGGTGGAAAGCTCCTGCATGCACATCATGAAGCTCGCTTCGCCCGTCACGCACGCAACCGTTGCGCCCGGATTGGCGAGCTGCACGCCCATGGCGGCGGGAAGGCCGAAGCCCATCGTCCCCAGGCCACCGGAATTGATCCAGCGCCGCGGCTTGGCGAACTTGTAGAACTGCGCCGCCCACATCTGGTGCTGGCCGACATCGGAGGTGATGAACGCATCGCCGCCGGTCACTTCGTAGAGCTTCTCGATGACGTGCTGCGGCTTGATGATCTCGCTGGCGCGGTCGTAGCGCAGGCAGTCGCGCGCCCGCCAGAGCTCGATCTGCGCCCACCAGCTCTTGAGCGCCTGTGCGTCCAGCTTGGAGATCTGCGGCTCGAGTTGCCGGATCAGATCCTCCAGCACGTCGGGGACATGTCCGACGATCGGCACATCCACCCTGACCCGCTTGGAGATGGACGACGGATCGATGTCGATGTGAACGATCTTGCGCGGCACCGAGCCGAAGTGGGCGGGGTTGCCGATGACGCGGTCGTCGAAGCGCGCGCCGACCGCTAGCAGCACGTCGCAGTGCTGCATCGCCATGTTCGCCTCGTAGGTGCCGTGCATGCCGAGCATGCCGATGAACTGCGGGTCCGTACCGGGATAGCCGCCCAGCCCCATCAACGTGTTCGTGACGGGAAAGCCGAGCAGCTTCATCAGCCTCAAGAGCTGCGGCGCCGCCTCGGACAGCACGACCCCGCCTCCCGTGTACACCATCGGGCGCTGCGCCTCGAGGAGCAGCTGCGCGGCCTTCCTGATCTGGCCGGGGTGCCCCTTGATCACGGGGTTGTAGGACCGCATCGGAATCGAATCCGGGTACTCGAACTCGCACGTGGCGAGGGTGACATCCTTCGGAATGTCGACCAGCACCGGCCCGGGGCGCCCGGTCCGGGCGAGGTAGAAGGCCTTCTTGATCGTCGGCGCGAGCGCACGCACGTCCTTGACGAGGAAGTTGTGCTTGACGCACGGGCGCGTGATGCCGACCGCGTCGACTTCCTGGAAGGCATCCTGCCCGATTGCGTGGGTCGGAACCTGGCCGGTGATGACGACCATCGGGATCGAGTCCATGTACGCCGTGGCGATTCCCGTCACCGCATTGGTGACGCCCGGTCCGGACGTGACGAGGCATACGCCGGTCTTCTGGCTGGCGCGCGAGTAGCCGTCGGCGGCGTGCGCGGCGCCCTGCTCATGGCGAACGAGCACGTGCTTCACCTTGTCCTGCTTGAACAGCTCGTCGTAGATCACGAGCACGGCTCCGCCGGGGTAGCCGAACACGTACTCCACCCCCTCGGCCTGCAGGCACTTGATGACGATCTCTGCCCCGCTGATTTCCATGCGATGAATGCCCAACAGATATTTAAGGGTTAACGGACGGCGAAAAGAACGGCGGAGGGCGCCGAAACTGTTGAATATATAACGAAAACTATGAAGGGTACGGGGTCGTCGCCGTTTGGTCAAGCCGAGCGGCCGATGCGTCGGGCGCAGCGACGTGACCGCGTCCGGTGCGACCAGTTTGATACCATCCGCCCGCAGTCATCCGGCACATTCCGCCGCGCGCAGGACCAAAAACGGGGCAAATCCCCTGGCATCGCGAACCGAGCTCTCCTCGTTTCTCGCCGGCGTCGAGCGGCGCGCCTACAAGCAGGCGCAGTACGCCGTGCGCGACCGCGAGGCCGCGCTCGACATCGTGCAGGATGCGATGCTGCGACTCGCGCAGAAGTACGGAACCCGGCCGGCCGAAGAGCTGCCGATGCTGTTCCAGCGCATCCTGCAGAACGCCATCCGCGATTTCTTCCGCAGGCAGAAGGTGAGGACCACCTGGACCACCCTGCTTTCGGCCCTCTTCCCCAACCGCGGCGAAGACGATGCCGACCCGCTCGATGCGATCGCGGCCGACTCCCGATCGGCCCCGACCGACGGCCCGCTCGAGGCGCTCGAGCAGGCCCAACTGATTGATTTGATTGACGTGGAGGTGAAACGACTCCCTGCACGTCAACGTCAGGCCTTCCTGCTTCGTTACTGGGAGGATCTGGACGTTGCCGAGACCGCGCTCGCTATGGGATGCTCGGAAGGTAGCGTCAAGACACATTGCTCGCGCGCGACGCACGCCCTGGCCGCCGCCCTCAAGGCCAAGGGCGTGGAGTTATGAACGAACGGGAATTCAGCCGCAAGATCGTGCAGGCCCTTGACGCCGGGCCTGACCTGCCCGCGGAGGTCTTGGCGCGCCTCGCGGCAGCCCGCGCGCAGGCGATCGAGGCCCAGCGTCGCGTCGAACCCTCCCCCGCCTTGGCTATCGTGGACGGCATCGCGTCGCACCTGACCGGGCCGTCCCAGTGGTTCATGCACGTGCTGCTGCCCGCAATGCTCCTCATCGGCGGGCTGGTCAGCCTTCACTACTGGCAGGAAAGTCAGCAGAGCGCGGTCGCCGCCGCGGAAGCGGCGGAACTCGACGCGCGTCTGCTCAAGGGCGACCTGCCGATCGACGCCTATCTCGACCACGGATTCCAGGCATGGCTAAAGCGCTCGTCGGATTAGCCGTCTGGCTGCTCGTCGCCGTCCCTGCGTTTTCCGCCGGCCCCGCCAAGAAGAATCCCACGTGGGAACAGCTCACCCCGCAGCAGCAAAAGATCCTCGCGCCGATTCAGCGTGAATGGAATCAGTTCGACGCCAAGCGCAAGCAGAAATGGCTGCGCATGGCCAAGCGCTACCCCAAGATGAGCAGCAGCGAGCAGGAGCGCCTCCAGCAGCGCATGAAGGAATGGGTGAGTCTCACGCCTGAGGAGCGTAGCGCAGCGCGTTCCCGTTTTCGAGAGTTCGAGCAACTCTCTCCCGAGCGCAAGGCGAGCGTGCGCCGCAAGTGGGAGCAATATCAACGCAAGCGCGCCGAAGAAGCGCGTGCGGCCGAAGCGGCGCGCAATGCCGCCGCGAATCCGCAATCCGACCTCGGCACCGACTCGATCGCACCGGGATCCGAAGCGCTCGGTCTGCGCCCCCAGTAGCCTAGCCTGCATGGCTCTGGAGGGGAGGAAATCCCAGTCGTACGGGGTAGCGCGAGGTGCCGGCATTCTCCGACGACTTGCCGCGATGGTCTACGAGTCGGTCGTGGTTGCCGCCGTCCTGTTCATCGCCACGCTGCTCTTTCATGGCGCAGCGATCGAGCGGCTTGCGGGACTCTCGCGGGCGATCCTGCAGGTCTACCTCGTCACCGTGCTCGGAATCTATTTTGTCTGGTTCTGGCAACGCGGGCAGACGCTGCCCATGAGGGCCTGGCGCCTGCGGCTGATCGGACGCGATGGAGGAAAGGTCTCCCCGGCGCGGGGGCTCGCGCGCTATCTCGTCGCCGCGATCACCCTCGGAACGAGCTTCGCTGCGGCTCTCTATCTGCGAGAGCATTCCGATTCGATCGTGGCCTGGATCGCACTCGCGCCCGGCGTGCTCAGCGTCGGCTGGGCGCTCGGGGATCCGGACCGCCAGTGCCTCTACGACCGCATCGCCGGCACGCGCCTCGTGCGCGCAGACGTGCCACCCGCACAGGATGAAAAGCCCTGACAGATGTTTGCGGTTTTCAGTACAGCGGGAAGGAGGGTAACGGGAGGGAACCAGCCGGTTCCCTCCTGTTCGTCACGTTCCGGTTTTGCTCTTGAGGGAACCAGCCGGTTTCCCCCTGTTAGCAACCTTGCTCGAGGAGCGGCGCCTCAGCGGCGCTCCACCCACCACATCATTCCGATCGCCGCGAGCAGAAACAACAGGCTCGGCATGAGGGCGCTCACCAGCGGTGTCCACGTCTGCAAGACGCCGAGGGTCGTGCCGACGTTGTTGAGGAAGTGGAAGAGCACGCCCAGCATCACCCCGGCGAACAGCTTGACGCTTACACCGCCCGAGCGGGCGTGCACATAGGCGAACGGCAGGGCGAGCGCCATCATGATCAGCGTGGCGAAGGGATAGATGATCTTCTGCCAGAGCGCGATCTCCTGCCGGTCGGTGCGCTGCTGGTTCTTGGAGAGCAGGCGTATGTACTGATAAAGATTCCAGGCCGACATCTTGTCCGGTCGCACCAGCAGCGCCGCCAGAATATCCGGCGTCAGCACGGATTTCCAGTCCTGCTCGGCCTGCTTGCTCACCGATGCGGTATCCCCCTCGAACTGCGTGCGCGTGACGTCGTAAAGGCGCCAGATGCTGTTCCCCTGGTAGTCCCCGCGGTCGGCCTCGCTGAGTGAGACCAGCCGAAGATCCGGATCGAACTCGAAGATTCGCACGCCACGCAGCGTGCTGTCCGGAAGCACGTCGCGGATGTTCACGAACCGCGCATCTGACTTCAGCCACACGCCGCTCTGCAGGCCCGACGAAACGGTCGAGCCGAGCCGTGCCATGCGCATTTCCTTTGCGGTGCGCTCGGCTGCCGGGGCCGCGAACTCGCCCGTGATGACGGTGAGAATCACGAAGGCCGATCCCACGCGCGCAAGCATCGCGGCCGCGTCCCGCGGTGAAAGCCCCGAGACACGCATCACGGTGTATTCGGAATTGGCCGCCATCGTCGAAAGCGCCACGAGCGTACCGACCAGCACAGCCACCGGAAAGAGCTCGTAGACGTGGCCGGGCATCGAAAGGGCCACGAACTCGATGGCGTGACGCAGGCGGTAGCTCCCGGTGCCGAGCTCGTCGAGCTCGTTCACCATGTCGAAGAACGCGAACAGGGCGAGAAAAGCGATCATCGCGAATGCGGTGGCCCGATAGATCTCGCGTGCGAAATATCCTCTCAGGGTGCTCATGTGCGGCGGCGCAGCCCGAAGCGCAACGTGGAGCGATGCCAGAAAAGCAACAGGGTCAGCCCGAGCATCGCGGCGTGCAGGACCCACCAGCCGAGAGCAAAGCTCAATCGGCCCTGCGCCACCCACGCCTGCATGATGCTGAGCAGATTGCTGTACACGAGATACGCGAGAACGGCAAAAACGAGATTGAGCGAGCGGGTGGCGCGCGGGTTGACCGACGAGAGCGGAATCGCGAGCAATGCCAGGTTGAGCGCGACGAGCGGCAAACCGATGCGACCCATCAGTTCGGCCCGCCAGACCTTGTTATCGCGGGCGTGCACGAGCTCGAGCGTGGATACCGACCGCGGCCAGCGATATGCGCCGGACCGCTGCTTCGGCTGAATGAGCACCGCGTAGCGCTGGAACTCCATGACGCGGTATTCGGCTGTCCCGGGCACGCCCTCGTAGCGCCGGCCATCGACCAGAACTGCGTAGCGGTCGCCCTCAGCATTCGTCTCGATGTAGCCGCGGCGGCTCACGATGACGCCATCCCGGCCGTGCTGCTTGCCTGCGATAAACACATTCTCGACGGTCTGGCGCTCCGGGGACATGGACTCGATGAAGAAGACGGCCTTGCCCGATGGCGGCTCGCGGAACACGCCGGGCGCAATCAGCGAGACGTCTTCCTGGTTCTCGAGGCGGTTTCGATACTCGTCGGCGCGCTCGTTGGCCCAGGGCGAAAGAACCAGAACGAGCACCGCGATCAGGACGATGAGAGGACCGGCGAACATCATCACGGGCCGGATCCACGCAGCCGGCGACAACCCGACGCCCGACCAGATCACCATCTCCGAGTCTCGGTAGCTGCGCGACAGCCCCGCGAGCACGGACACGAACAGGGTGACCGCGAGCAGAATCGGGATATAGTTGAGCGCAGTGAATCCGACCAGCCCGAGGACCGCTTCCACGGGAATGCTGCCCCCCGCGGCCCGGCCGAGGAGCCGCACCAGCACCGAGGTCGCGGCAAGCGCGAGCAGCGCCGCAAAGACCGCCACGGCGTAGTTGCTGATCTCGCGCAGCAGGGAACGCTGGTAAATCACGGTCGGTCCGGCGCGGATCGGGGAGACGTGATCATCGCAGCGGATGTTGCGGAATCTGCCGCCGCTGCGACGGCGCGAAGGGTCGTCTTCCTCCGCGCGGCGTCATCTCGACGCTTTGACGGCGGCGAAGCAAACCGAGGATAATCGCGCCGCACTCAGATGTTTGACGACGTGCTTGACGACGTCCTTCACGATCACCAACGACCTCTCCCCATCGCACGGAGATTGCCTTGGAATTTAACATAAAAGCAGGAGCCCCCGATCGCCTGGCCTCGGGCTGCATCGCAGTGGGCGTCTTCGACAAGCGCCGGCTCGCGCCTGCCGCAGAGTCGCTCGATCGCGCGGCGCGCGGACACCTGCGCGACGTGCTGAAACGCGGTGACATGGACGGACGCGCGGGGACCGCGCGCCTGCTCCTGGACGCCCCGCACCTCGCGTGCGATCGCGTGCTGCTCGTCGGCCTCGGACGGGAAAGCGAATTCGGCGCCAAGCAGTATCGCGACGCGGTCAGGGGCGCGGTGAACGTGATCGCCGACACCGGCGCGCGCGATGCGCATCTGTGCTTTCCGGAGTTGCACATCGCGGGCAAGGACATGGTCTGGAAGCTCCGTCATGCCGCGATCGCGACCGCCGATGCGCTCTATCAGTTCGAGCAGATGAAGAGCAAGAAGAGCCCGGCGCGCAGATTGCGTTCCGTCACCTTCATGCAGCCGGGTCGCAGCCCGACCGGTGCGCGAGGCCTCGCTCAAGGCCGCGCCATCGCCGCCGGCATGGCGCTCGCGCGCGATCTCGGTAATCTGCCCGCCAATGTCTGCACGCCGACCTACCTTGCCGAACAGGCCGCGCAGCTCGGTAAATCGTGGAAGCTCGGCGTCCAGGTGCTGGAGCGTCGTGACATGGAGCGGCTCGGAATGGGCTCGCTGCTCTCCGTTGCGCGTGGATCGCGCCAGCCCCCCAAGCTGATCGTCCTGCGCTACAACGGCGCCGCAAAGCGCGACAAGCCCGTCGTGCTGGTGGGCAAGGGCATCACGTTCGATACCGGCGGAATCTCGCTCAAGCCGGCCGGCGAGATGGACGAGATGAAGTACGACATGTGCGGCGCCGCGAGCGTCCTCGGAACGCTGCGCGCCGTCGCCGAAATGAAGCTCGCCTGCAATGTGGTGGGCGTGATCCCCGCGAGCGAAAACATGCCGGGCGGAGCGGCGACGCGACCCGGCGACATCGTCACCAGCATGTCGGGACAGACCGTGGAAATCCTCAACACGGATGCCGAAGGCCGGTTGATCCTGTGCGACGCCCTGACCTACGCGGAGCGTTTCAAGCCCCAGGCGGTGATCGACATCGCCACGCTGACCGGCGCCTGCGTGGTCGCGCTCGGCAACGTGGCGACCGGGTTGTTCAGCAACCAGGATACGCTCGCCGAAGAGCTGCTCGAGGCCGGCGCTGACGCGTGGGATCGCGCCTGGCACCTGCCGCTCTGGGACGACTATCAGGAGCAGCTGAAGAGCCCGTTCGCGGATGTGGCGAACATCGGCGGCCGGCCGGCGGGCAGCGTGACGGCGGCTTGCTTCCTGTCCCGATTCGCGGAATCCTACAGGTGGGCGCATCTCGACATCGCCGGTACGGCCTGGGTGTCCGGAAAGAACAAGGGCGCGACCGGTCGGCCGGTGCCGATGCTTTCCACGTTCCTGATCGGTCGTTCCGGGAAACAGGATTGACGCGCATCGATTTCTATCACGACGCGGCGGACCGGCTTCAGGTCGCGTGTCGCCTGGCCGCGAAGGCGGCCCAGCAGAACCTGCGCGTCCTGATCTATGCCCCCGAGGCCGAGACGGCGCGGGCAATCGACCGGCTACTCTGGACCACCCCGCCGACCGGTTTCGTGCCGCATTGCATGACCCACGACCGGCTGGCGGCTGAAACACCCGTGCTGATCGCCGGGGACGCCGAAGCCGTGCCGCATGACGAAGTACTCGTAAACCTCAGCACCGAGCGACCGACGCACTTCGCGCGGTTCCAGCGCCTGGTCGAGATCGTGGGCCGGGAAGACGCCGACCGCGCCGCCGCCCGGGACCGATTCCGGTTCTATCGGGAGCGGGGCTATCAGATTTACACTCACGACCTGAGCCATGGCGACCGATGACGACAGCGGCGACCTGCTGGGCCGCGCCGACGAAGTGCTCGGGAAGGCCGACGCGCTCCTGGCACGGCATCGCGCGAACAGCCCGCAACGCGGGCGGGAGCCCCCTCTCGACTTCCCGCTGCTCACGGATGTCGTCTCGCAGGCGCCGCCCGACGCCGTGTCGAAGTCCCCGGAACCCGAGATCGACGTTGCCGCGCTCGAGCGTGACCTGCGGCTGCAGTTGCTTGACCTGCTCGGCCCCGAGCTCGAGCGTCTGGTCGAGGCGCGTGTGCATGGGCGAGTCGCCGCGAAGGTCGCGGAGGTCATGCAGCGTGCGGGCGCCGAACTCGAGAGCGAAGTGCGCCGCGCCGTCCGCGAAGCGCTCTCCCAGGTCGTTCGGGACGAGATCGAGCGCCTGAAACAGGACTGACCTGCGCGGCCAGCGTGGCCGGACGCGGGCCATTCCAGGGAAAACCTCGGCAAACCAGCGGGTTGCCACGCGGCATCGGCTATAATCCGCGGTTCCCCGCGCCTCCCTGCCCCGTCTACATGGAACTCCCCAAGAGCTTCGACCCCCCTGCCACGGAAGACCGCTGGTACCCGTTCTGGGAGTCGCACGGGTATTTCGCAGGGGGCACGAAGAACGGTGCGCCGGGTTTCGCGATCCAGCTGCCGCCACCGAACGTCACCGGGACGCTGCACATGGGGCACGCGTTCAACCAGACGATCATGGATGCTCTCACCCGCTACCACCGGATGCGGGGTTTCAACACCCTGTGGCTGCCCGGCACCGACCACGCGGGGATCGCGACCCAGATCGTCGTCGAGCGCCAGCTCGAGGCCGAAGGCACGTCGCGTTCGGACGTCGGCCGCGAGCGCTTCATCGAGAAAGTGTGGGCTTGGCGCGCGGAATCCGGTTCGACCATCACCCGTCAGATGCGCCGGCTCGGAGACTCCTGCGACTGGTCCCGCGAGTACTTCACGATGGACGAGAAGCTCTCGAAGGTGGTCACCGAGACCTTCGTGCGCCTGTTCGAGCTCGGCCTGATCTATCGCGGCAAACGGCTGGTCAACTGGGACCCGACGCTGCGCAGCGCGGTATCCGATCTGGAAGTCGAGAGCGTCGAGGAGGAGGGCAAGCTCTGGCACATCCGCTACCCGCGTGTCGACGGCAAGGGTGCGGTCGTGGTGGCCACGACGCGTCCCGAGACCATGCTCGGCGACGTCGCGGTGGCGGTGAATCCGCGCGACGACCGCTATCGCGATCTCGTCGGAAAGCAGGTCGAGCTCCCCCTGACCGGCCGCCGCATTCCCGTCATCGCCGACGAATACGTCGACCCGGAATTCGGCACCGGATGCGTCAAGATCACTCCGGCACACGATTTCAACGACTGGCAGGTCGGACATCGCCACATGCTTCCGGCGATCAATGTCTTGACGCTGGATGCGAAGATCAACGAGAACGGGCCGGAAGCATACCGCGGTCTGGACCGCTTCGTGGCGCGCAAGCGCGTGCTCGCCGACCTCGAGGCGCAGGGGCTGCTCGATTCGGTGCGGCCGCACAAGATGGTCGTGCCTCGCTGCGGACGAACGAACGAGATCGTCGAGCCGCTTCTCACCGACCAGTGGTTCGTCGCGATGTCGGAACCGGCGCCCGAGGGAGCGCTGTTCCCCGGAAAGTCGATCGCTGCGGTTGCGATCGAGGCCGTCGCACGCGGTGACGTATCGTTCGTCCCCGAGAACTGGACCGGCGTCTACAACCAATGGCTCGAGAACATCCAGGACTGGTGCATCTCGCGCCAGCTCTGGTGGGGTCATCAGATCCCCGCGTGGCACGGCGAGAACGGCGAGATCTTCGTGGCGCGCGACGAGGCGGCGGCACGCGCCCAGGCCGGCAGCGCGGGCTATGCGGGCAAGCTGACCCGTGATCCCGACGTGCTCGACACCTGGTTCTCCTCCGCGCTCGTCTGCCACTCGACGCTCGGCTGGCCCGATCCGAAGGGTGACGACGCCAAGGCCTACGAGATCTATCTCCCTTCGACGGTGCTCGTGACGGGCTTCGACATCATCTTCTTCTGGGTGGCCCGGATGATCATGATGACGACGTTCTTCACGGGACGGGTCCCTTTCCGAAACGTCTACATCCATGGCCTGATTCGCGACGCCGAGGGCAAGAAGATGTCGAAGTCGGAGGGCAACACGCTCGATCCGGTCGACATCATCGACGGCGTCTCGCTCGCGGACCTGCTGGCAAAGCGCACCACGGGTCTGCGCCGGCCCGAAGACGCGCCGCGCATCGAGAAGAAGACCCGCCGCGAGTTTCCGGAGGGCATTCCCGCATTCGGGTCCGACGCCCTGCGCTTCACGATGGCGGCCTACGCGACGCTCGGGCGCAACATCAACTTCGATCTCAAGCGTTGCGAGGGCTACCGGAATTTCTGCAACAAGCTGTGGAACGCGACGCGCTTCGTCCTGATGAATACCGAGGGCAAGGACTGCGGCACGGACGAGTCCCTGCCGGTCGAGCTTTCGTTCGTCGATCGCTGGATCGTCAGTACGCTCCAACGTACCGAAGCCGACGTTGCGCGGGGTTTCGCGGAGTACCGGCTGGACAACGTCGCCAATGCGATCTACCGGTTCGTCTGGGACGAGTACTGCGACTGGTATGTCGAGCTCGCGAAAGTCCAGTTGCAGGATCCGGACGCCGCGCGTCAGCGCGGCACGCGCCGCACCCTCGTGAGAGTCCTCGAAGCCACGCTTCGGCTCGCGCATCCGCTCATCCCCTTCATCACCGAAGAGCTCTGGCAGAAGGTCGCGCCACTGGCCGGCAAGGCGGGCGAGAGCGTGATGATTGCGCCGTATCCAGTAAGCCAACCTGAGAAGATCGACGAAAAAGCCGAGCTGGAAATGGGGTGGTTAAAGGAAAACATCGACGCCGCAAGGAACCTTCGCGGAGAACACAATGTCCCTCCCGGCGAGCGCGTGGACATTGATTTTTCTCCTCAAGAGCTCGACGTTATTCCCGAGTTCCTCAACACCAGCAAGGAATACGTGCGTTCTCTGGCGCGCGCCAACGAGTTCCGAATAGCGGGATTGGATCAAAATGTTGTTCTGGGGTCGAGTCCGGATCGACATTCGGCTTCGGCCGTTACGGCTACGGGAACGATTACTCTGCACGCACCGTTCAATGTTGGCGATGAGCGGAAAAGGCTTGAAAAAGAAGCTGCAAGGCTCCAAGGCGAAATCTCCAAGGCTCGCGCGAAGCTCGCGAACGCGGGCTTCGTCGATCGTGCACCCCCGCATGTAGTAGCGCAGGAGCGGGAGCGCCTGGCAACGTTTGAGGAAACGCTCGCCAAGGTCGAAGCGCAGCTCGCCAAGCTAAATCGGACGACGTAACCCCCGTCCCATGAAGCACGCGCTGCGCGCGCTTCGCTCCCGCAACTTCCGGATCTTCTACGCCGGAATGGCGGTATCGATATTCGGCACCTGGATGCAGACCGTCGGCGCGAGCTGGCTCGTCTACCGCCTGACCGGCTCCGCGTTCCTCCTCGGCCTGGTCGCCGCCGCGCAGCAGCTGCCGATGCTGTTTCTTGCCCCGGTCGCCGGGGTCCTGGCGGATCGCGTGGACCGCCGGAAGCTGTTGATCGCCACTCAGGTCCTAACGCTGCTGCAGGCCGCGACACTGACGGCGCTCACCTTTGCGGGCGTGGTCACGGCGACTCACGTCGTGCTCGTGTCGCTCGCCCTCGGCCTCATCAACGCGGTGGAGACACCCACGCGACAGGCTTTCCTGCTCGAGATGGTGGAATCCAAGGAGGACCTGCCCAATGCGATCGCCCTGCAGTCGATGATGTTCAACACCGCCCGGCTCGTGGGTCCGACCGTGGCGGGCTTCATCGTCGCCGGGTTCGGGGAAGCCTGGTGCTTTGCGCTGAACACCTTTTCCTATGTCGCGATCCTTGCCGCGTATGCCCGCGTACGCGTCAAGCCTCGCGCGGCCGGACGCGCCCCCGCGCACCTCCTGGTCGAGCTCGCGGACGGGTTCCGCTGGGTATTCGGCCTGATGCCGGCGCGGCGGCTGATCCTGCTCGTGGCGGCAATATCGTTCTTCAGCGCGCCCTGGCAACCCCTTATGCCGATCGTCGCCGCGGAGCGCTTCGGAGGCGATTCGCGCACGTTCGGATTTCTCATCGGCGCAGTGGGCGCCGGTGCGCTGTGCGGGACGCTCTTTCTCGCATTTCGCAGCTCGGTGCGAGGGCTCGGCAGGATGATCGCCGGTGCGAGCCTCACGGCTGGTATCGGCCTCACCCTGTTTGCCGTCGCCCCCCGCCTGTGGATCGCGCTGGCGATCCTGCCGGTGCTGGGCTTCGGAATCATCGTCGCCGCCGCCTCGACCAACACGATCCTGCAGACGATCGCCGACGAGGACAAGCGCGCGCGTATCATCAGCATCTACGTGATGATCTTTCTCGGCATGAGCCCGATCGGGAATTTTCTCGCCGGCACGCTCGCGGAGTGGGTGGGAGCCCGCTGGACTCTGGTCACGTACGGATTGCTGCTGACGCTCTCGGCCGGGCTGTTCGTACGCGGCTACGCGAGCTGGCGCAGAGCGATGCACCCCGTCTACGTGCGCCACGGCGTGATTCCCGAGGCGAACCCTTGACACCGCGAACCTGGTCGCGCGTGACACCGCGAACTAGGCCGCGCCCCAACCGTATTGCTCGCAGAAGCCCGGCACGCGTCCGACGATCTCGGCGCGCTCGAAGAATCGGTCTGCGCGTGCGAGGCGCGCCGCGTCCCGCAGTTCCGAAGCCCCGCCGAAGCAGAAAACGGGCAGGTTGAGCATCAGATCGACCCGCAGCTCGCGCAGAACCTCCAGCGGGTCGAATGCCTCCGCTTCGTCGAGGTCGAGAAGCATGAAGCGGTGCTGGAGGATTTCCTCGAAGCCTCCGATCGCATCCAGCTCCAGGACCGTGTTCAGCTCCCACTTTTCCGGCAGCGCGGCACGCAGATCACCTGCGAGCCGCGCATCACGGCTCATCAGGATGAGCCGGCGCCGCATCCGGGACGCGATCGTCGGACTTGCCATGTCGTCGTCTCACCGGGTGGCCGGCCAGGTCGCCGCGCGGGGGCCCCGTTTCAGTAAGGTGTGTAGTCGGCGCCGAACGGCGGCTCCCGCCCGACGAGCCATTCGAGCATGACGAGCTCGGCGTCCGCGTGGTTCTGCATCGTTGCCGTGGCGATCATGGTCTCGCCGGTCGCGTAGACGTAGCGCGGCTCGTCGTGATGCGTCGTCTCGACCGTCTCGCGATAGGCGGGATTCGCGTTCGCCTCGATGTCCGAAACGCCGTAGCACGTGCAGACGTAACTGCGCGTGGGCTCGCTCTCGACGTAGAGCCCAGTGCCGCGGATTCCGATCGTCGCGGTGCTGGTGACTACGCGCTTCGGCCGGCCGCGCTCGAACACCGAGAGCACTGCGCCCGTGATCACGCGGAATCCCGTCAGGATGATCGCGCCCGCCGACCCACCCAGTTCCAGTCGCGTGTTCTCCCGCACCAGGAAGGCGTCCTTGTTCGCCACGAACACGAGCTCCGCACCCTGCCCCGTCACGATCACGTCGCCTGCCTTGAGAGGCATCTTCTCCGTCGCGGTGCGTCCGTTGACGAGCACCGTTCCCTTGATTCGATAGACGCCCGACTCGACCGCGCCAAGCGCGAGCGCTTCCTGAACCACCCTTAGCGGCGATGCGGCTGCCGCAGCCGCGGCAATCAGTGTTCCCTTCAGCACATCTCGGCGTCTCATGCGACTCGATGCCTCCCTTGTAGACCCTCGGCACGTTCGCGGCGCACCAGAGCTGGTGACCCATTCACCGTCGCGAGCGCGAGCGCGGCATTCAGCTTGATTCCGTCTGGGACACGCCGGGTGCCGGCATCGATCGGCTCCGAGAGCTCCGTCCGCCAACTCTCGATCTCGGCAGCTTCCGCGACATCCACCGCGCCTGCTTGCGCATGCCACCCGAGCTCACGTGCCAACGCGCGCTGAAACCTCGCCCGCACGGTGGCTTCATCCGGAATGGGACCGTGCGCGGCCCAGTCCGTCATCGCCAAGGCGAGCGCCTCGAGAAGCCGCGTTCGGAACGTTTCCGTGGCCGCCGCAATCGCGCACGCGAATCGCTCGCGCGGAAAATGCAAGAGGAAGCTCGACGCGACCACCGCCGAGCGTCCGATCGTCGCCGCCCCGCTCCCGGCAATCTTGCGACCGGCAAGCCACAGATCCTCCGCGTCGCGCTCGACCGCCAGCCCGAAGTCGCGGTAGGTCGCGATCGCCGGGCCGAGCGCCCATTCGTACCAGTCCGCATGCCGGGGTGGAACGGACGCGAGTGGCGCGATGAGTGCATAGCTCAGCTGCATGTCGTCCACCCACACGGTGCCGCCGCCGAGCGGCCTCCGCACGACCGGGACGTCCAGCGCGTCCGCCAGCTCGCACATGCCCTGGCTTTGACCGAGGCAAACGTGCGCAGCGACCCGCCCCCAGACCACTGCCGGCAGTGGGTCCTCCTGGCGCCCCGCCGCCAAGCCGGCATACGTCGCATGGAACGTGAGCGCATCGGTGCGACCCAGGTCGATCCAGCGCGCCGGGATCATTCCTTGCCCGGCTCGAAGTACTTCTCGAAATAGAAGTCGCGCCGATTGAGCGCATCGAGCGCACTCGCTCGCTCCTGCACCCCCTGCCGGAGGACCGCCGCGAGGTGCTCGCCTTGTTCCGCATCCAGGACGTGGATCCGCTGATACAGGTCCTCGTCGACGATCAGAAGCTCTCCCGCAATCCCTTCCGGGCGCTCGAGATGCAGCAGCCAGGCGCGATTGTCGGGATCCTCGGGATCGAGGGGCGAGAGAACGATCCGTCCGAGCCAGGCGAGCCGTGCCGCCTGATTGAACTGGCGGATGTCGAGCTTCTTGCCCTTCTTGTACTTCGCGAGCTCGTTTCGGAGCGCCCCGACGTCGGTAAGCGAAATGGTCTTTGCGGCCATGGCAGCAGTGTCGCCAATCCGCTTCCCCCGCGCAAGAAAAAGGCCCCGCGACCTGCGGGGCTTTCGGCGATACCGGTCAATGCGCGGTCAGAACTTCATGCCCCAGGCAATGCCGAGTCCATCCTGGGACATCGAGATGGTTTCGGTGCCCCCGACGGGGAAATAGGGATTGTTGGCGGGACCGCTCACGCTGTTGTTGAACGCATGGAAGTACATGCCCGTCAGCTCCGATCCGCCCGCAAGGGTCCAGGTGAAACCGAGCGTCAGGTGGTTCTGGACGACGCCGGGCGCGAGGATGTTGAACGTCACATCCTCAGGCTTGATCGGGTTCTGGCTGTAGTTGTAGCCAGCACGCACCAGCCATGCGCTGTTGATCCGGTATTCCGCGCCGAGCTTGAACACGCTGACATCCTGCCATCCGAACCCGATGCTGTCCGCGCTCGCGCCGAGGCAAGCGGCGCCGGCGCCCGGACCCATCGGACCGGTCGGCATGCAGCCCGGTACCCGGCTCGAGTTGCCGACCGATTTCACCTGACTGTAGTAGATATGCTCGTAATCCGCGGTCAGAAGCAGCTTGGAGGTTGCCTGCCATGCGGCGCCGAGGCCCCAGTTCATCGGGATATCGAAACCGCCCTGCTCGGCGAAGAGACCGCTGTAGCTGTCGAACTTGCCCATGGAGATCTTGCTCTGCCACGTCGCGCCCAGGGTCACCGTCGGCGTGATCTTTCCGGTCCACCCGATCCGCACACCCCAGCCCGTCGAGGAGTCATGGCCGCGATTCGTCACGTTCGCAGGGGCCGACGAGATGGCGGCGAAGGGCTGCAGTCCGTAGGACTCGAAGCGCTGATAAGCGAAGAGCGGTGCGATGCCCACCGAGTGCTTCGGATGGAATTTCCACGAAAGCGTGGGCGCAACGATCAACTGCGAGAGATCGACGCCGAGGTCACCCTGCCCGCAGAGCAGGTTGGCCGAGCGCACACCGGTCGGTGGACCACCCATGCAGACGCCGGGATCGATCTGGCCGGCCGGGTACTTGGTATTCATCCCGCCGTTGCCGTAGATGCTCACCCCAAGCGCCAGGTTCGGATTGACGAGGTAATTGAAGCCGACCTCGGGAATGAAGAAATTCTGGTCTTCGTTGCCGTTTGCCGACCCGTCGAACAGCCCGGTGCCGCCGGCACTTCCGACGCGGCTCGCCTCGCGGTCCGGGCGAAACCATTGGACCCCGATGTCGAACCGGTTGCCCACCCACACCATGTTGCCCGGATTGTTCGCGCCGCCGAACGCATCGTCGGTCATCGCAATGGCGGCGCCACCGCGGCCCAGGGCCTTCATGCCGTAGCCGTGCGCGAAATAGCCATCGGTCGCGAATGCCACGCCAGGCAACGCAAGCCCCATCACGGCGAGCGCCGCCGCAAGCCTCTTATTCATACCTGCCTCCCTCTTTGCCAATCAGCGGGTCAAATGGCTAACGATGCTCGGTCTCCGGGCGGAACCGCTCCCGCGTCTTGTTCCCGACGCTTGGAACCCATCTCAAATGAACAGGCTGACGTCGGCCTTCTGCGCCATGGGCAGGAAGGTCGCCGCGCCACAGTACTCCTTGCACTCGGGAATGAAGTCGTCGTGCGTGAAGCCAAACAGGTCGACCGTCATCTGGCAGCCGATCAGGTTCACCCCCGCCTCGAGCGACAGTGCGCGTAGCTCGGCAATGTTGGCGACGCCGTTGTTCTTGATCGTCTTCTGCATGAGCGACGTGGCGATGTTCTCGAATCCCGGAATGATCGCTTGCACGGCGTTGGGAATGTTCCAGTTGATCTTCTTGAACCAGTCCGGGCCGAACGGCATCCTCATCGGCATGCCAGGGTTCCCCAGGCCGCTCACTTTCAGGTCCGAAATGTCCTTCTTGAGAAGGTTGAGCCCGTAGAAGGTGAAGAAGACCGACACATCCCAGCCAAGCGCGGCGGCAGTCGAGGAAAGGATGAACGGCGGATAGGCCCAGTCGAGCGTGCCCTTCGTCGCGATGATGCACATCGACGGCGTCCGGTTCGCCTCCCGTTCGGCAAGCGCCGCCTCGAGCTTCTCCGGAAGAATCTCGTCGAGCCGCTGCTTGATCAGTTCGTCCAGGTTGACGTCAGGTGTCGCACCCATGCCTTACCCTCCTTCCTTGCAGCGGGGCATCGCGCCCAGCCTGCTTACCCCGCCATCCATTAGAAGATCTAAGTTTGCTGATTTAACGCCCGCTTGACCACTGGCTACAACGACGATACGGGACAGAATCTCCTTATACGCCCAGTAATTGAGTTTAGTTGCTCTCGCCAATCAGGCCCGCCTGGACGTCCTCTCCGGCCATCTGGCGCCGCACCACATCGACGTCCTCGCGGGCGAGCGCGAAGGGAAAGGACAGGATGTCGGAGGGCGGGGAGTCACCGAATGGCCGGTTGCACGCCGAGACCTGGTCGTCCTCTTTGCCCGGGCAACCCGACGTCCTGAACGGCTTGCCGGTGGCGATGATGCCGCCGAGGTCGTCTTCCGCAACGCCGAAGTCGACGACCCTGCCCGCGTCGTCGAAGCGCATGTCCTCGATGCGGGCGTTGCAGTAGTCGATGAGGAAGCGGCCGAGCTGGACGCGCCGCCATTGCCCCCGATCCACCGCGGGCCAGTCTTCCATCATCGAGCCTCGCTCGGGATAGAAGGCGAACATGTGATTATGGCCACCGAGATCCTTGATGCGCTGGCAGGCCGACAGGATCTCCTGCTCGGTCTCACCCATGCCGGCGATGAGATGCGCGCCGAAGCGCTCCGGCCCGAAGATGTCCGCGGCCCATTCGATCGCCCGCCAGTATCCGTCCCACGTGTGGGGGCTGTCGACACCCCGCCCGCGCGTCCGATCGAAAATCTCGGGCGTCACCGCATCCAGGGCGACGGTGAATATTTCCGCACCCATGTCGCGCAGGCGCGCGAGATCGCTCCGCTCCAGCGTGGTGGGATTCGAGAGGATGGAGACCGGGACGTGCGGGACTTCCCGCACCCACCGCTCGAGCAGCACGAACGTGTCCGCGTTGGAGCTCGGGTGGGTGATCATCGAGATGCACATCCTCTCGAAGGCGCCCTTGTCGCCGCCCGCCCTCACACGCTCGATCACCTCGTCGTAGCGCGCTGTCGGCCAGTCGACGCGGATGAAGTTCCGGTCCGCGTAGTCGCGCGCCTCTTCGCGGTGACGTGCGAGGCCGCAATAGGCGCAGTTCGCGCGGCATCCTTCCGGATACGTGACCAGCAGATTGAGGCAGTGCGTGCAGGACGTCCGGTGCATCCTGCCGGGTATCAGTCCGAGCGTGATCGCCGCGGCCGTGCTCATCTGGACGTATTCCGGCGAACGCATTGCCGGAGTGCGCACGTGATAGTCCGGACGGTAGAACCGGATCGGCTGTCCTTCGTTCAGTACCGCGCTCATCTCTTCTCCTCGATCCTTCTTCGCTCTTCGAACCTACTTTTCCGCACGATCGATCTCTTCGCGGCGGCGCTCGCTCGACTGCTGAAGCGCCTTCTCGACATCCTTGGCACGCTCCATCGACTGCCGCTGACTCTTCAGCAGGTCGGGCGGGGGTTCCTTCGGCCCGCTGTCACACGCCGTGATCGCCAAGGCGAAACACGCCATCAGCGCGAAGCCGAACGACGATCGCAGGATGCCATGCATGGGTCTACCCTCCCCTCTATTCAATTCCGACTCCGCGCTCAGAACTCGAGACTGTCCTTGATCGCGGCGATTCCCGCTGTGGCGCAAGCCTCGTCCGCTTCGCCACCCGGTGCGCCCGAGACGCCAATCGCGCCGACCAGCGACCCGGCGCTCTCGATCATCAGGCCGCCACCGATGGCCACGACACCCGGGCGATTGCGCACGCCGCTCTGCGGCTTGCCAGCCTGCGTGATTTCGGCGAGGTCGCCCGAGTTCGTACGAAAGCTCACCGCGGTCCACGCCTTGCCGCGCGCCGTCGATGGCGTGTGCGGCCCCGCGAAGCGATCGCGCAGCATGACCTGCATCACGCCCATCCGGTCCACGACGGCGACAGCGACCTGGTAGCCGTCGTCGCGGCATTTCTTCAGCGCTGCCTGGGCGGCCTTGAGCGCGGTCTCGGGGGTAAGCAGCTTCACCGAGTAGGTGGCGCTGGCGTCCTGCGCCGAGGTCGACGCGCTGGCGAGAATCGCCGCCGCGGCGAGCGTTGCGAGTGCGATTTTTCCCATGAGAGATCCCTCCTTGGTGTCCTATGCCGCCAGCGCCGGGGCAGCCTCATCCCGGAAATAATCCGGAAAGGCGATCCAGGCACGGCGATGCACGTGATCCGAACCCGCGTCGCGGCTCTGCCAGCGGCTCACGAGCCAGCGGCGGCGCGCGACGGCGCGCTCGAGGCTGGTCTCGAACTGGTCCCGAATCTCCTCGTCGTATGCGCGCCAGGCGTCGGCATCCCCCGCGCAATAGCGCGCCGCTGCGTCTCCGGCGCTTTCACCCGAGACGACGGCGGCCGCAATGCCGGCCCCGGTGATCGGATGCGTCAGTCCGGCGGCGTCGCCCACGAACGCGACATTGCGCTCTGCGAGCTTCGATCGCATCCCACCAACCGGGATCGGTCCGCCGGTGCGGCGCAGAATCTCCGCTCCGACGCGGCCCTCCGCAGCGAGCATGCCATGCAATCTGTCGAGAGGCTGCTTGAGATCTCGGGCCAGCCGGGTATCCATGCCGAGGCCGAGATTTGCGATCGCGCCCTTCGGAAACAGCCACGCGTACCCGCCCGGGTACTCCGGCGCGAGCCAGATGTCGGTGGCGCTGCTCGGCACGCGAAGCGGCACGGTATATTGCCGCGTTTCCACGGTCTCCAGCCGCGGGACACCGAGTGCCGCCGCGACACGCGAGCGGGGACCGTCCGCCGCGATAAGCACGCGGTAACGCAGCCCGAACTCGCTTCTTCCGTTGCGCAGGGCGGCCACATCCGCCCCGGCGTCGACGGCGGTCAACGAGGTGGCGCACCACAGCCTGGCACCCGCCGCACGAGCGGCCTCGGCAAGCGCGAGATCGAAGCGGGCGCGGTCGATCATCAGTCCCGGAAAGTCGGCCTCGTGGTCGGCGCCGGAAGGGAGCGTGCTCGTCATGGCGAGAATGCGCTGGACGACCACGCCGGCGCCTCGGGCATGGCGCCCCAGCGGCAATGGAATGAATTCCGCACATTGCACCGGCACGCCGATTTCGGCGCGGCGATCAATCGCGACGACCGCGAGGCCGGCGCGCGCCGCAGCCGCCGCCGCCGCGGATCCGCCCGGACCCAGGCCGACCACCAGAACGTCACACGAGCGTACCTGCGATGTCATGCCGCCCTCAGCGCGTGGTCGATGGCGACTGCGAAATCGGAAGGCGACAGCGCGGGCATCTCGATCCGGCGCCCGTGAAAGAACCGCACGATCGCGGATGCGATGTTGTCGACCGCGCAATCCTTGAGCGCCGCCTCGAGATCCGCAACCGTGCGCGGCGGGTACACGAAGAAATCGCCGCTGAAGCACACCTGCTTGATGCGCGCACCGGGGCGGTCATAGGCGACGGCAGCCCGCAGGATGCCTCCACTGAGTCGATGCGCCCCTTCGAGGACCGGCAGGTCGGAGCGCGGTTTCTGCACCATGTCGACCCAGTCCGCCGAATCGATTTCCTTGAGCGCCTCGCGAAAGAGTCGCACTTCCTGCGGATAGAGCTCGCCGGGCTCGAACTCGACGCCGAGCTCCGATGCGAACTCGATCGCGATCCGGTGCTTGATCTTCTCGAGCGGCGGAACGACGCCGAGCAGCTCGCGCAGATTCACGATGCGCGCGCGCGCGCCGGCGATCGCCTCCGGGGAGAGCATCTCGGCCGGCAGCCGCAGGCACCGCAGCATCCGCTCCATGTCGAAGTCGAGCAGCAACGTGCCCTGGTAGAGCAGCGCGTTCTCGTCGAAGACGCCGCCGGTTCCAGCGATCTTCCGGCCATCCACCTCGATGTCGGTCAGCGGGCGATAGGTGGCGCGCACGCCGAATGCAGAAACCGCGCGCGCTGCCACCTCGCAGATACGGCGCGAGATCGCGGCCATGTCGGGCGACCCGAGGTCGGACTTGGCGAGATAGAGCTCCCAGCCGAGCACCGATTCGTCCATGTAGATCGCGCCGCCACCCGTCACGCGCCGCTGGATCTCGACGCCTTGCGACCGGCAGAAATCGACGTCGAGCTCCTGCTCGACACTCTGGTGGTAGCCGAGCAGCGCGGCCGGATCGAACTGGAGAAAACGCAACGTGCTCCCGACCAACCCGCGCTTGCGCGCCTCCAGAATCGCGCGATTCAGCGCGAAATTCTCCGCCGCGCGGCGGGTTCCGGTGTCGAGCAGCCGCCAAGTGGAGGCCATTGGCGACGCCTCAGGCCGCGACCACTGGGATTCCGGCGAGCCCCTGGGAAGCGCGCCGCCCCGACTCGCGGATGAACTCTGCGACGTCCACAGTGAGCGCGTCGCGCCCTGCGTCGAGCGCCAGCACTTCATCGCCCAGGGCGATCGAGCAGCATGCGGGCGTCACCCTGACCGACCGCCCGAGTCGCGCGGCAAGCTCGACCGTGCCGTCGCTGGGATGCGCGAGCCCGTTCAGTCCGGCCATCACTGCGTAGGCGTCGATCTCGACCTTCGCGCGCCCCGGCGGTCGCGCGCAGCCGAGCAGCACCGGGATGTCCGGCAGCGCCTCGCGCGCGTCCATGAAGAACCGCCCGACCTCCCGACTCGAGGGCACTGCGAAGGGCCGCTTCGCGGGGGCGTAAAACGGCATGATCACGACCAGCACCAGTGCGGCAGGCTTGTGGCGCGCGATCGTCTCGAGCGCGTGCCACTCGCCGAGCAGCCGCCCATAGTGCAATCCGACGACGATGTGCGGCACGACCTTGAGGCTCGTCTCGGTCAGGTGCGCAAGCGCCGCCTCGAAATCGGCGACCGGGCGCTTGAGGTGATACACCTGCGTGACGGTGTCCTGCGCGCCGATGATGTCGAGCATTGCCGCGTCGACGCCACTCTCCTCGATGCGCTTCGCCTGATCGCGCGTGGCAAGCGCTGTATGCATTGCGATCCGGAATCCCTGGAATGCATCCTTGATGCGGCGAATGGTCGGGAAGAACGGTCCGTACTCCACCTCGTCGCGAAGATTGGAACCGCCCGTCAGCAGCATGCCCTGTGCACCCGCTTCGACCTGCTCGTTCACCACGCGCCAGAGCGCATCGGGCGTCCTAGCCGGAATCATCGGCTCCAGCAGCTTCGCCTTGCAGTGATCACATTGGAGCTTGCACTCGGGCCCGGTGATCGACACTGCGGGCCAAGCACTCTTGCCGCAGCCAGCGATCTCGGAGCTGGCAAAGGCCTTGAAAGTGGGGACGTAAAAATTGACCTGCCGCGCGGCGTCCCGAGGCAGGCGCGCAAAGCGCTCCTCGAAGGAGCCGACGAGCCCCGCGTCGAACTCGCCGACTTCGAGGGCCTCGATTCCGTTGAGCGTCTCGAGCCAGAGCGACATGACGCGTCGGGTCAGCAGCCCGCGAAGCCGTCCGCGGTCATCTTCGCTTCGAATGCCTGGGCAACGGCGCCGCCCGTCACCAGGGCGGCCAGCTCGGCATCCAGGTTGGTCGGCTTCAGCTTCACCAACCAGCCTTCGCCGTACGGGTCCTTGTTGATGCTTCCCGGCTTTGCGGCAACCGCTTCGTTGATCGCAGCGACCTCGCCGGCGACGGGCGTCTTGACCGGGCCGACCCATTTCCCCGACTCGACCGTCGCGCAGGACTTGTTCACGTCCACCGTCCGGCCAACCTTCTTGGGTGTGTACGCAACCACCTCACCCGCGAGCGCGCAGGCGTAGGCCGTCATGCCGACTGTCACCGTTCCATCGGACTCCTTGCGTGCCCAGACGTTGTTCTCGACGTTGTAGTAGAGGTCGTCAGGAAGGTTGCAGTTCTTCACCGATGCCATGTTTTCCCCCGTTCTAATTTTCCTCGACGCCGCGCTTGCCGGCGATCGTCCGTGTAGCCCCAATCCGTCAGTTAACCCTCAGGCCCGGATGCTCGCTTGTGCTGGATCAAAAAAAGAGCACCTTATCAGAACTGAGAATCATGTCGGCGAGGGCGCCTCCGCTTGACACCTCGTCGATCTCCGGAATCAGGTCGTCCTTCTCCATCTCGTACCCCGGCAGCGCCGGATTGCACGCATGGAACCTCACTCCGGCGCTCTTCGCGTCGCGCATGAACTCGATGATCCGCTTGCCGCCCTCCATGGCGACCAGGTTGTCGGGCACCCCTTTCCTCACCAGCCGGACACCTTCCATGGTGAAGAAGATTGTGACTTCCGCATCCATGGCGGCAAGGAGCGCGCCGATGTAGAACGGTGTCGCGCAGCGCTGCGGCGTGGACGGTCCACTGGTCATCACGATGACGACGGATTTCGCATCGTGATCGAGATACTCCGAGTCAGCCACGGTTGCCTCCGCGGCGCGTCACGATGCGAGCCGCCTGCACTTTATATCGTCCTGCCGGGCCCGCGCGCAGTACCCTTGCGCAGCGCGATCGCCCGTCAGGAGCCCGGCGAGCGCGTCCTCGGTGGGCACGGCGGGCCGGATCCGCGCGATCCAGTGCGCATAGGGGTCCCGGTTGAGCAACGCGGGATCGTCGAGCACCGCCTGGTTGCCCGACTCGATCACGCAGTCGAACGGGTTCGGAACCGGACCGGCCCACTTCCCCGTCTCGATCGTCGCCACGGGCTTTCCCTTCGGTCGCGTGCTGCCGGGCCGGCGCACGCGCACGTGCAGCACCTTGCCCGCAACGGTCTGCGAGATGTCGGTCATGCCGATCGAGATCGTGCCGTCGGCCTCGGGGCGCACCCAGATCTGATACTGGTCATCGTAGTAGAGCTCTGGGCGAAACTCGCATCCGTTGCACTGCATTGAAGCCTAACAACGCGCTCCGCGCACGTGCGCGGGGGATATACAAGGGGGATTCCCCCCTTGTTCGTACGACCGAGGTTTGCCTAGCACGCTATATTCGTCACTCAAAGTCGCCACGGCGCGCATTCTTTAGCAGCCTGCTAAATGACGCCCTTCTCGTGCAGGAAATCGAGCGAGTCCGAGACGTTCTCGTGGATGGCGAGCTTGCGGGCGGACAATCCGAGGGCAAGGCCGAGCAGCTGCGTGAAGTAGAGGACCTTGACGTTGGTCTTGATCCCGAACTCCGTCTCCGCTCGGATCTGGTGCATCTCCAGTCCGGAATGGCAGGTCGGGCACTCGGTGGCGATGACCTCCGCCCCGCACTCCTCGGCCGCCTGGAGCAGGTTGAGCACGAGCTGGGTCGAGGTGTCGGAGTCCGATAATGTGTGCGCGCCTCCGCAGCAGGCCGTCTTGAGCGGGTACTCGACGTTCACCGCGCCCGCAGCGGCCAGCAGGTCGTCCATGAAATGCGGGGCGTAGCTCGACTCGGATCCCGGTCCCTGATCCTTTTCCGGAAAGATCTGCCGCGGGCGCGTGTACATGCAGCCATAGTAGTTGGCGATCTTCATTCCCTTGAGCGAATTCCGGATCCGGGCCTTCAGTCCTTTCGGGCCCAGCTCCTCCATCAGCCACTCGAGGAGGTGCACGGTGCGCACGTCACCCTTGTAAACGGGGTCGTTCGCCTTGCCGGCCAGATCCTGAACCGTCTGCATGGCTTCCGTCGATGTCGCGCACTCGTATTCGGCCTTCTTGAGGTTGTGATAGCAGCCGTTGCAGGGCGCCATGACCGTATCGCAGCCCATCTTCTCGCCGGCGATCGCCATGTTGCGGGCGGACATGTACGTCTGCAGCATCGGATGGACGTTTTTCACCTCCATTGCGCCGCAGCAGTTCCAGTCGTCCAGGTCGACCATCTCGAGTCCGAGAGCGTCCACCAGCGCCCGGGTCGAACGGTCGTAGGGGCCGCCGGATCCTTCGAGTGCGCAACCGGGGTAATACGCCACCTTGCTCATCGTCTACCTCGAATAAATCAATGCGTTGGCGAGCCGATGCCGGCGTGGGCGGCGCGCTTCTGCTCCTCGACGTACTCGCGCAACACCTCTCCCGTGCGTCCCCACGACCGCGTGCGCGGTTTGAAGACCATGGCCCAGCCCATCTTGAATCCCTGCACGAGCGGCAGCCTGGCGACGAACTTTCCGATCTTGCCCTGCCGCAGGAGATGCACGTTGTTCATCCGTTCGATCAGCAGCCTCAACCAGCCGCCCTTCAGCATCGCGCCCAGGTTCTGTCCCGTCTGCCGGAAGAAGTTGAACATCACCTCGGTGTCCTCGATGCGACCGCGCTCGATGCATTGACGCGTGAATTCCTCGTCGAAGAGCGTCGATCGCGATTTCGGCGTGTGCCCCTCGGCCTCGAGCCAGTGCGCAAGCGCCTTCATCACGCCTTCGGGCCGGACGTCCTTCGGGCAGATGTTCGTGCACTTGTTGCACGAGACGCACTGCCAGATGATGTCCTTGTCCTTGACCAGCTCGCTCTTGTAACCCAGGTTGATCAGGTAGATCCAGTAGCGGGGATTGAAGTCCGTGTTGATCGCGTACATCGTGCACGAGTTGGTGCACGAGCCGCATTGCCAGCAGCGATGAACGTTCTCGCCGCCCGGGAACGCCTGGATCGTCTCGTAGAAGTCCGGGTCGTATTCGGTCATCGTCCGCGGCAGGATCATCGTGTTCCAGTGACCGGACACGTCGATCCCGTCGACGACGAGCTTGTCCGACTGCACGAGCAGCTGCGGATCTATAAGGGTCTTCTCGTGAATTGGCATCGTGCGCGTTCCTTACACTCTGACGACTCGCGACTTTCCGCCGCGACGCCCGGCCTCGATGCCGAGCAGTTTCTTCAGGTTCTCCTCCGGTCCGCCGGTGCGGCTGAAGTCGGACCCGAGCACCCCTCCGGTCATCGACCGGAAGTATTGCGTGTAGGCCGCCGCCTCGACGAGATCCACCCAGAGCGGCACGTCACGGTAGATACCCTGCGCCTCGATCTCGCCGGCGATCCAGGTGCGCGCCGCCTCGAATGTCTCGGGCCGGTTGTCGAGGGCCAGTCGGTCCACCTGGTCCGGGTTGTGAACGAATTCGCGCAACGCGCCGCTCGACGTCGCGTCGTCCCAAACCCATCGCGCCATGAGCGGATAGCGGACCGGATCTATGAAATGCAGTGACTCGGCGGCAAAATCGTGTGCAGCGCGGCGCAGTCGCGCCGCGCGCCCGCGTGCCTCCCTTCCCTCTCCGTCGCGGATGGGCAGCCGGGCAACGAAGCCGCTCATGCGCGCGGCGACCGGCTCTATGCCATGCAGCAGGTCGCGCAGCGCTCCGGCCGTGGCCGCGGGTCCTAACTCGGCAATGACCGGCTGGAGCTTGCGCCGCGCCGTGAACACCGCTTCGAGCAGCGCCTCGAGCCCTGCGTGATCCAGCGCATCGATCGCCCCCTCGGCGAGCACCTCGGAAAAGAGGCGCTGCTTGGCGCCGAGAGCCTCGAGGTAGGTATCGACGCCGCCATCGACGCGGGCGACCTCGAGCAGCATGGTCATGTGGCTCCGGAAACGCTCTTCGTCGAACTGCACCGGCAGCTCGGCCGGCGCGATCACGTCCGGCATCGCCTCCGCCGCGGCGTCTCGCCGCTTTCTAAGCCAGAGCATCGGAATGGCCTTGCCGATAGCCTCGTTCCCGCGCGCCTGCCTTCAGGCCGCGCGCTGGTGACGGCTGGCGGCCATCTCCCCGACCGCGCGCATCGCCATCGCGAGGCCATGCGAGATACAGGTATCGATGTCCTCGGGAGCGAGCGCGGCGCCGCCCACGTAGATGCCGCGCCGCGTGCTCGAGAAAGTGCTGGTGTATTGCTCGTCGCGGTCGATGAAACCGTGCTTTTCCAGGCCGACGCCGAACACCTTCGCGATCTCGGGATTGTCCTCGTTCGGGTCCATGCCGATGGCGTGCACGACGAGATCGAACGGGATCACGATCGGGCGCTTGACCAGCGTGTCCTCACCCTTGACGAGGAGCCGCTTGCCGTCCGGAGCCATGGTCACCTCGGCGATCCGCGCCTTCACGAACTTGGTCTTGAATTCTTCCTGGGACTTCCAGTAGAACTTGTCCTCGTACAGTCCGAACGTCCGGATGTCCATGTAGTAGATGTACACGTCGGTCTCGGGCGAGAGCTCCTTGATCTCCATCGCCAGGTTCGTGGACACCGTGCAGCAGATCTTCGAGCACCACTCGCGGCCGATCTGGCGGTCGCGCGAGCCGACGCACAGCAGGATGCACACGCGCTCGGGCGTGCGGCCGTCGGACGGGCACGCGATCTTGCCGGCCCCAACCATCTGTTCGACCTGGGTCGTGGTCACGACGTCGGCATAAGTGCCGAAACCCCATTCCGGCTTGTTGATCGCGTCGAAATGCGTGAAACCGGTGCCGAGAATGACCGCTCCGGCCGACACCGTCTTGCCATTCGAGAGTGTCGCATTGAAGTTGCCAGCGTCCCCGCCGAGCTTCGTCACGCGGGCCCCTTTGTGGATCTCGACGAGCGGCGAGTCCTCGACCCGTTTGACCATGCGCCCTATCGCGTCCTTCGCCCATTCCCCCGACGGAACGAGCTTCGCGTAGCCCGACAGGATCGGTGCCCCGCCCAGCGTGTCCTGCTTTTCCACCAGCACTACGCGCCGGCCGACCGAGGCCACTCCGTGCGCCGCGGAAAGTCCCGTAGGCCCGGCGCCGACAACTAGGACTGCATCATTCATGCACGCTCCGTTCGTTGCATTGCTTGACTATGCGGCCGCGCTCGCCGCGAGCTTCGGATCGTAGAGGTACTCGATCTTCCCGGCTTTGACCTCTTCCAGGTACGCCTCGAAGCGCTTCTTGGCGTCGGCCCAAGAGATTCCCATCTTCTCGACGACGTCCTCGCATGGGCTCGCATGCCACTGCAGCTGGACGATCTTGAGCGGATCCGCGCCGCAAGCCAGGGCCGCGAACTGGATGTCGGCCATGATCGGCATCGTGTACGACTGCTCGTGCGCTTTGCCGATCCACTGATTCTTGTCCATAGTGGTCACGCAGCCCGTGTCAATCCCGAGCATCATGTCGGCGTTCGCCTCCTCGCGCGCGACCTTGATCTTGCGGTCGATCGTGAACGACCGCGTGAACTCGCGCTCCGAGATGATGTGCCGGAAGCCGAATCCGCAACAGTCGTACCAGGTCGAGTAGTCGATCACCTGCGCGCCAAGGGCCTGCGCGATGCCGGTCCCGGTCGCGGCGCGGTTCCCGCCCAAGACTTCGGGATCGTAGATCGCGTCCTCGTGCACCATCTTCGAGTAGTGACACGCCATGTGCACCGTGACGCGCATGTTGGAAACGTCGATCTTCTGCAGCTTCGAGGCTATGTCGTTCCGCATGACATGCACCCAGTCCGAGTAGTGCACGACCTCCTCGGGGATCACGATCTTGCCGTCGACCAGCCGCCCGAGCTTGGCGAGAATCTTCTTGACCCGCTCGCGCAGAGGCGCCGACTCGACGAGGTACTTGCGGATCTCCTTGTAGTTCCCGAAGGACGTTGCACAGTGAACCAGCGGGAAGAAATGTCCGGCGTCATGCCCCAGGCGCTTGCCCGATACGTAGGCCTGGTGGAAATTCCTCAGGAATACGGCCGCCAGCGACTCGACATTGCCGATGCCCGACCCGTGATAATTCCAGGCGGTGCAGGAGGTCTGATCCGTCTCGTCCAGGTAGTCCTTGCCCGGCACCATGCCGAGTCCGTTCATCGTCCAGAGGAGCGAAGTCGGGTAGCCCGGGATGTTTCCACACTGCCCGCACGACTTGTGGTGCCAGAGCTGCGAGGTGGGAATCTTCTTGTCCCAGCCGAAGAGCGTCTTGACGATCACCGGCTTGTGCGCATCGGTGATGCGGTGGACGATGATCTCACCGTCCTTCTCGAGCTCCCACATGTGATCGCGCACGTCGTCCATGCGCTCGCCGAGATCCACCGTGCGGCGGTCCACCTGCTTGCGGACCCACTCGGTCGCCTTCTCGGCCTGCTCGGGCGACAGGTCGGTCGGCTGAAAGAACGCCCCGTGCCCGGCGATTCCGCGCGGCTCGTTGGTCGGATTGCTCATTGGTTCTGCTCCTGGTTGTGCTCGGGTATCCGGGACGTCATGCGTCCTCCTTGTTGTCTTCCTGCTCCTCGAGCCAGTCCGCGTACTCTTCCCTCTTCTCTTCGATGAAGTCCTCGATGACGTCGTAGAGGTTCTCGTCCATCGTCTCGAGCTGCTTCAGCACGCCGGTCATCTCCCAGATCGTATACATCTCGACGGATGTCTTCAGGGAGACTTCCCAGGCAGTGTCAGTGGTCTGCAAGGTCTTCATCGGAATCGCCTTGCGCAGGATCTTCAGATCCCCAGACACCTTCTGGATGTTGGGACCCCAGTCCGGAAAGTGGTCCGGCTGGATCATGTCTGGCGAAAGCTGGTTGCCCGTGGTGATCAGCTTCAACATCACGCGCCCGAACGGGCGCAATACGTCCTTCGCGGACTGCATGCCGTGCTTAATCGCCACCTCGCGCATGATCGCCACGAGCCCGCCGGGCGAGTTCTTGAACGGGCACCGTGCGGCGCAGGTCATGCACTGGGCACAGGCCCAGATCTTCTCCTGCATCGCGTCGTAGATCTGCTCGACGTTCTCGGTCCAGAGGAGCTGGACGATCTCGCGTGGGCTGTAGTCGTAGAACTGCGCAGACGGGCAGGTCGCGGTGCAGATTCCGCAGTTGAGACACCCGTTCAGTTCGTGGTCATAGCGGAAATCGGACTTGATGTCCTCGTAGATCTCCACCATTTCCGCATAAGTCGCCATCGCAGTCTCCGATTACGCCGCGGCCCCCTGACCCTTGCGGATTCTGGTTGTCTCCGAACACGCTCCGCTCGCACCCGGCTTCCCTTGCCCCGCTCGCGTTGAACGGCGCAACGCGACGCTCCAACGCGGGCAGTTATCCCGTCACCGAAGGTGACGGGATAACCTCATTTCTTCTTCATGAAGAAAGTGAACTCCTTGTTCGCCTCCGAATGCTCGAGCAAGTCGTTCCCGGTCTGCTTGGAAAACGCCTGAAAATCCTTCACCGAGCCGGGGTCGGTGGCGACGATGCGCAGGATCTGCCCGCTGCTCATGTCGGTAAGTGCCTTCTTTGCGCGCAAGATGGGCAGGGGGCAGTTCAAGCCGCGCGCATCCAAGTCCTTGTCGAATTGCATGCTCACTCCTCTCACTCCTTTGTGCGTCTGCTCGAATCGCGAAAACCAGCCCCATATATAAGCCGTTCACGCGCATCCATCAATGCGACCGCTCAGCGGCGCCACCCTTATCTGTGCGCCGCATCGCCCAGAATATTAGCAAATAATTATATATCCTGACTACACCCCGCCGGCCACCACGCAATATTCACGCAATCGCTTGATAGTAAATATTTTGTGGGTGATTCGCCTGGGCGAAAAAGAACCACCGCTCGGCCAGCAGACCCACATACTGAACCGCGCAGGCGAGACTGAGCAGCAGCACGGATTGCCAGGCGAGCCCGGCAGCCAGCACGACGAGCGGCACCGGGAACACGAGAACGAGGAACGACCACTTGATGGATCGCAGGAACCCGCTGGCGCGCCCGTGGAAGAACTCCCGCGTATTGAAGGATCCGCCCATGAATCCCTGAGTCGTTTGCGCGATGCGGGGATGCTTGATGCCGATTGCAGTCTGCAGCGTCGATCTCGGCTTGAGCCGCGCATTGCGAACGAGCGACGCGGCGCGTGTCGCAAGCGCGACGCCGGTGAAGATCGCCGCCCACCCTGCGAAGAATCCGATCAGCCCGGGCGCCGCATAAGCCGTAAACACCGTGGCGACCATGAACCCGGACGCCGTACCGAGCAGCGTGTAGTTGACCACCGTCAGAGGCGTCGCCCACTCCTGCAGAAACTTGATGCAGGCGTAGACCATGCCAGTGCAGAGAAACAGCGCCGCCGCGAGCATCGTTGCGACCGCGCCGATCGCGACCGTCGGCCCGATGACAAGGGAGGCGCCGATCGAGACCTCGGGCGCGCTCAAGCCGAACCCATGCGCGGCGCCGTATAGAAGGACGGCGCCCATGAACGCGGGCAGCACGATCACCTCGCGCGAGAGCCATGATGTCCGCCAGCGCGCAGCGGCACGCCACCCGCGCTCGGGACGTCCCAGGTGGAAGAAGGACGCCACGAGCCCCAGGCCCAACAGCACCAGCGCCACCGCGCTTCCGGCTGCATAGAACGTGCGGCCGTCCTGACGGGACAGCACATCGAACAGGCTGTACACCTCCACGGTGAAAAGCGCGAGGAACAGCCCCTGCGCGGCACCGATCAGTGTGGTGAGAAGGATGACGGAAAAAGCTGGATTCATGTGCTCACCACGTCGTCACGTCGTCCAGTGCCGGCTCCTTGGCCGACGGTTTCGGAAGCTTGCCATCGACCTTGAGCGGATTGTCCGCGCGGACCAGCTCGTCGGGCTGTATGACGACCTCGGTCTTGCGCCGCGGCAGGTAGTGATTGGCGGGGTGCGTTCCCCACTCCGGCATGAGCTGGTAGCCGCCCCGATCGCGAATCGCCCCGGACACCTCGGACTCCGGATCGTGCACGTCGCCGAAGAGTCGTGCGTTGGTCGGACACGCCATCACGCACGCCGGTTTGCGATCGGTAACGGGCAGCGCTTCGTCGTAGATGCGATCTACGCACAGCGTACACTTCTTCATGACCTTCTGGCGCTCGTCGACCTCGCGCACGCCGTAGGGACAGGCCCACGAGCAATACTTGCAGCCGATGCACTTGTCGTAATCCACCAGCACGATCCCGTCCTCAGCCCGCTTGTAGCTTGCGCCGGTCGGGCATACCGGCACGCACGGAGGATCCTCGCAGTGCAGGCAGGACTTCGGGAAGTGCACGGTCTGCGTGTTCGGGTACTCGCCGACCTCGAAGGTCTGCACGCGATTGAAGAAGGTGCCGGTGGGATCGGCGTCGTACGGCCGCTCGTCGGTCAGGTAACCCGCGATGCCAGAGGTATTCCACTCCTTGCAGCTCGTCACGCAGGCGTGGCAGCCGACGCAGACGTTGAGGTCGATCACCAGGGCAAGTTGCGTCACTTGACGTCTCCTCCCGCGGCGACATATGCCTGCCAAAGCTTTCTGACTGCGGACATGCCGGGGAACGCTCCGATCGAAGGGAATTGCGGCCACGTCTCGCGCGGCTCGTCCTCGGCGGCCTTGTAGATCCGCACGCGCACGTCGTACCACCCGGCCTGTCCCGTCACCGGATCGGAGTTCGAGATGCGCATTCCGTCGGCACCGTCCGGAAGCTCGTCGGCGATGAGATGGTTCAGCAGGAAGCCCTTTTGCGATTCGTTGGCATCCGGGGCAAGCGCCCATGCCCCGGCTGCCTTGCCGATGGCATTCCAGGTCCACACCGTGCCGGGCTCGACCGCTTCCGAGTAGCGGCACATGCAGCGCACCTTGCCCCAGGGCGACTCGGCCCAGATCCAATCGCCGTCCGCGATGCCCTCCGGCCGCGCGGTGCGCGGGTTTACGAAGAGATAGTTGTGGGTGTGGATCTGCCGCAGCCACGCATTCTGTGAATCCCACGAGTGGTACATCGCCATCGGCCGCTGGGTGATGGCAGCGAGCGGATACTTGCGCGTGTCGGTGACCTGCACCTCGAGCGGCGTGTAATAGAACGGCAGCGGATCGAAATACGTGGCGATCCGCTCCCGCAGCCGCTCCGGGGGCTTTCGCCCGCTTCCCTTACCCTGCGCGGCGAGCCGGAACCGCTGCAGCACCTCGGAGTAGAGGTGGACCAGGATCGGATCGCCATGGCGCCGGATGCGCGTGCGCTGCGCCCACTCCGTGTAACCCCGGTTCCAGTTCCGCATGTATTGGTAGGACGGTGGCAGCCGGTAGTGGAACACGCAGTTGTTGCGCTCGTACATCTCCCACTGGCGCGGGTTCGGCTCGCCCTTCATGAATTGCTCGCCGCCCTTGCCACGCCAGCCCGCCAGGAAACCGATCCCGGACCCGGGCTCGGTTTCGTAATTGACGATGAAATCCGGGTAATCCCGGTACTTGCGGCTCCCGTCGGGATTCGCGAACACCGGTAGCTTCAGGCGGCTCCCGAGCTCGATCAACACGTCCTGGAACGGCTTGCATTCGCCCGTCGGCGGCACCACCGGCACGCGCACCGAATCGACCGGACCGTCGAATTCCGAGATCGGCCGATCCAGCATGGACATCACGTCGTGGCGCTCGAGGTAGCTCGTGTCCGGCAAGAGCAGATCGGCGAATGCGGCCGTCTCGGACTGGAACGCATCGCACACCACCAGAAACGGAATCCGGAACTCGCCGTTCTCGTCCCGGTCGTTCAGCATCTTGCGCACCTCGGTGGTGTTCATGGTCGAGTTCCACGCCATGTTCGCCATGAAGATGAGGAGCGTATCGATGCGGTACGGGTCGCCGCGCCAGGCGTTGGTGATGACGTTGTGCATCAGGCCGTGCACGGCGAGCGGATGCTCCCAGGAGAACGCCTTGTCGATGCGTACGGGCTCTCCCTGCGCGTCGATGAACAGGTCCTCCGGCGAGCCGGGCCAGCCGAGCGCGAGGCCGCCCAGTGGCGTGTCCGGCTGCACTGCCTCCGGACTGTTTGGCGGCTTGGCCATGGGCGGAATCGCGCGCGGAAACGGCGCCTTGTGGCGGAAGCCGCCCGGCCGGTCGATCGTTCCGAGCAAGCTCATGAGGATGGCGAGCGCCCGGATGGCCTGGAACCCGTTCGAGTGCGCGGCCAGGCCACGCATCGCGTGGAAAGCCACCGGGTTTCCGACCACGCTTTCGTGCTCCCTTCCCCAGCTGTCGGTCCAGGAAATCGGCAGCTCGATCCTCTCGTCGCGCGCGGTAATGCCCATCTCGTGGGCGAGTCGGCGCACCGTTTCCGCCGGCACGCCGGTGATCCCTTCCGCCCATTCCGGTGTGTATTGCTTGAGGCGCTCGTCGAGAAGCTGAAGCACGGGTTTGACGCGCGCGCCGTCCTCGAGGCGGAACTCGCCGAAGAGATACGGGTCGGCGCCCTCCGTATGGGTCGGGATGGCGCGATTCGTGTGCCGATCCCACCACAGCCGATTTTGCGGATACGCCGGATTGGCCTCGGCCTTTCCGGCCTCGGACGCGAGCAGACCGGCACGCTCGTCCGACACGTCGGTGTGCACGAGCTGTCCCGCGTTGGAGTAGCGCACCAGGAACTCGCGATCGTAGAGACCTTGTGCGATCAGCTCATGCATGATCGCCAGCAGCAGCGCGCCGTCGGTGCCGGGCTTGATCGGCACCCACTCGTCCGCGATTGCCGAGTAACCGGTGCGCACGGGATTGATGGAGATGAATCGGCCGCCACGACGCTTGAATTTCGAGATCGCCACCTTGAGCGGATTGGAGTGATGGTCCTCCGCGGTGCCGATCATGACGAAGAGCTTGGCCCGGTCGAGGTCGGGGCCGCCGAACTCCCAGAACGATCCGCCGATCGTGTAGATCATTCCGGCGGCCATGTTCACCGAGCAGAAGCCGCCGTGCGCAGCGTAATTCGGCGTGCCGAACTGGCGCGCGAAGAGACCCGTCAGGGCCTGCATCTGGTCACGGCCCGTGAACAGCGCGAACTTCTTCGGGTCGGTTGCGCGAATCCGGGCCAGGCGCTCAGTCAGGACCTCGAACGCTCGCTCCCAGGAGATCTCCTCGAACTCGCCGACGCCGCGCTCGGCGCCCGGCTTGCGCATGAGCGGCTTCGTGAGTCGCGCGGGGGAATACTGTTTCATGATCCCCGACGAGCCCTTGGCGCAGATCACCCCGCGATTCAGCGGGTGCGCGGGATTGCCGTCTATGTATCGGACCTTTCCTTCGACCAGATGCACGCGAATGCCGCAGCGGCAGGCGCACATGTAGCAGGTCGTGTTCTTGACTTGCGTCGACGGCGGAACGATCGCGTTGCTTGGCGTGTCCATGGGCAGGTAGGCGGAACGAGGGCCGAGTATAGAATTCGTCTAAACTTCGGAAAACCCAGCGATTCTGATTTGCCGATCAACGACCCTGATGCGCCACGCACGGCGCCCAGAAGAAATGGGCTGCGAATCGCGCCGAAAGCAAGTCCGGGCGACGCCGGCTTGGGCCTCGCGCAGGGGCCCCAAAGATTTGCCGTTCAGTGAATTGCTTCTTCTTCACGTCCGATCTCCCTTCCGGAGAGCCGGACTCTGCATCAAAGTGCTACTGTTCTCCGCTGGCAGCGCGAGGTTGCACTTATGGAGCTTAGTGACAAAGGGAAAGAACTAGTAGCGTTGTACGAAAACATGGCCGAGCAAGGGTACGAAAGGACGGATCACTCTCGGGTAGAGGTTGCGTTTAGCGACTTCGAATTGAGGCCATATCGGGAGAGTCTGCGTGCTTACTTCAGAGAGTATTCCGTGTCTTCGGTGTTGGACTACGGTTGTGGCGGTTCAGATTGGAAGATGAAAGGGTTTGACGAGGCGTCCCAGCTATCCGCGGTCGATTACTTCGAACTGGATCGCGCCTACCGCTATGAGCCGGCCAGAAAGATCGATGAGCGGCAGCCCGTTGATTGCGTAGTGTCCTTCGATGTTCTCGAGCATGTATTCGTTGCGGATGTTCCGAATGTCGTTAGGGACATGTTTTCATACTCAAAGAAACTCTTGATACTCAATGTGGCCTGCTATCCGGCGGCCGCCAAGTTGCCGAATGGAGAAAATGCGCACGTAACCGTTAGACCGCCTTTGTGGTGGAAAGGCATCCTGGATTGCATCGCACCTGAATATCCGGGCGTTTCGGTCTTGCTGATCTGCTCTACAGCATGGCGACAGAGCAGCGCATTCCCGATATGGAGCGGTGCAATGTGGCAGCTGAGTGATGCCTTTGCCGTTGAACTCTAGTTCAGCTCCCGCCTTGCGAAGGGCGTGAGCTCGCATGCTGTTCAGTTTTTTCCGCACGATCGTTTCTGGCCGCCGGCGGCGGCCGACCCCCGGACAGAATTTCGCCGACGCACTCGCGTCCTGCCGGACATCGTTCAAAGCAGGTCGTCTTCAGGACGCTGAGCAGATGGCGAATGAGGCGCTAGCATTGGCGGAGGACGACAACGCGGAGTCGCAGGTGCTGCATCTGCGTGCGGAGGTCCGCAGATGGCGCAACGACATCGCCGGCGCACTTGCGGATTACGAATCTGCGCTGGCACTCAAGCCCGACTCCATTCAGATCAGGCTCGACCAATCTGGCACGCTGCACCAGATCGGGCGCTTGAAAGACGCGCTGTCCGCGACCGACGCCGTTCTTCAGATGGATCACGGACATCCTCTCGCGCACTATATCCGCGGAATCGTGCTGCGCGAGTTCGGGACGCCCCACGAGGCGGAAGACGCGCTACGCTGCGCCCTGAAATTCTCTAACGACTATCTCGACGCGCGCGCCAAGCTTGCTCTGGTCCTTGTCGAGCAGGGTCGGCTCGCGGAAGCGGAGTCCGAGATTGCAACGGTGCTCGCGGCCGATCCCCGTCACGTCGATGCGCGCTGGCATCTCTCGACTGCACGTTTGCTGCGTGGCGACTTTGCCGCGGCCTGGCCGGACTATGAAAGCCGACTCGAACGCGGCGATGTGCATTCGCGCCCGTACCGCTACCCGCGTTGGGACGGAAGCGCGCTCGGCGATGGCACATTGCTGATTTACGCAGAGCAGGGAATGGGCGACGAGATCCTATTTGCTTCGTGTTTCGAGGATGCAATTGCTCGAGCCGGGCGCTGCGTGATCGAGTGCGAACCGCGGCTCGAGCGTCTGTTTGCACGATCGTTTCCCCACGCGCGAGTCGTGGGGAGCAAGTACCAGAGCGCTCCCGGCTGGTTGACGAGCGGGCCCGCAGTCACCGCGAAAATACCGGCCGGGAGCCTGGCCGGCCTGTTCCGCAACCGGGCGGGCGACTTTCCGGCGCGCCGCGGGTACCTGTTCGCGGATCCCGAAAGAATGGCCGCGTGGCGCGCGCGAATGGGTTCGCTGGGCGCCGGACCCAAGGTGGGCATTGCATGGACCGGCGGTTCGCTGAAGACTAGGAGTACGATTCGCTCGCTCGCGCTCGCGCAGTGGGTGCCCATACTCCGCGCAACCGGCGCGGAGTTCGTGAACCTTCAGTACATCGACAGCGCCAGGGAGATTGCCGAGCTGGGACTTCGCCACGGCTTGACCGTGCACCACTGGCCCGAGGCACTCGATGACTACGATGAGACGGCGGCGCTCGTGGGCGCGCTCGATCTGGTGATCTGCGTGACGACCGCAGTTAGCGATCTTGCCGGTGCCATGGGGAAGCCGGTCTGGGTGATGGTCCCGGCCAGTCCGGAATGGCGCTTTCAGCTCGAGGGGGAAACCATGCCGTGGTATCCCTCCATGCGCTTGTTCCGCCAGCAGCGTCTGCACGATTGGCAGCCAGTCATCGAGCGGGTCGCGGGCGAACTCCAGCGATTCCTGCGTGACCAACGCGTTGTCGACTGAAACCGGGGTAGCTGTCAGGGGATCGTTAACTCGCACCCAAACGCTGGGCGCGACCACATCATTCCCGCTACCGTCTGCAACGACTTCAAGGACATGGTCGAGAGCGCCTACGACTACCACGCCCATAGGATCGTGACGCCCCGCCCGCTCAGGGCGTCGGCGCATCGGATCGGAGCAGACCCTCGCCCTTGAGCGCCTCCCAGAGCGGAGGCGGAATCGCAATGCGCATCCACTGCAGGTTCGTGCGGACCTGATCGGCGGAGTCGGCGCCCGGGATCACGCTCACCACTGCCGGATGCGCAAGCGGAAACTGGAGCGCCGCGGCGCCAATCGGCACGCCGTGGCGCCGGCATACGGCCTCGACCCGCGCAACCCGGTCTCGTACGCTCGCTTCGACCGGCTTGTAGCCGTACTGCGCGAGGGGTGCCGCCGGGCCGGCGAGAATTCCGGAGGAGAACACCGCCCCGATCACGACCGCGACGCCGCGCTCGAGACAAAGCGGAAGCTCCTCGTCCAGGGCCGGCTGGTCGAGCAGCGTGTAGGGCATCGCCACCAGAAAGAAGTCCACCGCGAAGCGCTCGAGAAAGCGCGGGATCATTCCGACGTGGTTGATGCCGGCGCCGATCGCGCCGATCTCGCCGCGGTCGCGGAGCTCCGCGAGTGCCGTGAAGCCGCCGCCTCGATCCAGTTCCGCGAACCGCGCCGCGATGCCCGCTTCGTCCTGCTGGAACTTGAGGTCGAGATCGTGGACCACCAGCGCATCGACTCGGGTCATGCCGAGCCGCTGCAGGCTGTCTTCGTATGAGCGCAACACGCCGTCGCGGGTGTAGTCGAAGCGTAGGTCGAACGGCAGGCCGCCCGCCCAGCGCTTGCTGTAGGGGCCCGGACCGGACACGTCACGCGGCCGGTTCAGCACGCGCCCCACTTTCGTCGAGAGCACGAACCGCTCCCGTGGCTTTCCGCGCAGCGCGTGGCCCATCCGGTGCTCACTCCGGCCCAAGCCGTACCACGGAGCCGTGTCGAAATAGTTGATCCCGCAGGCGAAGGCGGTCTCGAGCGTGAGCGATGCACGCGCCTCGTCGATCGGCGCATGCGGATCGCCCAGGGGCACGCCACCGAGGCCTAGGCGCGTCACCGCCGGCCCGCTGCGCCCCAGCGGCCTCAGATCAAGGGGATCCATCGCGGCCGCAATCGCCGCGGGGCGCCGCCGTCAAGCGGCAGGCTGGATGTTCGAGGCTTGCTTGCCCTTCGGGCCCTGAGTGACCTCGAAGGTAACCTTCTGACCTTCCTTCAGCGACTTGAAGCCGTTGCCCTGGATGGCCGAAAAATGGGCGAACACGTCCGGACCACCGTCGTCCGGCGTGATGAAGCCAAAGCCCTTGGCGTCGTTAAACCACTTCACAGTACCTGTTGCCATGCTCTTTCGTCCTCAAGGACGTGAATCAAAACCGGCTCGAACCGGGACCCGTGCGTCGCTCAAGACTGCGCCTCGTTCGGATCCCGGAGGACGTCAAACCAATGCGGCAAAGACTTGAAATCAAACGCAAAGCTGGCTTCTACCCGGTTGTCGCACGGAAGTCAAGCCGCGGTGCGGCGGGGCGATCGCGACGAATTCATCGTTGTCCGGGAGGAACGCGACGGCCCAGGGGGTCGACGTGGGATAGTCCCTGACGCGAAAAGGTGTTCTCCCGGTAACATCCGGGGCAATGGAAACCCTGCAAAAGGGGGCACGTCCCCCCTTTTTGCGATTCCCTTATTCCGGTGCCAAAGCCCGCGAAAGGTCGGACTGGCGCGCAGGATCCACGGGAGGCAGAGGAGTCTAGGGAGTGCGTGAGACGCGGGACTACGCGGTGGCCTTTGCCGACATTGCGTCGAGCACGGCGATGTACCGTGAGCTCGGCGACGCGGCCGCCCGGGAGCTGACCCAGGCGTACTGCGGCCGGGTGGTCGCGCTGCTCCCGCGTTTCGAGGGACGCCTGGTCAAGACGCTCGGCGACGGGGTCATGTGCATCTTTCCCGACTCCGAGAAAGCAGTCCTAGCGATGAGCGCCCTGCACGCCGACACGGCCTCCCAGCCCCTCGGAGGGCATCAGATCAGTCTGCACAGCGGCATCAACTACGGGCCGGTGATCCTGGAGGGGACGGACGTCTACGGCACCATCGTGAACGTCGCCGCCTACCTGGCGGCGACGGCGCGCGCCGAGCAGATCCTCACGACCCACGCCGTCGTCAGCCAGCTGTCGGAGTCCACCGCGAGCTGCACGCGCGCGATCTACAGCACCAAGCTGAAGGGGGACGAGCGCGAGTCGATCATCTACGAGATCATCTGGCAGACCGACCGTGCCGGAATCACCGACCTGAATCTGGGGCGACGCGAGCTGCCGGCCGACGAAGGGGCTCTTCTGATCGCCGTCGGCGACGAGCCGGTTCGGGTGGATCCCACCCGCACGCGTCTGCACCTCGGACGCGATCCATCCAACGATCTCGCGGTGTCCGATCAGCTTGCCTCGCGTAACCACGCGACGATCGAGTTCGAGAATATGCGCTTCCGCCTGATCGATCATAGCGCCAACGGCACCTTCGTCGCGTTCGACGGCTCGCCGGGCGAAGTGCACGTGCTGCGCGGAGAAACTCAGCTGTACGGGTCGGGCCGTATCAGTCTGGGCCGGTCGCTTTCAGATCCGCAGTCGCAGCCGATCACGTTCCGCCGCGACAAGCGCGCGCTTTACCGCGTATAGCCCCGGCACTACCGATGCGACGCGCGTCAGCCTACGCGCGCGCCCGCCTCGACGAACGCGGTCTTCAGCTCTTCGTACGTGAAGGCGACGGGAAACTGCGGGAAGTCCTTGATCACGTTCTGTGGCGGATGGAACAGGATCCCCGCGTCGGCCGCGGCGAGCATCTCGGTGTCGTTGTACGAGTCCCCGGCCGCGATGGTCTTGAAATTGAGCGCACGCAGCGCACGCACCGACTCGCGCTTGTGATTCGGCAACCTGATCCGGAAGCCGCCCACCTTGCCGCTCGGCTCCACGTCGAGCTGGTGGCAAAGCAACGTGGGGTGGCCGAGCTGTCGCATCAACGGCGCGGCGAACTCGTAGAACGTGTCCGAGAGAATCAACACCTGGAAGCGATGGCGCAGCCAGTCCAGGAACTCGCGTGCGCCGGGCAGCGGCCCCATTCCGGTGATGACGTCCTGGATGTCGGGCAAGCCAAGGTGATTCGCCTCGAGGATCGCGAGCCGGCCGCGCATCAACTTGTCGTAGTCGGGCTCGTCGCGCGTGGTTCGAGACAGCTCGGCAATGCCCGTGCGCCGTGAGAACTCGATCCAGATCTCCGGGACCAGCACGCCCTCGAGATCAAGGCAGGCAATCTGCAAGCGACCCTCCGTCCGGCGATCCGGACGGACCGCGCGCAAAAGGCTCGTATTGTCCGCGGTCACGGCGAGGGGATCAAGAAACGACGTCACGAATAGAAGATTGTCGAACCTACCCGTGTAGGGCTCACGGAGCTACACGGCGTAAGGGTCAGCGGGGCAGCAACCATGACCGTCCGGCGACCCTGCCGCTCTTGGAGCCTGTCTAGGGGCGAGGCGGTTGAACTAGAGAGCCACCTCCACCGCTCCGGCGGCGAGCTGATCGAGGCGCGTAGTGCCCGCCTGGACGGCAACCCGCTGGTGGTAGAAGCGCATGCCGCGCTTGCCGCCGAGTTCCTCGCCGCCGCCGGCGCGCCCCGGTCCGCCGTGCACGCACATGGGCATTACGATGCCGTGGCCGGTATTCGCTTCGGCGACCTTGGCATCGATGACCAGGATGCGTCCGTGCATGGCGGCGATGCCGAGCGCGGCTTCGGTAGCGAACGCGTCGTCGCCGGTGAACACGGATGCGGCGAGCGACCCGCCGCCCCGCGCCGCCAACGCATAGGCTTCGCCCGCGCTTGCGTAAGGCATCACGGTGCAGACCGGGCCGAACACCTCCACTTCGTGGATTGCCCTGCCCTCCTTGGGTGCCTTGGCACGCAGCAGCGTCGGCGCCACGAACGCCGCGGCAGCCGGGTCGGCGTCGACCGGCTTGAACCCGTCCGCGCCGCCGACCACGACATCCGCCTCGGCGGCGAGCTGCCGGATGCCCTCGAGTGCCGTCTTCTGCTGCGCCTTGTTCACGAGCGGCCCCATGCGCACCGACTCGTTGCGCGGATTGCCCGTCACCACTTTGGCGAGCCGCGCGGAAAGGGCTTCTGTCACGGCATCCGCGATCGCAGCCGGCACGAGCGCGCGCCGGATGGCGGTGCACTTCTGCCCCGCCTTGACCGTCATCTCGCGCGTCACCTCCTTCACGAAGAGATCGAACTCCGCCGAGCCAGGGCTGGCGTCGGGGCCGAGCAGGCTGAGATTCAGGCTGTCCGCCTCGATATTGACGCGGGTGGAACGCGCGATGATGTTCGGGTTCGCGCGCAGATGGCGTGCTGTATCAGCGGACCCGGTGAACGCGACCGCATCCTGGCCGGTAGCGAGATCGGCAAGCGTGCGGCCCCCTCCGCAGATCACCGAAAGCGCGCCGTCCGGCAGCACTGCGGCGTCGATCACGTCCTTCACCATGCGCTGTGTGAGCAGGCAGGTCGATGTCGCGGGCTTCACGAAAGCCGGGACGCCCGACAGGATCGCGACGGCCGCTTTTTCCCACATCCCCCAGGAAGGGAAGTTGAACGCATTGATGTGAATGCCTACGCCGTGCAGGGGCACCCACAGATGCATCGCCTGAAAAGATTCGTCCTTGCCGAGTCGCTCGTAGCCGGCATCGCGCAAGCACCGCGCGCCGTCGAGCCCCTTCGCGACGCCGGCGTAGTACTTGAGGGTGCCGATTCCGCCGTCGACATCGATGGCGGCGTCGATCTTCGTGTTGCCCGAGTTGCGCAACGCGATGTCGAAATATTCGTCACGCTTGGCCGTCAAGGCATCCGCAACCGCGCGAAGGAGACCGCCGCGTTCGGCGAATGTCATGGCGCGCAGGGCCGGGCCGGCTTTCGTCCGCGCGTAGTCGAGCCCTGCGGCGAGATCGATCCCGTCGCTGGTCGCGCGGGCGAGCTCCTCACCCGTGACGGGGTCGATCAGGGGGACGCCCTCTCCCTTTCCCTCCAGCCACTTTCCGGAAACGTAGTTCGCCAGCTTCATCGATGAATTCTCCCGGTTTGCATGGATGCGTCGTGAGCGTCATGCGTCGGCGCGACACCGACGTAGGCCTGTGCGGCAGATTTGGCGCCCGACCGCGCCGAGTGAAGATACCACCAGCGCTGGTGGGCAGCAAAGCATGGACCCGTCGCCTCTGTGTGGCGTGCGATGTACGTGTGCCGCCCGATACCGACGCCGGCGGCTACTGCGGAGGGTGAGACTTCCCGGTTTGAGCGGTCGGCGATCGTTCCGTCAACGACTCGAGAAACGCGACGAGATCGTCGACCTCCTGAGGCGCGAGATGGAGCGGGCGCAGGATCCGCACGCCGTCCGCGTGGAGGCGCTCCTCGTCCAATTCGGAGTAATGCAGCACGACGTCGCGCAGCGTCGCGAGGCTGCCGTTGTGCATGTACGGAGCGGTGAGCGCCACGTTGCGCAGCCCGGGCACCTTGAACTCGCCGAAGTTGCGGTGCTGAAGCGCCACGTGGCGCGTCTTGCTGGCGGCCGCGCCGCTCGCGTCGTCGTTGTAAGGGCCGAGCAGGTTGAAGCGGTCCGCGAGCAGTTCCTTGATGCCGCCGTGCCGTCCCGCATCCACGCCGCCCTTTGCCGCGAAGTAAGGCATCCCCACGTCGGCGAACTCGCCGTTCGTGAATGTCGGCCCGAAGTGGCAGAAGACGCAGTTGCCCTTGCCGACAAAGATCTTCAGTCCGCGCTGCGCAGCGACAGGATAGCGCGCGGCAGCCGCACGGTCGTCATTCGCCAGTGCATCGCGGAAATCGTCGAATGAAGTGCGTCGCGAGACCAGCGTCTCGAGGTATGCGGCAATGGCCTTGCCCGTGTTGACGAGCGTCGTCTCGTCTGCCGAGGTCGCGTCCGGCACGGCTCCGAACGCCTTCGCGTAGTGCGCGGAGAGCTCCTGATCGGAGCGCAACAGGGCCGCCACGTGATTGGCGTCCGCGGCGAGCTCGATCGGATTCAGGATCGGTTTCATGCTCTGCCGCCAGAGGCTGTCTGCCGCGCCGTCCCAACCGAACCAGCGCGCGAACCCGACGTTCCATACGCTCGGCGTGTTGCGATCGAGCGCCGCGCGGCCGTAGGCGCGATCCCGACCATCGGTGAACCCGCGGTCTGGAAGGTGGCAGGCCGCGCACGACATCGCGCCGTCGCCGGAGAGGCGCCGGTCGTAGAAGAGGCGCCCGCCCAGCGCGATCGCGTCCGCATTGCCGGACACGCGATTGCTTGGATCGCGCAGCACCGGCTGCGGCCACGGACCGTAGTGCAGGATTCGGCGCACCTCCGGCTCGGTGAACGCGACGGGCGCCTGCGCGCGCGCGATCGTGACACTCGCCGCGAGCAGGCAAGCGAGTAGCAGTCCGGCGACGCCTGGCCTCATTCGAGCGACAGATCCTTCGTAATCCGCTCGTTCGCGCCGGGAGCCTCGAGGTCGAAGATGAACTGCCACTGCCCCGGCATGTGGAAGAGCAGCCCTTCGGCCCTGAAGCGGCCTCCCTCCTCGGCGACGACCGTGGGCCGATAGTTCATTCCGTGACGATGCGCGGGCATGTGCGCGTCGACGCGCAGTCCGGTCGGCCGCGGCGCCGCACCCTTTGCACAGACTTGGGCCTCGAGGGCGAAGGCGCGCCCGACTGCAACGCGCGCCGGCACCGTCCGGAACACGACTGAGTAATGTTCCGATTCGGCACGCATGCTCGCGCCGCCGAGCGTCGAGCCGCAGGGCTCCGCGGCGATGGCCGGAATGGAGACGAGCGCGATCAGACAAATCAAGCGACGCATCGCTTGCGCCCTCAGTCCGAACGGTCCTTGTCGAACGCGGCGCCGATCACCCTCTCTCCGTTCTTCCACGCGATCTGCTCCGCAACTTCTTGCGGCAAATCCTTCAACCAGGCGCGCGACCAGGCCGCATGCTCGGGCACGTAATACCAGCGTTCCGGGACGAACGTGTCGGTGCCGACCATGAAGCGGTCCGGAAATTCCAGGAACGCCTCGCGCCATCCGGGCACGACCTTGCCGCCGTCGGCATGGTCGGTGCGGAATGCAAGGTCGGCCCAGAGATTCGGATGCTTGCGCAGCATTTCGCGCACGCGCTCCGGACGCTCGAACCCGGCATGTGCCCAGAGAATGCGCGCCTCGGGCCACTGCGCGAACAGCCGCTCGATCGCGTCGGCGTCGGAATGGGCATGGAGCATCAGCCCGTACTGCCTCGCAAGCTGCACCATGCGCCGCGGAACGGGAAGTTCCGCATCCGCGCCGTAAAGATGGAACTCGCCGATTGCCACGTAACGGTACTTTCCGAGCCGCTCCTCGAGATAGGTGATCACGCCGGGATCGCGCACCCACGTGGAGATCTCGCCGCGCCGCCGGTATGGCCTGAGCTCGGGAACGACGAGGTCGGGTGCCGCGGCATAGAGCTTCTGCGTCCCGTCGTCGTCGGAGCTCGATATCAGGGCGCGCTTCAGGCGGGCCTTGCGCAGAATCGCCACCGCTTCATCCGGCGGCACCGACTCCACCGCGTCGTGACTGTAGTGCACGTGCGCGTCGAACAGCGGAAGCTCCGTGCCCTGCGCGATCGGCGCCATGAGCGCGGCCGCGAGGCTTGCCGCGAGACCTGCTTTGAGAGGGGTGAGCATGAGAGACCTCGTTCAGGAAACGGGCACTTCGGCCCCCAGCGTCACAAGCATACCCCGCGGGGCGACGTGGCCGAGGAAACCGGGGCCACATGACGAAAACGTCGATCGGGCGCGCGATATTCCCGGCCTGGCTGCGTCAACTCGTCAGCCGGCGGTACACCTCGGCCGTCTTCACGGGCAGCCGGCGCACGTCGTCGATGAGGATCCAGCTTGCGGCGCCGTACATGTGCGGGAGGTAGTCGCGCGCCTGCTCGTCGATGGTGATGCAGAAGGGATGGACTCCCTGGCGGCGTGCCTCGAGCAGCGCCTGACGGGTGTCCTCGATCCCGTACTCGCCTCGATAACCGTCGCCGAAGTCGTCAGGCTTGCCGTCCGAAAGCGTGACGAGCAGGCGCGTGCGCGCATCCTCGGCCGCAAACATCCCCGCGGCATGGCGGATCGCCACGCCCATCCTCGTGTAGTCCTGTGGCGTGATCCCCGCGATGCGGCTCTTGACGAGCGTGCCGTAGGGCTCGTCGAACCGCTTGACCCGGTAGAGCTCGCAGCGCTTGCGCGTCATGCCGGAGAACCCGTAAATCGCGTACCGGTCGCCCAGCACCTCGAGCGCCTCGCAGAGCAGCACGAGCGCTTCGCGCTCCGCATCGTTGATCCAGCCCTTGGTCGAGCCGCTCATGTCCACGAGAAACATCACGCCGATCGAACGCTCGGTGCGGTGCCGGCGGGTGAAGAAGCGCTCGGGAAACTCGCGCCCCGCCGCGAGGTCGGCGAGGCCCGCCACCGCGGCGTCGATGTCGATGCCGTCGCCGTAGGGCTGCCGCCGGTGCGTGCGGTCCTCCCCTCGGAGCGCCTCGAAGGTTCGCTTCAGGCTCGCGATTTGCGGGCGGTACTTCTCGAGCGTGCGCCAGACAAAGCCCGCATCGCCGGGATGAATCTCTCGTACCCGGAGCGCGCACCAGTTGCGCCGGTAATGCTTGCGCGCAAAGTCCCACTCGTCGTAGAGCGCGGCCCCCTCGTCGGTGCGCGCGGGGTTGTCGTCCGACCCGTCGCCGGCAGTCGGTCCCGTCGCCGGCTCATAGGTCCCCGCTCCGGCCGGAACGAGGTAGTCCGTCGGAAGCTCCCCCAGATCCTGGAGGATCGATTGAACGAGGCTTGCCGCCTCCGCGGGCGGACTCACCGGCGCCCCGTCCAGAAGCAGCGCCATCTGCCGCTCACCCGCGGCATCCGGCTCGGAAAGCTTTGCCTCGAATCGTGCAGCGGTCACATCGATGACTTGGTCGCGGTCGTCCCGTTCGTCGCGCAGCGCGGCGAGCATGGCGCGAAACGATTCCCTTTCGCGGGCGATTCGTGCGCCGCGCACCGCGTCAGCTTGCTCCGGGTGCAGCGGACCGACATAGCACCATTGCGGCGGTGCGCGCGCGATGTCGATGTTCGACAGCACTGCGATCGTGTCACCGATGCCGGCATCCGTCCCGTGCAACGGTTCGAGCAACTGTGCGAGCGTGGCGTCCGGGGCCGGCTGCTGCAGCGTGCGCATGTCTCTGGCGAGCCCGGGTAGCGCCATGGCGATCCTTGCATCGAGGCGCACCGCCTCGAGGAACGCAAGCCAGCGCCGCGTGCGCCATGGCTCGGGACTGCGCTTGACCGCGGCGGTGATCTCCGTCCCGAACGTGCCGAAGCGCGCCTGGGCCCATGCGAGGCCGACCATGGCCTTGTAGACGAGAAAGTTGCGGTCTCGGTCCGCAAAACGCGAGACCTCGGTCGGCAGGTGGACCGTTTGCGTATCGGTCCAAGGCGCCTCGTCGGGTACCACGCGCAATACCCGTCCGGAGAGCCCGCAAAGAAAGAGCTCGAGCACGCGCATCACCTCCGTGAGCCGCAGCGCGCGAGCGTGCTCCGTCCAGGATCGCGCAAAGCGCGCCGGGTCCTTGAGCGCCGCGCTCGCCGAGTACATGCTCTCGCGATCGAATATGTCCATGGCGGCGATCAGCCAGGCTTCCGTTCCGCGCTCCCCGAGCAGGGCGAGCGCGCGCGGCACCGCCACGGCAAACCGGTAAGCGAGCTCCGCGCTGCTCTGCGCGACGACACGCACCCAGTGCAGGACGAACTCCTGCTGCGGCCGTGCAAGAGCAGCGATCCCGGGAACGAGCTGGGCGGCGGTGCGGCGCGACGACAGGCAGGCCGCGAGAAGCTCTTCGAGACGCTCCTCCACCTCGTGGGACCCGAACAGCGCCGTCGCAAGATCAGTCGGCACGCTAAAACAGTGACGCGACGAGCTCGTTTAGGGCGGCGAGCGTCTCCGGCTCGTCCGTGAGCGATTGCGAGACAGCCGATACGCAAGCCGTACGGGCCGGAACACCGTCGACGATGAGCTTTCCCGCATGCACGAGAAGCCGCGTGCTGGCGCCTTCGTCGAGCCCATTGCCCTTGAGGCTGCGCGTCATGCCGGCGAGCCTGACCAGGCGCTCGGCGAGACCGGCATCGACGCCGGTCTCGCGCGCGACGATCTTCTGCTCGATGACCGCGTCGGGATAGCCGAACTCGATCGCCACGAAACGCTGACGCGTGCTGTGCTTGAGCTCCTTCAGCACGCTCTGATAGCCGGGGTTGTAGGAAAGTGCGAGCAGGAATTCCGGCGGCGCGCGCAGCACCTCGCCCGTCTTCTCGATCGGCAGGATCCGGCGGTCGTCCGCGAGCGGGTGGATCACCACCGTCGTGTCCTTGCGTGCTTCGACGATCTCGTCGAGGTAGCAGATCGCGCCGAGGCGTACGGCGAGCGCCAGCGGGCCGTCCACCCAGACCGTCTCGGCGCCGACGATCAGATACCGTCCGACGAGATCCGACGCGGTGAGGTCGTCGTGGCACGAGACCGTCACCAGCGGCCGAGCGAGGCGCCAGGCCATGTATTCCATGAAGCGCGTCTTGCCGCAGCCGGTGGGCCCTTTGAGCAGGACCGGGATGCGGCGGGCGTGCGCCGCCTCGAACAGCCGCACCTCGTCGCCAACGGGCTCGTAGTACGGCTCGCTCGCGACGCGGTATTGATCTGCGTTGTGAGTGCGGGTGTCCACTCGTGCCCTCACTCGTGATTATCGCGCGCATCGTGCCGGTCAGGGCGCCGATCCCCCGTGGCTGAGCTGCGTCAGATTGCGGTGGGAAGCGAGAACGATCGCCGCACGACGGCCCGGATGCGGTTCGATCTCGCGCGACCGGCCTACTGCGGCCGGCACGTCCGATTAGTCGACGATGTGGTAGACCGGCGCCTTCTCCATTGCCCACTCGGCGGTGTTCCGGTCGTAGCGGGAGAGCGTGAAGCAGTGCCAATTCGCGTCGTCGAGCTTCATGTGGTCGCCCCGGTAGTAATAACCCGGCCAGCGCGTTTCCTCGCGGAACAGCGTGTGGCGGGTGACCGATTCCGAAGCGAGAATCCGATGATTCAGCTCCCAGGCACGCTGTAGCTGGTGCAGGTCCTCCGCGCCGATGTGGCTCATGTCCTCTTTGAGCATCGCCAGCAGCTCGAGACCGCGGTTGAGCAGCTTGTCGTTGGTCATGTAGTTGGTGCTGATACCGCCGACATATTCGTCCATGATCTTCTCGAGGCGCTGCAGGCCGTGGATCGGCAGCAGGTAGCTCGGCGAAACGGTGCCGGCGACGATTTCGTTACGGCCGATGCGGTAGTTCTCGAGCGGCTGGTAGATCATCTTCTCGAGGTCGCGGAGCTCCTGCTCGCTGACCTGCGGCTGGGCATTCTTAAGGTCGTTCACGTACTTGACGGCCGCCTTGGCGGCGATGCGGCCTTCGGTGAACGATCCCGAGGAGAACTTGTGCGCGGTGCCGCCGATGGTATCGCCGGCGCCGAAGAGCCCCTCGACGGTCATCATGCGGTTGTAGCCCCACTGGTACTCCGAGGGGGCGTAGTCTTCCGGCCCGCTCGACCAGGCGCCGGAGCAGGTCGCGTGCGAGCCCATGACGTACGGCTCGGACGTGGTCAGCTCGGGATTGATGTGCTTGGGGTCGATGTTCTGCGACGCCCAGACCACCGCCTGACCGATCGTCATGCCGAGGAAGTTCTCCCAGCCGACGGTCTCCTTGTGGGGGTCCTGGAAGGCCTCCTTGGTCACCATGCGGATCGGACCGCGGCCCGCCGCGACTTCCTGCAGGAACGCGTGGTTGCGCAGGCAGGTCGGCGTCGGATGGTGGTCAATGTAGTCGCCGACCAGCGCCCGCGTGTGCTCTTTCCACTTCGACTCGTACTCCTCGCCGTAGCCGTTCTCGGTGTAGGTCTTGAGGTGCAGGAAGTACGCGCCGACCGGCCCGTAGCCGTCCTTGAACCGCGCGAGCACGATGCGGTTTTCCATCTGCATCATCTTGGCGCCGACCTGAATCGGCAACGCGTACGCGGAGCCGCTCGACCACGGCGCGTACCAGGTCCGCCCCATGCCTTCGCCCACCGAGCGCGGCTTGAAGATGTGCGACGCGCCGCCGGCACACACGATGACGGCCTTCGCGCGGAACACGTAGAAGTCGCCCGTGCGCACGTTGAAGCCGACCGCGCCGGCGACCTGGTTAGGGTTCTTGCTGTCCGTCAGAAGGTGGGTGACCATGATCCGGTTGTAGACCTCGCTTGCCGCCTTGCGCGCGGCCTCGGCGACGATCGGCTTGTAGCTCTCGCCGTGGATCATGATCTGCCACTTGCCCTCGCGCTGATAGCGCCCGGTCGCGGGGTCGCGCATCATCGGCAGGCCCCATTCCTCGAACTTGTGCACCGTGCCGTCGACGTGGCGCGCGATGTCGTAGCCGAGGTCCTCGCGCACCAGGCCCATGAGGTCGTTGCGCGCGTAGCGCACGTGATCCTCGGGCTGGTTCTCGCCCCACTGCATGCCCATGTAGCAGTTGATCGCGTACAGGCCCTGCGCGACCGCGCCGCTCCGCTCGATGTTCGCTTTCTCGACGCAGACGATCTTCAGGTCGCGCCCCCAGTAGCGCGACTCGTAGGTCGCCCCGGTGCCGGCCATGCCGCCGCCGATGACGAGGATGTCCGCATCGACGGTTACCGTCTTCCTGCCTCCGAACAGTCCCATCACACGACTCCCTGCTTGAGTTGGTCCGCGCGCAACGCGGGCAGTCCGCCCTCGATGTTGAGCGCTTCCGGCTCGTGCGCGAGTTCCTGCCTCGCAAAATCTTCCGGGCGCGGTGCCGAGTACTCGGCCGGCCCCTTGATCGATCCCCAGGGCGTCGTGCGGATCGGCGAAACGAAATTCTTCTCGCGGCCGTCGCGGAACTTGAGCCGCCAGGAAATCGTCGCCTTGGCCTCTTCGCGCAGCGCCCGGACGCTGTGCCCAAGCGGCGCGAAGTCGGCGTAGCCGCGGCAATCGATCGCGTGCTGCGGGCAGGCCTTCACGCAGGAGTAGCACTCCCAGCACATGTTCGGCTCGATGTTGACCGCCCGCCGGTAGGTCTTGTCGATGTGCATGATGTCCGACGGGCAGATGTCCACGCAGTGCCCGCAGCCGTCACAGCGCGTCATGTAAACAAAGGTAGGCATGGCTTTCGCTGTCTCCGTGATCAGTAGTGCCGGGGCAGCTCGCGGGCGATGCCGAACTGCTCGGGTTTGTCCGCGGGCGCGGGCAGGTTGCTGCGGGTATCGTTCGCGTAGGACACCCGCTTTTCGAACGCCGCCGCGGGCTTGAAGAACATGTGCGCGAATTTGGACCAGGGCACCCCGCCGAACAGCACGGTCGTGGCGATGATGTACAGGCCGAACAGCACGCCCGTCCCGCCGCCGGCGATCGCCCAGAGCAGGCCGAACGTGGCACTCGCCAGCAGCGACAGGATGAACAGGTCGGCGCGCACCACGCGGAACGGCGAGTGGCCTTCGGCGGCGACATCGACGCGGATGAAGAACCAAAACCAGTATCCGCCCACGCAGACCATCAGCGCGCCGATCCACCAGACAAATGACACCAGACCGGGCGTTGGCGTCGCGGGCGTCGGGTAGGCGAACACCATGGCGATGGTGGCGACCACATGGAGGATGAGGCCATACATAGTCAGCAGATGCGCGACGCGGCGCTGCGGGTTGCAGAACTCGCCGGAGGTCAGCACGTCGACCGCGACGGTCTGAATGGCGATCGACGCCAACTCGCCGCCGCCAAGCTGCGTCGTCCCCTTGCTCCTCGATTTCCGCCAGTTGTCGAAGAAGTACTTTGCGCTGCCCTTGTGCACAACGTCGAACAGCGTCCCCGCCACGACCAGGAGGATCATGACGACGACATAAGCCTGCATGACGGCAGGCGAGATGGACGCCGACAGCGCGGCAAACGGATTGCTGGTGAACATTACAGGTTTCCTCCCCGTGCTCGCCCTCATTCTATACGGGCGGCCTGCGCACGCTCGCCTACAAGTTCGCTATGCGCTTATAGAGATGTTGTATGCGCATTGCCGAGCTCGCGAAGCTCGAAGCGCATCGCCGCGAGGTCGGCCAGCGCCCAGGTCGCCGGCGCCGCGAGACCGGCCACCGTGCCGGGATTGACGAGCCACGATTCCGTGTCCTGAACGGTCCGCACCTTGCGCGCCTCGAACTTGTGCGAGTGCCCGCAGCAGACCAGGTCCCACTGCCCGGTGCATGCCATGGCGTAGCCATAGTCGTCGTAGTGCACAACGAACACGCGCCGCCCGCCGAGCTCGAGGCGCGCATCCGCGCCGTGGTACTGAAGCAGGCCGCCGCTCGCGTGCGACTGCCGATGCAAGGCCTGCGTGTCGCCGACGTTGTTGCCGTGTATCAGGTGCATCGGCAGCCCCTGGGCCAGGGCGGGCTTCACCGTCTGCGCGCCGATGAGATCGCCGCAGTGGATCACCGCCTCGGCGCCGGCCGCCTTGGCTTCGCGCACTGCCTGCGCGAGCGCGTCCGCGCGGTCGTGGCTGTCGGAGACGATGCAGACTTTCACCGCTGCCTCGAACGCTCGCGTCAGCGCGCCGAGTGCCCGGCCAGCTTGACCTCGACCTTCTCGTGCGCGGCCAGCCCGGCATAGTACTCGCGCAGGATCTCGAGCACCTCGGGCCGCGAGAATTCCGCCGGCACCGGCGAGCCCTCCGACAGCCACTTCCGCAGCTTCGTGCCCGAAACCAGCAACCGGTCCTTTTCCTCGTGTGGACACGTGCGTGCCGACGCCATGCCACCACATTGATAGCACCAGAACGTCCAGTCGATCTTCAGCGGTTGGGTCTCCAGCGCGCCAGCAGGAATCTCGTCGAAGATCCGGTGCGCGTCGAACGGCCCGTAGTAGTTGCCGACTCCCGCATGGTCGCGCCCCACGATCAGGTGCGAGCACCCGTAGTTCTGCCGGAAGAGCGCATGAAGGAGCGCCTCGCGCGGGCCGGCGTAGCGCATGTCGAGCGGGTAGCCCGCCTGCGCCACGGTGTTGGGGACGAAATAGTGCTCGATCAGGGTCGCGATCGCGCGGGTGCGCACGTCTGCGGGAATGTCGCCAGGCTTCAGCGCCCCGAGCAACGAGTGGATGAGCACCCCGTCGCAGACCTCGATCGCCACCTTGGCGAGATACTCGTGCGAGCGGTGCATCGGGTTGCGGGTCTGGAACGCGGCCACCCTCGACCAGCCCAGCGATTCGAAAAGCGCACGCGTCTCGGCCGGCGTCATGAAGAGCCGCCCGTACTTCTCCGGGAACCCACCAGTCGAGAGCACTTTCACCGGCCCGGCAAGATTGACCTCGCCCTGCTCCATCACCATCTTCACGCCCGGGTGCTCGAGGTCCGTGGTGCGGAATACCATCATGCACTCGTGGCTGCGGTCGATGAGGTACTTCTCCGTCACGCGCATCGTCGCGAGAATCGCGTCGTCATCCGCGTCGATGAGCGCGATCTCGGAGCCGGTCGCGATCGAGTCGGCTGTGCCCTTGTCGACCGACAGGGTGATCGGAATCGGCCAGAAGAGCCCGCTCGCGAGCTTCATGCCGTCGCACACGCGCTCCCAGTCGCCGTGCGTCATGAAGCCGTCGAGGGGCGTGAAACCGCCGATGCCGAGCATGATGAGATCGCCCTTCTCGCGCGAGGTGATCCGCACGCGCGGGAGCGAACCCGCCCGCAGGACCTCTTCGCCTCGCGAGGCGCCTTCGAGCAGCAGCGGCTTGAGCGCGCCCCCACCGTGGGGGCTGACTAGACCCGGCAAGATCCCTCCTGTTGCGACGATGCGGCGAAAACACGACGCCCCACGCGGGGCGCTCGCCGTTCCCGCGCGGACCCGCCCGGTTGCCGGCTACGTATTGTGACGGCTGGGCGAACTCGGCCCCAAAGTGGTTATTTTGATCGAAAGATAAGCGCCCCTGTTTCTTTTGGAGAATTTGGCAATTCCGCGGTGCGGCGCGGGGGCGAACAACCGGCTTGGTAGTAGACTTGCTCGATTCATTTCCGTCGCGAGGAATCATGGACAGGGCAGCCTTCAAAGCCGACACGCGCTACACGCTGACCTGGCGGGACGAGACCGGCCGCGAACGGCCCCTCAACGTCTACGTGTACCGGGTCTACGAGAAATTCATGATCGTCCGGGAGACTTCCGGCCCGGGGCTGGTGCGCAAGGTGGCCTTCGACGACGTCGCGAGGATCGTTCACGAAACGCCGGTACCGCCGCCGGCCCGCTTCTTCCTGCCGGCCGCGGTGCTCGACGAGAAGAACTGGCGCGAGCGCGCGGTGATGCAGCACTATGCGTCGGCGCCGGGCCTGGGCAAGTAACGCGGCGTGAGCGAGAAAGACCAGCCGGAGTCCGGTGCACCGCTGCGCTGGCTCGTGCTCGTCGCGGTGTTCCCCGTGGAGGATGCCGCCGGGCGGATGAGGCTGCTGCGCACGCTCGAGGGCCTCGGTTGCGCGGTGATGCGCGAAGGCGTGTTTCTCCTGCCCGACACGCCGCGCAACCGGACAAGCTTCCAGCGCCTGGCCGATCACATCGTGCGCGCGAAGGGCGACGCGTGGATGTTTCCGGTCAACGTGGAGAAGGCCCAGCAGGCAAAGGAGTTCCGCGCGATGTTCGACCGGAGCGGTCGCTACGCCGAGCTCACCAAGACCATCGAGGGGCTCAAGGCCGGATTCGGCGTCTCCGACCCGACCGCGATCGCGCAGGTGCTCGCGAAGCAGCGCCGCGAGCTCGAGGCGATCAGTGTCCTCGACTTCTTCGTCTCGCCCCTCAGGCAACGCGCCGAGCGGGCGTTGACCGACATGGAACAAGCGGTCCGCGACATGATGTTTCCGGCCAATGGCGAGACCGACGACGGCGGCGCGGCCGGCAAGCCTGCGAGACGATCGAAACGGCAGTACTTTCGTCGCGCGTGGGCGACCCGCAAGCCGCTGTTCGTCGACCGGCTCGCGAGCGCCTGGCTGATTCGCCGTTTCATCGATCCGGAGGCCACCATGCTGTGGCTCGACAAGCGCCAGGCCTGTCCTGCTACCGCCGTAGGGTTCGGTTTCGAGGGCGCGTCATTCGCCAATTCCCGGACGCGCGTGACCTACGAGGAATTGCTTGGATCCTTCCGCCTAGACCGGGATGCCGGGCTCGCCAAGATCGGCCGGCTGGTTCACGCGCTCGACGCCGGCAACCGCCAGGTGCCCGAGGCGGCGGGCGTCGAGACGCTCCTGGCCGGTGCAAGGCACCGCGCGACGAACGAGGACGAGTTGCTGCGCGAGAGCGAGCGCACGTTCGACCTGCTCTACGAGGCCTATTACCAGTTGCCGCAGAACGGCAAGGCGAAGGGGTGAACCGGAGGGATCAGCGTCGGCGCCTGAGCTCGCTCTGGTATTGCCTTTGCAGCTCGCGCAGACGGGCGTCGACCGCAGAGAGTGTGTAGAAGTCCGCGTCTCCCGCCTTCTGGGCGAGCCGCAGTTGCTCGATCGCTGCCGGCAGGCCGCCCTTCAGCAGGTACATCTCCGCCAGCGCGCGGTGCTGCTCGGTCCGCTTGCCGAGCTGCGAGTAAGCGCGGGCCTGCATCTCGCGCAGCTTCGGATCATGCGGTTCCTGCCTGACCAGCGGCACCAGCACGTCCAACGATTCCTGCGCGCGCCCGGCCGATAGCAGCGCATCCGCGTAGTCGTAGGCGACACCCAGATTGGCGGGGTACTGCTTCCGGGCTGCGGTCAGGATCGCGATCGCGCCAGCTTGATCGCCCGAAGCGGCTTTGGCGCGCGCCGCGAGCGTTTCGAGCATTGGGTTTCGCAAGCCTGCCCGGCGCGCTGCCCCGATCTCGGCGGCGGCGGAATCCGGTTCCTTTGCCCGCACCAGCGCAGCGGCGTAACCGTAATGGACGATCGCTTCGTCGGTAAACCGCCGGTCTTTCAGCGCCTCGCGGAAAAACGCCAATGCATCTTCCGGGGGTCCGGCTTCGGCACGGAGCTTGGCGCGCACGAGGCCGAACTCGACGCTATCGCGGACCTGCCGGAAACGCGACTCGAGCGCGCGATTCTGCATGTCCGCGATCCGGTCGCTCGTGAGCGGGTGCGTGCGCAGGTAACCGGGCGCATTGTTCTCGTAGAGCCGCGTGGATCGCTGCATCCGCTCGAAGAACGTGGGCATGCCGTGCACGTCGAATCCGGAATCGTTGAGGATCTGGAAGCCCACCCGGTCCGCCTCGCGCTCGAAGTCGCGGCTGTAGGACAGCGCGGCCTGCAAGGGCGCGGCCTGGCTGGTGATCACGGCCGCCTGGGCGACCTGAGGGTTCGAGCTGGCGGCGAGGATCGCCAGCGCAAGCCCCGCTATGCTGGCAATCTGAAGCTGATTCTGCTTGTCCACCATGCGCGCCATGTGGCGTTGCTCGACGTGCGCGATCTCGTGCGCGACCACCGATGCGAGCTCCGATTCGGTCTGGGCGGTAAGAATGAGCCCGGAGTGGATGCCGATGTAGCCCCCGGGTAGCGCGAACGCGTTCACCTGGGGGTTGCGTATGACGAAAAATTCGAAGTGCCGCCGGCTCACCGGCGACGCGGTTGCCAGGCGCTGTCCCAGTGCCTGCACGTATCCTGCGATCTCCGGATCATCGATGTACTCCGGGTCGCTGCGGATATCGCGCATGATCGATTCGCCGATTTCGCGCTCGTCCGCCGCCGACAGCGCCGCCTGCGAGGACTCGCCGAGATCGGGCAGATTCGTTGCCGGCGCGGGCGGGGCTTCCACACCGTAGCGCCGAGGCGCCGACTCACCCAGATTGGGCAGGTTCTGTGCGGACACCCACGGTGCCAACAGGAAGAGACCCGCCAGCGAGCCGCAAATATAGCTGCGCATCTGCCTATGATACCCGCTCGTGACCAGGGTTCCGCCGCCTGAAAGGCCCTCCAGCCCGGGTCGCTCGCCGGCCGGCGAGGCGGGCGTTTCACCGGGCCTGTGGGGCATAATCCCGGATGCCCCTCGACACCGGGGAACCGATATGAAACAGCCGCTCACACACTTCGACGCGCAAGGCCAAGCGCACATGGTCGACGTCGGCGAGAAGAGCGAAACACACCGGGTTGCCCGCGCACGCGGCGCAATCGTCATGCGCCCGGCGACTTTCGACCTGATCCGCGCGGGCGACGCCAAGAAGGGCGACGTGCTCGGGGTGGCACGCGTCGCCGCGATCCAGGCGGCGAAGCGCACCGCCGACCTGATCCCCCTCTGCCACCCGATCGCGATCACGCGCGTTGCCGCCGAGTTCGCGCTCGATGCGAACCGCCCCGCGGTGTCCCTGACCGTCACCGTCGAGACGTTCGGCCGCACCGGTGTCGAGATGGAGGCGCTCACCGCGGTGAGCGTCGGATTGCTCACCGTCTACGACATGTGCAAGGCTGCCGATCGCGGCATGCGCATCGTAGACATCGAACTGATCGAGAAATCGGGCGGTCGGTCGGACCGCTATGTGGCATCCGACACTTGAGCGATTCAACGCCTTTCCCCGTTGAATTAGCTCGATTTGTCCGCATCCCAGCAACAGATTAGGTACCCTTATGGGTGCATCATTGCGCGACGGCTTGCTCGAGCCGAGGTTATTGTTTAATCTGGCCGGCGCATTGAGGAAGAGAAGACAAAAACAACAAAAACTCATGTACTTAGACTTGCTTCGGCTACATGGACTCAGGCTGCCCTGGCACGCGTGCTGCCACACCCGTGCCGCGATGTGACTCAACCGGTCGTAGAGGAGATGGAGGAATCATGGATAACACCCGTAGACGGGTTCTGAGGGGCGCCAGCGCGGCGGGCGCCGTGTTTGCGGCGTTTGCCACCGGCGCGCTCAAGCCGTCCGATGCGCTCGCCATCACGTGGGACAAGAGCGCCTTCGAAGCCAAGAGCATGGTCGACGCGCTCAAGGCGCTGCACGTGTCCTCCGCGACGGACAGCAAGGACATCGTGATCCGCGCGCCGGACATCGCGGAGAACGGTGCGGTGGTGCCGATCGACATCACCAGCAACATCCCGGGCACCGAGAGCATCTCGCTGTTCATCGAGAAGAACCCGTTTCCTTACGTGGGCACCTTCGATATGACGAAGGGCGCAGTGCCGTATGTCCATGTGCGCGTGAAGGTCGGACAGTCGTCGCCCGTGCGCGTCGTCGTGACGGCGGGCGGCAAGCACTATCAGGCCGTGAAAGACGTCAAAGTGACCATCGGCGGCTGCGGCGGCTGATCGGGATCCCCAACTAGGCGAGACGACGGAAGGAGCAGGTTATGGGCGACCCGATGAAAATCCGGGCCAGGATGCAGGGTGACGTGGCCGAGGTGCGCGTGCTGATGGGCCATCCGATGGAAACCGGCCAGCGCAAGGGCTCGGACGGCAAGATCATTCCCGCGCATTTCATCAAGCAAATTCGCGCGGAGCTGAACGGCAAGGTCGTTTTCGAGGCGGCCATCAGCCAGGCGATATCGCGGAATCCCCTGTTCGCCTTCAAGGTGAAGGGCGCAAAGGCCGGCGACAAGCTCAGCATCACCTGGGAAGACAACAAGGGCGACAAGCGCACCGATACGGTGACCATCTCGGGCTGAATCCGGTGCGCGGGGCCGCGGCGGGAGAAAGCGCGGCGAATTTCAACAACAAAGAGGGCGGGCGAACCCGCCTCGGCGAGCCGGTCCGAGCCGGACGGTTCAATTACTGGAGGAGAACATGCGGAAATCCCTGACCACATTGGCCGTCGCGTGCGCGGCGTTTCTCGCGACGAGCGCGTTCGGCCAGACTCCCGAAGAGGTCAAGAAGGGCGTCGAGCAGTACCGCGAGATGTTGGAGCTCGGCAATCCCGCGGAGCTCTACGCGCTCAAGGGCGAGGCGCTCTTCAAGAAGAAGCGCGGTCCGAAGAACGCGTCGCTCGAGCAATGCGATTTCGGCAAGGGACCCGGCGTCCTGAAGGGCGTCTACGCCGAAATGCCGCGTTACTTCGCCGACACCGGCAAGGTGCAGGACCTGGAGTCGCGGCTTGTGACGTGCATGGTGCAGCTGCAGGGAATCTCCGAGAAGGACGCCACCAAGCGCCCGTTCGGCAATGCGGACAAGCCGTCCGAGAACGAGCAGCTCGTGGCCTATATCGTCTCGCAGTCGTACGGTGATCCCATCAACATCAAGCTCGACAACCCCAAGATGAAGGAGGCCTACGAGATCGGCAAGCGCCTCTTCTTCTATCGCGCCGGACCGTGGGACTTCTCGTGCGCGACCTGCCACGCGGAAGAGAACACCCGCATCCGCCTGCAGGATCTGCCGGTCCTGTCCAGCCCGGCAGGCGCGAAGGCCGCCATGACCACCTGGCCTGCCTACCGGGTCTCCAACAGCCAGTTGAAGACCATGGAATGGCGTATCAACGACTGCTATCGCCAGATGCGCTTTCCCGAGCCCAATTTCATATCGGACTCGGTGATCGCTCTCACGACCTATCTTGCGTACACGGCGAACGGGGGCGTCTACAAGGGCCCCGGCATCAAGCGCTGACCAGAACGAGAACGGGACGAGGAGAAACCGATGAAGAAGGCACTGATTGCGGCAGCGGCTGGCGCGCTCGTGGTGGCAGGATGCGCGAGCATGAAGGAGATGGACGCGAAGTACGACGCCGAGGTGGTCCAGTGGATGAAGCGGGATTTCCACGCCCGCGGGATCGCGACGATGGACCGGCTGGATCAAGACGAAGTGCAGCGCGTCTGCACGCAGTACGACAACAAGCCGCCGGAAGCCATGGCGAAGCAGATCGAGGCGGGCGAGATGAAGAAGATCAAGCTGCCCTCCGACGGCAAGTACATGGGCGACTGGAAAGCGGGCCAGAAGATCGCGCAGCGCGGCCGCGGCATGACATGGCGTGACAAGCCGGGCTCCACGAACGGCGGCAGCTGTTACAACTGCCACCAGCTTTCGACCGCGGAGCTCTCGTTTGGCACCATCGGCCCCAGTCTGAACCAGTTCGGAAAGAAGCGCGGGTACACCGTCGCGAACCAGAAATACGTCTACGAGAAGATCTACGACTCCAAGGCCTTTACGGCCTGCTCGAACATGCCGCGCCTGGGCCTGTCCGGCACGCTGACCGAGCAGCAGATCAAGGATGTGACGGCGTACCTGATGGATCCAAATTCGCCGGTCAACAAGTAACCGGCCGTCCGGCCCAACGGACTTGGTCATCCAAGCCCTTTGCAGGACCCTGCGCGGGTCCTGCAAAGGGCCGAATTGACACGAACAAGGGGTGCCCCCTTGTCTATCCTCCACGCCTCCCACGCGCCGCGTCGTGAATCAATCTTCGGCGCGGTACACTCGAACGCTCAATGAACCGCAGAGAATTTCTGGAAGTCCTTGCCGCAGCCGCCGCGGCCGGCATGACGCTCGATTCCGGCGCGGCGCTCGCTCAGGGGGGCGCGGACGCGCTCTATCGGTTCCCGAAATTCGGCAATGTCTCGCTGCTCCATTTCACGGACTGCCATGCGCAGCTGCTGCCCATCTTCTACCGGGAGCCGAATATCAATATCGGCGTGGGTCCGCGCGCGGGTGAACCGCCGCACCTCGTGGGCGAGAGCCTCCTCAAGGCCTTCAAGATCAAGCCGGGTACCGCGGAGGCGCATGCGTTCACCTATCTCGACTACACCGCCGCCGCGAAGACCTACGGCAAGGTGGGAGGGTTCGCGCATCTCGCGACACTGGTCAAGCGGTTGCGTGCCGAGCGACCCAACTCGCTTCTGCTAGATGGCGGAGATACCTGGCAGGGCTCCGCGGTCTCCTTGTGGACGAAGGGCGCGGACATGATCGAGGCTTGCAAGCTCCTCGGCGTGGAAGTCATGACCGGGCACTGGGAGTTCACCTACGGCGCCGATCGGGTGAAGGAGGCGATCGAGAAGGAGCTCGCCCTCAAGATCGAGTTTCTCGCGCAGAACGTGAAGACGGTCGATTTCGGCGACCCGGTATTCAAGCCTTTCACCCTCCGCAAGATCGGTGGGGTAACCGTTGCGGTGATCGGGCAGGCGTTTCCCTACACGCCGATCGCGAATCCGCGGTACTTCGTGGCCGAATGGACTTTCGGGATCCAGGAAGAAGAGTTGCAGAAGCAGGTCAAGGCGGCACGCGCCAAGGGCGCGCAGGTGGTGGTGCTACTTTCGCACAACGGCTCCGACATCGACCTCAAGCTGGCGGGCCGCGTCACCGGCATCGACGTGATCTTCGGCGGTCATACACACGATGCGATCCCACAGCCGACGGTCGTGAAGAACCGCGGCGGCCAGACGCTCGTCGCCAACTCGGGGTCGAACGGGAAATTCCTCTCGGTGCTCGACCTCGACGTGAAGCGCGGCAAGGTGGACGGTTACCGTTACCGGTTGCTGCCGGTGTTCTCGAACCTGCTGCCGGCGGATGACGCCATGGCGAAGCTCATCGATACGACGCGCGCGCCGCACAAAGCCAAGCTTGAGCAGAAGCTCGCCGTGACCGAGGGGCTGCTGTATCGACGTGGCAACTTCAACGGGACCTTCGACCAGCTGATCTGCGACGCCCTGCTGGAGGTGAAGGGCGCTGAGATCGCCTTCTCGCCGGGTTTTCGCTGGGGCACGACCATCCTCCCGGGCCAGCCGGTCACGTTCGAGCACGTGATGGACCAGACCGCCATCACGTATCCCTACTCCACGCTCAACGAGCTCACCGGCGAGCAGATCAAGGTGATCCTCGAGGACATTTGCGACAACCTCTTCAACCCCGACCCGTACAAGCAGCAGGGCGGCGACATGGTGCGCATCGGGGGTCTGACGTACACGTGCGCCCCCAACGCGAAGATGGGCGGACGGATCCTGGACATGCGCCTCGCAGGGAAACCGATCGAGCCGGACAAGAAGTACAAGGTCGCCGGCTGGGCGCCCGTTGCAGAGGGCGCGCAGGGCGAGCCGATCTGGGATCTGGTGGCCGGTTGGCTCAAGAGCAAGAGGACGATTCCGGCGCGCAAGCCGAACGTTCCCCAGCTCCGGGGCGTCGCCGGCAATCCGGGAATCGCCTGACGCGACGCGGAATCCGGACCTCGGGTCCGGGCGGCTAAGCTCGCGGCTTCTCGCCGACGACCCGCATGTCGCGCGGCTCGCGCAGCTTGAACTGCGCCGGCTCCTGGCGCAGGTTGACCAATCCGGCCTCAGCCATCACCTGGGCGAGGCTCTGTGGCGTGTAGTTCCAGCGGTGACACATGAGCGGGTCCTCCCAGGCGGGATCGCCATAGAACACCCACATCGTGCGCTGCCCCTCGAGTCCCGGGCCCGCGCCGGCGGTCGGATTCCTGAGAAATTCCTCGCAGGCGCTGAGCAGATTCGGGCATTCGAGGATCATGCGGCCGCCCGGCTTCAGCACGCGCGCCCACTCCTTCAGCACGTCTACAACCTCCCAGCGCCAGAAGTGCTCGACCACATGCACTGCGAGAACCTCGTCCGCGCTGGCGGTATCGAATGGGGTCAGCTCGTGCAGGTCGCAAAGAACATCCGGCGACCTGCCGGCACGGCTTGCCGCAACGTCGACGTTGACGTAGCCAGGGAGAATCTTGTCACCGCAACCGAGGTTGAGGCGCACGAAGGCTCCCCCGCTGGAGGCTACCGACGACGCGCGCGACGATGCGGAATCTCCTGCCAGCGTCAGCACGCGCTCCCATTCGGCCGCGATGCGTTCGGGCGCAAAGCGGGTGGCGACGTGTTCCTGGCCGACACGAACGCGCTCGACCATCTCGCCAGGATTCGCGAGCGACCATTCGACGCCCGCCGCTAGATCCACCCCGATCCACGCGAAGTCGGCGAGCTCGAGGTAAGAGGGAATCGGCGACGCGACGGCGGCGCGCCCACTGCGGATCGTTTCCACGAGCCGGTTGTGCGATTTCACCCGCCCCCAGCGCTCGGCGTGATCCTGCGGCAGGAGGACCAAATCGCATGCCTCGATCGCCTGCGATGTCGACTCGCGGGACCACGGGACGAACTCGATGCTGAGCGCGGGATGCGAGCGTGCCAATCGAGCTTCGAGATCGGCAACCAATTCCCGTCGCGATTCGTGCGTCACGAACTGAAGCACAGCGGCTCGACCGCGAAGTCCGTCCGCCGCCTCCGCCAGCCCCCGCGCGACGGATTCGAAGTTCGCGATGCCGAGCTGGCCGAACCAGCAAAGCCGGATGGGATCGCCCACCGGGCCGCGCGGCGCGCTGGCATGCGGGCTCTCGTACGGATCCTCGATGACGTGAATGCCCTGCTTCGCATAGGGAGCCAGCTCCACCCCGAGCGCTTCGCACGGGACCGTGATCGCGCAAAGCTCGCCCAGGATCGCTTGGTATCGACCCAGGAATGGTTGGCCGGTCGCTTCGCCGATCGCCGCGTAGTCGTCCGAGAAGTCAGCCACGAGTCGAACCCGACTGCGCGCGCGCGATAGCCAACCGAGAAGCGCTTCGAACTGTTCCGGTGCGGCGAGCAAGTCTGCGGTGGAGACCTTCGGTACGACGACCGTGTCGATCGGTGGTAGCGCGTCGAGCATTGTTCCGCCGGCAAGGAGTGCGGGCGGAACCAGGTAAACCGGACGTTTCTCGGCGAGCCGCAGCGCAGGAAGAAACGCTCGCAGTCGAATGCTCGCGAGATCCGAATAGAGCTGCGCGCCGGCGGTCACGCGCACCAGGTCGTCCACGTTGACCACGTACGCCAAGCCGCCCGCCTCGGGCTCTGCGACGACGTGGCCCCGTGTCTCCGGGCGGGCCGAGCCCCTGTTCAGGATCTGGGTAACCAGGCTGCGAAGCATTGATCCCCGACATTCAGGCAAATCGGGGCGAGCGCCCCGCGAGCCACGACGATTGAATGCGATGTCCGGCCAGGGTGAGGCGGTGCACCGTGACGCGGACCCTTACCGTGGCGCCGCGGCGCCCGGCTTCTCGAGCAGCGCGCTGATTCGCGCCCAGTCGTTTGGAAAGAGCGCCAGGCGCTCGGCTTTGCAGCCGTCCAGCACAGCGTAATCGACCGCGAGATACTCTTCGATCAGGTCGTCGAGATGGTCGCGGATGTAGCGTGACTGCGGATCGAGATTGCGTACCATCGCGAGCCCGGTCGGCTGAGCGCCGATCGTATGGACCTCCAAGTCCGGCCGATGTTTACGCAGAAGCAGGATAAGCCGCCAGATATCGCCGCTCCAGAAGATGGTCTTCCGGTCGCGGGCTGCGGTGCTCTCATCCAGCGGATACACATCGTGGATGAGGATCGTCGACTCCGGCGCGCACAGGGGCTCGACGTTCATGAAGTCGCGCAGCGCGAACTCGAAGCGGTGCATGCCGTCGATGAACACGAGGTCGACGGGCAGGCCGCCCAGCTCGGCGCGCACGTCATTCTGCGCAAAGAAGTCGTCGCTCGGCTGCGCGAAGATCTTCACGTTCGGTGGAAGCTCGAAACCGATTTTCGGCTCCGGATCGACGCCGAGGGCACGCGTCTCGGAATTCACGAACCGGATCGAGTCGCCTTTGTCGACGCCGATCTCGACGTAGGTTCTGGGGCGCAGCTGAGCGTGAATGCGCGCGAGTACCCGGAAGTAGTCCTCGCCAGGAAGGTCGATCGCGGCGAGCAGGAAGTGCGCCGGGGGGTAGTTGGGGTCGGCGTCAAGGATTGCCTTGCACCCGGCGATCGCCTCGGCGATGCGGCCCATCTGCGCGTCCGCCAGTGCAGAGTCGTAGAGCCGCTTACGCTGATCGCCTCCCTGCGGCTGCTCATTCGCGGCCGGCGCGCCAGCCGGGCCCGGCGTCCGAAGGTTCTTCAGCAGGTTTCGCAGCATGCGCAGGATCTTAACCTCAGGGACGACCCCGTACAACGCCAGTCAGGATCGGGCGTGAACGGTTTCCTGGTTGCGCCCGAAAAGAATCGCCCCTCGATCCTACCGTACGCCTTCGCCCCTACGCAGGCGTACTGGCCGCGCTGGCGATCCAATCCCCCAGCACGTCCACGGCATCGCTGGTCTCGAACAACTTTGGCCGTGCGGCCAGGATCCTAGCGCGATACGCGGCGCGGGCCACGGGGTCGGCTGCGAACGCGACCGCGAGCTCGACGTAGTCCTCGGGCGAGCGCGCAATGCAATCCGTAACGCCTGCCTGCCAGTACATGCCCGCGGTCATCCGGCTGCGGAAGAGCTCGCCCGGCAGCGTGATGAGAGGGAGGCCGAGCGAGATGACGACGTAGCTGGTCACGCCTCCCGAGAAGTGGAACGTATCGAGCACGCAATCCGCGGCGAGCAGAATGCTCAAGAACTCGGTCGTGGGCGCGAACGGCCGGAAGCCGATGCGGCCGGCGACATCCGGCATGATGCGGACAAAGCGCTCCTCCAGCTGGAGCTGCCATAGCGGGTGCGTCTTGTCTGCGAAGAGCACGACTTGGCCCTGTGGATCGCGGCGCAGGATCCCGGCAAGGGCATCGTCGAAGTCGGGGTGCATCTTCTGCAGCAGCATCGGGCAAACGTAGTAGCGCGTGTCCTCGAGCCAACCAAGTTCGGCGCGAGAGAGCGGTTCGGCGGGCGGCGCGGAGGGCGGGACGTGCACGACGATCTTGGGTAGGCGCACGAGTTGCTCGGAATAGTGCTCCTGCCCCTGCTCGCTTTCCTGAAACACGTTGCTCACGAAATAGTCGATCTCCGGGACGCCCGACGTGCAGGGATGTCCGATCAGCAAGGCTTGGACGGGAGCGAGGCGGCTGAAACCCAGGAAGTAAAGAAACGTGTGAAGAAAGAGGTCGACGAAGATCAGCACGTCCGGGGCGCGCGCCTCGATAGCGGCGCGCGCCTCCTCGAGCGTGTCACCCAACGACACGAACGCTTCGCGCGATTCCGCCGTCTCCTTCAACCGCGTATCGACGATCTCGCCGTAGGCGAACAGGACCGTCTCGAACCGGTCGCTCTCGATCAACGTGCGCACGAGCTCGCGGTACCAGACGCCGACCGAGTGGCGCCCGAGATGACCCGATACGAATCCCACGGTGAGCTTGCCCCCTGCGCGCGGCGCACGCTCGGCAGCTCCCGGCGATTGGTAGCCGAGCCCCGGGCATGCTCGCAGGAAGAGCTCGGCGAGACGCGCGTTGGTGGCGCGATCGCTCAACCCCTGGTAGCCCAAGAAGAAGGGTGCGCGGTGAACCGCATGAATCGGATCGTGCACGATCGGTGGATGCGCCAGCAACCGGTCGAGCTCGGCCTCGAACCAAGTCCGCGCGACCGCGAGCTCCTCGCTCGAATCGCCGACTTGGGGCAGCGTATCGATCAGCCGGTTGATCTCGAGCGCGCCGCGCTCGGCGTCCGTCGCCACCTCGAGCGCCCGATCGTACCAGGCGCGTGCGGCGCTCACGTCACCAGATAAGTAGCCCTTGAAGGCCAGCATCTCCAGCGGCGCCGCCGATTTCGGCATCAGGCGGCGCGCAAGCTGTAGGCACCGCTCGGCCGATCCGTGATCGAATTCGTTGAGGTATTGAATGCCGCGCGCGAAGAAGTGGTACCCGACTCGCGCGTGCAGGTCACGCCCAGCGTCGGCTTCCTGGGCTGCTGCAAAAGCACGCTGTGCAGCCTCCTCGTCACCCGCGCGCTCGAGAAACGCGCCGTGCAGTGCGTAGGCCAGCGCGTCGTGTGGATGTCGACCCGACGTCCGCGCAAGCACTGCCGCGGCGCGTGTGGCATCCCGCGCGAGCGCGACGTGCGCCTCGCGCAGCGCGCGGACGATCGCGGGATCGGCCTCCCCGGGGAGGTCCACCGGGGGCACGAGTTCGACCGCGGCAGCGGGACCGCCAGCGAAAGAGCGAAGCAATCTGAGCAGCATAGATTCCGGACCGGGCAGCGTTTCAAGCGACTCCAGCACGGCACAAGGTCGCCCATTCGCCGCGGCGCCCGCGTGAGATCCGTGGCGTGTGGATTCTAGCGTGCCTCGCCGGACGATCCGACTGCAATCGACCTCCGCCCGCGACAATTTTCCTATGGGCCCGAGACCCCGCGCACGCCCCTGACGCGACATGTCGCCTTGTTAGGGCACGACGTGTCCAGTACCCTCCCGCAATGTTTGCAGGGGTGCGGTTCGATGGGATTGATTGACCGGGTTCGCAGCATGTTCGCGGGGAGCGGCGCGCGAGCGGCGCCGCCGGTGCCGGAGGACCCAGTGTCGTTATTCGAGTGCGGCCGCATTGACGAGGCGGAAGCGGCTTGCGCTCGTGCGCTCGAGCGCGAGCCTCACGACGCTCGATCCTTGCATCTGCTCGGGCTCGTCGCCGATCACCACGGCGACTACCGGCGCGCAGTCGAGCTTATCCAATCAGCGGTCGCGGAAGAGCCCGATGTCGGCCTCTACCATTACAACCTGGGCAACGCTCGGCGCAAGCTAGGTCAAATGGAGGCTGCGCTTGCGAGCTATACGCGGGCCGTGAAACTCGATCCGGACCGCTTTGCGGCATGGTTCAATCTCGCGCAAGTGCAGGCCGAGGCCGGCCAGCCTGCGCGGGCAGTTCCGGCATTTCGAGAGGCGCGTCGCCTCGAACCTTCGAACGTCGAGACACGACTGGGACTCGCCGCCGCGCTCGTTGACGCCGCCCAGATCGGCGACGACGGGGCTCCCGCCTTTGCGGAGGCGCTGGCCCTCATCGAGTCCGACGACGCGCCGTTCGCGGACCCGTGGCGCGCACGCTTCGTCCTCGCGATGGCGCTCGCGGGCTGCGAGCGTTGGACCGAGGCGGCGATCCACCTGGAGGCGCTGGTTTTGGAGCACCCGGACGCCGTTGAAGTCCGGAATCAGCTCGCGAATTGCTACAACCGCGTCGGTCGGGCGGCCGATGCCGTGCGCGAGTACCGGGAAACGTTCCGTTTGGCGCCGGAATTTCATCACGCACTGACGGGTCTTCTCGGGACCCTGAACGCCGTGGCCGACGCCACGCCCGAGGAAGTGTACGAAGCCCACCGTCAATGGGCCGCGACCGTTGCCGCGCCCCTTTATCCGGTCTCCTCTCGATTCCGGAATACACGCGAACCCGGTCGTCGCCTGCGGATCGGCTACGTCTCACCGGATCTACGTCGCCATCCGGTTGGGACAATGTTCGCCCCGGTGCTCGAGCGTCACGATACGGAGCGAATCGAGACGTTCTGCTACTACAACTATCCGCGCGGGGACGTGATGACCGAACGCATGCGCCGCGCCGCGCACAATTGGCGGGACATCGCCGGGCTGGACGATGCGACTGTCGCGGACGCGATCCGCGCGGATCAGATCGACATCCTCGTCGACCTCGTGGGCCACACGCGGTATACCCGCCTCCCCGTCTTCGCGCGCAAACCCGCGCCGATCCAGGTGAGCTGGCTCGGCTATTTCAATACGACTGGTCTTGCAACGATGGATTACTTCGTCACCGACTCCGTGTCCTCGCCTCCGGGGCAGGAGCGATACTTCGTGGAGCGCCTCGTCCGACTCCCGGCCACGCGGTTTTGCTACGAACCACCCGAATTCCTGCCCGAGGTGAACGACCCGCCGTCGCGAGCGCGAGGGCACGTCACGTTCGGCTGCCTGAACAACTTTTCGAAGCTGAACGAGCGCGTGCTGGCGCTGTGGGCGCAGATTCTCGACGCGGTGCCCGGCGCGCGCCTCTTGCTTCAGGCCTCCGCGTTCAACGATCCCTTCGTTCAGCGCGGGTTTCTCGCACGCGCCGCTGCGTACCGCGTCGCCGCGGAGCGGCTCGAGCTGCGCCGGTTCGTACCGGTCGAGCAAGCGGCCACAACCTATCACCATATCGATATCGCGTTGGACCCCTTCCCGTTCTGCGGCGGAATGACCAGCCTGGACGCCCTATGGATGGGGGTTCCGGTGGTGACGCTCCCGCACACCATGATCGCCGGCCGCCAGACCGCGAGCATGCTCGCGAACCTCGCTTTGCCGGAGCTGATCGCCGCGGACGAGGCGGACTACGTGCGGATCGCGGTTGGCCTTGCGCGCGAATCCGATCGGCTTGCTGCGCTCCGTTCGGGGCTCCGTGACCGGTTCAGGCGGTCGCCGCTCGCCGATTACGACCGATTCACCCGCGACCTTGAGAACGCTTACGCCGCGATGTGGGAGGCGTGGCTGGCCGCGCCCCAGCCCGCGTGACCGTGCGTCCGGCGGCCCGGCGTCCAGGCATTCCGGCGCGCAGTTGCGCTTCGAGCTCGAGCAGCGTGCGGGAGCGCTCGCCGATACGGCGGGCAGGCGTCCCGGCGTAGATCAAGAACGGCTCGAGAGACTCTCGCACAAGCGTGAGGGCGCCGACCGCGGCGCCCTCGCCTATCACGACCCCGGGCAGGACGACCGCGCCGGTCCCGAGAATGGCGTGTCGACCGATCCGCACCGGGTCATCCGTGACGCGCCGGAACTCACGCGGCACCATAGGGTTCGTCATCCCCGTGCCGCTGAAGTCATCGCTGCTGGAATAGACGGCAACGCGTCCGGACAGGTTGCAGAAGTCCTCGAGCTCGATCCGTCCCTTGCCGATCAGCGTGCACTGGCAGGCGACATGCACGAAGCTGCCGATGCGTATCCCGCCTTCTCCGGCCGAGAGCACGCAGAAGTCGTCGATGCGTACGTGGTCGCCGAGCACGATCCGCGATGGGCTGTGGAAAGATGCCTTGTCGCTGACGAGCACGTTCTCGCCGATGGCAGCGAAGCCCAGTCTGCGCAGCGCCTGGCGGCTCAGGAATGCCATGCTGGTCCCTCAGTCGGTTGCCGCGGTAGCCTGGCGCAGGGCGCCGAACACGCGGCGCAGGTCGGCCTCCGCCAGCTCGAGATGGAACGGCACCCCCAGAACGCGTCCAGATACCGATTCCACGCCGTTCAATACGCCGGCCTTCTCCACCACGTCGAACCCCGGGTGCCGCGAAAGCGGCGGGTAATACCACCGGCGCGTTTGCACACCGGCGCGCGCGAGCACGTCGATCACCGTCTCGGGCATGGTGTGCGCCGGCAGCAGCACCGGCGCGATCGTGTAGGTTCCGGCGTCCGGCCGCTCCTGCGCAACGAGCGCGGGGCATGTCTCGCGCATGATCTCCAGGAACATGCGCCACTTTGCCCGACGCGCCTCTGCGCGGGACGTCCAGGTATCCAATGCAGCCAGCGCAACTGCAGCGTGGTACTCGCTCAGCTTGGCATTCATACCGGGCCGATCGACGATGCCCGTCGAAACGTCGATTCCGAAGTTGCTGAGACGCCTGATCCGCTCGATGAGCGCGACGTCGCGCGAGACGACGAACCCGCCCTCGCCCGCGCCGAGGGCCTTGGTGGCGTGCAGGCTGAAGACCGCATGCGAGCGTCGCCCGGCGCGCTGGTTACCGAACCCACCCGCCGCGTCGATGACGACCGGTAGCCCCGTCTCCTCGCTGAAGCGATCCCAGGCATCCGCATCCTGCGGGCAGCCGAAGGTCGCCACCGGCATGACCGCGTCCACCGGGCGCGCGGCGATCGCTCGACGCGCAGTAGCAGGCGTGAGGAGCCAGCTCCGCGTATCGACATCGCCGACAACGGGCCGGAGTCCGCTGCGCAAGATCGAAGTCGCCGTGGCCACGAAGGTGAAGTCGGGCAGCAATACCCGCGCTTGCGCCGGAAGCTCGAGCCCCAGCAAAGCAAGCTCGAGGCCGGCCGTGCCGCTCGATACCGTGACAACGTGGTGTTCCGGCGTGAAATGCCCGCGCAGTTTGTCTTCGAGTTCGCGCACGAGCGGGCCGAAGTTGGTGTACCAGCGTGCCGCGTCGACGCGAGCGAGGTACGGAGCGAGCGCATTCGCGCGCGGCATATCCGGAACCAGAAGCTTGATCTCGCTCACTGGTTCGCCGCCAGATCCCGGTCGCAGAACGACTGCCACATCGCATCGTATGCTTCCTCGAGCGTGCGCGTGAACCGCTCGACCGCGTAAAGCGGCGATGCGCGGTACCGGTCGCGCAGGCTCGCGCGCAGCTCCGCAACCCGGCGGGGGTCGCCTGCGAGGCGCGCCGCGATGGCGACGTATTCGTCTTCATTCGCCGCTGCGAGGTCAGGCAATCCGACCATCGAGAGGATCATCGTGCTGCAGCGAGCCATGGCGCCGTTGCCGGCGAGCGTCACGACCGGAACGCCCGCCCACAGGGTTTGATGCGTCGTCGTGCCGCCGTTGTACGGGAATGGATCGAGCGCGACGTCGATCTCGGCAAGCTGATCGAAGAACCCGGCGAGATCCGTCCGTCCCCGCACGTCGACGCGCTCCGGCGCGACGCCGTGCGCAGCGAATCTCGCGCTCACGCTCTGCACGACGGCCGGCCGCTCGCCGTGTTCGACGATCATGCGCAACCTCGCGCCGGGCACCGCGGCAAGAATTCGCGCCCACACGGCCACGACGCCATCAGTCACTTTGAAGTAGTGGTTGATCGAGCCGAACGTTACGGCGCCACTTGCCATGCACGGAGGCGCCCCGGGTCGCGGCGCCGCATCCAGCGGCATGAAGCAGAACCCGCACTCGGGCAGGCGCCACAGTTGCTCGCTCCCGTACGCATCCGCCTCGCCTGGTGGATCCAGGTAGCGATCGGTGATGCGATAGTCGATGGTTGCGAGCCCGGTCGTCTGGGGATAGCCGATCCAAGTCGCTTGCACGGGCGCCGGCTTGCGCGCGAACACCGGCAACCGATGCCCCTGGGTGTGCCCGGAGAGGTCCACCAGGAGGTCGATACGATCCTCACGGATCTGGCGCTCCAGGGCGTCGTCGTCCAGCGCGTGCACCGGCCTCCAGTGCTCGGCGTAGCCCCGCAGCCGGGCGGTGGTGGCGTCCGACTGCGCCCAGTTGTCGTAGCAGAAGATCTCGAAACGCCGGCGATCGTGGTGCTGCAGCACCGGTCCGATGAAGAAGGCGACCGAATGACCGCGAAAGTCCGCCGACACGTAACCGACGCGAAGCCTGCCGGTATCGCGCGGCCGCGCCCGGCCGGTGTGCATGTCAGGCGGCGCAGGAAAGCGACTCGCCCACACGCGGTGTGCCTCGTAGACGTCGCGCTGATCGTGGCCCGGGGCATAGTTGAGCAGGCAAAGGAGGCTGTGCTGCCAGGAGTCGACCGTGGGCTCCGCGGTGATTGCCCCGCGGTAGGCGCGCTCGGCTTCCGCATAACGTGCGCGGTCGAACTCGAGGAGGCCGAGGTTGTACCAGGCGGCTGCCATTGTCGGCCGAAGCCTCCCCGCCTCCTGAAGATGGTGTGCGGCCTCGTCGAGCTCTCCGGCCGCGCGCAGCGCCACGCCGAGGTTGCAATGCACTTCCGGCGAAGAGCCTTGGACGCCGAGAATGGCGCGCAGTGGCTCGACCGCGCCCGGGAGGTCGCCGCCGTCGATCGCGCGCTGCGCGGCCAGGTAGTAATCGGAAGGGGGCTGAGATTCGTGCACCGGAGCGGGCGCCGCGGTGTCGCGCCCCTGTCGGTCCGGTCCGCGCCATAGTCCGCTGAGAAGCCGGCCGATCAAGGGCATGCGGGCGCGTGCACGGGTGCTTGCATGGGCGGCACGCTATCACGCTGGCGCTTCCGCGTCAGTGCGCTAATGCCGGCTGGAAGGCCGATCGCGTCACGCGAAAGAGCGGCCTCAACCGCGAGATGGATTGTGGCCCCTCCGCGACGGCCGCACCGCCGTCTTGCCGGTCGACCTGTTTACAATCCTGGCACGGCGCTGCGGATATCACGACGGAGCGCCGAGACATCGTGCGAATCATCTGGATCAGCGACACTGCGCCCGCAGGCTTGACAACCGACGCGGGATATTTCGAACGCCATCGCCAGGCATCGATGCGCTTTCGCATCGGCATGCCCGCGCAAGCCCTGGCGGCCCTTGGCATCGAGAGTGGATTCATCGGCCTGGATACGCCCGAGGTCCTGGAGCACGTCGCTCCGGAAAGAGTCGACGCAGTCGTCTTTTCGAAGCTCTCGACACCGCGCGGCCCGACGTTCGACGCCTTCACCGAGGCTTATCTGGGGACCGCCGACTTCGCGCGCGCGCGCGGGCTCCCGATCATCGTCGACCTGGTGGATAACGTCTTCGCAACGGATCGCAGCGACTTCTTTGAGCTGCTCCTCGCGCGTGCCGATGCGCTGAGCGTGGCATCCGAGACGCTCGCGGAGGCATGCAGAAGGCGCGTGCGGTTGCCGGTTCATGTCGTCGCCGACCCCGTTGAAGGTGCGCAGCGCCCGCCGCAATTCGCGCCGCGGCGCGAAAGCTTGCTGTCGCGCCTCGGGCTGAGACACGCCGATCCTCGTCCGCTGCGAGTGCTCTGGTACGGAGGTCAATACCGGAACTTCCTCGATCTGGCGGCGCTGTTTCCCTCGCTGTCCGGGCTCGCTGACGCGCAGCCCGTCGAACTGGCGATCGTGATGAACCGGGACGAGCGGATCTCGCGCGAACTCGAATCCGCCCGCTCGGCCCGGTTGGTAATGCGCTTCGTCGAATGGTCGCTTTCCGCAGTCTCGGAGGAGCTGGAGCGTTGCGACCTCGTCGTGCTTCCCGCCGATCTTCACGACGAGATGCGCGCTGTCGCCAGCCCGAACCGGCTGATCCGAGCGCTCTGGGCGGGCCGCGCGGTGGTCGCGCATCCACTGCCCTCCTACGCCGAGTTTCGCGACGCGGCGCTGCTGAGTGCCGACCTGCCCGACGCGATTCGCTGGACCCTGGCGCATGCCGGAGAGATCCCCGCGCGAATCGGGCGAGGCCAGGAGATCGTTGCGGCCCGATATAGCCGCGAGGCGATCGGGCGGCGCTGGCGCGAGGTGCTCGGCTCGATGGGCGCGCGATGAAATGGCGACGGGTCAGAGCCCTTTCTGCGGAAACGAGGGCTTCCCGGTCTTGATCCGCTGCGGCTGCGCGCTCGGCCTTCGCTCGATCACAAGCACGCTATCGTAGAAATGCAGCGCTGCAGTCTGCAGGGTGAAATCATCGACCGAGAGGGCCTCCGGATCTTCTGTGTGCCACCCGTGGAGCCGGTCGACTAGTCCCTTCGCGTACTCCATGAACGTGCCCGGGCGACGCACGCCGCCGCCATATCGGGTCCAGTAGCTCGTATGCGCGTCCTCGGTGAAGTAGGTCCCGAACTCGGACATTCGGAAGTACATCTCCTCGAACGTCGCGATCTGCTGGTTCATCATGTGCCCGCCGTCCTCGATGACGATGTCGATCTTCCCGACCTGCTCTGCAAGCTGCCGGAGGAACGACCGGTCTGCCTGGTCGCCGATGTAGATCGTCACCTGCTCCTCCTCGATCGACTTGCAGAGGGCGTTGTAGTCGACCCCCACGATGCGCGCCCGCGGGCCGAGGTAGTGCTTCCACATCTGCAGGGAGCCGCCGTGGAGCACCCCGAATTCGACAAGAGTGACCGCCTGGCCGCGATATTTCGCCAAATGGCGGTGATAGATGTCGAAGTAGTGCACCCACTTGTCGATCAGGCGTCCGGGGTTGTTGTGCAGGTACTCGAGAAGCGGGTTCTTCTCGGCAGCGAATGGGTCCATGTCGATTCCCCTTTGTCACCCGGTCTCTGACGTTCCGGACCGCTTTGCCGCATCGCAGGCGCGCCGCCATACGTCGCGGTAGGCGTCCTCCAGATCGCGCAGGAACGCGGCGGCGTTCATGAGCGACGAGTTCCGCATTCGCTCACGCAGGCCGCGTCGCAATTCCCACAGTCTCGACCGGTCGGCGGCAAGCCCAACCGCGACATCCAGGTACTGGTCCTCGGATTCGGCCACCAGCTCAGGCAGCCCGATCGCACCCAGGATCGACGCGCCGGAGCGCGAGAACCCCATGGCGCCAGCGCGGCTCACGACGGGCACGCCCAGCCAGAGACACTCGCAGGTCGTCGCGCCGCCGTTGTAGGGGAAGGTGTCTAGCGCAATGTCTGCGCCCCGGATGAGGTCCCAGTACGGTTCGGGCGGCAAGCGGCCCCAGGTCTTGATGCGACTCTTCTCGATGCCGGCCTCCGCAAGCCGGGCCACCAGCCGATCGTGACTCTCGTCGCTCGGCACGTCGGCGAACCAGATCTCAGAGTTGGGAACCCGGGCGAGGAGGCGGCCCCAGAGTTGAATCATCTCCGGCTGCACCTTTGCGAGGCGGTTGAACGATCCGAACACGACCCGCGCATCCGGATCGTTGCGCGGTAACGGCGCGGGCATCGCGTCGAGCGGCGCAAAGCACCACAGCGAATTCGGCAGCCGGACGAGCCGCTCGCTGTGCCACAGGTCTGCATCGCCAGGTGGATCCGCGCGCGCGTCGGTGATCCGGTAGTCGATGGCATCGATCCCCGTCGTACCAAGATAGCCGAGGTAGCTGATCTGCACGGGGGCAGGCTTGCGTGCAATCACGTGCACGCGATTGCCGTTCGTCAGACCGGCGAGGTCGACCAGAATGTCGATCTCGTGCGCACGGATCATCGCTGCAAGCTCCCCGTCGGGCAAGCTCATCACGTTGTACCAGTGTTCGGCGAACGCGCGAAGCTCGGCCGTGCGCTCATCTTCCTCGTCGAGGGTGTGGTAACAGAACACCTCGAATGCGCTTCGGTCCCGCGCTTCGAGCAGCGGGCGGATGAAGTACGCGACCGCGTGGGCCCGAAAATCACCGGAGAGATAGCCGATCTTGAGCCGTCGTTCCGGATCGGACAGCCTTCCTGCAGGGATCCGCATGCGCGAATCGTCACGCAGCAAGCGTTGCATGCACGCGCGGTGCTCGGCCAGCAGCTGACCGGGAGACGTCCCTGCTTGCTGGCTCAGGTGAAAAAGGAGCGATGTGTTGAACCGGAGCCCCGTCGGATCGAGCGCCAACGCCTTTCGATAGGCAGCTTCGGCTTCGTCGTCCCGTCCGAGGGCCTGCAGCGCCATTGCGAGGTTGCGATGAAAATCCGCGACGACGTCGCTGCCGCGCAACGCCTCGGAGAAGTAGTCGAGCGCCGTATCGTAATGCATGCGGCCGAACGCGAGAAGACCGAGCAGATTGAGTGCATCCGGATTGCTTGGGGAGAGGCGGAGCGCCTCGAGAAAGCAACGCTCCGCGTCGGGACTACGCTTCGCGCGGGCGTGCTCGACGCCCGCTTCCAGCGCTGACTGGACGGCAGCCGCGTGCGCGGCGGGATCGCGCCGTCGCGCACTCAGCAGACTGGCGACGAGGCCCCTCAGCATTTGGATGTGGTTGATCCCGCAACGCGCCAGCGCCGCAGCGGGTGCTGGCGCAGTCTACAAAAAAACAAGCCCCTCCGCAGAGGGGCCTGTCGTACGACTGCTGCTGCTGTGCTTAGCGGCAGGAACCCGGCATGTAGCGCGACGGGGCGCCCGTGCAGCTCCAGGTCAGCGTGCCCGCGGCCGTGTTCACGGTCGGGGTCAGCGTCACGGTGACGGCCGTGCCGACGCTTGTCGGCGCGCTCGAGCCCGTGATCGTCACCACGCCGCTGCTGGCCACGGTCGCGCCCAGGATCTTGCCGAACGGCGTGATCGTCGTGCCACTTCCCATGTTGGCCGAGTCCTGGTCCGCCTGAAACTTCTCGGTGATGGCCGTCCGCGCCGCGCTGGCCGCGAGGATCAATTCCGAGACCTTCGAGCGGATGGTGTAGTCCTGATACGCCGGCAGCGCGATGGCCGCCAGAATGCCGATGATCGCGACCACGATCATCAGTTCGATCAGGGTAAAGCCCTTTTGAATTGCCTTCATGTACTGCTCTCCTATACGGTTGGTTTGCGGGAACTTTGACCCCACAACCCAGTAGGAGCAAGCGGCATGCCATCGGCATGGGCCCCGGGAGGGGCATTTTAAGTATATGATTCTTAAGCACTATATCCGTTGTGCGGGGCAGCCGGCGCGCGCGCCGTGAACTATGTCTCGCCAAGGGGCGCCCCACGGGCCGACCGCAAGTGACGCAGAGCGTCAGTTCCTGCCGAATCGAACTTGGCGCGCGGGTTCCCACGGTCAAATCCGGACGGCGATCCTGGTCACCACAGAACCCCAATCTCCGGGACGATCCTGGCGCACGAGCTCCACCGAGGGATACCACGGCATGCGCTCTCCGGAAACGAGGTAGCGCCACTCGGGTGTGGCGGGCACCAGCACGAGGGTTCGAACACCAAGCGCACCGGCGAGATGCACCACGGAACTGCACACCGTGACGACCGCGTCCAAGCCCGTCATCAGCGCAACAATGTCATCCGGATTGGACGCTGCCTCCGGCCAATGCGCGATCGCCTCGCCGCGGATCGAGCGGATGAGCGCAAGGTCCTCGTCGTGTGCACCGTGCTGAAGGCTGACGAACTGAAGGTCCTGGCGGGCAAGGAGCGGTGCAAGCAGCTCGGGGGAGAGCGAGCGGACCGCCTGGCGCGTACGCATGAGCCCGCCCCGCCACGCGATGCCGATCTTTCGACCTTGACCGAGCGCGGCGAGCTGCCGGCGGTAGTGTGCGACACGCGCGTCATCCGCACGGAGATAGCCCCGGTGCGCCGGAAAGTGCGCCACGTCACGTCGGTAGCGGCGCGGCAGGCTTCCGGCGGCGACCTGGCAGTCGATTGCGCCCGCGTGCGCAAGCCAGCCGTGCTCCCAGGTCCGCGGGGCGCCGTGCACGTGTGCACCGGGGAAAGAACGGCGAAACAGCGGCGCGAGTCGCGGGTCACACTCGACGACTACCCGGTGGGCCTCTGCGAGCAGATCCGGAAGGCAACTCGCGAACATGATCTCGTCCCCGAGCCCCTGTTCGGCGTAAACGAGCACGGAGCGCCCGGCCGCGACTTGGTCGCCCAAGTCGGCGAACGGGAAGCCGCGTTGGGGCGTCTCGCCGGAATCAAAGCGGCCCTCGTAGTCGTCCCATCCATGCGCGAAGTCTCCCTGGGCGAGCCGCAGCAAGGCGCGCCCCAATCGCGCTTGACCTGAGCCGGGCGCCGCCTCGAGCGCCGCATCGTACTGCTCGCGAGCACCCTCGACGTCCCCGAGGTCCTGCAACACCCCTGCTAAAACGCTACGCGCTCCGCCCGCGTCCGGCGACCGCATAATGAGAGGCGCCACCATCGCGCGCGCCTCCTCGGGCTTGCCGAGCTCGCGCAGAATCGTGGCGAGATTCGTGAGCGTCGCCGGATCGCCCGGCGCGATTTTGAGCGCGCTTTCCAGCAAGCGTACGGCGTCGGCGTGCCGGTCGAGCCCGCGGAGGCACATCGCCAAATAGTTCACGTGCCCGATGCGGCGCGGCTCCGACGCTGCCGCCCGCTCAAAATGTGGTAACGCCTCCTCGAGGCGGCCAGACTCCTGCAACGCGATCCCGCACTGCAGGTGCGCGTCGGCGAGCTCGGGGTCGCGCTTCAGGACCCATCGCAGAAGCGGCACCGCCTCGGAGGGCCGGCCGAGCTCGGTCAACGTCGCAGCCAGCTCGATCCGCGCGGTCTGGCTGTGCCAGTCGAGCTCGATCGCCTGGTAAAGAGCGCGCGAGGCCTCGAGCACGGCACCCTGCTTGCGCAGCGTCAGCCCGAGAAGCTCGTGAGCCTGAGCATCTGTCGGGAGCAGCCGTATCGCCTCACGCAGCTCCGCTTCCGCAGCGTCCAGATTCCCTCGTTCCAGGAGGACCTCGGCGAAAAGGCAGCGTAGCGGCACTCGTCCCGGATGCTCGGCGACGACGCACGCGAAAAGGTCGGTCGCCCGGTCGAGATCGCCGTTTGCCCGCGCTGCACGGGCCGAGTCGATCAGGCGATCCGTGTCGCTCAGCCGCGAGCGGCCCGAGAGACGCACGATCAGATTGCGCAGCATCGAGGGCTGCCTCGCCGGACGGCGAACTCGGTCACAAGAGCGTCAGCTGCCCAGCACGGGCTCACGCTGGCTACAGGCAAGCATGTCCTCGTAATCCTGCCGCCACTCCTCTGCGTACTCACAGTCGCGATACTCATCGAAGTATGGTCCGCCGAGCGTGTAGTGAACCAGCGAGACGTCGCGAGTCGGTTTGTAGTAGCCAACCAAATGGTTCCAGCGGCGCGGGAGCTCGCCAATCATTGCCTCGTCTTCCAGCCACTTGAACTGATGCAGCTCGAGACCCGAAGCGCGATTGACGTATTCGGGCGAGAGCGCCGTGCATCGCGAGTTGTTGAACAGCATCACACTCGACCAATTCTTCTTCTGGTATTGCGTTTGCGGCTGCCCCAGAAACTTGACCGACTCGCGCGGCTGGTGGTCGTGCTTGACGACCATGACCGCGTAGCGTTCGTCCCGCAACCGCCAAAGATTAGCGACGTCATCGAGCACCAGCATGTCGCAATCGGTAAAGATGCTCCATCCCTCGAAACCCGAGAGGTAGGGCACAAGAAATCGCGTGAACGCAAAATCGGTCGATTGAAGCGGGTGCCGCTCGCGGTCGAACACCCCGCGAAGCTGGGAGAGCATCAGGGGGGTCACGCTAACAGGCTCCCCGGCGCGAACATGGATGCTGTGCGCCAGCACGCTGTACGCAATCGCCTCGCGGGGATCATAGCCGATGAATATTCTGATCATGCGTTCCTGGGCCTCGGTGGTGGAACCGACAAGCCGCCACTACCCTGGTGGCGGCACGACTGAAACATTGATGGTCGGCGGTATTTAGGGAACTTTCAAGTCTACTCGCCGTCGCTCGTGCGCAATTCCCGGCCCGCGGCATCGAGCTTTTCACGGAAATGCGGCATTGCACGCGACGCACGGCGTTCCGCCACAGCTCACGCATCGGAGGCGCGTCTCGCGAAAGTGGCCCGCAGCTCCCGGCGAGCAGCGTCGACAACGGGCGCCCAGACGCGCCTTTCAGTCTGACGGATCAGATGCACGGACGGATACCACGGCATGCGATTGCCGTACGCGCCGTAACGCCACTCCGGCACGCGCGGGGTCAGCACCCACACCGGGCCTCCGAGCGCGCCGCCAAGATGGACGATCGCGGTGCAAACCGAGGTGATGCCGTCCAGCGCCGCCACGAGGGCGGCGGTCTCGTCGTAGTCGTCGACCGCCTCGGGCCAGTGGTGAATGCGGATCCCGCTTTCCGCTGCAAAGCGGTCGACCTCCGTCGCGGCGTCCGGCCCATACTGCACGCTCACGAAATGGAAACCCGGCTCCCTCAGGATCGGTGCGAGGTCGGACAACGGGAGCGTTCGGCGGTCCGCACGCGTGCGCAGCGTGCCGCCGCGCCACGAGACGCCGATCGCGCGGCCGGGGCCGAGGGCGGCGAGACGCTCGCGCCAGCGTCGGGCTTTCTCCGGGTCGGCGCGCAGGTATCCTTGGTGCGCGGGAAAGGCAGCCACGTCGGGACGCAGCTGGAGCGGAACGCTCCCTGCAGGGATCTGCAAATCGATGCCGAGCGGCAAGGCCCAGTCCACGGGCTCGCTCTGGAGTCCGCCGTGCACCGTGGCAGCGGGAAACGAGCGTGCGAAAATCGCCGCAAGCTTCGGCGCGCAGTCGATCACGCAGTGCTTGGCGCGAGCGATGATCTCCGGCAGGCAGGATGCGAACAGGATCTCGTCGCCGATCCCCTGCTCCGCATGGACCAGGATGGTCTTCCCGTCGAGGTCCTCGCCGCCCCAGCGCGGAAACGGGAATGCGCGCTGCGGACGGTCTTCGGAGCGCAGCCGCAACTCGTAGTCGGGCCAACCCTCCGCGAACCGGCCCAGCGTGAGCAGCGCGATAGCGCGGTGGAACCGCGCGCTCACGTGTTGCGGGTCGATCGACCGCGCCCGCTCAAAGGCGGCAAGCGCGTCTTCGAGACGGCCGACCTCCTGCAGTCCCGCGCCGAGGCCCGAGATAGTGTCGGCGTCCTGCTGGCCGAGCGCCACTGCTCGCTCCAGCGCGTCGACCGCGGGCACGGCATCGAATGCCCCCCGCAAGTGGAGCCGGCCCAGCGCCGCCCACGCAGCCGCGTGATCGGGAAAGCGCGCGGTAATCTCTCGCATCAGCGCAATGTCCTCGTCCGGCACCGTGTCGTCGGGGAGCCAGTCGACCAGGCTCCGGATCGCCTGGACGGACCACGGGTCCGCCCGGACGGCCTGTCGGAAGCATTCGAGGGCCGCGGCTCGGTCGCCGCGACGTGCGCGCAGCAGACCCAGATTTGCCAGCGCCGGCGCGTGTTGCGCGGAAAGCGCGAGCGCGGCACCGTAGCTGCGCTCCGCCTTCGCGTCCTCGCCGAGCATCAGGTAGACATTTCCCAGATCGGAATGCGCATCGGGCGAGCGGGGATCGAGCGCGACCGCACGTTCGAGCAGCTCGTGCGCCTGGCGGATCTGCCCATCGACCGCCGCACGCCGCGCGAGCTCACGCAGCTCGCCGGAATCGTCGGCGTCTCGGGGGAGCACGCGGCTCAGGAGCCTGCGCAGCATCGCGTCACCATCGTGAAACCCGCTGCATGGGCGGAGCAATCCGTGTGATTTTGCCCATGCGCGTACCCTGCGATCGCACTCTCCACCGGCGGTAGGTGTTAGAATCCTTGCGCGTGACTGGAGGCCAAGTATGGGGCTGTTTTCGCTCTTCTCCAACAAAGAAATTAACACCTTCGCGAAGGACCTCGTGGCGAGTCTCGCGAAGCGCTACCCGCCGGCGCTCGACGTGAGTCCCGAGAAGCGCGTCTCCGAAAACCGCCTGACGAAGGTGCTCGAGGAGACGCTCGCTCAGGCCGTCGATTTCCAGAGCAAGCACAAGCTCGGCGTCGTAGGCAAGGCGAAGCTCGGCAACGAGTTCCGATGGCAGCTCAAGGAAATGGGCTACACGGAAAAGTTCATCGACATCGCGACCGAAGGGCTCATGGTCTACGTGACGCGCGCCTCGAAAGGCGGCGCCGTGGAACCCAAGCAGCAGAGCTGATCGTCCAGGCGCGCCGCGCGGGCTCGGGAACACCACCCCGGCCAGGTGGGGATGAAGGGCCCCCCTTCATGCGCAACCATCCCTCCCCGAGAGAAGGAAAAACGCTCTTTCAGGCGGCGTATCCCGGAATTCCCGTCTCGTCCACTTCGTCGATCTGCTCCGGATCGAGAAACTGCCGGGCGTACGCGAGGTACACCTTCTTGCTCACGAATATGTCGAAGAGGTCCGGGTCGATGTGACCGTTCAGCTTGAACTGGCCCAAGATGCGCAGCGACTCGGATAGTGTCTTGCCCTTCTTGTACGGACGGTCCTTCGCCGTGAGGGCCTCGAAGATGTCGGCGATCCCCATGATCCGGGCCTGCACCGACATCTCATCGCGCGTCAGCCCGCGCGGATAGCCCTTGCCGTCCATGCGCTCGTGGTGGCCGCCGGCATACTCGGGCACGTTCTTGAGGTGCTTGGGCCACGGCAGCGCCTCGAGCATCTTGATCGTCGACACGATGTGGTGATTGATGATCTCGCGCTCGTCGGCGGTGAGGGTGCCCCGTGGAATCGTCAGATTGCGGATCTCGTCGTCGGAGAGGAAGTTCGAGGTGCCGCCGGACGTGTCGCACCACTTGTAGGTCGTCCCGAGCTTGCGCACCCGATCCTGTTCCTCCTGCGACATCGATTCGCCGCCGATATTGCAGCGGCGCAGGAACTTGCGGTCCTCGTCGAGCTGGCGCACCCGGTCGCGAAGCGTCCGATCGATCTCGTACATCATTGTCCGCTGAGCCATCTCGTCCAGTCCCGGCCGGCGCGCAAGCTCCAGCTTGCTCTCCAACGCCGCGATCTCGGCGTCGCGCTTCAGCACCTCGAATCGGGTGTCCACGAGGTTGATGCGGTCGAAGATCGTCTCGAGCTTGGTGGCCTTGTCCACCACGTGGACCGGCGTGGTGATCTTTCCGCAGTCGTGCAGCAGGCCGGCGATCTTCAGCTCGTAGCGGTCCTTCTCGCTCATCGCGAATTCCCGCAGCGGCCCCTCCTGGGTCTTCTCGACCGCCTCCGCGAGCAGCATGGTGAGCTGCGGGACGCGCTGGCAATGTCCGCCGGTATAGGGGGACTTTTCGTCAATTGCGGTGTTGATCAGCTCGATGAACGATTCGAACAGGGCCTCGAGCTGGATGATCAGGGCCCGATTGGTGAGCGCGATCGCCGCCTGCGACGCAAGCGACTCGGCGAGCCGCTGGTCGGAGGTCGAGAACGGCACGATCTCGCCGCCGGCCAGGTCCTGGCAGTTGAGGAGTTGCAGAACGCCGATGATCTCACCCTCGTGGTTCTTCATGGGCACCGTGAGGAACGACTTCGACCGGTAGCCGGTCTTCTGGTCGAATTGCCGGGTCCCGGAGAAGTCGAACCCTTCCTCGGTGTACGCATCGGCGATGTTCACCGTCGTGCCGTGAAGCGCCGCGTACGCGGCGACCATCGAATTGTTCGGCTGCCCGTCCCGGTAGAGCTGGATCGGGAAGAACGGGATCGGGTTTCCGGTCGTGCCGCCCAGCGCGATATTCAGGGTCGCGGTGCGCACGATCTCGAAATGGAGCTCGCGCTCGACACCGTCCCCCTTGAGCAGATACAGCGTCCCGCCGTCAGCGCGCGTGATCGTCTTGGCTGCGACGAGGATTTTCTCGAGGAGCGCGTTGAGGTTCTTCTCGAGCGACAGCGCCGCCCCGATCTCGTTCAGCTGATCGAGTCGGCGAAAGAGATCGTCGGACGTATCGGTCGCGCGCCGCGCGACCGGATCGGCAAACGGCGCCGTGTGGGTACTGGCCATGAGCCGCCCCTACTATCTTTCCCTACTTGATACAGACCGCGCGCACTTGAGCGATGTCGGTGATCCCGCCGAGCACCTTCTCGACGCCGTCCATCTTCAGCGTACGCATTCCCTCGTCGAGCGCGACGGCAAGGATCTCCGCCACGCGCGCGTGTTCCTGAATGAGCTTCTTGGTGTGATCGCTGGCGACGAGCAGCTCGTGCAGGCCGACCCGGCCCTTGTAGCCCGAGCCGCCGCACGCGTCGCAGCCCACCTTGCGGTAGAGCGTGAACTGCCCCTGCTCGTTTGCGTAGTTCCTGGCCCATTCGCGATAGACCGCCTCGTAGGCACCCTTCGCGTCCTTCTTGAACGAGACCGTGTTCAGCAGCTCCTGACAGTACTCGGTGATGAGCGCCTTGACCTCCTCCTGCCCAGGGTTGTAGGCCTCCTTGCACTTCGAGCAGAGCCGCTTGGCGAGACGCTGCGCGAGGACGCCCAACAGGGCGTCGGCGAAGTTGAACGGATCCATGCCCATATCGAGCAGGCGGATAATGGACTCCGGAGCGCTGTTGGTGTGCAGGGTGGCGAACACCAGGTGGCCGGTGAGCGAGGCCTCGATGCCGATCGAGGTTGTCTCCTTGTCCCGCATCTCGCCGACCATGATGATGTCCGGGTCGGCACGCAGGAATGCCTTCATGACCGTCGGAAAGTCGAGCCCGGCCTTGCGGTTCACCTGCACCTGGCGCAGGCCCTTCTGCGTGATTTCGACCGGGTCTTCCGCGGTCCAGATCTTCGTATCGGGCGTGTTGAGATACTTCAGCACCGAGTGCAGGGTGGTCGTCTTACCGGAGCCGGTCGGCCCGCACACGAAGAAGAGCCCGTAGGGCTTGGCGACCGTGTCCTTGAGCGCCTCGAAGTTGTGCGCCGAGAGCCCAAGCTTGTCGAGCGGGATCGGCTCGCCCGCGGCCAGAATCCGCATGACCACGTCTTCGACGCCACCCTGTGTCGGAAGCGTCGCCACCCGCAGCTCGATATCGAGCGGGCCGAATTTCTTGAACTTGATCTTGCCGTCCTGCGGCTTGCGACGCTCCGAGATGTCGAGGTCGCACATGATCTTGAGTCGCGCGACCATGGCGTTGCGGTAGGACGCCGGGACCTCGATGTAGGGAGCGAGCGACCCGTCCTTGCGGAAGCGGATCTCGGTCTTCAGCTTGCCGGGGTAGGACTCGATGTGGATATCGGATGCGCCCTGCTGGTACGCCTCGATGATCACCTTGTTCACGAGCTTGACGAGCTCGTTGTCGGCCGCCGCCGAGAGGTCGTCGCTGCTGCCCGCCTCCTCGAATTCCTCGCCCCCCAGGTCCTGCAGCAGATCGCCGATGTCGCCCATTTCTAGATCGGCGCCGAAGAACTGGTTCAGGGTGTCCTTGAACTCCCGGTGGCTCGTGACGACGTACTGGATGCGCCGGACGTGCGGGAAGACGTTGCTGACGATGCGCGATGCCCTGACTCGCTCCGGATCCAGGCACATCACAAGCAGGCCGTCCTTGTTCTCCTCGAGCGGAATCCACTGGTTCGCCTCGACGTACTCGCGCTTCAGGTTCTTGAGCAGGTCCAGCGGCTTCACGCGTTCCTGCTTGAAGGGCTCGTAGGCCACGCTGAAAAACTTCGACAGCGCTTTGCCGAGGGCCGGAAGCTTGACGTTGAACTCCTCCAGCAGGACGGTTTCGATATCTACGGCTTTCTTGCGCGCCGAACGCGCGGCAAGCTCGAATTCGGCGGCCGAGATGACCGCGTCGCCGACCAGATGGTCGTACTTGGTCTTGAGGAGATGCGGCTTCTGTCGCTGGCGGAATGCGATCGCGAGGGTCTGGCACAGCTCCCGCACGCCTTCCTCGGCAAGCTGCCCGAAAGGCTGCCCGGACTTGTTATTGATCAGCTGGACCACCCCGATGAGGTCGCCCTTCTCGGCATCGACGATCGGCGTGACAAGCATCTGCTTGGTGCGATAACCGGTCCGCTTGTCGACCTCCTGCAGGAATCGCAGCGACGGATGGTGCTTCTTGAGCTCCGCCTCGTCGTAAACGTCGCGGATGTTCATCATCTTCTTCGACATGCCGCAGTAGCCCGCCAGCGAGTGCTCGGCAAGCGGCAGCTTGAGGTCGCGGAACGAGTTGAGGCCGGTCTTGACCTTCGAGACGATCGTCGCCTTGTCGTCGCCGATCGCGTAAATTGTCAGGCGGTCGGCGTTGAAGAGGTGGCAGATGTCCGCGCTCACCTCCAGCATGATTTCGTCGATGTTGCTGGTCGCGTGGATGCGATTGGTGACGGCCTGCAGGCTCTTCTGGAACGCGAGCCGGGAGTTCACGTCGCCTGCGGCGGATGCTGCAGGGCTTAAGACAGCGCTCATGTCGTCAGGTCCTGTCTGGTTTCGGCCAGCCCCTGGCGGATCGTGCCAAAGGTCGTGTAACGGACGATGCGGGCCCGAGTCGAAGCCAAGCGAGTCCCCCGGGCGCAAACGTCGATGCTAGCCCCTCGCCCTAGGAGGGGCAACCACGCGCGTCCCCGGGATGAGGCTTTTTTCAGGCGCAATAGGCATTTACGCACGGTGCCCGGTGCTCGAATCCTAGCGCGGTCGGGGTTCGCCACCACTCAGCCCTCCCTCGAGAACGAATGACTTGAGCCCGCGCTGTGCGAGCAGGAACGCAGCGGCCGAGCTGCGCCGCCCCGTCTGGCAATAGACGACGTACTCCCGGCCCTTGTCGAGAATCTTTACGGCGTTGCGGATCTCGGCAAGCGGAATGTTGATGGCACCCGGCAGCTTGTCGTACTGGTACTCGGACGGATACCTGACGTCGAGCCACTGGCCGCCCTGCGCGACCTTCTCCCTGGCACGCTCCATGTTGACCCACTGCAGGAGCGGCTTCTTGAGCAGCTCGTTGAAGTCGTTCTTGTCCAGCCGCAGCAGGGTGCCGTCCGAGAGCATCGTCACGCTCGCATTGCGCTTCGCGTTGGCAACCAGCGCCTCTTCGCCGAACGCGTCGCCGCTCTTGAGCTCCGCGAGCTTCATGCTGACGCCGCCGACCGACCTTTCGACGACGCACTTGCCGGTCTCGACAACGTAATAGTAGTCGCCCTCCGCTCCTTCCTTGATCACCTGGGTGCCGCGCTTCCCCGAGACGCGCTTGAAGCGCTTCAGCAGCTCGTTGATGTGGGCGGTGGGAAGCTGCGCGAATGCTCCGGACTTGAGATTGTTGATGCTGAACAGCCCCGTCAGGATCGCCCAGTTGCCGATCGACGGCGCTTCGGTCGACGTGGTCTGCTTGGCCCCTTCCTCCGCGACCGCGAGCTGGTCCCAGGTCACCATGATGTCGAGCAGATCGTCGTCGATCCGGATCAGTTCGATATCCGTGATCGCCTTCGCGGAGGCAAACGGCGTCTTGCGTCCGATGGGGTGCCGCGCTTCGGATGTCCCGCCGACCACGACCTCCGAGCTACCGTTGCCGAGGATGAGCGCCATCTCGCCCTTAAGCAGATAGACCAGCTGCCCCGAAACCCCTTTGATGCGGAACGGGTCGAGCGTCTTCGAGATCCGCTCGATGAACGTGAGCTCGGCCAGTTCGCTGCGCCGAGACGCCGAGAGCGCGGAAATCGGCTCCAGGGCGGCGAGCGCTTCAGCCTTGACTTTGTCGGTGGGCATATCGAGTTTCCGTTCTCCGGGGGCGCCGGCGGACCGCTGATTGACGGATCGGATCATGGTGTAGGTTCCTGATTGCTAGAACTCGAACACCTGGTTGTTCTGCAGCATCCGCGGACGGTACTGGCCGGCGAACTCCTCGATTTCCTCCATGGAGAGCTCGATTTCGCCGGGCTTGAGGTGCGTAATGAAGATCTCCGCGCTGCGCTCCATCTTGGCGAGCTCCTCGGCGAGCATGCTCGGGCAAAGGTGCTTCGACATGATCGCGAGTTGCTTCTCCTTGTTGGAGAATGCGCATTCGATGATGAGGTACTTGAGATTGGCGATGCGATTGACGAGCGGCCAGAGCTCGTCGTTGGTCGTGGTATCACCGGTGAACACCAAGCTGCCCGCGCCGCTGTCGAGCTGGTACCCGATCGCGGGCACGACGTGGTTCGCAGGCAAAACGGTGATGAGCCGGCCGTCCAGATCCAGCGTCTGGCCGAGCTCTATGGCCTGGTAGCGCAGGAACGGCGCTTCGGCACTGGGAATCTGGGTGAAGTCCGGCCAGATGCTCCAGTTGAACAGGTGATTCTTGAGAATCTCGAGCGTCGCTGGAATGGCATAGACGGTGACGGGCTTGTCGCGCATCTGGCCGACCGTGTCCACCATGAAGGGGATCGAGGCCACGTGATCCAGATGCGAGTGGGTGAGAAACACGTGATCGATCGGCGTGAGCTCCGCCAGCGTCAGGTCGCCCACGCCGGTCCCCGCGTCGACGAGGATGTCCTGGTCGAGAAGCATGGACGTCGTGCGGAGATGCCTCCCGCCGATCCCGCCGCTGCAACCGAGAACGCGCAGCCGCATCGGTCACTTCTCCTCGAAGCTCGTCACGCCGTCCCAGGACGGCTCGGGCGGCAGGGCGCGGTGCTGGGCGACCCGCTCGGCATAGAGCGCGTAGAGCGGCGCATCCGGGTACAGCCTACGCAGGTTGAACAGCGCGACATCCGCTTGGTCCCAGTCCTGCGCGCGATACGCCTTGAGCGCCTGCTGCCACAGCCGGATTTCTTCGTGCTTGCTCTTGCCGATCTTTCCCTCGGCGCCAATCGGTTCGAAGATTGCTACGGGCTCGTCCTTGCCCTTGACGCGTACGCGGTCGAGCTCACGAAAGACCATTCCGCTCACCGCCTTGCGGGTCTGCTCCCCGACGATGATCCCCGTGCCATAACGCTTGGTCAGGCTTTCCAGCCGCGACGCCAGATTCACGGCGTCGCCGAGCACGGTATAGGCCTTGCGCAGCTTGGAGCCCATGTCGCCCACGCGCATCGGGCCGGTGTTGATTCCGACGCCGATCGCGAGCGCCGGCCACCCGCGGGCGCGGAACGTGTCGTTGAGCGGGCCGAGCGCCGCCTGCATGGCCAGCGCTGCCGTAACCGCGCGCCCGGCATGATCGGGCTCTGCGACCGGGGCGCCCCAGAAGGCCATAATGGCATCGCCGATATACTTGTCCAGCGTGCCGCGATGCTCGCCGATCACGTTGCTCATGGCCGTAAGATACTCGTTCATCAGCTGCGAGAGCTCACGCGGATTGAGGCCCTCTGCAATCGAGGTGAAGCCGCGAATGTCGGAAAACAAGACCGTCAGGACCTCGCTTCTGCCCTCCATGGTGTAACGGCCGGGATCGCGCGCCATCTGATCCACCAGCTCCGGCGGCACGTACTGGCCGAAGAGCTCGGTGAACTGGCGCTTGGAGCGCGTTTCGACGAAGTACCCGTAGGACATGTTTAACGCGAACATAGCAAGTACTACAAGCAAACTGCTTGCCAGAGGAAGGTCGAGATCGTACTTTTCCCACACCCAGAGGCTTAAGCCGCTGTAGACAGCCAGCGCCGCGACCGTCGTCAAGGTGGCCCGCAGGGGGGACAGGAACGGGAGCAGGA